>BAXV01000040.1 GCA_001310715.1 Pseudovibrio sp. JCM 19062
CGCTTAAAGCCGAGATGCTTGATCTGGTGGCTGAACTGGCAGTAGAAACTGGTACCACGCTGTTAATGGTTAGTCATGACCCGCTGGATGCACGCCGTATCACCAGTGAGGCAATCCTTGTAGCGGATGGAAGTGCACACCCACCAGAGGAGACTGATAAGCTCCTTGATAATCCTCCTCCAACACTACGGCAGTATCTGGGCTAAGCTTGGACTGGAGCGGCCTGCCGCGAAGGCGTATAGTGTGCACAGAAGCGTGATTGGCACAAACAATAGATTTCTGGTTTGGTGTTTTCGCTTACCAGCAACACAGGCGAGCAAAGAGCACTTTCGGCACCATCTAATGCCCTTGCTTTGGTGCCACGCAGATCGTATCAGCTAAAGAGGTTTAGATCATGGGTTTGCTTCAGGATGGTCGCTGGGTCGACCAGTGGTATGAGACCTCATCAACGGGCGGGCGTTTTAAGCGCAAAGACGCCCAGTTCCGGAACTGGATCACTCCAGATGGAGGCCCTGGGCCAGATGGCCAGAACGGCTTCAAGGCCGAAGCGGGTCGCTATCATCTTTATGTCTCCCTCGCCTGCCCATGGGCGCACAGGACCTTGATCTTCCGAATTCTCAAGGGTCTGGAGAGCAGTATCTCGGTTTCAGTGGTTCACTGGCATATGGCAGAGAACGGCTGGACCTTTGAGGAAGGCGCTGGTGTTGTGCCTGATACCGTCAACCACGCAAAATTTCTCTATCAGGTCTACACAGCAGCACAGCCGGATTACTCAGGCCGGGTTACTGTTCCGCTCCTTTGGGACAAAAAAAACCAACTCCATCGTCTCGAACGAATCCGCCGAGATCATTCGCATGTTCAACTCATCGTTTGATGGCATTGGCGCAAAGCCGGGAGACTATTATCCCGAAGCCTGCGCGGTGAGATTGATGCCCTAAACGAGCGGATCTACTCCACGGTCAACAACGGTGTTTACAAAGCGGGTTTTGCCACCACACAGGCGGCTTATGAAGAGGCGGTGTACCCGTTATTTGATACGCTGGATTGGCTTGACAACCGGCTGTCTACCCAGCGCTATTTGACCGGAAGTACGGTCACTGAGGCTGACTGGCGTTTATTTACGACACTGGCGCGCTTCGACCCTGTTTATGTGGGGCACTTCAAATGCAACATACGGCAAATCAAGGACTATCCGAATTTGTCCGGCTATTTGCGTGATTTGTACCAGACGCCTGGTATCGCAGGGACCGTTAATATGGATCACATTAAGGGTCACTACTACTCCAGTCATGGCACGATAAACCCGACAGGGATCGTCCCGGTCGGACCAAATATTGATTACGCCCTGCCCCACGACCGTGCAAAGCTGGGCTAGATTATCCTGAAATAGCGACCATCAGTGTCGCTGCACTTCAGCTAGACTGCGACTTCTGTCACCCCATTGCATCGCCCATGAGCGCTTATCGCGCCATGGGCTTCTTATGTGTGAAGGGCTGGCAAAATTTAGATAGTTTTGCGTGTGCATTGGCTGAAGAAGGCATTAGTTTGTGCCTCGTCCTGTGAAGTTTTTAATGACTCTAAACTGCGGATGGATTATTGTTGAGTTAAAGGTGCATATTTTTATTGACGACAGACGCCGGAAGACGCATAGCTAATCCTATGAGACTCACTCAACAAACCAACTATGCTGTACGTGCCTGATGTATTGTGCGGCAAATCCTGGCAAGCCAAGCAAAGTTGCAGAGATCGCAGCTTCGTTCTCCATGTCAGAAACCCACCTTTTCAAAATCATGAAGGTACTCGTTGACGCTGATCTGATGAAAACCATCCGAGGGCGTAACGGTGGTATCATGTTGCCACGTCCTGCTGATCAGATCACTGTGGGTCAGGTGGTGCGTGCGACGGAAGAGTCCTTCATACTTGCGGAGTGCTTTGACAGCAGCCGTCAGGACTGCCCACTGGTCAATCACTGCGGCTTTAACGCTGTTCTGCATGAAGCGCTGCAAGCGTTCCTTGGCGTACTCGACAAATGCACGATTGCGGATCTTGCAGACAACCGCGCAAGCATTCGGCATCTGTTACAGATTGAAGACCCGCTTCTGCCAAAGAGTATGGCTGCAGCTGAATAAGCGCGCCAACGACGACGAAATGATCAGGCAGCGATAACTCGCTGCCTTTTTTGTTAGTATGGCCTGAAGGTGATCGGTGCGGTTTTACGAGCTGTGCCGCTTCTGATGGATAATGGGAAAGACGGGAATAGCGCTGCAGCCTTAACCGCCTTTAAAGCAGCCTGATCGAACCGGGCATTTCCACTGGAACGGGACAGTTTAATTCCAGTCACAGCACCATCCTGATGCACGACAAAGCTCTTTTCCAGAAGGAAGACGTCCGGTTTTCATACTTAGAAGATCAGTGATTTCATCTGTATTATCAATGAGAACCAGATCTAAAGCCAGTTGCGTGATATCTTCTTGAAGGTGATTGTGAACCAGCAGACTGACGCGACACCCATTCTGGATGGTCTCGGCTTTGTTCAACTCCTGGGAGATGGCTGGATATTTTTTGGTATCCGCCGCTTGTGCTGTGGTTGGCTGTGTTATCCACAAGGGCGCGAGTACGTGAGACAACAGCTTCGGCAGTGTATTCATAGGCCCCCGATCCAAACATTCAAGTCTTATTGCAAATGCAAATCAGCCGCATAAATCAAAGATATCGTGGGCTGGCTGACTGTGGGGGAGAGACAAACAGTTGGCTTGCACACTGATATGACACCTGCCCCGCAACGGGATCCTGAAGGACGCGATCTTCAGGATTTAAAGAGCAGGCATTGCACTTGTAGTAAAACATGAGTATCAAAGTCAAGAAATAAACGCGATAGGGTCTCCCTAACTCTTGAGGATATCGCGACCGTCCACTCTACCGAATTTGGGGAAAGGCTGAGGCGAATGACTGATATGGAAAAAACTCAGGAAATCTCAGGAAGTCAGCCAGATAGGCGCACTGTAGATAGCAAGGCACTGTTTGGAGATGAGCGAGAGATCACGATCGCCCATCGTGAGGATCACTACCGTTTGTCGATCACAAAACTCGGAAAGCTCATTCTTACCAAGTGACAGATCTGGTTTGCACTCCAACAAAACCGCAATAAAAAAAGCCGGCCTCATCTCAGGCCGGCTTTTCTCGTATTGATCAGGCTAAAGCTTAGTTCAGTGCCTGCTGCAGAGCAAACGCATCACCCTCGACCTTGAACAGGCCGTAGGAACCAGGTACGTCGCCAGCCTCATCGAAGTTCAGGTCGCCAGAAGCGCCTTTGTAGTCGATGTCTTTGCCAGCTGCGATCAGCTCAACTGCCTTTTTCCATTCACCTGGAAGAACAGCTTCACCCTGTCCATCAGACACAGAAGACATTGCTGCAGAGACCTTACCAGCGTCGCCGCCAGCTTTTTCCAAGGCGAGTGCCATCAGGAATGCAGCGTCGTAGGAGTTGGATACGAAGATTGCATCCGGGTTGCCGCCAACTGCTTTGTAAGCTTCATTGAAGATCTCAAGGCTGTTGGACTTCTCACCAACTGGAGAAGATGCGATAAAGGTTGTGAGGTTCTCAGCACCTAGTTCACGGATGATTGCGTCGGATTTCATGCCGTCGCCGCCAACGAAGTTGGTGAAGAAGCCGTTTTCCAGCGCCTGACGCAAGATGGTCAGACCGGTGCCATCGCCATAATCGAAGACCACGAGTGTATCAGCACCGCCACGGGACAGTTCAGCAAGGTTTGAACGGTAAGATGCCTTACCTTCTTCGTGTGCTGAATAACCAGCGATTTCGCCGCCGTTTGCTTCAAACTCAACCTTGAACGCGTTTGCCAGACCACTGCCGTAGTCGTTGTTCAGGTATGCAACAGCAACTTTGTTGGTGCCCAAATTTAGCAGGGTACGAGCAAGAGAGCGGCCCTGGAAATCATCGGAAGGCACTGTACGGAACACCTGACCTTTGTCTTCCAGTCCTGTAATTTCAGGAGAAGTACCAGATGGCGTGATCAAAGTGATGCCAGCAGGGACGGTTACGGAGTTTGCAACAGCCAGAACGGACCCGGAGCAGTGAGGGCCGATAAGACCAGCAACCTGCTCAATGTTGACCAGCTTGGTTGCTGAGTCTACGCCGTTCTGCGGGTTACAAGCACTGTCACCAACAACAGCCTCAAGCGTCTGGCCACCCAGAATACCGCCCTGCTCGTTCACCTGCTGGATCGCCAGCTTTGCGGAATCAAGCATTGGTGGAGCCATAGCTGCGATTGGGCCGGAAATCCCTCCCAGAAGACCGACTTTCACCTCTGCCTGAACAGCGTTGGATGCAAGTGCAGTAGCGCTGAACAAGCCTGCTGCCAATGCGATTTTCTTAAGCATCATTTCACCTCCAAATAGCCCTGTTTTAAACGGTATGCAGATTGATCAGGGCGTTAAAATTAATTTCCATGAGTGCTGGCGTTACTTCGCTGCACTTTCTTGGTTTTGAAAGGATTTAACTTCTGGTCTGTCTGCGGTTCCCTGAGGTTCCGGCAAGATCCCTTCCGGTCTGAACCGGAGGACCAGCTGCAGAAGCAAGCCAATTATGAATACGCGCATGTATTTGGCTTTAATGGCGTATTCGGTTGGTAGTTGATCAGTTACAAATTCAGATGCCGACCAAATGATCCAAACAACAGCAACACCGAGAAGCGCACCACGGTTGTTTCCTGACCCACCGAGGATCAACATGATCCAGATCAGGAACGTTGCGATCATCGGATCAATCGCTTCTGGAGTAATGGAGCGGTTGAAGTGCGCAAACAGCGCTCCCCCCAGACCCATGACAGCGGCACCGAAGATGAATGCCTCGAGACGGCGAGCTTTGATGTCCTTACCCATGGCCGTTGCTGCGTCTTCGTTGTCCCGGATCCCGCGCATCATGCGGCCCCATGGTGCAGAGATTTGACGTTCGATGGCCAGATAAACGATGAACACGATACCCAGAACCAGCGCCAAATAGGCGAGCTGGGAGTACAGGTAGGACAGGTCACCGAAGGGGCGCGGGATTTTGTTCACGCCGCGGGCGCCGCCAGTCATCCAACCTTCGGATTTCACGACCAGACGGATGATCTCTGCAACGCCGATCGTGGCGATTGCCAGATAGTCAGAGCGGAAGCGCAGGCACACCTTGCCGATTGGCCATGCAATTGCGCCAGCTGCGACCATTGCGCCAATCCAGCCAGCAACCACTGGCAGCTGGAAGCCGCCCAGATGGACGCTCGACTCTGGAGCTGTCAACAGGGCCGATGTGTAAGCGCCAACGGCGAAGAAACCCGCGATACCTGCGTTAAAGAGACCGGAAAAGCCCCACTGAATGTTAAGTCCGAGAGCAAGAAGGGAGTAAATGCCGATAAAGATCGCCATGAACACCGCGTAGTTAAGCAGACCGATGAGTTCCATGATTTCCCCTCCTACAGAACTTTACCCTTGAGCAAGCCGGTTGGCCGCACAAGAAGGATGAGCAGGAGGATCACAAAGGCCATCGCGGCCTTGTATTCTCCCGGGATAAACAGAACAGACGTTTCCTCAGCAATACCGACGATCAGACCGCCGATCACGGCACCTTCCACACGACCGACACCACCAAGAATTGCCGCTGCAAACATTGGCAGAAGCATTGTCCAGCCCATGAGCGGTTTTAGCTCTGTGTTGATGCCGAGGAAGAAGCCGGAGGCTGCACACAGCATGCCGACAATACCCCAGGTCAGCATCGTAATTTTGCGGTTGTCGACGCCGGATAGCAATGCAAGATCCGGGTTGTCGGACATGGCACGCATAGCCTTGCCCCACTTGGTTTTCTGTAGGAAGGCCCAGAGCACACCAACAATCACAAACATGGCGATGATGGTGTAGATCTCGCGGTCACGGATACGGATACCCCAGTAATCGTCTGGCCGGACGATACCGCGGGTATAGGTTTCTGTATCAACGCCCCAGACCACCTGAACAATTGCGCGCAACATCAGAGCAATACCCAGTGAAGACATCACCACGATAATCTTCGGGCGCTCTGAAAGGTAATCGTAAAACAGTTTGTCGATGCCGATTGCCATGAAGGCGCAGAAAACCATTGCAGCAGGGAGCGCGACCCAGGGGCTTACTCCAAATATGGTCACCACGCCCAGTGCAGCAAATGCGCCAAGGGTTGCGAGGTCACCGTGCGCCAGATGCGCAAATCTCAAAATGCCGAAAACCAGCGTAATACCGACTGCGCCCAGAGCGTAGATTGAGCCCAGCACAATCCCCGGCATGAGGTAAAAATTGACGAATTCCATGAATGGCATTGGATTTTCCCTTATTACCCACCGAGGAACATTTCAGCGACTTCACGATCTGCCAGCAGCTCCTGACCCGTGCCTTCGTGCCGGTTGCTACCAGCGGCAAGCACATAGCCTTTGTCAGCAAATGCCAGCGCTTGCTTGGCATGCTGCTCTACGAGCAAGATCGAAAGACCTGCATCACGCAGGTTGCGGGTGATCTCAAAAATCTGCTCCATGTATTTTGGAGAAAGACCAGCGGTCGGCTCATCCAGCAGAAGCAAAGAGGGGTTGAGCATCAGCGCGCGGCCCATGGCAACCATCTGGCGCTGACCGCCGGACAGGTTGCCTGCCAGCGCATTGCGGCGCTCTTTGAGATCAGGGAACAGGGTGTAGACCCTTTCCAGGCTTTCAGAAATGTCACCTTTCCTGAGGAAGGCACCCATTTCGAGGTTCTCGTGAATGGTCATCTCACGAAAGATGTTGTTGACCTGCGGCACGTAGCAAACGCCGTGCTGCACGATGCGGTTCGGCTTCCAGCCAGCGATATCGGTTTCGTTGACAACAATTGAACCGCCGCGCACTTTCAGCAGACCAAAGATCGCTTTCATGGCTGTTGATTTGCCTGCTCCATTCGGACCGACAATCACCACGATTTCCTGCTCGGTCACCTGTATATCGACGCCTTGCAGGATGTCTGCATCGCCATAGCCACCACGAACGCCTGTCATGGTGAGGATTGGTTTACCGGAGTACTTTTGCGGCTCGGTTTTCTTGGACATTGGTTGCTCTGCAATAGCTTGAGACGTCATCAAAGTGCTGCCTCCCCCACAGTTTCACCCAGATAGGCTTCAAGCACGCGTGCATCGGAACGGACAGTCTGGAAATCACCTTCAATCAGAACCGAGCCTTCTGCCATGCAGATGACCGGATCACACAGCTTCTCGATCATCTCCATGTCGTGCTCGATCAAGATGAAGGTGTATCCGCGTTCCTGATTGAGGATCTCTATCTTGTCTTCCAAACGGCGCAGCAATGTTCTGTTGACGCCGGCGGCGGGCTCATCCAGCAGCACGAGCTTCGCGTCGGTCATCATGGTACGGCCAAGCTCCAGGAGCTTTTTCTGTCCGCCTGACAGATTACCTGCGCGCTCATTTGTAAGGTGGGTCAGTTCCAGAAACTTCAGTGTCTCCAAAGCTTTCTGGCGCACTTCCTCTTCTTGCTTTTTCACGCTGCCATAGCTGAGCCAGTTCTGGAATAAACTTTCGCCCTTTTGCGCTGGCGGAACCAGCATCAGGTTTTCAAGAGCTGACAGATGATGAAATTCATGCGGAATCTGGAAAGTGCGCACCAAGCCTTTATGAAACAACTGGTCAGAGCTGAGACCGGTTACGTCTTCTCCCAAAAAAACGAATTTTTCCAGCAGTTGGCTGCAAGGCACCTGCAATAAGATTGAACGTTGTGGTTTTGCCAGCTCCATTTGGACCAACTAAACCTGTGATTGTGCCCTTTTGAACCGAAAACGAGCAATTACTGACGGCTCTAAACCCGCCGAATTGCTTCGACAGCTGTTCGATTTCCAGCATTATTATCCCCCCAGACTACAAAGAACTGGCGTTTTATTGTTGTCAAGCTTCTACCTAATGCCTCCAGCAGCATATTATTTCAAGGCAGAATTCCGCGGTTTTTGTAGCCCAAACACTCCATTATTGTGGTTCCATCCGGATAAACTGAGTGAAATTTTCCAGATTGCCTTCCCAAGCAACCTTCCCATAAGTTGCAAGAAAATAACTTCGACTGCGCATATATTGCCTGATATATATAGATATTTCCACTTAGATGCAAAGTTTTGCCAAATTTTGGAATAAATTAATTTCGCAAATCAGATCATTTTTGGAGCAATCTTACAAATCGCTACGCACCTGCCAAAGTTCTGGAAACAGCACAGTATCCAACATTTTTTTTCAGATACGGCGCTCCAGAGGTACCTCCGGTCCCCATTTTGTTTCCAATAATACGCTCTACGGTTGTGAGATGATTGAATCGCCAGCGGCGAAAAAAAGTCCTCAAAGTCGATTAGTTTCTCAGCGAGGTCGTAGAAATGCCAATTATCGCGCGGATTGCGATATATTATTTCCCAAGCCTTCTGAACGGACGCATCGGTTGTGTAAGGTTTTGTAACATCTCGATTGAGCACATCTGCGGAGATTTCGAAGCCAGCGCGGGACAAGGAGCGCACCATCTGATCATAGATGCTGGGTGCCTCGTAGATCTGGTGCAGCCATTTGGAAATCTCTGGCATGTGCTCATGCGGCTTCATCAAGGCCGGGTTCTTGTTGCCGACCACAAACTCAATGGCGCGGTACTGGTAGCTCTGGAAGCCCGACGACTTGCCGAGGCTGTCACGGAAAGTCGTGTAATCACTTGGCGTCATAGTGCGCAGGATATCCCAGGCGCTATTGAGCTGAGCAAAGATCTTATTGACGCGAGCCATAAGCTTGGACACCTGCGCAAACTCATCTTGCGCCAGAGAGGTGCACGCCTCTGACATTTCTCTGATTGCCAGCTTCATCCAAAGTTCTGCCGTCTGGTGCTGGATGATGAACAGAAGCTCATCATGAGCATCGGTCAACGGCGCTTGCGCCCCGAGGATGTCTGTCAGACGGAGATAATCACTATAGGACATATTTTCTTTGAAAGAGAGTTCAGCCCCGTGGTGCTCCAGTTCGGTATTCGTGCTGTCAGCCATATCTATGTCACCTTGCTTTTTTTTGACGGTATTCCGGCTTGTCCCAGAGATCACCTGCAATAACTTCTTCAAGAATTTCAGCGGCCCTAAGCACCTGTGCAAAGGAGAGGTAAAGCGGCGCGAACCCGAAGCGGATGATATCTGGTGCACGGAAGTCTCCGATCACGCCGCGATCAATGAGCGCTTGCATGACCGCGTAGCCCTGCTCGTGCCGGAATGAAACCTGAGAGCCACGTTTCATCGGATCGGTTGGTGAGACAAGTTCCAGATTCGGACAACGGCGCTTTACCTCAGAAATGAAAAGTTCGCTTAGTCCGATGGATTTGGCCTGCAGTGCCTCAAGATTTGTTTGGTCAAACACATCCAAAGATGCATCCAACGCTGTCATGGCGAGCACTTGGGGCGTTCCGACACGCATCTGATCGGTTTTTGCAGAGGGCGTATATCCCAGATCGAAGGCAAACGGCGCATCATGCCCCATCCAACCGGTCAGCGGGTTGCCCGAAGTGCCTTGATGTTGCGGTGCTACGTAAACAAATGCTGGCGCGCCGGGGCCGCCATTAAGATATTTATAAGAGCAGCCAACTGCGAAGTCCGCTTTGGCATCCTTTAAGTGGACAGGGAATGCACCAGTAGAGTGGCACAGATCCCATACTGCCAGCGCCCCAACAGAATGTGCTTTCTCTGTCAGCGCCTTCATATCGTGCTTGCGGCCTGTCCGGTAGTCCACCTCCGTGAGCATCATCACCGCAACGGTTTCATCCAATGCGGTTTCCACCTCTTCAGGGGCAACCAGACGCAGTTCAATATCGCCGCCTGTCAACTCCTTTAGGCCCTGAGCCATGTAAAGATCCGTTGGGAAGTTTCCGGTGTCGGAGAGAATAACCCGCCGCCCCGGCCGAAGCTTGATGGCGGTGGCGAGTACCTTGAATACGTTCAGAGATGTGCTGTCTGCGCAAATCAACGTGCCTTCATCTGCTCCAACCAGCTTTGCAATCCGGTTTCCAACAGTGCTTGGCAGATCAATCCAGTTGTGGCAGTTCCACCCCTTGATGAGGCTCTTGCCCCATTGCTCTTCAACAGCATTTGTCAGAACCGCAGACACGTTTTTGGGTAGTGCGCCAAGTGAATTTCCGTCCAGATAGATAATCTCGTCGGGAATTGAGAAGAGCTGCCGCAGATGTGCGAGCTGATCAGCTTCATCCCGTTGCTCAACGCTGACTGTATCCAGTGCCACTATCAGATCCCTATTATATTCTTTTCACGTTTGGATTACTTTCGAATGAGAACCCGGAGCGAACTCAGTTTTTAATATTTCAAGTTTAAAGTATCTTTAGCAACAGTCTTGCTCTGAAGTCTAGGCAAAAAGTATTATCTGGAAAATTCGCGAGGGATTTGGCTCAAAGGGCTGTTTGAATATAGCGATATTTTGCAATAGCACTGACAAGAATATGTCGTACACTTGATCAGAGGGGCAGATCCAACCTCCACTAAGCAAAGGGAAAATCTGAAAATGGCCAATGACAGCTTCAAACAAGACTGTAGCACGGCCTTCTCAATGTAAGGAAGATACCCATGAAGAGCGCTGCAAGAAAGACAGAGGCGCAAACCTGGTCAGAACCAAAACGCCAGTTTGCCGCGCTGCCTTTCAAAAAGAAGAAAAAAAGGCAAGCTGCAAATTCTTCTTATAACCTCCCGTGAAACCAAACGCTGGGTTCTGCCAAAAGGCTGGCCCATGAAGGATCTCAGCGGCGCGCAAGCTGCGGAACAGGAAGCCTATGAAGAAGCCGGGATTCAAGGTGAGCTCTCGGAGCAATCTGCCGGTAGCTACCATTACCCCAAGCTTAGGCTCACCAAAGATCCAATCTTATGCCAGGTCAAAGTTTTTCCGTTGGAGGTGACCGAGATGCTTGATGACTGGCCCGAGAAAGCGGAACGCACACGGAAGTGGTTTTCCGTGAGCGATGCCGTTCATGCTGTCGATGAACCTGAATTGAAGGCACTGCTTGCGAACTGGGCACCAGAGCAAAGCTAGAATACCTGCTTTTCGGGCTAGATGCGTTCTGCCTTAAAGCGACGTTCCAACCAACGAACTCCTTGAGACACAATCAGGATCAGCACCAGATACTCCAGCACAAGAACGCTGTAGATCTCGAGTGGCCGATATTCCGTCACGACCAACTCGTTTGCGCGTCTGGTCAGATCCTGTAAGCCAATCACAGAAACCAAACTTGACATTTTCAGCATATAAACCAGCTGGTTGCCCAGTGGCGGCAGCATGCGTCGGACGGCTTGCGGAGGATGATAAAGCGCAAGCGCTGGAAGTAACTCAGCCCAAGCGAACGGCCAGCTTCGGTCTGCCCTTTATCTACCGACTGAATACCTGCCCTGAAAATCTCGGCCTGAAAGGCGCTATCCGACAAGGCGAGAGCTAGAACACCGGCCCAAAACACATCAATTGAGATACTCGCAACAACCGGAAGACCGTAGTAGACCCAGAAGATCAACACCAGACTGGGCACAGAGCGCACCACTTCAACGTAGGTTCTATTGAATGCGCGGCCATACTTATTCTCGGAGAGACCCGGCAGAGCAACGAACAGACCGACCACCATGGAAATCACAATTGCCGTGAGCGAAACACTGAGCGTTTCTTGCAGGCCTGCGATCATGAAGCCGAGGTTCACTCTTCCGTTTTCAGTGGCCGGAGAGACAACATACCAGCCCCACTGACCTCCTGAGCAACCTGCTAAAACCAACGCCAATGCGGCGAGCACTGCAGCATTTCGGAATTTCAAGGTATCTACCTTCCAATTATCATCAGGTTTCCAACTGGAGCGAAGCGCGCAAACAGCTTATGTATCTACCATAAACTAGATAGATTATTGGGCACAGAACCTAGTGGGTCGCGCGCGCTTATACAAATCTTATAGAAACTTACCGCACACATTTAGTTGAAATCTGTTTTCTTAAAAAAAACGATATTGTAGTTGCCGCTAAAATGACTAGGTTTGCACTGGCCACAATCAAACTACGTTTCAAGGAGCATTCACGAAAATGCTACGCTCATTTCTTACTATAATTTTTGCCGTGAGCACGTTGTTCTCCGGCTCTGCATTTGCGCAGTCTGCGCTCAACGAAATTCTGGATTCCGGCGAGCTGAAAGTCGGTACAACCGGCGACTGGAACCCGATGTCTGTTCGCGACCCTGCCAGCAATGGATATAAGGGTTATGACATCGACATCATGAACGAACTTGCAACTGATCTTGGTGTGGAGCTCACCTTTGTTCCAACCGACTGGAAGACACTGGTGAATGGCATTGTTGCAGACAAATACCACTTGACTGGCTCTGCTCCATCTCCCCAAGCCGCATGAAAGTGGCAGGTTATTCCGATACCTACATTTCTGCGGAGATCCTACCGTTCACCACAAGTGACAAAGTTGGGAAGTTCGACAGTTGGGAAAGCATCAACCAGCAAGATGTGACTGTGGCAACCACGCTTGGCACTACCTTTGAGGCGCTGAGTAAAGAATGGTTCCCAAACGCGACCATCAGGGTTGTTGAGGCCCCAGCGCGAGGATATCAGGATGTGCTTTCAGGTCGTGCTGATGTCTTCATTACGTCCAACATTGAGGGCGCAACGCTGAAAGAGAAGTTTAACCAGATTGTGAATGTTCCGGTTACCGAGAGCAGAGAGCCAACGCCGATCGCAATGCTAATGCCGCAGGATGATCAGGTTTGGATCAACTACGTCAACAACTGGATCAAAATCAAAAAGATGGATGGTTTCCTTGATGCGACAGCCCGTAAATGGGGTCTGGCGCAGTAAAAACCGCTCATGAATAGCAAAAAGGCGCTGCAAGATGCAGCGCCTTTTTTGTGCTTACCAAAGGGGCTTATGCATCCAACTGGATGAATTTACCCACCCAGTCTTGCATGGCCTTGCGGTTCATATCGATCGACGTTGCCGCGTGAGACAGGGACTGCATCGCCTGCCACCAGCGCTGACACTTTGGTTTGAGCTGAAGTTCACCACCAAACAAGGCGGCAAGCTGTTGTGCCTGCGAAAATGTGGTGGCGTAGGCGCATTCGGCCAAGGTGACATATGGCCCAACCGCATAAGGCTCTGCTTCAATCACATCTTCCAGACGCTCAAACGCAGCAATCATATCATCAATCAGCTGCTTATAGACCTTATCCTTTGGGGACTTGCCGGCCTTGATCGAGGCATAAAATGCACGAACGGATGGTTCAATACGCGTATCGTGCAGGCCCATCAGCGCTCTGACCTTGGCACGTTCAGCGGGTTTTTCTGGCAACAAGGCTGGTGATAGCGCGGTTTCCTCTAGATACTCAAGGATCGCATTTGAGTCAGACAGAGCCGCAGCTCCATCTTGCAAGCCCGGAATGGACCCAGCTGGAATAATTCTTTTGTAGGCGGCAGATCCATATCCATCAGGAGGAGGTACTTCAGCGTAATCCAAGTTTTTCATGTCCAACGCAATTCGAACTTTCGCGCAGAAGACGGATTCTGGATAGGCAAAAAAACTGTATCATTGGATCACCGGATTGTGCATAGCAACGATGCTGTTTCGCCCACACGCTTGGGCACATGTGGTATGAAAGAGCACCTAGGAGGAGGAGGCAACACAACTTGTGCTGCACTGCAAACTTGAGCTTTTCTAACAGCCTAAGACTGATTGCGCCACTCCAACCTTTGGGTACGCTGAACCCCGTTGGAGATCTATTCGCCGCCGCAGACATAATTGCTCAGCAATTTAGAGCTGTTTGGCACTGTCCAAATTCACCTTGAAGATCATCAGATCATCACGCCGCTCAACCTCACCTTCAAGTGAAATCAGCAGGGCGACCCAATCTTCCACCTCAGATGATAAGGGTTCACCATTCTCATCTGCTAATAGGAAGAACTCGCTGCCCATCAATGGTGTGGTTGTGACAAAAACCGGCGGTATTCCACCGATGATACAAAGATTGGCGCAGGCCTTATGTGCTAATCCAACACCGGGTCGCATGGCTCCGGTGTAGCATTTGCCGTCGCAGATCTCGCCGGTTAAGCGCCACTTGCCAGATGCTCTGCAGGCGCTGGTGTGAAGTTTGGGGCAGGGTTTTCAGCAGCACGGAGAGATACCTCACCGCCCACTTGCAGCATATCCAGATCCCCGCGTTTAAGCAGGATGCCGCCTGCATCAACGGCCTGACCATCCAACGGACCCGCTAGTTGCTGCATGCCGCGTTTGCCGACGCCGGAAATTAGCATGGCGTGCGGCTGGTCCCGTCCATCTTCGCCCGCAGGCAGTCTGAGAAGCGGATAAGGCTTGGCATCAACGTAGCCGGTGAACGTCTGGTATCCGGCTCCCCACTCAAAGCGCGCATCGCCGGGATCCGGAACAGATGCGCCTATGCCAAATGCGACACCGACCGCAGCCCCAACCAGCACGGCCGAGATCAAGAAAAGGAACCCTTGAAGGACCTTCGGCGGCTTTTTCGCCCAACCGATAAAGAAGGGATCAGGCTTCTTTTTCGCCATTAGCTTCCCTCCGCCAGTATGGGAACAACTACAGGCTCAACATAGGTGCCTGGAGGCAGAGCTTCGATATTCAGCCACAGGCGACCATCTTCCAGTTTGAGCCGGTAGGTGGAAATCTTCTCCGTGAATGGCGGCGGAGATCTCCCGTCTTCCACCCGATATTGGTAACCGTGCCAAGGACAGGTTACACAGCCATAGACGATCTTCCCTTCTCCCAAAGGTCCGTTCTGATGGGCACAGACATTGGAGATGGCAGAGAGCTTTTTGCCGTTTCTGAAGATTGCAACGCGTTCATCGTCCGTGATGGAGATAATCCGCGCGCGCTTGTCAGGGACCTCCGTTGGATCACCTGCATCCATCCAAGTGCCGCTGTCATCCATTGGACTTTCTTGCGCATCAAACAAGTGCTCTTTTCTTGCAGCAAGTAGATGCAATGAGGCGACGAGGGCGACGGAGGCGCCAACAGCGGTGGTCATAAAGGGGCCTGCAGCACTTTGCAGAGCGCCGAGAGCGACATGAGCGACGATCAAAGCGTATGCCAGATAGATCCCCATATGGAGGAACTTCCAGAGGGTTGGCTTCAGGAAATGGAGCCAGAAGTCATGACTGGTGACCGCAAGGATCGTCAGGATCAGAAGCGCCAGGACCCCAAGGATCTCAAAGGGGAAGCCCAAGAAGCGGTCAAAGCTCGTGTTGACAATGAAGACCGAGACATAGCGATTGATTGGTGAGAATGCGTTGTACCAGCCAAGGATGTTGTCAACGTGGAAGTAGGCGAGCACGCAGGTGATTACGCCAAGGTGGCGGCGGTTATAGAGCAGTGGCAAGAAGCGCTTGTCCAGCCGTGCCATGGGTCCGATGCACAAAATGAAGGTCAGCAGAAAGAAGACGCAGGTGCCAAATGCCTGCGCTTTGTAGATATCCCAATCAATCGGCATTGTGACTGTTTGGAACTGCGGCGCCACGTAGAGATAGATGCCAAGATATGCGCCAACGGTTGCCAGCACGACAGCATCGTAGGCAAGTTTGGTGCGGTTCCAGATTACCGGCACATATTTAACACTCACTGGTTTGCCTCCAGAGCCAACTTTGCCGCGTCATCAAGGGGAACGGGCGGCTGCTCGTGCGTTCCCGTGGGTCGCATCATGAGCGCCAAGCCCAAGACAATTGGAATGAGAAATGCCAAAACAAGCCAAAGGGAACGATGGGCTCTTCGGAAGGCGCGCTGCATTATTTTTTGCCCTCTTGCTCTTCGTCTAATTGTTTCTCTTCTTCATCAAGCAAAGCTTTTTCACCTGAGCGCTCCAACGCAACCCAGCGAACAATCACAATTGGCCAGAGCAAGATGAGCCCCGGGAGAATCTGCAGACGGAAAAGATAGGCCTTGCGGGCAGCAAGTTCCACGCGGCCCAGCCCAATGGTGATAAACACAATAGCAACGAAAAAACCAATCACGCAGTAGATTTGTGCGATCAGAATAATAATTTCAGCAACAACCATTTATACGACCTACTGATTTTCTGCTGTTCAAAGCAGCCAGATTTACTCATTAGGGTCGTGCCCAGCCCAGGTGATACCGGCGAGCTCCGACATTTCCTTCTTCCAACTGGTGATGTCATTGATTGAGAAATCCGAGATATGTGCATGCCACATGCCCGGGCCATCACCTTCATCAGCTCTACAGACGCCGTAAAGAACTTCTCCAGACGCTTTGCTGATTTCTCAACCTCCAAACGCGCAACAAGGTGGTCTTTCTGCGTCGCTATGCCGACGGGACAGTTGTTCGTGTGGCATGCGCGCATAGCAATACAGCCGATGGCTTGCATAGGCGCGTTTGCCAATGCGATTGCATCTGCACCCAAAGCCATTGCTTTGACGAAGTCTTCGGGCTTGCGCAGCCCCCCCGTGATAACAAGCGTAACATCCCGCCGACCACTGCGGTCCAGATGGCGTCGCGCGCGTGCCAGTGCCGGTATGGTTGGAACCGAGATGTTATCTCTAAACACCAACGGGGATGCACCAGTTCCGCCACCTCGGCCGTCAAGAATGATGTAGTCCACTCCAACTTCCAGCGCGGCATCGATATCCTTTTCGAGATGCTGTGCTGACAGTTTGAAGCCAATCGGGATTCCCCCGGTCTTGTCACGTACTTTGTCGGCAAACTCTCGAAAATCTGCTGGTTTCATCCATTCGGGGAACCTTGCCGGAGAGATTGCCCCCTCGCCTGCTTTGAGGCCCCTCACCCTTGCAATTTTTTTTCGGTTACTTTTGCGGCCGGAAGATGCCCGCCAGTTCCGGTTTTTGCTGCTTGTCCGCCTTTGAAATGGAAGGCCTGAACTCTTTCCAGCTGATCCCATGAAAAACCAAACCGGGCGGAAGCTAACTCATAAAAGTACCGCGTGTTCTCAGCCTGCTCCTCAGGCAGCATGCCCCCTTCACCGGAGCAAATTCCGGTCCCTACACTTTCTGCTCCGCGGGCGAGAGCGATTTTGGCTGGCTCTGAGAGCGCACCAAAGCTCATGTCCGAGACTAAGAGCGGGATTTTCAGATGGAGGGGCTTTTGCGCTTTGGGGCCGATGACCACATCCGTTCCAACAGGTTCTTCATCCAAACGCGGCGGATTATGCAGTTGTGCTGTCAGGATCTGAATGTCTTGCCACTGGGGTAGCTCTGTCGTGGGTACCCCCATGGCTTCAATTGCGCCGTGATGACCAGTGCCCTTCAAGCCCGAGCGCGCATATGTCTGTATCAGTTTGTTATGCGGCTCTTCTTCCGTGCCGTGGAAATCTGCGTATTGGCCCAGATAAGCTTTTCGGAAGTAAGGTTGCGGGTTGTCTTTGGCCCAGGCGATCACTTCATCTTCATCGACATATACGTTGCCATCCTCGACGAAGTGGGTAAATTTTTGCAGGCATTCTTTGTTGTCGTAAGCACTGACACCCGAACTCAGCCGATAATCCCATTGGTGTAACCCGCAAATCAGATTGCGACCTCTGACGAACCCATCAGATAAGAGCGCTCCGCGATGGAGACACCGTCCGTACAGCACGGAGATCTCATCATCATACCTGACAACGACAAGGTCGACCTCACCAACAAGTGCATAAGCAGGCTTACGATCTTCAAGTTCATCGAATGCAGCAACTTGCGCCTTACGCATTAAGCGGCTTCCTTATGCTTTGCAGCCCAGAGGCTGTTTGAGGTCATTTCCAAAAGTCAGATCGCCAAGCTATCTTATGCACTTAACCGGAACTCTTCAGTTCAGTGCACGTGCGAGAGACAGCTCCGAAACACCCCAAGGGATGTCGAAACTCCCAGAGACCATTCCTGTCACGGGTAAAATGAATATCGCTGTGTTGCAGCCTCTCCCCCGGATTACGCAGTCAGTCTCCTGAAACGACCAGTAATGACGGGATAGTAACGTTTAAATCACGCAGCGTCAGTCTATCAAAATGCACAGTGAGAAACACAAGGGGCACAGAAGAGACCGCTGGAAAATACATGGTGCATTCTGCGGGGAACAAAGAATGGGAGGACAAGGATTTCTGCGAGCAATTAATGTTTGAACCTGAGCATCTCCATGCTTACTCTTGCGGCAAACCCTTCGTATCTATGAGAGATATCTATGAAAATTGCAGCTATTACCATCTCCGACCGCGCCAGCGACGGGACTTACGAAGACAAAAGCGGCCCAGCTATTCTTGCATACCTTGAGAAAGCCGTGACAAGCCCGTGGGAGCCAGTCCATAAGATCATTCCAGATGGAATTGAGAGTGTAAGCAGCACTTTAAAAAAAACTAGCGGATGAAGACGGTGTTGATCTGATCCTCACCACAGGCGGAACTGGTCCCTCCCCTCGCGACCTTACGCCGGAAGCGATGGAACTGGTTATGGAGAAGGAGCTTCGCGGTTTTGGTGAGTTGATGCGCCAGCTGTCCTTAAAAGAGGTTCCAACTGCAATTCTTTCGCGCCAGACCGCCGGCATTCGTGGCAAGAGCCTAATCATCAATCTGCCGGGCAAACCTGCCAGCATCAAAACCTGCCTTGATGCTGTGTTTCAGGCAGTTCCGTATTGTCTGGACCTGATTGGTGCCGGGCGCATTGAGACAGACCCAGATGTGATTGTGGCCTTCCGTCCGAAGGCGAAATAATCGCCTCAGTTTGGCGTCCAGCTGGAAAAGAGTTCCTGAGCATCTTGTCGACCTTTGGCAGGTCTTGGATCATCAATCTTGCCAAGCGAGATGAAGCAAAGGAACTCTTCATTTTCAGAAAGACCCAAGCCTTTATGGAAGCTCGCTGCGCGTGCACTTTCGCCGCTTGTGATCCTTGAGGCATACCCGAGCGCGTGCGCCACGAGCACCATGTTCTGCAGAGCAGTACCTGCGGAGATCATCTGTTCGTATTTTGGAATGCTGGTCTCTTCCGAGCCGTGAAAACATCCGATCAGTACCAAGAGTACTGGCCCTCTTTGCGCCTTTTCTCTTGCGCGGGCGAGTGCCTCTTCGGTTGGCGCCTCCTGCCTTTCCTTGACAGCTTGCGCAAAGAGTTCACCCAGAGCATCCCGCGCGTTCGCTGGGATCTCAAGGATGCGGAACGGATGCAGGCGGCCATGATCAGGTGCAGCTGCAGCAGCTTCCACGATCAGCTTCAGCTCCTCGGCATTTGGACCGGGTGCTTCCATGCGCTTTAGCGGCGCTGATGTGCGGGAAGAAATTAGATCGACCAGTTGTTGAGCGTTCATGATGACGCCTCTCGCCTTTAACCATTTATAAAACCGAAGAAATCCGCTCTCATATTACCCTGAAGATCTTTGCATCGACAAGGAAATATGCGTTTCACCTGAGCCTCAGAAAAGCCAGTCCATGGTTTAGGTAACTGGACAAGCCCGGATTTTACCCTAAGGTAATCTGATATTTCTCGGTCAGTGACTGCAAACATATTGGACGCATATTATGGGCATTTCATATTTAAAGGTTGGTTTAGGGGCCATTGTTGTGATCGCTGCTGTGGGCTATGGCGCTATTCGCACCGGTTATGTTGCCAAGTATGTCGACAACAGCCGAAATGTGGTTGTTGAGCACGAACCATATTCCATCAGTACTGATGCGCAGGCAATGCACGACAGGCTTCGGGTTGCAGACCTGCATAATGATGTTTTGCTCTGGGGCCGGAACATTTCGCAGGAATCCTCAATTGGTCACTCTGACCTTCCGCGCTTTAACAAAGGCAATGTAGGTGTGCAGATCTTCACCAGTGTCACCAAATCTCCGCGCGGACAGAACTACGAGAAGAACTCCTCAGAGGCCTCTGACAACATAACACTGCTTGGTCGTGTGCAGAGCTGGCCTTCGAAGCACTCAATAAGCTCTCAGAACGGGCTCTGTTGCAGGCGCAGCGTCTTTATGACCTGGAGAAGAAGCATCCGGAGCAGATCAAGGTGGTCCACACTCAGGAGGAGCTGCAAGCTGTTCTGGACGCACGGGCCGGAGGTTCAAAGATAATTGCCGGTATCCTTGGCACTGAAGGTGGGCATGCGCTGGATGGGGACATCAACAATATTGACCGCCTCTACGACGGTGGGTTGCGCATAATGGGTCTACAGCATTTCTTCGACAATAAACTTGGTGGCTCTCTTCACGGCCAATCCAAGGCTGGCCTGACTGATTTCGGGAAGCAGGTTGTGCAGCTAATGGAGCAGAAGGAGATGATTGTCGACGTGGCGCACTCCTCTCCTGCAGTGATTGAAGATGTACTGGCAATGGCAACCAGGCCGATTGTTGTTTCCCATACGGGCTTGAAAGGTATCTGCGACACGCCGCGCAACCTCACGGACGAACAGGTCAGAGCCATTTCCGCAAAAGGCGGGCTGATCGGGGTCGGGTTCTGGGACGCAGCTGCCTGCGATATCAGCCCTAAAGGTGTTGCCGACTCCATTGAGTATGCTGTTTCGATTGCGGGAATTGATAATGTTGCACTGGGGTCTGACTTTGATGGCTCGGTAACTACCGCGTTTGACACCTCAGAATATGCTGTTCTAACGCAGGAGCTTTTGGACAAGGGCTTTACTGAAGATCAGATTGCGGCTGTGATGGGGGAAAATATCATCAGGTTTCTACGGGAAAATCTTCCACGGGGAGAAAGCGCAGAAGAGAACCTTGCTTCAAGCAATTAAATGCTTTGAAGGTTTGATTCACGCGGTTCGGCAGTAAAGTGAAACGATAATATTTGGGGGGGAATGGTGCACCGGGAGGATTCGAACCCCCGACCCCCAGATTCGTAGTCTGGTGCTCTATCCAGCTGAGCTACCGGTGCAGGCCGTGTTCCCTGCGGAACGGGGGTCTATGTAGCCGCCTTCCTGGACCTTGGCAAGCGCTTTGGAGAAGTTTTTTTTGAAGTCATTTCGCGTTTTGGGGATAACAATTTCTGACTATAAGAACAAAGACGTAGGGCATTGCGGCATAAACGAGAGAAAAGCTGCATTTGCACGCTGCAACTTTTCTAGGAATTAGCCCTTGCTGGTATCCGCCGGGAACAGTCTTGTAATTTTTTTCAGTCGCTTGCGCGCTCTGCCTATATGGAAGCTGGATTTTGAAGCACGCTCCGGTGGTCACATCTTTTTCCAATGTGATCTGACCGCCGTGGGCAACCACAATCTCTGCAGCGATGGCCAGACCCAGTCCGGTGCCGCCAGCCTTGCCTGAGGTCTGGAACGCTTTGAACAGACCTTCCTGTGCCTTCTTCGGTATCCCTGGACCTGTGTCTGCAACATAGATGTACAGCATGTCGTCCTGCACTTCCGAATTGATCTCGATACGGCAAACAACACCGGACGTGCCTTTGGAGGCTTGCATTGCCTGTACCGAATTTCGGCAGAGGTTGAGAAGCACGCGGAAGATTTGCTCCGGGTCTGCTTCCAGCTCCTGCGTTTCCGGCACATTGATGTGCATCTCAATTTCTTCAGAGTATCTGGAGAGGCCCAGCACCTCCTCCACATCACGCAGAATCGGAGCAAGGCGGATCAAACGCAACTCGGGCGGAGGTTCCTGCGCCTTTCCGTAGGACAGCACCGCGCTCGTGTAGCTGGCAGCGCGATCAAGCGTCGCCAGAATTTTCGGCGCAACACGCTGTACCGTGGGATCCGGCAGCATCTCCAAACGTTCCAGAAACAGCTGAGCAGATGCCAGCAGGTTGCGCATGTCGTGGTTGATCTTGGAAACAGCCATCCCCAGCGCTGCCATCCGGCGCTGCTGGTTCAAAGTCTGGTTCAAAGATTTCTGCATGGATTGTAGTTGCACTTCCGCTTCGCCCAACTCATCAACACGGCCACTCGGCTTGATGATCTCGCGCGCATTCTCCGGTGCTTCAGCAAAGCGCCGCATTGATGCGGTAAGTCGTTGTAACGGACGCAGCAGCAAGGAGCGGATGGACAGATAAACGAGCGCTGCTGTCAAACAGGAGATCAGAAGGGACAGCTGCAGGATGTTGAGCGCGTATTTCTGGAGATCCGCTCTCACCAATGACGCCGGGAAGACCATATCCACTCTGCCACCGGAGCTCATATCAACGTCGCCGATCACACGGATTTGGCCTGTCTGGCCTCCAATCAGGAACTGAAGGCTACATTCAATTGCCTCCCATGGAGAGTCATGGTCATATCGATCGTCTTGGTGATGTTCATTTCTGAACTTTCCATAGCGATCAGATTACGGCGCTCACCAATGACCAGAGAGATGGCTTGTGCGCCCGTCGCCTCAAGCAGTTTGTCCTGCACCTGCGGAGACAGGGTCTCGCTATCAGTCAGCAAAGTGGCCGCGACCCCGCCCACCGCGAGACGGTCGCGGAGCCAGGTGTTGCGATAATTTGCAATTGAGGGGACAAAAATAAGCACTTCACTAAGCATGACAAACAAGATTGTCAGCACTAGAAGCTTGCCAGAAAGGCCCATCCCACCGGGGAATAATCGGTGGAGCTTGCCTTTCGGGACTTCATCCGTGTCCAGCTTTTTTTTGGAGTGGCCTCTGTTTCAGAGGTCACTCTCCTACTGTCTTGAACCATCCACCTACCTGATGAGTTGGTACACAATAATCGTGCAGCGCAGGTTGTTGTTACGCGCTATGCCTAACTCATTTTTAGCAGATGACGCCTACCAAGCAACAAACTTCTGTTACAACTGGTCATAACTGCGTTAGCCAAACTTTCTCAGGAGCGTCAGAATTCTGCGGACCCACGGATTCTTCGGGGCATCGGCATAAAACGTCAGGGCAGCCCTGCGAATGCCTTCATTCAAGGTCGGGTACGGGAAAACAACACCCAGCAGAGCGCCCACCTTCAGCTTCTGAGAAATCATCAATGATAAAAGACCAATTTGCTCACCAGCACCCGGGCCAACAATGGATGCGCCAACAAGACGCCCTTTGTTATCGGCCAGCAGTTTGATCTGACCCACGCCTTTGCCTTCGGCCAGTGCTCTGTCGTTTCCGGAGAACTCTGCTGTCAGCACCTTAAGCTTGTCACCCAGCTCGGCGCGGGCCTGCTCCTCGGAAAGACCCACCTGCCCAATCTCCGGCTCGGTGTAGGTCACCGCAGGCATGGTGATGCTATTGTGGTTGATCGGCATGCGGAACAGGATGGAGCGGATGACCAGAGACGCATGAGCGCCTGCTGCGTGGGTAAACTGCACGCCGCCTGCAACATCTCCAATTGCATAAACCTTGCGGTTGGTCGTGCGCAGGCCATCATCTGTTGTGATGCCGCGACGTGTGAACTCGATGCCAGCTGTTTCAAGACCAAGAGACGTGATGTTGGGTTTACGTCCTGCTGCGATCAACAGGTGCGAGCCTTCGACTGTGCCCTCAGCCTCATCATCCACCTTGATACTGACTTTGACGCCTGTATCTGTTTTTTTCAACGCTAAGCACCTTGGTCTCTGAAAGGATTTCAACGCCCTCACCTTCCATTTTCCGTATGACCAGATCCGCATGATCAGGATCGGTCACGGTCAGTGGACGCAGCGCCTCGATGACAGTTACGCGGCTTCCAAGGCGGCGGTGGGCCTGAGCCATCTCCATGCCGATTGGTCCTGCCCCGATAATGATCAGGTGCTCCGGACGCTCTTTCAGTTCAAACAGGCTTTCGTTGGTCAGGTAAGGCGTATTTTCGATACCAGGGATCGGGGGGATCGCAGCGCTGGACCCGGTGGCAACCACAAAGCGGCGCGCTTTGATGAGTTGCTCGCCCACTTTAACCGTATCAGCCGAGATAAACTCAGCCGCACCCTGAATAACGTTGACGCCCAGTCCTTCGAACCGTTCAACGGAGTCATGCGGGGCGATGGTCGCGATCACATCGTGGACGTGATCATTCACTCTGGAGAAATCGACCTCGGGCTGTGTAGCAACTACACCGAACTTTTCCGAGGAACGGAAGGTTGCTGCTGCTTTGCCTGCTGCAATGAGTGCTTTGGAGGGGACACAGCCATAATTCAGGCAGTCACCACCCATTTTGCCTTTTTCAATCAGGACGACATCCACGCCAAAGGCTGCTGCTGCGGCAGCGACCGAAAGACCACCTGAGCCAGCGCCAATTACACAGATGTCCGGGGTCAGTGTCTTTGAGTTATTGTTATCTGTCATCGAGAAAGTCCGTACTATCGAAATTGGTCATCTATGAGAATTAGCAGCTGCGGAAGCGTTTTATGACTGGCGGGATGAGCGCAACCAGTCCTAGGGCTGCAAAGGCCCATAGTAGCTCTGGCGTGATCAGTGCGGGTATATCCACCTCGCAGGTTCCGCTGCAGAACAGCCGGGGTTCACCATTTCCTGCGCGTCAATCACGCTGTCGAGACCTGCACCGATAAACGCATAAGCGAAGGTGCCGGGATGATGCCGATAAAGGTTGCGATAAAATAGGTAGGCAGTGGGACGCGGAACAGGGCCGGAGCGATGTTCACCAGCCAGAACGGGAATACCGGGGTCAGACGCAGGAAGAGAAGGTAGCTGAACGCGTTATTGCGGAAGCCCTCGGACATTTTATCAAGAAAGGGACCGGCTCTTTCTTTAAGCGTTGCACCGACGGATGTTTTTGCTGCCACAAACAACAGCGATGCGCCAATGGTTGCCGCAGCAACCGTCAGCAAGCCGCCGAACAGCCAACCAAACAGGAAACCGCCCGCGATTGTCATCAAGGAAGCCCCTGGGAACGAGAGAGCGACAGCAAGCGTGTAAACCACAAAGTAGATAAGCGGTGTGAGGAAAGGAGAGGCTGTCAGATAGTCTTCCAGTATCTGACGGTTCTTGATCAGATTACTGAGCGTGACTTCCTTATGCCACCCCTGTGATGCGCCATAGACGGACACAGCAAGGATAACAATCAGGAGCCCCCATCGCTTAATAAAACCGATGACTCCGCCGGCTGCTGACTTATTATCATTGTGTTCCGTGATTCCCATGTGCTCTTCCTTAGATGGCTCCAGCAGTCAGACATGCGAAAACTGAAACCTCTGTTCTTGTTAGCCAGTGTAAGCCGAATAGGTTACTATGTTTTTTTGTAGGTCTATTCGGATCGTAAATTGAAGCATTACAATTTCCTTACAATTAGAAAGACCTCCGGTGTGATCACAGGTTCGTGCATTCCCCGTAATTTCACTTGGTTTTGAATGAGGGATCACAGCCGCACACGGGCCTGTGAGGTAATAAAGAGTCAGGATATCGCAAATTCCAGTGCAGCAATTATTGACTTGGAGCACGCAGACTAATATAAGCGCCGACGAATAGGAGTGCGTGTCCTATGCGCAAAGTCCTGCAACTTGTAGAGAGTCGCGGTGATTTCGGGGACAAGACGCACAGTCCAAATTAACGTTTAAGTTGGAGCCGATGGCTCTGCTAGGGTAATAAGATGAAACGTACATTCCAACCGAGCAACCTTGTTCGCAAGCGTCGCCACGGCTTCCGGCACGTATGGCAGATAAAAATGGCCGTCAGGTTTTGGCGCGTCGCCGTGCTAAGGGTCGTAAGCGTCTTAGCGCTTAATCGCGACGTTGCGCGGCGGCATTCACTTCATTTCCATTGAACCCAAGTTCCGCCGCAAAAACATGAAAACACTCAAAAAGCGCTCCGAGTTTCTTACCGTCGCCAAAGGCGGGAGGATAGCTCGGCGTGCTTTTGTGCTTCAAGCGGCTAAAACCCGCAGTGATGGCACCCCTCGGATGGGTTATACGGTTACCAAGAAAACCGGAAACTCTGTTGAGCGCAGCCGAATTAAGCGCCGACTTCGAGCTGCTGTCGCCTCTCTTGATCTGGATATCGCACAGACTGGTGCCGACTACGTACTGGTTGGCCGGAGAGCTGCACTTTCCCAGCCCTTTGAGGAACTTTTGAAGGACCTTAGAGGAAGTGTGAGAAATGCATTCAAGCCTCGTAAATCTCGCCCTATCCAATCAAAACCGAATTCGCTGGCTAAATCTAACCCTCCCTATAATAAAGTGCAGGCGGACTGATCAGTGATGAATGTTTATTCCACCCTTATGAAAATGAGTGATCCAGTCGATGAACGATAATCGCAATATGATCGTAGCGATCGTGCTGTCGCTGGTTGTGCTATTGGGCTGGCAATTCTTTATTGCGGACCACAGTTAGAAGCTCAGCAGGACGCGCAACAGGCGCAGCTGGCAGAAGATGCACAACAAGCCGGTTCCAGCGCACCCGTTGCCCTTCCTGAAGGTGCCTCTGGCCAAGTGGCTCCGGGCGCCGAAAGCGGGACCGCAGTTCAATCATTCGTCAATCGCGAACAAGCATTGGCCGCATCGCCTCGCCTGACCATTGACACCCCGAGCCTTTCCGGTTCAGTCAATCTGAAAGGCGCGAAGCTGGATGACCTTCGCCTGAAGGACTACCGCCAGACGCTCGCCGAGGACAGTGAGACAGTTATCCTGTTTTCGCCAAAAGGCAGCACATCGCCATATTATGCTGAGCATGGCTGGGTTGCCGACCCAGGTACACAGGTCAATCTTCCGAATGCCGAAACCGTCTGGACGGCTGAGACTTCTGGCGAGTTGACACCATCCTCACCAATCGTTCTTAGCTGGGACAATGGCGAAGGTCTGGTCTTCACACGTACTTTCTCTGTTGACGAGAACTACATGTTCTCCGTTGAGCAGGAAGTTCAGAATAACACCGGGCAGAATGTTCAGCTTTACCCTTACGGCCTGATCGCACGTAACGGCGAGCCGGAAACCGCTGGCTTTTTCGTTCTGCATGAAGGTCTTATCGGTGTTATCGGTGACGAAGGCCTGCAGGAAATCAAGTATTCCAACCTGATCGAAGAAGGAAGTGTTCGCCCAGGCCGCACCGACATGGGCTGGTTGGCTTTACTGACAAGTACTGGGCTGCAACGCTGATCCCAACTCCGGGCACTGAATTCCAGCCAAACTTTTCCTATAACGCCAACACCGAGAACTTCCAGACTGATTACCTTGGTAATGCAGTTCAGGTTGCGGCTGGTGGAAATGTCACCAACTCTTCACTCCTCTATGCCGGTGCAAAGGTTACCAGTCTGATCGACGGTTATGGGGCATCCTATGACATCAAGAACTTCGATCTGATGATCGACTGGGGCTGGTTCTACTTCCTGACCAAGCCAATGTTCTCGGTGATTCACTGGCTCTACTCGCTGGTCGGCAACTTCGGCATCGCAATCCTTCTTGTGACTGTGATCGTCAAGGCAATCTTCTTCCCGTTGGCAAACAAGTCCTACGTCTCCATGAGTAAAATGAAGCTCGTGCAGCCGAAAATGACTGAGATCCGCGAGAAGTTTAAGGACGACAAGCAGAAACAGCAGCAAGCCATGATGGAGCTGTACAAGACGGAAAAGATCAATCCACTGGCAGGTTGTTTGCCAATGGTGATCCAGATTCCGGTCTTCTTCTCGCTCTATAAGGTTCTGTTCGTTACCATCGAGATGCGTCATGCGCCATTCTTCGGATGGATTCAGGATCTCTCTGCTCCAGACCCGACGACCATCTTCAACCTGTTTGGCCTGATCCCATGGGATCCACCAAGCTTCCTGATGATTGGTATCTGGCCGTTGATCATGGGTATCACCATGTTCCTGCAGATGAAGATGAACCCTGCACCAGCTGAGCCTGCGCAACAGATGATCTTCACCTGGATGCCTGTACTGTTCACCTTCATGCTGGCAACCTTCCCGCTGGTCTGGTGATCTACTGGGCATGGAACAACACCCTGTCCGTTACACAGCAGGCGATCATCATGCGTCGTCAGGGTGTTAAGCTTGAGCTTTTCGATAACCTGAAAGACACGTTCAAACGCAAGCCAAAGGAAGAAAGCAAGTAAGCTTTCCTCTTTGGAGATGAACATAAAAACGCGGCCTCAGGGTCGCGTTTTTTGCTTGAGATACCCGCTCCTCGCAGCAAAGCAGCGGTAGGGCAAACATAAAGCCGAGGCTTTGGAAAACAGCTCTCGACCAATTCAAAATTGCAGGTTAAAAGGCAGGGCATGAGCTCAGAAAAAGAATATTCAGAAGAGCAGCTGGAGGCGGGACGCCTTCTGTTTGCGCGTCCCTGGGAATTTATTACCAGCGTTAAAGAGATGCACCAGCTGCCTGTGCTGGATGGCATCGAGATTGCATTTGCTGGCCGGTCCAATGTTGGCAAGTCCAGCCTGATCAACAAGCTAACCGGTAAGAAGGCACTGGCCCGTACGTCCAACACACCGGGCCGCACCCAAATGCTGAACTTCTTTGGAGCGGAGCACTCCATTCTCAAGATTGTCGATATGCCGGCTATGGTTATGCAGAGGCACCAAAGGGGATGGTGGACGCATGGACATCGCTCATTTTTGACTTTCTTCGTGGCCGAAGCACATTGCGTCGTGTGTTCTCGCTGATTGACTCACGGCACGGCATCAAGAAGAACGATCTGGAAGCCATGTCCATTCTGGACAAGTCGGCGGTTCCTTATCAGGTTGTGCTGACAAAGGCTGATAAACTGAAGCCTGGACAGCTTGAGCGGGTGAAAGAAGAAACGCTGAAACTGCTCGCGAAACGTCCAGCAGCGCACCCGGAGATCATTGCGACCTCCTCTGAAAAAGGCAACGGCTTGGATGAACTGCGCGCTGAGATTGCTCAGCTGGTCAGTTACGGCTAGTCGATGGCGGCGCAGGTTTCTTGCAACCCTGCGCCTTCCTTTGCTTGAGGGAAGGCTCCTCAAACATATCAGAGCCCCCTAGTCCATCCTGCAATACCGCGGATTCTACCTTATTCTCCGGTTTTACGGCGTTTTCCCCAGACACACCCAACCCCTCACTTGACCCTAGGTCATTTTACCCCTCGAATGTGTGTAGGCCATCGTCGAAGGGGAGATCGTCGGATGTCTGACAAAGACAGGCAAAAAGGCACTTTTAGAGCCAACACCGGGGAAAGGAGCTGATGTATGTGCGCAGCTCCATCCGCCCGGCAGTCTTGGGCGCCGCATCTGGGCCTACGGGTTCTAGTATGCTCACCTATCTGCGGCGGTTCGCTCGTTCGTTTCCAACGCTGGCGTTGACAGGGTTGAATATTCGCAAGTGGTATCGGGCCCGTCAGTTTGGCCCGAACCCGTTGGAACGCTCTTTGATTTCTGCGTACCTGCGTGATGAGTTTGTGCTGCATTATCAGCATCGTGCGTGTGACTGACCGTAAGTTGGTTGGCGCGGAAGCGCTGATCAGGTGGGAGCATCCCGAAAATGGCCTACTTCCCCCTTCCCGCTTTATCACCACGTTGTTCCGGAGCTGCTTGGCAAGGATGTTGGGTACTGGGTGATCCATGAGGCCTGCAAAGCGCGTCGTGGTTGGGGCGATCTCGTTGATCCAAACTTCAAGATCTCCGTAAACATCTGCGCTAGGATATTTGCTGACCCTGACATCGTCTGCCGCATTCAAAAGATCCTGAAGGACACGGATACACCCGGCTATTTTCTGGAGCTCGAGGTCACCGAGTGGATTGATCTGGACCGCGCTCCGCATGCTATGAAGAACCTGCGCACGCTGCAGGAGATGGGCCTTTCTGTTGCCTTTGACGACTTCGGGACCGGTTATGCCTCGGTGAAGCACCTGCTTGACTGTCCTGTTGACCGGCTCAAGATCGACCGCAGTTTCGTTTCCGGCGTTCCGCACTCCAAACTGCACAGTGCGACCTGCGCTCATCTGGTTGAGCTGGCACACTTGCTGGACATGGAAGTAACGGCAGAGGGCGTGGAGACCGAAGAGCAGATGCAGCTGCTGGAGAGTAGCGGCTGCACGAATGCTCAAGGTTTCCTGTTCTCGCCAGCTACCTGCGAAGATGGCTTTGCGAATTATCTGCGAGAGAGACATTAGGCTATTTCGTCTGTTACTTGAGTAAATTCACACTGGTTCAAGTGACGGAACATTTGTGGCGTGATTATAATGCGGTTATATACCTGTCACGCAGTCTGTGTGATTTGCGTATCAATCCATTCTTTTCTCCAGGTGTACCAATCGCTATGAGTTTCTCGGAAAACAGTAATCGTGCGCATGTCATTGCCCATGCTCTCCCTTACATGCAGCGTTATGATGACCGACGTGTTGTTGTAAAGTACGGCGGCAATGCAATGGGAGACGACTCCCTTGCTCGCGCTTTTGCCCGAGATATTACTCTTCTGCGCCAGTCCGGTGTTCATCCTGTGGTCGTTCATGGTGGCGGTCCTCAGATCGGCTCCATGCTTGAGCGTCTCAACATCAAGAGCGAATTCAAAGGCGGTCTGCGCGTTACGGACCAGGCAACCGTTGAAATCGTCGAGATGGTTCTGGCTGGCTCCATCAACAAGGGCATTGTTGCCAGCATCAACCGTGAAGGTGGCCGTGCTATTGGCCTTTGCGGCAAAGATGGTGGCATGGTCACAGCCCGCAAGCTACATCGCAAACACCGTGACCCAGATTCCAAGATTGAGGAAATTCTGGACCTTGGTTCGTGGGCGAACCTGAAGACGTGAATGCAAAGGTCCTTGACTGATCCTTGAGCGTGACCTCATTCCTGTTGTGGCTCCTGTGGCTCCGGGCCGCGATGGCGCGACCTACAACATCAACGCAGATACCTTTGCTGGTGCCATTGCTGGATCACTCAACGCGAAGCGCCTGTTGTTCTTGACCGATGTACCCGGCGTTCTGGACAAAGACGGAAAGCTGATCAAGCAGCTGACCCGTGCCGGTGCCCGTGCTCTTATTGAGGATGGCACAATCTCTGGCGGTATGATCCCGAAAGTCGAAACATGTCTTGATGCGCTTGAACAGGGCGTTGAAGGTGTTGTTATTGTTGACGGCAAAGTTGCACATGCGTTCTGCTGGAGTTGTTTACCGATCACGGTGCAGGTACTCTGATCGTCCCTTAAGTGTGTTGCGGCCTCCAAGCCAGCATCATGCTTCGGGTTCTGATCTCATTCTGATCTTTCCTTTGAGATCCGCTGGCGAGCTTTCGCCACTTCACTTTATTGCTTGTTCCAGAGAGGCGAAAGACAGGCGCCTCTCTGGATATCCTAATTTTTTTTCCTGTTTTGCTTGGCGTCAAACAACAAATATCGGCGGTGCTGCTCGCTGAACGGAGAAGTATGACACAATCCCCATTTAACGGCGTTGAAAGCTGGATTTTTGATCTGGACAACACCCTCTATCCTCACCACTCAAAGCTATTCGGTCAGATCGACGAGAGGATATCTGAGTTTGTCCAAAAGCTCACCGGGAAACAGGCTCATGAGGCCCGAGAGCTCCAGCTTACCTATTACAAAGAATATGGAACCACATTACGTGGCCTGATGCTTGAGCATCATATTGAGGCCGACGAGTTTCTCGAATTCGTGCATGACATCGATCATTCGGTTCTGGACCCTAATCCGCAGCTTGCGGAGGCGATCAATCAACTGCCGGGCAAATGCTATATTTTGACCAACGGAACGCGGAAACATGCAGAGTCTGTCGCCAACCGTCTTGGGATTACTGATCACTTTGAAGATATCTTCGGCATTGTCGAAGCAGACCTTGTCCCGAAACCTGCTGCCGAGACTTACCGGCGCTTTCTTGAGAAGAATGGCATTCTCCCCAAAAACGCAGCGATGTTTGAGGATCTGTCACGCAATCTGATTGTACCAAACTCTCTTGGCATGCGGACAGTTTTGGTTATTCCAGACGGAACACGGGAAGTTTTCCGCGAAGATTGGGAGCTTTCAAACGGCACTGAGCCCATATCGACTTTGTAACTGACCATCTGGATGGGTTTCTCCATAACATCCTAAGGGAACTCAAGAATTCGGTTAATTCCTACAAAGCATGATGCCCCTTGGTTTTACGTATTAACCTCCAGTAGGGGCAGTTTTGGTCAAAAATTGCAAAATTTGCGCGTAATATGGCCAAAAGAGAAAAAAATATCACGATCATCTGGACGAATGCCTATTTTCCCTTTATTGAGATTAATTCAAGAACTCATAAAGAAGGGCATTCGTCATGGTTTCACTGCGCGCGCTACACGCATTCTCACTGCTGGCCAAACATGGCCGCGCCGCTCGCGCAGCAGAAGATCTTGGTGTTACACCCTCCGCTCTGACGCACTTGCTGCGTTCGCTTGAGAATGAACTTGGCGCGGCTCTTGTTATTCGTGACGGCCGCGGCCTTGCGCTGACTGAGGAAGGCCAGCGCCTTTCCTCCAATCTGGGCAACTCGTTTGACCAGATCGAGCATGCTGTGGAAGCCTTCCGGCGCAGAAGTCGGACTGAGCTGCGCATTTCTACCCTTTCTACTGTAGCCACCCGCTGGCTTATTCCGCGCTTGCCTGACTTTCAGGAGAAGCATCCTGACATTGAGCTGCTGATCTCGACGAGCATGCGCATGGTGGACCTTGACCGGGAAAGCTATGACTGTGCGATCCGGCTGGGGGATGGGGCGTGGCCTCATGTGGAGCGAAATATGCTCTGGCAGGAGGATCTGGTTGTTGCCTTTGCTCCCCAGCTGAGTAATGGCGACCCGAATCCAGACATCAAGCTGCTGGACAAATTGAAGCTACTTCATACATCCTCCCGACGTGAAGACTGGCCGCGCTGGCTGAATGGTACGGGCCTGCCAACTTCCAACCAGATCTCCGGTGCCATGTTTGAGAGCCGGAATATGGCTATTCAGGCTGCTGTTGCGGGCATGGGTGCAATTGCGATTGATACCCGTTTTGTTGAGCAGGAAGTGGCCGCTGGCCACCTTGTTGTGCCGGATTGGCCGCGCCTTTCTCTTGAGAGCGGTTATTGGTTTGTCAGAAACTCCAATCGGCCGCTGACCCGTCCGGTTGCTTCTTTCCAGAAGTGGCTGATGGAGCAGTCTCAGCAGCCGATCAAGGTCCTGAAACAACCTAAATCGATAGATGAGACAACCGGAAGCCAGATAGTATTGACTTCTGGTTGGCGCTTGCGTACGCCTCGGTAACTCTAATTCGTAACCCAATAAATGTGAGAGTCTGCCGCCAATGAGCCAGATTGATCTTGCGGCCCTTGAGGCCACCATCAACGCTGCGTTTGATGACCGTGACAATGTAAACACCGACACCACTGGTGACGTGCGTGATGCTGTAAACACCGCACTGAACCTGATGGACCACGGTAAGCTGCGTGTCGCAGAGAAAACCTCTGGTGATTGGGTCGTAAACCAGTGGGTGAAAAAAGCAGTGCTGCTTTCATTCCGCCTGAACCCGATGCAGATCATCAAAGGTGGCCCGGACGAAGCTCCGTGGTGGGATAAAGTTCCTTCCAAGTTTGACGGCTGGAGTGCTATTGATTTTGAAGAAGCTGGTTTCCGTGCGGTTCCTGGCTCCATCGTTCGCCGTTCTGCTTTCGTCGGCAAGTCCGCAGTTCTGATGCCTTCCTTCGTAAACCTTGGTGCTTACGTGGACGAAGGTACCATGGTTGACACTTGGGTGACTGTTGGTTCCTGTGCCAGATCGGCAAAAACGTTCACCTTTCCGGCGGTGTTGGCATTGGTGGTGTTCTTGAGCCGCTTCAGGCTGGCCCTGTTATCATTGAAGACAACTGCTTCATTGGCGCGCGTTCGGAAGTTGTTGAAGGCGTGATCGTGCGCGAAGGTGCAGTACTGGCGATGGGCGTGTTCATCTCCGCGACCACCAAGATCATCGACCGTAACACCGGTGAGGTTTTCGTGGGTGAAGTTCCTGCGTACTCCGTTGTTGTTCCGGGCACCATGCCAGGTAAACCACTGCCAGACGGCACCCCAGGCCCAGGCCTTGCCTGTGCGGTTATTGTGAAGCGCGTTGATGCACAGACCCGTTCCAAAACCTCTGTGAACGACCTGCTGCGCGACTGATTTTTTGATCAAATCTGATCAAGGAAAGCCGGGGCAAATGCTCCGGCTTTATTCTTTGTATGCATGCATTCTTTTCTGAACACATATACTCAAGATGCTTGTTGCTTCGCAGGAGCGCATGGGTATATTGCGCTTAGAATTTGCGAGGCCCCATGAATAAGAACAGCAATCTGCACAAGCTTGTCTTCAAGCTGGACCCACATGACTGGCACGGCATTGAGAGTGAAACTGTGTGGGTGCGCTCACTCGGTGGCAATCGCTATAAGCTGGAAAATACGCCCTTTTTTTTGCCTGCGGCGTTGCCAATGGCGATGAGCTGCTTGCCAACAGAGAAAGAGGGCAGCTTGTCTTTGACCGGGTTGCCAAGCCTTCCGGAAACTCCACCTACCGGATTATGGTGGAAGAGACCACACAGCCCGAAGAATTTGCCAAACAATGGGGCAAGCTGGAGAAGCTTGGTTGCACATGTGAAGACATTGATGCGGACCCACCGCTGTTCAGCGTGGACGTTCCTGTGTCTGTCGATATCCATGCGGCCTACTCGATCCTTGAAGAAGGGGAAGGTCTTGGTATCTGGGCATTTGAAGAAGGTCACTGCGGGCATCAGGTCTAGCCTCCTACCAGATCCAAGCTGACAACGACGATTATCACCGCGTGGTTTTCCATGCGGTGTTTTGGTCTGAAGCCCGCTTAAACGGGTGGAGCAAGGCGGGCAGGCTCTGCCTGCGCTACTTGTTAGG
>BAXV01000041.1 GCA_001310715.1 Pseudovibrio sp. JCM 19062
TTGCAGGCAGCGCTGGGCGAATGGGCGTCTTGCTATCGGGGAGCCGGAGACAGTGCCTGCCGGGCGTTATGGCAAACAGGCGCTAACCCATCTCGGGTTGTGGGAGAGTGTGGCCCCTCGGGTCGCGCCGGTGGAGAATGTGCGCATTGCTCTGGCGGCGGCTGCGCGGGGTGAAGTGCCGATGGCGCTGGTCTATTCTTCTGACGCTCAAGTGGAGCAAGGAGTGCGTGTGCTTGCGAAAATTCCGCAGGACAGTCATGATCCCATTGTTATTCCCGGAGCGTTGACCACAATGCATTCGGAGAGTAGCGCGGAGTTTTTAGAGTTTTTGACGAGTGCTGAAGGGCAGGAGATCTTTCGGGCACATGGTTTCAAAGTGAGCGGCGATTGAGCTTTTATCTGACGGATGCAGAATGGGAAGCGATCCGGCTGTCGTTGCAGGTTGCGGGCCTTGCGCTTGCGATTGCGCTGCCGCCTGCGGTTCTGCTCGGCTATGCTCTTGCCCGCTGGAGGTTTCCCGGTCGTACGCTGCTGAATGCGCTTGTGCATTTACCGATTGTGCTGCCGCCTGTGGTGACAGGTTATGTGTTGCTGGTGCTGTTTGGCCGGCAGGGCGTGTTGGGCGCCTTTTTTTGCTGATGTGTTTGGCATTGTGTTCGCCTTCCGCTGGACGGGGGCTGCGCTGGCGGCGGGGATCATGGCGTTTCCGCTGATCATTCGTCCGGTGAAGCTTTCCTTTGAGCTTTCCGATGGCCAGCTGGAAGAAGCGGCGCATTCGCTTGGCACATCACGGCTTCGCACTTTTTTTGCTGATTACGTTGCCGCTGGCGCTGCCGGGTATCCTGAGTGGGGCGATCCTCGGGTTTGCCAAGGCGATGGGGGAGTTTGGGGCAACGATCACGTTTGTTTCCAACATTCCCGGTGAGACACGGACGCTGTCACTGGCGCTTTATACCGAGATGCAGAGCCTTTCTGGTGATCAGGGGGCGATCCGGCTGACTGTGATTGCGATTGTGGTTTCCATCTGTGCTCTGGTGTTCTCCGAGGTGATCTCAAGGCGTCTTTCCCGCAAGTTGGGAGGGCAGCATGATTGATGTTGATGTTTCCAGCCAGTTGGGCGACTTCTCGCTTTCCGCCAAGTTTACGGTGAACGGTGGGATTACAGCGATCTTTGGTCGCTCGGGGGCTGGCAAGTCCTCGCTGATCCGCATGATTGCGGGGCTTTCGGCTCCAGATCGCGGACGTATTGCGCTGGGCGAGCGGGTTGTGTTTGATCGGGCGGCTTCCATCAATGTGCCTGTTCAGCAGCGCGGTGTCGGCATGGTGTTTCAGGATGCCCGCCTGTTTCCGCATATGAGCGTGGAGCGGAACTTGCTTTACAGCCAGTGGGCGGCTGGGCGTCACTCTGCTGTTGGTTTGGGTGAGATTGCCGAGCTGTTGGGGATTTCTCATTTGCTCAAGCGACGACCGCATGGGCTTTCTGGTGGCGAGAAGCAGAGAGTGGCGATTGGGCGTGCGCTGCTTTCCAATCCGCAAATCCTTGTGCTGGATGAGCCGCTGGCTTCGCTGGACGCCTCGCGCAAGGCGGAGATCTTGCCGTATCTTCTGAAGCTGAAGAACGAGTTTGGCATTCCCATGCTTTATGTGAGCCATAGTCTGGGTGAGATTGAGCAGCTGGCGGATACACTGGTGCTGCTGGATGCGGGTACTGTGATGGCGCATGGGCCGATTGCGCAGATGCTGAGTAATCTGGAACTGCCTCAGTTAGCGAGTGGGCCGGATGCGGCTCACTGTTGTTTGCCAAGCTGGATCACTATGATGCGCACTGGCAGATCACTGAGTTTGGTTTGGAAGGACAGACCTTGCAATTGCCCGGTATGCTGGGCGAGGTGGGGCAGGATGCGCGTATTCGCATTAAGGCGAAGGATGTGGCTCTTGCGCGCAAAGCGCCTGATGAAGCTTCCATCCGTAATGTGCTCTCCGTTGTGATTGAGGGTGTTACGGAGACCTCTGGCCTTATGCTGAGGTGGATTGTAAGGTCGGGGAACAGCACTTGCGGGCGCGGCTGACACGCCACTCGGTGCATGAGTTGCAGCTGGCTGCGGGGCAACAGGTATTTGCTTTGATTAAAAGTGTTGCGCTAGACCAGTGAGTAAACACGGGTTAAACCGTAGATGATTGAGCGTATTTAAGCGATGTCACGGGAGGCGTCGCAGCTACCGTATGTCTTCACGCGTATCCTTATGGAGACCCCTCGTGTTTTCGGGGATGCGCTCTAACCTGCGTATCGGACAAGTGACGTGAGACGGAAGAGCAGATCAGAGCAGCGATGGCATCGGGTGTCCAGAGTGGCGCTCATGATGTTTGTGCTGTTTGCGCTCATAGTTGCCTGGGTTGCGATGAAGCTGAGCAGTCAGTTTTATATGGCTGACCTACAGCTGCGCAGTCAGGCGACTTTGTCCGTACAGGCTGCCGGGCTTGAGAAGTATCTCGACAAATACCGTTTGCTGCCACCATTGCTGGCGCAGCGCTCTGACATTGTGCGGATACTTGCCGATAATGAGCATGAGCGCGGGCAGAATGTTGCCAAAGTGATTGCGGGCATGTCTGGTGCGCAGGAGGTTTGGTTTCAAAAGCCTGAGGGTGAGATTGTTGCCTCCAACCTGATTGATACTGCCAGCCTCGCGGAACAGGGTATGTCTTCTTATGGGGATGCGTTGCAAGCTGCGCGGCAAGGGCGGCTTGGCCGGCAGTTGGTGCATGCCCGCAATGGCGGAGCCGCCAGTTACGTCTTTATCGCGCCTGTGCGGCAGGGTGAGCAGGATTATGGATTCATCGCTGTGCGCGTCAGCCTTGAAGAGGTGGAGCAAAACTGGGCGCTTTCCAAGGACCGGTTGGTTGCTGTTGATCAGAACGGTATTGTGGTGGCGACCAATCAGGCGAGCTGGCGCGGAGAGCGTCTGTTTACGCAGCGCACCGCACGAAATGGGCGTGCTGCGGGTGCGCAGAACGGTGTGATTGAGCGGCGCTGGGAGGATCAGGACTTCCAGCTGGTGCGCCTGAACCCGCCGCTCAACAAATCCAACTTCCAGATGACCGAGCAGGACCTTCCGGTTTTGAACTGGCAGGTGGCGCTGTTTGCGGATACGGCGCAGGTTCGCCAGCAAGCTATCTGGGCCGCGCTTGTTGCTTTGCTTTTGTGTGTGGTGAGCAGTGGTCTGTTCTGGATGGCAGGGGAGCGACGGCGGCGCTTGCTGGAGCGTATGCGGCAGGACAAGGATTATGCGGAGCGGTTGGAAGAGCGGGTGCATGAGCGCACACGAGAGCTTTCCACCATGAATGCTCTACTAGCGCAGGAAGTGCGAGAGCGTGAGGTGGCCGAAAGGAATTGCAGCAGGCGCAGGCAGCTGGTGCAATCTGCCAAGCTTGCGACGCTGGGTGAAATGTCTGCCGCGATCTCTCACGAATTCAATCAGCCGCTGGGCGCGATCCGTACCCACTCTGAAAATGCGCAGGTGTTGATCGAGAGTGGTAAGTCAGATCGGGCGCTCAAGAGCCTTGGCAAGATTGTTGCATGGTGGAGCGGATGGCAGCGATCAGTCAGATACTGAAAGGGTTTACCCGTAAAGCTGGTCGTGATCTGATGCCGGTGAAGGTTTCTGCCGTTATTGGCGAAGTGCTGATGCTGACAGGACCGCGCTGCAAACAGATGGGCGTGCGGCCTGAGGTGTTGCAGGCTGATAAATCTCTCGAGGTTCTTGCGGGTCAGGTTCGGCTGTCACAGGTGCTGATGAACCTGATGAGCAATGCGCTGGATGCGATGAAGGCGCAGGACGGTCCGCTGATCCGGATTTCGGTTTCCCGCCAAGCGCAGCAAGTGGTCATTCGTTTTGAGGACAATGGGCCGGGCGTGCCGGATGATGTTGCCGCGAGCATATTTGATCCGTTCTTCACCACAAAGGATGTGGGGGAAGGATTGGGGCTTGGTCTGTCCATTGCCTTTAAAATAATCAAGGACCTTGAAGGCGAGCTGCGCTATGAACAGTCCGAGCTTGGCGGTGCTTGTTTTGTGATTGTGCTGCAGGATGCGGCAGCTCTTTCCGGCGATCCTAAGGAAGAAGAAATTGAGTATGGACGTATGGGCGATTGATAAAGCACCATTCTTCTGGTCGATGACGACGAGGACATGCGTGAGGCGCTGGTTGAAGGGCTGGAACTGGCTGACTACAACGTGATGGGGTTTTCCCGCGCTGAGCAAGCGCTGGAGCACATTACGCATGAGTTCTACGGCGTTCTGGTCAGCGATATCCGCATGCCGAAGATGGGTGGCTTTGATCTGATGAAAGCGGCCTTCGAGATCGACAGTGCGTTGCCTGTGGTGCTGATTACCGGCCACGGGGATGTGCCGCTGGCGGTGGAGGCTATGCGCGCCGGAGCCTACGACTTCAAGGAGAAGCCGTTTCCTGTCAGTGGGCTGGTCACCGTTCTTCAGCGGGGTTTGGAGAAGCGCCGCCTGACGCTGGAAAACCGTGTGCTGCGTGAGGAGCTGGGCAAGCTCTCCGGACTGGAAGAGCGCATTGTCGGCAAGTCGCCCTCCATGGAAGCCCTGCGCAATATGATTACTGCGCTGTCTGGCACGGATGCGGATGTGCTTATTCTGGGTGAGACCGGCTCAGGCAAGGAAGTGGTTGCCCGTGCTCTGCATGAGGAAGGCGTGCGTAAGGATGGGCCGTTTGTGGCACTTAACTGCGGGGCGTTACCAGCGGATATCATCGAGAGTGAGCTTTTTGGACATGAGAAGGGGGCCTTTACCGGTGCCAGTGGTCAGCGCATTGGTAAGCTGGAACATGCCCATGGCGGGACTGTGTTTCTGGATGAAATCGAGTCCATGCCCTTGGACTTGCAGGTAAAGTTGCTGCGGGTTTTTGAGACGCGGAGCATTGAGCGGCTTGGGTCGAACAAATCCATTCCGCTGGATCTGCGTTTTGTGGCGGCGACCAAGGAGGATCTCGAAGCGGCCTCCAATGAAGGGCGGTTCCGGAAGGATCTGTTTTATCGTCTTAACGTGATCACACTGGCTATTCCTCCGTTGCGGGAGCGGCTGGAAGATGTCCCAGTGTTGTTCCACTATCTGACGCGCGGGGCGCGGGCGCGATACCGGAAAGAAGTGCCGGAGATTTCGAGAGAGTTTCTTTCAGAGTTAATGCAGCGCGACTGGCCGGGTAATGTGCGTGAACTGCGCAATGTGGCGGACCGGTTCGTGTTGGGACTGGAGGCGCAATCGAAGCCGGTGGCTGGCGGTGGCAGTGTTGCCGGGGCGCAGAGCGGAACGCTGGCGGAGCGTGTAAGTGCCTATGAGCGCGATATTATTGCTGCTGAACTTGAGAAGAATGACGGCAAAATCAAGCCGACCTATGAGGCGCTGTGTGTGTCTCGTAAAGCGCTTTACGAGAAAATGAAAAAGTACGGTTTGAGCAAGGATGAAGTTGGGGAGTAGGTATGTGTCGAATTCGACACATTTTTGAGTAATTAATGTTACTTATTCGTAACAAATGCAGAATGAATAATTAGGTGAAATTGCGTAAGTAACTGTAATTATTGTAAGTATTAAAACTGGCATGCGAATTGCTTTTAGTGTCGTGAGGGGCTTTGCTCCGTTCCATCTGGGAGGATACTATGAAGAAATTGATTAGCGCTGCCACAGTTTCAGCAGGCATGTTTGTCGCACCTCAGGCTTTTGCTGCTGAAGCGTGTGATCCGGGTGAAGTTGTTATCAAGTTCAGTCACGTTGTGTCCGCGACAGGCCACCCAAAGGGTGATTTCGCGACTGCACTTGCTGAGCGCATCAACACCGAGATGGATGGTAAGGCCTGTATGCAGGTGTTCCCAAGCTCTCAGCTGTTTGATGACGACAAGGTGATGGAAGCTCTGCTGCTTGGCGACGTTCAGATCGCTGCGCCTTCTCTTTCCAAGTTTGAAGCTTACACTCTTAAGTACCGTGTGTTTGACCTTCCGTTCTTGTTCTCTGACATGAACGCCGTGAACAACTTCACTCAGGGTCCAAAGGGTCAGGAACTGCTGGGTGCGATGTCCGACATCGGCTTTGTTGGTCTGGGCTACGTTTACAACGGTATCAAGCACTTCTCTGCGAACAAACCTTTGTTGACGCCTACTGATGCGAGTGGCCTGAAATTCCGTGTTCAGACCTCTGATGTTGCTGTTGCAATGATTGAAGCAATGGAAGCGAATGCTCAGAAACTTGCGTTTAAAGAAGTGTACGGCGCTCTGCAGACCGGTGTTGTTGATGGCCAGGAAAACACATGGTCCAACATCTACACCAAGAAGTTCTTTGAAGTTCAGGACGGCATTACAGAAACCAGCCACCAGCTGCTGTCTTACCTCGCTGTGACTTCACAGGAATGGCTTGACAGTCTCGACCCAGCTGTTCGCGATCAGTTCATCACTATCTTCACCGAAGTGAACAATGAAGCGAACGCTCGTTCTTCCGCTATCAACGAAGCTAACAAGCAGAAGATCATTGAGTCTGGTGCAGAAGTGCGCACTTTGACACCAGAGCAGCGTCAGCAGTGGGTTGATGTAATGAAGCCTGTATGGGGCCAGTTTGCTGATGACATCGGTCAGGACGTGATCGACGCTGCCGTAGCGGCAAACAACTAATCCAAATAAAAAGAGGTCCGTCCGGTCATTGGATCGGGCGGACCCAGAAAATCCACAATGGTTTCTTTCGTTGTGCCGCCACACACTGGATTTGGCGTCACACATCGGGAAAAAGAGAATGCTGTTGCGGGGGAGGGTGCTTTGTCTCGACTAAACAAAATAATTGATGCTTTCGAAGAAGGGGTTATCGCCTCCATCCTTGCGTTGATGACGCTGGTTACCTTCTGGCAGGTTGTCATGCGGTACGGCTTTAACTCCGGCTGGGGGGGCGCCCTGCAGTTCACCCGCGTGCTGTTTGCATGGCTTATTCTTTTCGGCATGAGCTACGGTTTGAAGATTGGGGCACACCTTGGCGTTGATGCTTTCATCCGCCTGTTTCCCAAGCCTGTCTTCCGCACTTTCGGACTAATCGGCGCTCTGGTGACGCTGCTGTATGCGGCGCTGCTGTTTGATGCTGACTGGTTTGGCTGGTTGCTCGGACTTGATAACCGCGGTTCTACTGGTGGGGCCTATGACTATGTGGCGCGGTATTACAAGCTTCCGATTGGCATGGAAGATTTGAAGTTTCCTGAGTGGTATCAGGAGATGTTTGGCGTGAAAGAGCGCGTTCCGCGCTGGTGGGGCTATGTGATCCTGCCTATTGGTCTTGTGCTTCTTGCCTTCCGGTCATTGCAGATGTGCTGGCTCATCATAACGGGGCAACGGGACACGATGATTGCCGCGCACGAAGCTGAAGAGCTCGTTGAAGAAAATAAAGATGTTCTGAAGGACTAAGCTCAATGGAAACCGCTGTTCTCTTTTTGCTGCTCTTCGGGCTGCTTCTCATCGGGGCTCCAATCGCGATTGCGCTTGGCTTGTCTTCCGTTCTCTTTATCGCACTGTTCTCACATGACTCCATGAGTTCCGTGACCATTCAGATGTTCAATGCGTCACAGAACTTCACCTTGCTTGCGATTCCGTTCTTCATTCTTGCATCCAGCTTTATGTCCACGGGTGGTGTTGCGCGCCGTATCGTGAACTTTGCGGTGGCGACTGTTGGCTGGGTGCGTGGTGGTCTGGCTATGGCTGGCGTGCTGGCCTGTATGATCTTTGCGGCGCTGTCCGGCTCCTCGCCAGCGACTGTGGTGGCGATTGGTACCATTGCGATTGCGGCGATGCGTCAGGCTGGTTACTCCAAGGAGTTTGCTGCCGGTATTATCGCCAACGCTGGTACGCTGGGTATTCTGATCCCGCCTTCCATTGTGATGGTTGTTTATGCGGCAGCGACGAATGTTTCCGTTGGCCGTATGTTCCTTGCGGGTGTGATTCCGGGCATCGTTGCCGGTCTTATGTTGATGGGTGCAATCTACGTCATCGCGCGTAAGAAGAACCTGCCTTCGCAGCCATTCCCGAGCTTTAAGGTGCTGTGGTCCACCTTTGCTCAAGCTGCATTTGGCATGTTCCTTATCGTGATCATCCTTGGTGGTATTTATGCGGGCATCTTTACGCCGACGGAAGCTGCTGCTGTTGCTGCTGTTTATGCGTGTTTGATTGCTCTGTTCATCTACCGCGACATGGGTCCGCTGAAGGAAAAGAAATGGCGGAAGCCGGGTGAGAGCCTGATTGAAGCAGTGGGTCGTAACATTGGTTTGATCACTCTTTACTTTGTTCCCGCGTTGTTCCACCGAGATACGCGTAAGGTGCTGATCGAGAGTGGCAAGACCACGATCATGCTGATGTTCATCATCGTGAACGCCTTGTTGTTTGCGCATACGCTGACTGCCGAACGCATTCCGCAGGTCATCACTGACTGGATGGTTGGCGCTGGTTTTGGATGGTTCACCTTCCTGATTGTAGTCAACATAATCCTGCTGATTGGCGGGCAGTTCATGGAACCATCCGGCTTGTTGCTGATCGTGGCGCCGGTGGTGTTCCCGATTGGACTGGAGCTGGGCGTTGATCCAATTCACCTGGGCATCATCATGGTGGTGAACATGGAGATTGGCATGATCACGCCGCCTATTGGGCTCAACCTGTTTGTGACCTCGGGGATCACGGGCATGAGTCTGGTGCAGGTGGTGCGCGCTGCGGCTCCGTTTGTGATGGTTCTGCTGGTGTTCCTCGTTATGGTCACCTACCTGCCGTGGCTCTCCACAGCGCTGCCGACCTACATGATGGGGCCAGAGGTTGTGGTCAGGTAGGCGAACCTGAAATTGCTTTATATTGAAGGCCGGGGCACTTGCTCCGGCCTTTTTGTTTCTCTGCTTATTTGAGGTTAATGTCGGCCAATATCTTAGGACTATCTTTGTGAGCTGTGCTCATAGCTAACTTTTGGTTTAGTCCGATCAGTCAGGTACTGAGGGGCATTGCTCTAGCTCTTGAGTGAGGTACCTATGTGGAGAATGATAGCAGTTGTAGGTCTGGCATTGGGGGTTGGTTCAGCCGCACCTAGCTTTGCTCAGGACGCATGCAAACCGGGTGAATTGGTCATCAAGTTTAGCCATGTTGCTCAGTCTCCGGCCACCCAGCGGGAGATTTTGCAACGAGGCTTGCCGAGCGTGTGAACGCAGAGATGGATGGCAAGGCCTGTATGCAGGTGTTTCCGTATTCCCAGCTTTTTGATGACGAGAAGGTGATGGAAGCCATGCTGATGGGCGATACGGAGCTTGCGGCGCCCTCTCTCTCCAGACTTGAGGAGTATACCCATAGGTATCGTGTGTTTGACCTGCCATTTCTCTTTGAGGACATAGATGCCGTTGACCGGTTCACACAGAGTGAAAAGGGGCAGGAGCTTTTGAAAGCCATGTCCGACGAATATGGCGTTGTTGGTCTTGGTTATCTCTATGAGGGGCTCAAGAATTTTTCCGCAGGGCGGCCGCTTGTGGTGCCCTCTGATGCGAACAGGCTGAAGTTCTGGGTTCAGAACTCCGATGTGTCGGTGGCTATGATTGAAGCGATGGGTGCGAGTGCCAGAAGCTGCAATTCAGGGAAGTGTATGGTGCATTGCAGTTGGGTATGGTGGATGGACAGGAGAACAGTTATTCCAACATCGTGACCTCGCGGTTCTTTGAAGTGCAGGACGGGGTGACGGAGACCAACCACCAACTGCTGGCCTACGTGGTGTTTGCGCACCAAGTGTGGCTGGACAGCCTTGCTCCTGATGTGCGGGAGCAGTTTCTGACGATTTTTAATGAGACGCTGGAAGAGGCCAATGCGCAGGCGGCCCAGACCAATGAGGAAAACCGGCAAAGGCTCATTGATGTGGCTACGCCGTGCGTGAGCTGACGCCTGCGCAACGGGCGGAATGGGTTGATCTGATGCGGCCTGTTTGGAAAAAGTTTGAAGAGGAAATCGGGTCGATCTGATTGAGGCTGCTGAGGCTGCCAATCAGTCCAATCCCGACTGAACGTTTCCCGCATGACGATTTAAGAGTATTGCGTGCGTACATCTAAGTTCTATGATCAATGTTGATCATACAATAGGTGCGTCATGTCCGAGGTTATTTATCTTTCCGCAAAAGAAGCTGCCAATGAGCTGGGTGTGCGTCCGGCAACGCTCTACGCTTATGTGAGCCGTGGATTGGTTCGCTCTATTCAGGGGCCGGGCCGGACGCGGCTTTATGATGCCTCCGACATCCGTTTCCTGCGCAGCCGTCGGGCTGGGGAGGGAGCTGAGGATCAGGAGGGGCAATCGCGCAGTGCGGCGGCAAAAGGTGTGCTGGAAACCAAGCTGACGCTACTGACGGATGAAGGGCACTATTACCGCGGGCAATCTGCTTTGGAACTGGCAAAGGCCGGTACGCTTGAAAGCGTGGCCACGTTGCTGTGGGATTGCAAAAGTGACCCATTCGCTCAGCCTGCACCGCAAGCTGTTGGGCTGGTGAGCGAACATCAGCAGCCTGTGGAGCGGGCCATTATCGCTCTTTGCTGTTGGCCCGAGCAGGATACGGCTGCCTATACGTTGTCTCAGGAGCTACTCAAGCAGAAAGGGGCGAGCCTTATTCGGTTGGCTGCTAGCGCGCTGCTGTTACAGCCACCAAGCACCGCGCCGATGCACCGGCAGATTGCTCAGGCGTGGGGCATTCGCGATGAGAGGGCGATTGACCTGATCCGGGCGACGCTTGTTTTGTGCGCCGACCATGAGCTCAACACCAGTGCATATGCGGTACGGTGTGCGGCTTCCACCCGCGCGCCGTTGCATGCGGTTCTAATTTCCGGGCTGGGTGCTTTATGGGCCCAAGACATGGCACAAACGCGGAGCGTGTTCTAAGTTGGCTGAAGCACATTCATGTGAGGGAAGACATCGAGTCTGTGCTGCAGGAAAGATGTATGAACGGCGAATATCTGCCGGGACTTGGCCATTCTGTTTATGGTGGGCCTGATCCGCGAGGTGAATTTCTATTAGACATGCTCATGCAAAGTGGGCTGGATCATCCGCTTATTGAACTGATTCCGCCATTGCTGGAAAGATCCCACGAGCTTTTTGGCAAGCACATGAATGTAGATTTTCCACTAGCACTTTTGGTGCAGATTCTGAATCTTCCAAAAAATCTGCAGGGATTTTGTTTTGTATTTCAAGAATTAGCGGCTGGATTGCGCAGGCACTCGAACAATACCAATTGCAAGAACAAATACGACCTCGTGCTGCATATGTTGGTATTCGTAGGACCTAAAGAGCCGTTCAGGTGAATAGTTAGATTTTTTGATCTTTAACCTGAGCGTGTATTTCAAGGAGATTTAGCACTTTCCTAGCGTAAGATTATGTAGTTTATGTCGTTTTAGTGTACTGAATTTTATATCGATTATTTTAACTTAGTACCAGTAAGTAATTTTTAGATTATCAATAATTGAGTAGTTTCTAATCGATGTTATCTATTGTGGAAATTTATGTTTTTACATGTTTCCGGTGACTTCTAGTTGATTTGGGGGTGTTCAAATTGGGGAGGTGGTATGCTACGTCTACATCGTCATTTGAAATATCTGATGTATTTCTCACTCTATCAAGAATAAGGCATTTCATGAATCGTTTGCCCCCTTTGAATGCTTTGGTCGCGTTTCGTGCAGTTATGGAACTGGGAGTTTGGTTTCGGCGGCCCAAAAGCTGGCTATTACAGCTAGTGCTGTCAGTCACCGACTCAAGGCGCTGGAAGATCATCTGGGGCTGGAGCTGTTTGAGCGACGTTCCAGAGCTGTTTTTCCGACAGCTGCAGCGTATCGGTATGCTTCCGAGATTGCAGAGGCGTTTGATAGAATTTCGACGGCCACGCGTACCATTGAAGCAATCGGGAACAGAGATACCTTGAGTATCCATTGTTCCTCAAGCTTTGCGAGCAATTGGCTGCTGCGTCGTCTGCGCTCCTTTACAGCGCATAACTCAGAGATCACGGTAACTGTTTCCAGTAGTAGTACTGATCAGAGTATTGAAGGCGGGCTTTATGACCTTGTCTTCACGCGCGATGCCGATGCTCCTGACGAGTTTCGGGAGCTGTCGCTGGGGCGGGAGAAGTTCCGTCCGCTGATTTCGCCTGAACTGCTGGATTCGGTTGGTTATCCGAAGAAGCCCAATGAGTTGCTTAAGCTTCCGATTATTCGCAGTGAGCGAGCTCCGGTTTCCTGGGAGACATGGCTGATGGAAGCTGGTGTTTCAAATCCAATCGTCAATGAAGTGATGGTGTTTGAAAGTGCGGCCCTGGCGCTTGATGCTGCCAATAAAGGGTTCGGGATTATTCTGGAATCCAACCTTTTGAGCGCTGAAGCTGAAACCGCCGGGCGTCTTGTTCCGATTTTCCCTGAATACCAGCGGGATGGCCGTGAACATAAGCTGATGTGGCGCGAGAAGCGTGGCGCTGAGCCGAAGATCCGCAGCTTCCGTGACTGGCTTGAAAACCAGCTGCGTTATGATTTCGTGGATGATGATGCTTATGAGCCAGCTGACGCGCTGGTTGACTAAACCGGCCTTATGATGTGCGGCTGGTTGCAGGGGCAAGTGACTGCAAACATGCGTTGATGTTTTTGAATTGGGTGGGTGCTACGGCATCCGCCCAATTTTGTTTTCAGGGTTTGCCGCTTCGCCCTGCTGACACTTCATGTAGATTGGGTGGGGGCGCTTTAGGGCGCGGGCTAGCCCCTGAGACAAATTTCTTCTGTTCAATTTCGCTTAAATCACTTAGAAGCACCCCCAAATGCGCGGGGCTTTGCTTTTCCCCAATGCAGAGCCTGAGGCGCTGGGTCATAGCTCGTTATTAGAGCTTTAGAAAACACCAGAGAATTTGGTCACCACCATGAGAACCTCAGAACTCCTGATGCCTGCGGGCAACTTGCAGAAACTCAAGATTGCCGTTCTTTACGGCGCGGATGCAATCTATCTTGGTACACCGGATATGTCGCTGCGCACGAAGGCCGAGTTTACGCTTGAGCAGGTCGTTGAAGGCATTGAATTTGCGCATAAGCACGGCAAACGTGTTTATCTGACGCTGAACCTGTTCTCGCATAACAAAGACGTTCCCAAGCTGAAGGAATATGCGGAGACCATTCGCGATATCAATCCGGACGGTCTGATTATTGCAGATCCGGGTGTGTTCCAGTTTATGCGTAAGGAGCTGCCGAATGTGCCGCTGCACATCTCCACGCAGGCGAACGTGTGTTCCTGGCTTTCCGTTGATTTTTGGAAAGAGCAGGGCGCTGATCTGGTGGTGCTGGCGCGGGAAGTCTCCTTCCCTGAGCTGACGGAGATTCGTGAGAAGTGCCCTGACATCCGTCTGGAAGCGTTTGTTCATGGTGCAATGTGCATGACCTATTCCGGCCGCTGCCTGCTTTCCAACTTTATGGCGGAGCGTGGCGCGAACCAGGGGAACTGTGCGAACTCCTGCCGTTGGAATTACAAAGTGCGTATGCGCATGAAAGACGGCACCATCAATGAGCTTGAGCTGAACGAAGACAACATGGATATGTTCGAGTTTCTGCTGGAAGAAGGATGCCGTCCGGGCGAGCTGATGCCAATTTTGGAAGATGGTCGCGGTTCTTACATTCTGAACTCCAAAGACCTTTGCCTGATGCCGAAGCTGAACGACTTCCTGCGCATCGGCGTGGATTCTTTGAAGATCGAAGGCCGTGGCAAGTCCATGTACTATGTGGCCGTTGTTGCGCGTGCCTACCGCATGGCGATTGATGACTATTATCGCGATCCAGAGAATTGGAACCCGCAGAAGTACATGGATGAGATGTACAGCGTTGCCAACCGTGGCTACACCACTGCGTTCCATGAAGGCCGTTTGAATAACTACGCTCACAACTACGAGGATACGCACTCAATTGGTGAATGGGAGTTTGCGGGTATCATTGAGGATGTGACGGACGAGGCCTTCTATATGAAGGTGAAGAACAAGATCATTGCGGGTGAGGTGTTGGAGTTCCTGCAGCCGATGTCCGATGACAGTGTGCTGTTGCGTATCTATGAGTTTGAAGATGCAAAATCCGGTGAGATGACACAGGAGGTGCATGCTGGCAAACAGCCTTTGGTGCGTATTCCGTTCTCCCTGTTTGATAAGGAAGATGCGGCGACATTCAAAGAGCGCTTCCCGATCAACACAGTTGTGCGCAAGGAGCGGCCTCTTACGCCTGAGCAGTGGAGCCGTTTGAAACTGGACCGGACTGCGGAGCGCATTGAAGCGCGTGGTGAAGCGACAGATGCGCAGCAGAACAAGTATGAGAGCCAGCGTGACAGGCTGATTGATGCGATTGCTGACGGCAGTCAGGATCGCAAGCCAAAGTCTCCGCGTCTTGGTCTGGAAGGTTGTTGTGGCCGTGGCTGTAACGGCTGCATGATCTTCTGGGAAGATCCCAAGTTCGAGAAAGCTCGTGAAATTCTGAAGACCAAAAAGCAAGGTGTGATGCTGGCGCGGAATGCGCTGAAACATGAAGTGAGCTGATAGCGTAAGTTCTTCATGACTTTGAAGCCCGGGCAGGTGATGCTCCGGGCTTCTTGTTTGTCGCTTCGGGATCAGACCGGGATGACCACCCAGTAATCCAGATCAAGGATTACGCCGTCCTCGTATTTCCCTTCTTCATTCTTGAAAGGGAAATCTCCGCAGGTGCGGTCCTTGGTGGCAACGAGGCGTAGGCGCAGCGCAGCTACGTCGTCTCGGCCTTCGATCCGCTTCTTGTCCAGCACTTCAGACCATGCATAGACGGTGTCGCCTGCAAAGAGCGGTGCGACGTGGCGTCCGGCATTGATGCCTGTGATGTGGAAGGCGTTGCCCAGTCCGTTGAAGGACAGAGAGCGTGCCAGCGAGATGACGTGGCCGCCATAGATCAGGCGTTTGCCGAAGCGGCTGTTTTTCTCGCTGTGATGATTGAAATGGACCTTCGCCGTGTTCTGGTACAAACGCGTGGCAAGCTGGTGTTCTGCTTCTTCCACGGTCATGCCGTCGACATGGTCAATTTTCTCACCGACTTCGTAGTCGTCGAAGCGGAATGGTGAACCCGACAGGTCAAAGTCCCATTCATCAATGGAAAGTGCTGGAACAGCTTGTCCCAGACAGTCAGCGGAAACTCCCTCTGGCAATTCCGGCAGGGTGGTTTGTGGTGCTGGCGCAGTTTCGTCGCGCTTCTTGACCATGACCCAGCGGGTGTATTCCAGAACCTTTTCCGGGTTTCCGGGCTCTTTGTGGCGGTAGCCAGTTGAGCGCACGTAAACAACACCGGTTTTTCCGTTTGAGTTTTCTTTGAGTCCGATGACCTCTGATGTGGCGGAGACGGTATCTCCGGCATATACAGGCATCAGGAAACGGCAATCGGAATAGCCCAGGTTGGCAACAGCATTTAGCGAAATGTCGTTGACCGTCTTGCCGAAGACCACATGGAACACCAGCAAGTCATCCAGCGGATAATATGGGTATCCAATAGCTTCTGCAAAAGCAGTTCCCGATTGTACCGCAAAGCGAGTTCCGTACAATGCAGTATAGAGCGCTGTATCTCCCTCGTTTATGGTCTTTGGTGTGCCATGTCTTAAGACTTGGCCCACGTGAAAATCTTCAAAAAAGTTACCGCAAGACGTTTTCGTCTTAACCGCAGTTAACGTCATGTATGTAGTCCCCCAACAACAACACGGCAGGCTTTCAATAAGAAGTATTTTTACTTAGCGTGCAACACCTTGGTAAGTTGACAATTTGTACTGAAGATGTCGCCTTTGATATTTTTATATTTTGCCTTCGTATTTTTCTTGGTTATCCAATTGACCTGTTTAATCTAACAAATTCAAAGGGTTGACGGATGATGCGCTGGTTTCAGCATCCCGTGCTCCAGTTGATCGACAAAAAAAGCCTAAAAGAAATGGGCAAGTTTTCTGTCGGTTTGAGGCTCTTTATATCCCAGAAACAGTATAAATAGGCAAGCTATATGTAGGTAGTAGCTAGGTAATTAAGTCACAGTTCTGCCTCAAACTCCATTTTGAGATTGGATATGTAGGATTGTGCAAGGGAGTCACCGCTGAAATTCGTAAGGGACTGTGATTCATCTGCGGTATTTTGCATGCTGCACCCCTTGTTGCCCCCTGAAAACCCATAGTCTTTTCCTCTACATGAATGGGTTATTGTGGCCAGATGGAGGTTTGGCCCATGGTGAGCTTGTTCTGGAGGGGTGTAGGGATTGTTTTGCTGGCGTGGGTCGTGTGGGGGCTCTATGGAGGATACACGTTTCTCTACGATGTAATCTATAAGTCCGCAGACCCGTTAATGTACTGGATTGGTCTGGCCTTATGGTCCGCTCTTGGCCTGAGCTGCTTCTTCTCGTCAACTAATCAGGAATAAAGGACCAATTTCTCAATTGATCTGAACTACACCGGTAGTATTCTAGTGTTGATGAATGCTGCAGGCAGTTTCGCTGCGGCATGTGGTTTTGAGTTCAGGGAGGTTGCTATGTCGAAGAAAGTCTTAATTTCTTCAGGTTCACCCTTTGAAAAGACAGCTGGGTACTCTCGTGCAGTTGTTGATGGCGACTTCGTCCATGTTTCCGGCACAACCGGCTACGACTACTCCACTATGAAGATGCCCGAGGATGTGGGAGCACAGGCGGTCAACGCGCTGGAAACCATCAAGGGTGCGCTTGCGAAAGCCGGATGCTCGCTGGAAGATGTGGTGCGGGCGCGCTATTACGTGACTGACCGGAGCCACGTTGAAGCTGTCTTTGCGGTTCTTGGTGAGTACTTTGGAGAAATTCGCCCAGCCGCGACGATGGTTATCTGCGATCTCATTAAAGAAGAGATGAAGGTTGAGATGGAAGTGACTGCTCGCAAGTTGATCATCCTTCCGCCCCAGCACTGGCAGTGCCTCTGCTGATAAGTCTGTGCAAGAGACTTCGGGTTTCTTGTCTTTATTACCCGTTGAAAGATGGTTTGCCTTAGCTATATAGGCAGACAGTAGTGGCAATAACGAGATGGCGACGCATGACTGATTTCCCGAAAGAACTGCTGACTGGATATAACCTTTACAGAGAGCGTATTTATAGTCAGCTCAAGGAGGAATATGAAAACCTCGCCATCTATGGGCAAGAGCCGCAAGTGATGGTGATTTCCTGTTGTGATAGCCGTGTCACTCCTGAAGGTATCTTTCATGCGCAGCCAGGTGAGTTGTTTGTGGCTCGTAATATAGCCAACCTTGTGCCTCCGTTTGTTGAAGGTGGAAGTACTCATGGTACCAGTGCAGCTCTGGAATATGCTGTGTCTGGCCTGAAGGTGAAGCACCTTGTCATTCTGGGTCACTGCAAGTGTGGTGGTGTGCAGGCGTTCCGTGAAAGCAATGGCAAGCTCAGTGAAACCGGCCAGTTTGTTGGTCCTTGGATCAAGATGCTTGAACCAGCCGCGATTACACTGCTTGTACGCCGGTTGACAAGAATGAAGACCCTCAGCTTGCGCTGGAATATGCCGGTATTCGCCAGAGCCTGAATAACCTTATGACCTTCCCGTTTGTCGAGGAGCTTGTCGCTAGGGGAGAGCTGCACATCCATGGTGCGTGGTTTGATATCGGGTCCGGCACTTTGCGGGTCATGAATTCGGAAACCAAGATCTTTGAGGATGCGCAGGATCTGTTGCCGCGCCTGAAGGATCAATCCGCTGGTAAGCAGGCTTCGAAGGAAGCTGTAGAGAGCAAATAAACCTGCTGGGTTGAGATGTTTTGTAAGGCCGCGTTCTACGGTGTAGGGCGCGGCTTTTTTGTTTGTTTGCCGCGTTTCCAGCTTGCGCGTCTGATCTTCCAGAAAATGAGTGGAACGCTAAGGGTCAGGCAGACGCCGGGAATGATGATTGACAGATAGGTGCTGGGCAGCAGGTCCGGCTGGTTTGGTGGACGCAGGCCGATGATGAGGGCGATGAGCGAGATGGAAAAGCCGATGCTGCCGAGAATCCAGATACCCCAGTTCCCAAACGGGACCTTATAGGCGCGCGGTACATTGGGGTATTTGTAGCGTAGCCTTATGGCCGTGCTGTAAAGCAGCAGATACATGATGGAATAAAGCAGGACGGCTGTGGAGGCGATGTACAGGAACACCTCGTTGGTGTTGGGGTGCAGCACGAAAGCGGTTGCGATGAGTGTGGCGATGATGGCTTGCACCAGCATGAGAGGCACAGGCATATCGTGGGAATTCGAGCTCTGCAGAAATCTGGGCAACATGCCATCGCGTCCGGCGACGGCAAGGCTTTTGACCGGACCGGCGATCCAGGTACTGACCTGTCCTGCAGCGCCAATGGCGATGAGAATTGCTGCGATGGGCAACAGATCCAGTAGGCCGTAGTGGGTCAGCAGTACTGTATAGGTTTGCAACACCCCCAGTGTGTTCGAGATTTCGTTTGCCGGGAGGATCATGGCGATGGTCAGGCCGCCGAGGAGGGAAATTGAGAAGCCAATGGATGTGGCGATGAGGATCGCGATCGGGTAGGTGCGCCGTACGTTTTGAACCTCCTTGGCATGCCCGGCTGAGGCTTCCATTCCCAAAAAGCCGAAGAGGAAGCTTAGGAAGAGGAACAGGTCGAAGTTTCTGACAGTGAGGGAATGATGTTGGCTGTGGTGATGCTGACATCAATGACCGGGCGGACTGGTCCGGTGACGTAGAGTAGGCCCAAGGCGATCATGAGGAGTGATGGAAAGATGGTGCCTGCCAGCAGGCAGTAGCTGGAGATGCGTTTGGCGACTCGTGTACCGCGGAAGTTTGCCAGTGTCGCGCCCCAATAGATGATGATGGTGCCTGCGAACATGAGCCATGGGCTTTCATCGTCTGGACGGTCAAATACAAACGCGAGGGCTGCGGTGGTGTAGGCGACGGTTGCGACCATTGCGAAGATTGACTGGAACCATTGCAGGAAGATTGCCATGAACCCAAAAGGTGTGCCGAAAGCTTCCTGCACCCAAGTGTAAACGCCATGTTTGGGCCAGCCTGTTGCCAGTTCTGCGGAGATAAGGGCAATGGGCAGGATGTAACAGAAGACCACCGCGGTATTGAAGAACAGGATCTTCATGCCGGTTTGTGCCATGAGCGGCATGTTCAACATGGTCATGAAGAGCGCCGTGGTCATGAACACCAGGTTCCAAAGGGTAATGTGGTGCTTTGGCTGATTGCGGGGCGCTTTGCTCATTCTTTACGCCTCTTGTCCGGTGAGGCGTGCTTGATGTTGTTGCGATGCAGAAACCAGATGCCCAATGGGACCAGCAGGGCGAGGGTGACAGCTATAATCATCAGCCGCTCAAAGCTCTGCAATGAGAAGGGCAGAGCGGATGGCGGAATGAAGCCAATCGTAAAGCAGCTGATTGCAGTCAACATGCCGATGCCACCAAGCAGCCAGATCCCCCAGTTGCCGCCGGGTACTCTATAGGGGCGCGAGATGTGCGGATGGGTGTAGCGAAGGCGGATGGCTGCCACGAACATCAGCAGGTACATCAAGGAATAGAGCAGGACAGCGGTTGAGGTGAGGATGAGGAACACCAGATTGACGTCCTCAAACACGATGAAGCTTAGCGCAATCAGGGAGATGAGCGAGGCTTGCAGGATCAGGAGCGCTGTGGGGACGTTGTTCTTGTTGGCTTTGGCAAAGCGCGGTGGCAACAATCCCCTTCTGCTGGCGGCCCACATGCCTTTGACCGGACCTACGATCCATGTGCTGACCTGTCCTGCTGCGCCCACTGCAACCAGCAGGGCGATGAAAGGCGTGAGCATTGAAAGCCCATAGGCGTTCAGATAGGCGGAGAACGCCTGAAGGGCTCCGTTGATATTGGAGATATTGCTTTTCTCAAGAATGAGCGAAACGGCAAGACCGCCTGCAAGGGTGATGATGAAGCTGCTATTGCGGCGGTGAAGATGGCGCGAGGGTAGTTCTTTTGCGGGTTTTCCACTTCGGTTGCATGGCTGGCCGAGACTTCGATACCGACAAAGCCAAAGACAAAGCTCATGAAGAAAACCAGACTGGTTGTGTTGGAGAGGGACGGTATCCAGTTTGCAATCGTTACTGAGGTGTCGAGGGCAATGATTTGGCCGGAGAGCAAGTAGAAAATGCCGAAGAGGATGAGCAATGCAGATGGAAAGAAGACGCCAAATGAGACTGCGTAGCCGGAGATTTTCTCCGAGGTTGCCGTTCCGCGGAAGTTGATCAGGGTTGCTGCCCAGTACAGGATCAGGACCGAAAAGGTTATGTAGTAGCGGTTTGATCCGAGTTCCGGGTTAAAGGCGTAGGTGAGTGTTGCAGTGGCGTAGGCGACAATGGATGTGACGCCGAAGATGGACTGGATCCATTGTAAAAATACAGCAATGAAGCCGATGGGGGTGCCAAAGGCGGCTTCAACCCAATGGAAGACACCGTTTTGCGGCCAACCGGTTGCAAGTTCTGCGGAGATTAGTGCAGTTGGAATGAGGAAGGCGAAAACGGTGATTGCGTTGAGCAGGACCATTTGCATGCCGGTCTCTGCCATAATGGGCATATTGCGCAGGGTTAAAAACAGCGCTGTGGTGATCAGCACCAAGGGTATGAATGCAATCTTGTGTTCAGCGCTGGGCGTTTGGTCCTGTTGCATTGATCACCGGTGTAATACTCGACGACCTAAACTTTAAATTGAGAGCCTGAAAAAAAAGACTGAGAGTGCGAGTGGGAAGCGCTTTGATGGTGTTAAGTTGCTGTTAGGTGTTGACTATGCGCGCTGGGCTAGATGTCCTCTTTACAGACAGAGCGGTCAATTTCCATCAGCTCAACAGGTGCGCCGTGTACCTCGATGAAGGCAACTGTCAGACCTGCGATCGGGGAGTTGGGTTCGATGATCACCTTCTGGTCCTTGAGGGCTTCTTTGAGATTTTCCACTTCAAACGCGATATGGGCCATCGTCTTGACGATTTCCGGGTAGGGCGCATCCTCATGAAAGCGTTGCCACTGGATGCCGAAGGGATTGTTCTTGTGGTCGCTGACGGTCATGTGCAAGTGAAGTAGGGGGATTTCATCCTCAAAGTATCCTCTGGTTGGTATTCCAATGTGGTTGAATTTCATTGGCCTTCCTCCAGTTTGGCAGCGTGTGACCACGTTTGGGACCGTGGCCGAGGGGTTTGAGAAGACTGAGGCCTCTTCATATTCTGTTATTTGGGTGATGCAGTTAACTGCCAAATTTAATAGCCTTCGCGCATTGGAAAGATTGCGCGAAGGCTTTTGCTTATGAGCTTGCTACTGCGATGGCCGGGGCCTGTGTTTTCTTGTAGGCAAGCACGATGATGAACGTTAGTCCAAGCGTCAGGATCTCTGCCAGAATGGTGCTGTACCAGATGCCGGTTTCTCCCATTGCAAAGGGAAGCAAAAGGGTCAGCGGGATTGCGAACAAGTAGGTTCTGGAGAGCATAAGGATGCCGGAGCGCGGTGCATCGCCGATGGCCTGAAAGAAGATGGCTATCATCATCAATGGTCCACCGAGGAAGAACACCATGGTAACGATTGGTATGATGCGGGTTACCTCTGCGATGATTGTTGTGTCATCGACGAAGATTGCACCAGCTGGGACTTCAGCAAGATGTAGATGGCCTGAACGATGCCGCAATAGATGAGAGCGATAATGAGCGCCACTCTCAGCGTTTGTGCGGTTCTTTCATGTTTTTGGGCGCCGTGGTTGTTTCCTGCGATGGATTGCAGGGCCATGCTGATGCCCAGCAGCGGCAGGAACGTAAAGGTCTGCATTCGGGTGATGATGCCAAATGCACCAGCGGTTGCTTCATAGCTGCTGCCCGCCCAAAGCTGGATCGCAAAGAGCGTGATTGCGGCGGAGAGCGATACGCCGGTGTAGCCGAGACTTTGCGGGACGCCGAGGGCGATCAGGGACTTCCATTGGAAGCTGACGGGGCGCCACTTCAGGAAGGACGCTTCCCCATGCTTTGAGGCATAGTAGGCAACCATCGCGCACAGTGACAGCGATTGTGCGGTGAGGGTGCCATAGGCTGAACCTGCGACTCCCCAACCGAACTGAACCACGTAAAGCCAGTCGAAGAAGATGTTCAGGAATGCGGAACTCAGCGTGATGACTGTCATGAGGGGGAGTAGTCCCTCACAGCGCAGCCTGTCGATGTTAATGGAAAGAATGAACCCCAGTGGCGAGCCCAGAATGAGGATCGCCATATACTGGTAACCGATCTGCGCAAGTTCAGAGGAACCGTTTGTCAGTAACAGGGCGAGCTGAAATCCGGTTGCGAGGAAGGTCAGGATAAGCAGGGCGCAAAAGATCAGAGCGAGGGCGATTGCGCTATCAATGATCTTCTTTGCCGTGCGGTGATTGTTTGCGCCGAAGGCACGGGCATAGATGCTGGCGAACCCGTTGGAGACGAGGGTGAACAGCGAAATGAGGATCATAAAGAGCGGGAACATGAGCGTGACGCCGGTCAGTGCCTGCGTGCCCACGTAGGCTCCCAGAAAATAGGCGTCAACAACGGTGTGCAGGCCGTTCACCATCATGACGAGGCTGATCGGCAGTGCGGTTTTTGCAAAGAGCAAAGGTATGGAGCCGGACAAAAAGATATTATCCGGTCTGGAAGGGGAAACTTCAGACATCAAAACGACTTTCGGTTCAAAAGCGGAAAAATGCTGGTGCTCGCGTTGCCAGTAAACCGCTGAAACCCTGCGGTTTGATGTTAAAAAAAATAGAACTTCACCAGAGCGATTAGCTTGCGAGCGGCGGGTGTCCGAACCACATGACGATTATAGGTGCGGCTAAATTGTACTGCAAGTGGCCCACCTGAATTAAGCAATATTTGTGAAATGGCAGGTTGCGGTTTGAAATTGGGGGTTGTTGCGGTTGACGGGGGCCGTGCCTGCGACCTACTGCTCTTGCAGTTATTTATGGCTCCTGTTCAACCACTCTGCCGAGAGGTCTTTCCATGGCAAAAGCAATTCATATGATGGTCCGTGTTTTGGACGAAGAGCGTTCGCTCACGTTTTATCGCAAGGCGTTTGGGTTGGACGTGGCGGAGAGACTGGACTTTGACAGCTTCACGCTGGTTTATCTGCGCAATGCAGAGAATGATTTTGAGGTTGAGCTGACAGTCAACAAAGACCGCGGCGAGCCGTATTCATTGGGTGATGGTTACGGCCACATCGCATTCTGTGTTGATGATCTTGATGGTGAGTATCAACGCTTTCAGCAAGAAGGGCTTGCGCCAGAAGACATCAAAGAGTTCTTCGTGGAAGGCAATCTGCTGGCGCGCTTCTTCTTTGTGACAGACCCTGATGGATACCGTATCGAAGTGTTGCAGCGGCACGGACGGTACCAGTAACCGCTCTCCATTTTCCGCCGATACGGCTCCTTAGCTTAATACTCGATCTCTATTTCTGCAGGGGTTGGAGGAGAGTATTGCATAAGCTCTTCTCTGCTGTAGCTGTTGAAGGTTTGTGTAAAGCCTTCACGCAGGCTGTATTGGGGCTGCCAGTCGTAGTTTTCCAGATATCTGGTGGTGTCCAGTGCGCAATCGTAGTCCCGGAATGGGAAATACTCTAGTGCCGGGATGTCCGGTGCCATTTCATTCCCGTAGAGAATTTTTGCTTTTACCCCAGCGATTGCACAGAGCATCTCGACCCACTGTTCCATGGTCAGGATATGTGGGTCCGCCAGATTAACGGCTTCTGTCGGCATGGCGTGCATGTCCAGCAGATACAGAATGAAGCTGGAAAGGTCATCACCATGAAGAAACTGTAGTTTGGTTTGACCGTCTCCCGGAAGGATGATCGGGCGCTCTGTCAGTGCGCGCGCCCAGACAAATTGCTCACGGTCGAATTTATTTTGCGGGCCATAAAGGTAGGGCGGGCGGATCGTAATAACTGGAGTGAGTTCCTGACTTAGCAGGAAATGGTCTGCTTCTGATTTGTCTCTGCCATAATCGCCCCAGGCCTCCGGTCCGCCGATTGGATCTTGCTCCCTTGGCAAGCTTCCGTCGGTTTCTTTGTAAACTGCTATAGTGGAGAGATGGATCCATCTCTTGGTCTGGCTGCCGAAGGTATTGAACGCGATCTCTGACTGCTCACGGGTAAAGGCACTGGTGTCTATGACAGCATCGTATCTGCCCTTAACCTGTCGCATGGCAAACGGGTCGTTCCTGTCTGCAACCAGCTGCTTTGTGCCCTCTACGGGGCGGGAACCTCTGTTGAGCAGGGTTACATCATAGCCCTTCGAAAGTAGCGCCGGAATGAGGGACGCGCCAACGAAACCCGACCCACCGATAACTAATAATTTATTCATATTGTACAGTACCTTATAACGGTCCTCTCGTCAGATTTGGAGTCTATCCTGCGGGGATTAAAGAAAACTGTCTACTGCAAAATAGTTGAGGCCCTTTCCATTTTCGTTGAAAAATTGAGCCTTGCAATAGCGAGGGTGAAACGGCACAAATGGTCAACTTTAATTTGCAGATAACGGGATATTGACCCATGGCATCCAACAAGCTCCTGCTTCTTCCTGGTGACGGAATCGGTCCAGAGATCATGGAAGAGGTGAAAAAGGTTATCGCCTGGCTCAACGGGCAGGGCGGAGATACTTTCGAGTATGACGAAGGCCTTGTTGGTGGTAGCGCATATGACGCTCACGGCGTTTCCATCTCTGAAGAAGACATGGCGAAAGCACAGGCTGCGGATGCTGTGATCTTTGGTGCTGTTGGTGGCCTAAGTGGATGATGTTCCTTACGAGGTTCGCCCCGAAGCTGGCTTGCTGCGTTTGCGTAAGGACCTGAGCCTGTTTGCCAACCTGCGCCCTGCGATTTGTTACCCAGCGCTGCTGATGCGTCTTCCCTCAAGCCGGAAGTTATTGAAGGTCTGGACATCCTGATCGTTCGCGAACTGACCGGCGGTGTTTACTTTGGTGAGCCAAAGGAAATCATCGAACTGGACAATGGCCAGAAGCGCGGTATCGATACGCAGGTTTACGACAGCTACGAAATCGAGCGTATTGCTGGCGTTGCGTTTGATCTTGCGCGTACCCGCGATAACCGCGTCTGCTCCATGGAAAAGCGCAATGTGATGAAATCCGGTGTGCTTTGGAATGAAGTTGTCACCGCGACACACAAAGCAAACTATGCTGATGTTGAGCTGGACCACATGCTGGCAGATGCCGGTGGTATGCAGCTGGTTCGCTGGCCGAAGCAGTTTGATGTGATTGTCACCGACAACCTGTTTGGCGATATGCTGTCTGACGTTGCAGCGATGCTGACCGGCTCTTTGGGTATGCTGCCGTCTGCTTCTCTTGGCGCTCCTGATGAAACAACCGGTAAACGCAAAGCGCTTTATGAGCCGGTACACGGTTCTGCGCCTGACATTGCTGGCACCGGTGCTGCGAACCCGATTGCAATGATTGCAAGCTTTGCAATGGCGCTGCGCTACTCCTTCCAGAAGATTGCCGAAGCGGACATGCTTGAAAAAGCAATCTCCAACACTCTGGATAAAGGTCTGCGCACCAAAGACATTGCGAAAGACGGTGAAGCCACAATCTCCACTGCACAGATGGGTGATGCGATTGTTGCCGAGCTGGCCGCTCTTGCAGGTGTTTCCGCCTAGATTTCTGGAAAATTTGTGAAATTTGAGGCAGGGCTTCCGTTGGTTTGGAAGCCCTGTTTTTATTTGGCTGGCAGTGGCAGTTTGCACTTTTATCTGGATGAGGTTTTTGGCAGCAGTGGCTTACTGACAGACTCGCTTGCACCGCTTATTTTCTAATATTAATGGCTATTATGTTGAAGGTTCACAGCCGACAAAAGAACAGAGCCTTACCAGAAGTATGGGGCAATTTGCCCATGGTCAGAACAAGCTGGATTGGGCGCTTTCCTATGAATACTTCAACTGCAATTTAATAGTAAAAAACAGTTATAGTTAATTTATGGGTACCCTTTACAGCCATTATCATACTTTAATGCGCATGATTGTATCGTTCAGCATCTGACCCTTTGGGTTGTCTCATAGTTTATTCCAGCGTTATCGAGAACTTTTAGTTACTGGTCGTCCGACTGGATATTTAAATGTTGCTGAATTGCTGCGTACGGGTGGAGAGTGATAATGGATTTAAAAAAAATCTATCAGAAAACGCGTCGCTCGCTTGGCGGGGATACCCTTTTACAAGGGGCAGGAAGCTTCGGCCGAAAATTTGCGCCAGTTTGCCAAACTTGCGCAACCCAAGATGACTAATTGTGAACTTATCCGCATTGGCGGCACAGGAGACGGGGGATATCTGATTCCGGATGATTTAGAGGGGATTTCCGCCTGCTTTTCTCCCGGTGTCGGCCCGTTTGTCCGTTTCGAGGAAGAGCTGGCCGGAAGAGGTATTCCGTCTTTTTTAGTTGACGCTTCGGTGGATCATCCTCCCGTACATAACCCGAAGTTCTCGTTCCAGAAAAAGTATCTTGGCGTGGAAGATTCAGGTGATTATATCCGGCTTGACAGTTGGGTAGAGCAGAGTGCGCCTAACAAGGGTGATCTGCTTCTACAAATGGATATCGAATGCGGGGAATACGATGTTCTTTTTGATAGCGACCAGTCCATTCTTTCCCGATTTAGAATAATAGTCATTGAATTTCACGATTTGCAGTCGTTGCTGGACCCTATTGCCTTCAAACTTTTCTATCATATCTTCAGGCGGCTATTAGAGAACTTTGAAGTCGTCCATATTCATCCGAATAATTGCGCGTTACCTGTTCGATCTAAAAGTGGATTTGCCATACCACCGGTAATGGAGTTTACATTTCTGCGCAGGGACAGAATTGAGAACTCCCGCCCTGCAAATTCATTTCCGCATCCACTTGACGAGTCAAGCACAGCAAAATCCGACTATGCATTGCCGAGTTGCTGGTACGATTTTTGATATGATTAGTAATTGGCTTTTTTTTAAGAAGATAGAATGAAATAACAGATGTGCTGTCACAGAGTTTTCTGGCAATAACCACTTAAGCTAGAAAACGGATATAAGTTTTACCGCCATGATAAATCTCTGCACGGCGATTATCGATGCGGGATGAATATTAATATGTGCGGTTGCCGAATTTTCCAAGTTTTGCAGGTTGGGTTCACCGCACGATAATTGTGCTGATGGTGGTGCGAGGGGTTTGGGGCAGCTCTGCGGGTGTTAATTCCAGGAGTTCGTGGCGTGATGCGGTTGCGTGGAAAACGCCAGTGCGTCATAACGCTGAGCCAAGATGAATTTTGAGAAGCATTGCTGAAAGACTGAGCATGGATGAACGTTTAAGACCCTTCCTCGGAACCTGGATTCTGGATCCTGATGTCTCGAACTATGAGCAGGGGTCTGTGCGTGGGGCGGCAGTATGAAGATTCTTGAGAAAGATGGCGAGATCGGCTTCTTCATGAAAACGGTCGAGAGCGATGGCGAGACGGTTGAGGCGAACTTCTCCGGTATCCCTGATGGTGAAGACCGCCCGATGCCGCAAAACCCGTTTGCTGATACGCTTTCCCTTTCTTTGAACACAGATGGTGATCTGGTCTCTGAAGCAAAGCGTGGCGGGCTGACCATCATGGTGGCCAAGCGTGAGCTGAACGAGGATGGTTCTCAGCTGACGATTTATCAGACTGTGCATCTGCTGGATGCGGGTTCGTTTACCAACGAAGCGGTCTATGTGAGAGCGCAGTAAGCTCCTTAAGAATACTCTAGTTCTACCGGTTTATTCTGCTGATTGGCTGAGCAGTCTGGACATGGAGAGTGACTATGAGAAGTGTAAGGAAAGTAGCCGGGCTATGCCTCTGCATTGGGGGAGGTCTGGCTGTTTCTACAATTGCTGCATTCTCTCAGCCGCTGGTGTTTCAGGGCATTCCTTACATGGATGATCGCAGTTCGCCGCAAAGTCTGGTTGAGAGCTATTACAACGCGATCAACCGGAAGGCCTATGTTCAGGCGTTTAGTTACCTGCAGTCGCCAAATCAGAGCTTTGATGACTTTCAAAAAGGGTATGCGACCACCATCTCTGTTGAGTTAAGATATGGAAATACTCAGCCAGATCCTGGCGCCGGGCAGATTTATTGGGCTTTGCCCGTTGCTATTAGAGCGCATACCTCTGACGGCAAATCGCAAGTTTATGCCGGGTGCTACACGACCCACATGACGAACCCTGGTATTCCGACAGATCCGCCTTACAAACCGATGGGCATCGATAGTGTTGAGCTGGCTCAATCCAGCGAGCCTTTGGAACAGGCTGTTCCGCTTAGCTGTGAGCGATAAATGAGGCTTTAGAGATAGCCAAACATTCTGCCGCAGGCGAGCACGCCCAGCCAGCTTATCAGTGATATGAACCCAGCGGATTTAAAGCGGGGGATGGTGCCGCGCGAGTCGACCTGTGCCAGATAGCGCCAGGGTTTGTTGAAGCGCAGGAACAGGGCGTTGAGCAGGGCGAGGGTGAAGAACCCGGATTTGGCCCAGAAGATCGGTGCGTTTATGTAGACGCGGGCTTTAACCGAGAGCAACAAAACGCCAGTTGTAATCGCGATCAGGGCTCCCAGAAGAGCGATACGGGTGAGGGGGCGGGCCAGATCATAAAGCGGGATGGAGCGCCAGAGACCCATCATGCGCAGATCTAGCGGAACAATGGAGCCGAACAGCAGGGCCAGACCGATAATGTGGACTGTGTTGACCGCCGGATAGACCCACCATGCATACTTGAAGATCTCGGGAAGCTGTGAACGTTCGAGATCGGCAGCAAGTGCTTGCAATTGAACTAGTAGATCCATCAGTATCCCATTGTGGTTTTGATCGCTGTGCTCAGACTGAGTGCAGACGTGATCCTATGCAAGAATTGAATGGCACTCTTTTTCAGGTGCCCACGGATTTATCAATTGGGGGGTGGTTATGGTCGACTTCGTGCATTTGGAATGGGGGCGGAACGCGTGCAGCGATGGGTTTGCCGCTACTGTGATTGTGGACTGTCTGAGCTTCTCGACAGCAACTTCTGTTGCCTGTGGCAGAGGTGCGTTGGTGGTGCCGATTGCGGATTGGGATGAGGGCAAAGCGCTGGCTGTGGAGATTGGCGGGGTTTGTGCAGGCAAGCGTCGTGAGGATGGTTATTCTCTGTCGCCGCCAACGCTTATGGGGCTTTCTGCTGGTGATGTGTTGGTGCTGCCCAGTCCTAATGGCTCGACGCTTTCTGCTTTGCCGCGAGAAGGGCGGGTGTTTGCCGGGGCGCTTCGCAATGCTGCGGCGGTTGCGGGTTATCTGAAGGAGGTGCCCGGCAAGGTTCTGCTGGTTGCCGCTGGTGAGAAGTGGCCGGATAGCAGTTTGCGGCCTGCGCTTGAAGACCAGCTGGCGTGCGGAGCAATTGCGCATTTGCTTGGGTGCCCGATGTCGCCGGAAGCTGCCTTCGCCGAGGCTGGGTATCTGGCCTGTTCTGATGAATTGCCTGAGGTATTGCAGGGCTGTGCAAGCGGGCAGGAGCTGACGGATCGTGGTTATGCAGCTGATGTGGAGTGGGCTGCGGACATGGATTCGGAGAGCTGTGTGCCGGAGTTGGTGCAGGTGGAGCATGGTGGGCAAGCACTTGCGGCTTTTACCGATGTTGCGCAGGTGCGGGAGGCGGGAGCAAATGTTGAGGTTACATCAGGGTTTATTTTGTCTGAATGAAGCTTTTTGTGCGAGACCCCCTGTAATTCCTCGGTTTTGCAGGTGCTGTGCTGCCACGCTATTGTGGTGCTATCGATCGACCAGCGCAAAGAGTGTTGACAAATCTTTCGTGTGAAGGCATGAAACTCGCAATCTATTTATTGGGAAAGAGTTACGCGGAATGTTCCTTCGCAAGACCGACACAACAAAATTCATGCTCACTGCGGCTAAAACCGCGGGTATGATGTCGGCTGCAAAAGTGACCGCGAAGACTACCAAGACAATCACCACGAAAACGACAAAGACCACCGTCTAAGGTGCCTCTCTTTCCCGCGCTCTCCCCGGGATGGAGGGCGCCAGAGGGCTCACCGGGTGCAATCAGCCTCCGGAGCCAGCGGGGGAGACGAAGAGGACAAAACCAATGGGTTATAAGATTGCGATTGCAGGTGCTACCGGTAATGTAGGCGCGGAGATTCTGGACATTCTGGCTGAACGTGGGTTCCCGGCAGATGAAGTGATTGCATTGGCATCTCGCCGCTCTCAGGGCAAAGAGATTTCCTTTGGCGACAAGACACTCAAAGTTCAGGCGATGGAGAACTTCGACTTCACTTCCGTTGATATCTGCCTGATGTCTGCTGGTGGTTCCATCGCAAAAGAGTGGGCGCCAAGGATTGCTGCCAAGGGCTGTGTTGTCATCGATAACTCATCTGCATGGCGCTATGATCAGGATGTGCCGTTGATCGTGCCTGAAGTGAACGCTGACGATATCGTTGACTTCAAAAAGAAGAACATCATTGCAAACCCGAACTGCTCCACCGCGCAGCTGGTTGTTGCGCTGAAGCCTATTCATGAAAAAGCTGGCATCAAGCGTCTCGTTGTCTCCACGTACCAGTCCGTTTCCGGCGGTGGTAAAGAAGCGATGGACGAGCTGTTCAATCAGACCCGCGCTGTTTTTGTGAATGACCCGATCGAGCCGCAAAAGTTCACCAAGCGTATTGCGTTTAACGTGATCCCGCATATCGACGAGTTCATGGAAGACGGTTACACCAAGGAAGAGTGGAAGGTTCTGGCTGAGACCAAGAAGATGCTGGACCCGGCCATTAAAGTTACCTGTACCGCTGTGCGCGTGCCTGTGTTTGTTGGTCACTCCGAGTCCGTAAACATGGAACTGGACAGCCCGCTTTCTGCTGAAGAAGCTCAGGATCTGCTGCGTGAAGCGCCGGGCATTCTGGTTGTCGACAAGCGCGAAGACGGCGGCTATGTCACCCCTTACGAGTGTGCTGGCGAAGATGCGACCTACGTTTCCCGTATCCGTGAAGATGCAACCGTTGAGAACGGCCTGAACATGTGGGTTGTTTCCGATAACCTGCGCAAGGGTGCTGCTCTGAATGCTGTTCAGATCGCTGAGGTTCTGGTGAACCGCGGCCTGATCACACCAAAAGCAAAAGCAGCTGCATAAGCTGGTTAGCAGCTGATGCGATTACGAAGGGCACCTTTTCAGGTGCCCTTTTTGCTTGGTTTAGAGTTGCATGGCTAGTTAATATTCGCTTCGATGTAGCGGAATGACTGAGGCGCAACGAAGTTATCGAATAGGCTGCTCGGCTCGATCGGCGTTGCGTATCGTTTTGTGGACGCGATGGCTAATGCGCAGGCCTGACTACGGCCTGAGAAATATTCATCGAAAAAAAGCTTTAGATATCCCAGCACTGTGTTTCGTTGAGGTCCACAGATCTTCGGGAGAATCTCTAACCACTTCTTTGATCTCAAACTCACCAACTATCTTTTTAACTGGGCTTGTAGCATATACTACGACTGTTTTTATGCTAGGATTCTTAAAGAGGGTCTTTCTGAATTCATAGGTTTTGGTGCCATTAAAGATCAGCTCTGCGAACTCAGGCTTAATTGATAATAAGACTTTCATTCACCTGTCCCAATTCAATGATTTGGTTAAACTGTTCATCTGTTAACTCACGTAGATCCCAACGGGGTTGCTCTGAGATACCAACTGGATCCAACAGAACACCCCTTATTATTCTTCTAGTTAGTGCCGCGTTATAGGTCATTTTGACACAAAATAATCGGCCTTCTCCGTTGTATTTCGCAATCAAAGCATCTCGGTCGAAGACACTGTTAGTTTCCGCATATCTAACGAATTCTTCCGCATTGGCAAAATCACTGCGTTTCTTGGTTTCCTCTACCACACAAATCGAAGTTGCTACCGAGCGATAGTAGGCAGGGCCAACATTATCTGTTGTGCGATAAATGACTATTAGATCTCCTCTCTGCATCCGAGAAAGAGAAAGTTTTGCGACGTACACTTTGTGAATAGTGTTTGTGTGAGAGACGTCTTCCACAATACTTGAATCTTCATTATTTAATATGGAGTCAGGGAAAAGCTCTGTATGATATTCGGGATGCACTGCTAATAAAAATTTTCGAGCGTGCGTTGTCCGTACTAGTGGATAATCCCTTATGATGTCGCCGTTCAGATGGCGAAGTCTTCTTAGATATACATTCTCTGAGCCATTTGGAGTTGTCTTGGTGCCAATCTTCCTGAAACCGTATTTCTCAAAAAGTCTGATAAGAGTCTCATGTGTATCGAAAACAGTGACGTAAACTTCTTCTGTATTTTCTTGGAGAGCATGATCGAAGATCTTTTTGATCACTCGCTCTCCCAATTTCGTGCCATGAGCGTCAATCTTGAAGGTGCCAACTTTTAACCTATAGGCTGCCGGTAGCTGAGGTGTGACATCATCTATTATTTCATTTTCGATTTTAAGATAAATAAATCCGGTAATGCAATTGCCGTCATCTTTGAGTACGTAAGCTTTTTCTTCGGCTTTCTTCAAAAACCAATCTGAAAACTCTTCATATTGTGCTTTTAAGCTGTCAAAGAAGGGATCATCTAAATCGATGTTCTTGAAGTGAGAATATTCAAATTTATCTGACATATGTAAAGCTCGTCTCGGTATATATTACTCAATAATATCTGTGCACTTGATACAATTCAATCTAAGGTTGATAAAACAGCAGACTGTGGATTTGAGTATTATGGGCAATGCTGAATTTGATTAATTTAAATAGGGTTCTTTGAACCCCACCAAAGTTATTTCCCTCCGATTTGTCTCGCTTACAGTGAATGTATGCCTACGTAACGGGCTGCTGGTGGACCGTTCGTCAGTTGGTCGTAGGTTCGGCAGGGCTACTGTGGGAGGGAAGGTATTTCGCAGTAGGGCCGTGGAGGTTGCGCTGGATCCCTGATCAAGTCAGGGATGACGGCGGGAAGCGAGCCCAACCCAACCAAACCCAACCCAACCAACAAGAACCTCAACGACGTCATGCCGCACAAGCGCAGCGCGATGCGGTATCCAGAGCCAGCAATACAGGCATTAGAGCGTATTCCCGAAAAGTGGGTCCGGTTTTCGGAG
>BAXV01000042.1 GCA_001310715.1 Pseudovibrio sp. JCM 19062
AACAGCCGGTGCGACCGCAGCCGCATGGGACCGCGTCCAGACCGAGTTCTATCATGGCAGCGTGAGGAATGCCGAGGTGGCCGAATTCGCCAGCGGCGCCATTGAGGCCGGAGATGAGCGTGCCGCCTGAGCAGTAGCCTCCGCCGACGCCTGTGCCGATGATCAGCCCGAAGACGCTGGCATAGCCGCGCCCTGCACCCAGCTGAGCTTCGGAGAGGGTGAAGCAGTTGCAGTCGTTTTCAAAGGCGACGGCTCTGCCCAGTTTTTGGGTCAGGTCGCGATGAAGGGTGCGGCTGATGCGAGTAGGTTGGCGGTGAGGAATTTGCCGGTTCGTTTGGAGTGGAAACCGGGAATGCCGACACCAACAGGCAGGTGTTTTGAGCCTGCTGTCTCTTCCAGCCACACCACCATATCGCAGAGTGACTCCACCAGTTTCTCGTAGGAATCCTGCGGTGTTGGAATGCGTTTGGTCTCGACGGCGGCCCAACCGTCATCAAAGGCGGTTGCTTCGATTTTGGTGCCGCCCAGATCAATCCCCCCTGCCCGAACCATATTAACCCTCTTACACGTCATAGAGTTGTACGCCGGAGACGACACGGGTCAGCGTGCCCTGCCCTTCAAACGGATTGTCTACATTGAAGCCAAGCTGGTATGACCAAACCACGCCCAGCCACTGGGCTATGAGAACATGGAGCACCGACATCCAGCCATCTTCCAGTTTGCATGGAATATGCACATCCGCTTGCTCGGCGTTGCCGATGGTGAGGACCGTGCGCTCACCAAATTGCGCTTTCACCTCTTCGGCCAGATCCTCGTCGTAGCGGCGGGAATGCCGGTTGTTGGAGAGGAACACAAAGACCTTGGTCTGGTCATCGACAAAGGACTTTGGCCCGTGGCGAAAGCGAGGGAGCTGTCCCAGATGGACGGGATTTTACCCGCTGACAATTCCATCACCTTGAGCGCACTTTCGCGGGCAACGAAGGTAAGCGGGCCGGAGCCGACGAACACAGCGCGGTGGGGTCTGTCAAGTTTGCCCGCCAGCTGCTCTGCTTCCACCAGAACACTCGTTGCAGCCTTACTGATCTCAAGGATGTTGGAGGTGAATGCTTCCGGTGTTACCTCCCCAAAGACGGCCATGGCTGTGAGGATCATGGTGGTGAAGCTGGAGGTCATTGCAAAGCCGCTGTCGTGGCATGCCTCGGGCAACACGATTACGCGCTGACTGGCCTTTGACGCAGGCTGGCGGGTTGCCAGTGTACTGTCCTTGTTGCAGGTGATGTTCAGTCGTGGAGCTGCCGGGAAGAGTGCATCCAGCAGATCGAGTGTACCGATGGTCTCGGTGGAGTTGCCGGAACGGCCAAAGGATACCACCAGCGGGATCACCCCCGTGCGTTTGAACGTTTCCGGCGCGCTGACCAGATCAGTTGAGGGCACGGCGCGCATTGGCAGCATGGAGGTTGCATGCAACGCTCTGCAGAGAATATCGCCGATATAGGAGGATGAGCCAGCGCCGCAGAACCAGATTTCTGTAGCTCCGGAATTGGCTACCCAGTCGCGCAGATCGTTTATTGAGGCCCCAATTTCCAGCGCCCAGCTTGTCCAGATTTGTGGCTGCGCCTTGATTTCGTGCGTTGTTGCCCAGTTGCCCACTATATTGTTTCCGTCTTTTTTTTGTTTTTGTTGCTGCGGTTCCGCGCAGATCAAAACTGTCAAACTTTTGCCAATAGGAGGTCAGGTCGACGACCTGACCGGTGGTGCGCGCCTGATCAAGTGCAAGGGCGGCAACGCCTGCCTCCAGCGCATCAACGACGGAGACTGGCAGGGCCTCCATTTCACCACGCAGGTACGCGCACAAATCCTGACACATCAAATCATCCGCACCGTAGTGGGCACCGGGACGGTCAATGGACTTGGTGTAATCTTCTTCCAGCACTGTGCTACGGGTATGGGCATCGGTCACTTTCAGGTAGCCGCGCACAAAGTCGCCCTCTGCCATGCCTTTGGTGCCGATTACGCAGAACCGGCGGTGTTCGTCCGGTACGTTGATGTTGGTGTGGAAGGCCATGGTCGCACCACTCTCGTATTCGAGGATGGCGGTTTGGTAATCAACAATGTCACCATCGGAGCGGAACGGATCTTCGGTCGCCTCCCAGATGGACTCTTTCACATGATACACCTTCGTATCTGTAGCTTCGTTGGGGGCGTTGGAGGGGACAAAGGATTTTCTGCCGCCGAAGCTGGCAACACGTGATGGGCGGGAACCGGTGACCATGTTGTAGATATCCAGATCATGGCAGCATTTTTCCAGCATGAAGCCACCGGAGTATTTGGAGTGGCGGCGCCAATCGCGCATGAAGAAGGCACCGTGATAGGGCGCGATATGTTCGTTGGCCTCAATGGAGACAACAGAGCCGAGCTGTCGGGCTGCCTGTGCTTTGCGCAGGTCTCTGACGTGCTGGGCGTAGCGGAGCACCAGACCAACAAGCACCTGATCCGCGCCATACCGGTAGAGCAGTTCTGCCAGTTCCATGGTCTCACTCATGGAGATCACCACCGGCTTTTCGGCAAAGATGCGGATGCCTGCTTCCAGACCGAGGCGAATGTGCTGCAGATGCATATGGTTTGGTGAGCTGACGAACAAGAGGTCGGCCTCCTCGCCCGCCAGCATGTCTTCCAAGGTCTTGTAGGCGTTGATTGCCTCGTGGTTTTTCAGCCGTTCAATCTGGTAGGGATCGGGGTCCACATAGGCCACTACGTCTGCTTCCGGCATGTGAACTTGCAGTCGTTCCAGCACGCTGACGGCGCGCAGGCCCATACCAACAACGATGATACGCATGTGTTTCTCCTAGGCCGGTTGCAGTGCGCCCAGACGTTTCTGTGCAATGCCATTTTTGTCAAAGACGTAAGTGTTCTCCGGCTTGACGTTGAGCCGGATAATTGCGCCCTCGCGCACATCTGCCATGGCGGGCAGAGACGCACAGAATGAGTTGTTTCCGTTGACCTCGCCATAAGCGATGGAGTGAGCTCCGAGACGTTCCAGCACTTCCACATGCATGGTGATTGGCCCCTTGCCATCAAGCTGCATGTGTTCTGGACGGATTCCGATTTCAACTGTATCGCCAGCGCGGATACCCTGACTTGAGACAGGCACAGACAGGCTGTTGCCCTGCTTCAGTTGAAGGTGGAGACAGTGGTCTTCCACACGGTCCACCATGGCGGGAACGAAGTTCATTTTGGGGTGCCCGATAAAGCCTGCCACGAACTTGTTGCGCGGGTGCAGGTACAGTTCCATAGGGGTGCCGCATTGCTCCACAAGGCCGTTGTTCAGAACCACGATACGGTCTGCCATGGTCATGGCTTCCACCTGATCGTGGGTTACGTAAATCATTGTGGTGTCGAGGCTTTTGTGGAGCTTTGAGAGTTCCACACGCATATCCCCGCGCAGCGCTGCATCAAGGTTTGAGAGCGGCTCGTCGAACAGGAAGACTTTGGGATTGCGCACGATGGACCGGCCAATGGCAACGCGCTGACGCTGACCGCCGGAGAGCTGGCCGGGTTTGTGTTGCAACCGCTCTTCCAGCTGCAGGATAGCGGCAGCCTTATGGACGCGGTCTTTGATCTCTTCTTCCGGACGTTTGGCAACGCGCAGGGGAAAGGCGATATTTTCGAACACCGAGAGGTGGGGGTAGAGCGCGTAGCTCTGGAACACCATGGCGATGCCACGGTCGATTGGATGGTCTGAGGACACATCCTTTCCATCAATCAGAATGGCCCCTTGCGTTGCGATTTCCAAGCCTGCCACAATGCGCAACAAGGTTGTTTTTCCGCAGCCAGACGGGCCAACAAAGACGACAAACTCTTTGTCCTCGATGGACAGGCTGACGTCCTTCAATACGGGTGTTGGTCCAAATGATTTGGTTATGTTTTGCAGCTGAAGCGTGGCCATGCTCTTCGTCTTCTCGCAGTCAGGAATTGGGAGAGGCTGGGGTCAGCCTCTCCGGGGGTGCGCTTACTTGAACTCTTCGAGTTCTTCAGCCGCGATTGACACCAGATTTTCAGCAGTGTCGTCCTTCAGGATGATGCCCTGAATCATGGAGTTGATGGTTGTCTGCATCGCTTTGTAGTCCACGAACAGCGGCTCAGGTCCTCCGGTCGGTATCGGTCGATGAAGACTTTCCAGTATGGATCATCCATGTAGTATGGCTTCTCGTAGCCAAGCTCTTCATATTTCAGGATTGGGGTCAGCCCCCAGCCTTCTGGTCTGTCCAGCTCGTATTGGGAGTCGCCTGTGGTCATCATGCGGGCGAATTCCATGGCCAGATCCTCATGGCCGGAGCCTTTGAAGACGGCAAGCGAGTCGGTGATAAGGAGCGTTCCACTGACACCGCTTGGGCCTGCCGGAATTGCAGCAGCTATGGTGTTGATGCCTTCTTTATGCTGGCTGCGGGCCCATGGGCCGTCGATGTACATGCCGACTTTGTTGTCGTTGAACAGGTCACGCACCTGTGTACGCTCGAACGCGGTTGGGCCATCCTGAGAAACATCAACCAGCTTGCCGTAGAACTTGAGCGTTTCCAATGTGTTCTTGGAGTTGAGGGTGATTTCGTTGGTGGATGGATCAATCACCTGACCGCCGTTGGAGTACAGGTAGTTGAGGAACTGGTGCATGGTGTTGTCGAAGTCTTTGCCCGTGAGACCCACACCAGCTTTTCCGGTTTTGTCCTTGATGATTTTGGCTGTTTCATACATCTCATCCCATGTCTTCGGCGCTTCACAAGCAAGACCGGCTTCCTCGAAGATGTCACAGTTGAGGAAGAGGCCCTTGGTGGAGAATGCACGCGGGAAGCCCCAGAACTGATCGCGGTAGCTTACTGTTCCCAGAACGCCCGGCTGGTAGCTCTGCTGTTGCTCCTCGGAAATGGCAACTGGAACGACAAGGTCATTGTCCGCCAGCTGCTTGAGCGTACGGGAGCCCATGTAGGACACGGAAGGCGGGCTGCCAGCGGCAGCGAGCTTTAGCGACTTATCCTGACAGGTGCCCCATGGCAGGTTTTCCATGTTGACGGTGTTGCCCGGATATTTGGCTTCAAATTCCGCGATCACTTTGCGGTCCTGATCCAGACCATTGTCGCCGCAGCGGATGAAATGCAGCTCAGCTGATTGGGCTGCAGATGCGCTCAACATTGCACCTGCCCCTGCTGCTGCGAGTAAAATCAATTTATTCCTCATGGTTTTTCCTCCCGATAACCAGAGTAAAAAAAGTCACTCCTTGAGCGCGCCGGCTGTGAGGCCGGCGACCAGATAGCGTTGTAAAAACAAGAAAATTATGAGTACGGGCAATATTCCAATAATGCTTGCTGCCATCATCTGATTCCATTTAACCGACGCGTAGCCGATAAACTCCAGAATGCCCGCTGGCAGAGGCATAAACTCTTTGACGCTGTTGAACGTAATTGCGAACAGGAACTGCTGTGCGTAGGCAGACAGGAACACGGCCACCCCCACCACCATCAGCCCCGGAACGGCCAAGGGCAGGACCACGCGGCGCAGGGTGTAAAGACGGCTGGCGCCATCCATAAAAGCGGCCTCTTCCAATTCGCGGGGGATCTTCTCCAGATAGGATTTTAAGAGCCAGATGCCCATTGGCACCAGAAAGGCGGCACCTGGAACAATCATGGCGAAATAGGTGTTGAGCATGCCGTAGGTTCTCAGGAGCTTGTAGAGCGGAATAAGCAGGACAGCGCCTGAGAACATGTTGACCGCCAAAAAGATGCCGAGGCTGAGCGTTTTGCCTTTGAAATCAAACCGGGCATAGGCGTAGGCAGCAGGGATGATGAACGTGAGCGCCAGTGCCGTGACCGACAGGGAAATAAACATGCTGTTTGCGATGTAGCGGGGCAGCATGGGCACCGTCACCCACATCTGGGCGTAGGCTTTGAACGAGAAGTCGTCAGACCAGAACTGGTAGGGCGAGCGGAACAGATGCTCCAGTGGCCGTAGCGAGGTCATGAACATCTCGAAGAACGGCAGCAGGATGAAGCCGAGGAAAAGCGCCACGCAGAAGTAGAGGAAAATCTTATGCGGCAGTGAGTAATGATCCATCATGTCAGACTGCCTCGAAACGTTTTTTTGATCTGGTGGAGCGCAAACAGGTAGACCAGCGAGAACACGCTGAGCAGTGTCACCACGACCACAGCCCGTGCAGCCCCCTGCCCGAATTTATAGTTTGCAATGGCCATCTTGTAGGTGTCGATGATTAGCGTCGTGGTTGCGCTGCGCGGCCCGCCTTCGGTCAGGATCCAAATGATCTCGAAGGAGTTGAAGGTCCAGATGATCGACAGGATGGACATGGTGATGATCACCGGCAGGATTTGCGGAATGGTGATGCGGCGGAAGCGGTACCAGCGGGAAGCGCCGTCCACATAGGCTGCCTCATAAAGATCGCGCGGTACGCCTTGCATGGCGGCGAGCAGGAAGATTGTCACCATGGGCAGGCCAACCCAAACGTCGGTGATCACTGCGGAATAGAACGCGCTGTTTTTGTAGGCGAGGAACTCGAAAGGACCATCAAGAATGCCAACATACTGCAGGACGCCGGAGATGATGCCGAAGTGGCCGTTGTAAAGCCATAACCAGCCGAAACAGCCGATGGCCACCGGGACAATCCATGGGGGCATGACCAGCATGCGGAACAGGGCGCGACCGGGGATGGCGGCATTGAGCAGGGTTGCGCCGATCAGGCCCAAAACGATTTTTAGTGAGACCGATAGGAACATCCAATAGAACGTTCTGGAAATTGTCTGGCTGAATTTGCGAGAGCTGAACAGCTTTTCGTAGTTGGCGGTGCGATATACGCCTCGCCGCCAATGTTGGCGTTGGTGAACGACAGGCGGATTGTCTCAACCAGTGGCCACGCCACGACGAGCATAAGATACAGTGCTGCCGGTGCAATCAAAGCCCAAGCAAAGGTTGCCTGCGAGCGCATCAGCCCGTTCAATCTAGCTTGTTGCTTTTGTGATGGACCGCGGCTCTCGCCCTGTAAGGCCAGCGTGTCCCCAGACGCATGTGTCATGCGCTCTCCCCAGTTCCCAAAAGTGATCGGCTGTCACTCGCCACTTGCGTCTTGTTATCGCCAGGGAGACGAACCACGTTTTTTTGCGAGTCTTAAAACAGTACCAAACCAAATCCATTTGTCTACCACTTTACTACCTCAAAAACATCAATCCAGTTTTTGGCGGGATTCGGCGATTTATTGGGAGTTTCACGCAATTTTCTCTCTTTTGAAATTTGCATTGGTCTTAAAAAGGTCTTATCAAAACACAAAGCGCAACTTTGATTGACTGGCACTATGGCGATAAACCAAACCCAATATTCTGAGCTGTTTTCTCCCACGTCCTGGCACCATCAAAGTGGAGGGCCGAGGTACTTGCAGCTGCAGCGCCATCTGGAATCTGCGATCAAAAACGGACATTTGCCTGCTGAAGCGACGTTGCCGGCGGAACGTGAGCTGGCGGCGATGACCGGCCTGTCGCGAGTAACGATTCGCAAGGCAATCGGGCAGCTGGTGGAAGACGGGCTGGTGATTCAGCGTCGCGGGTCTGGTTCGTTTGTGGCACCCAAAGTGCAGCGCATGGAGCAGTCGCTGTCGCGTTTGACCTCATTTACCGAGGACATGCAGCGGCGTGGCATGACGTCTTCCTCTGAACTTCTGGAAAGTGGAACCTACCTGCCCTCGCCTGAGGAGATCGTGTCACTTGGGCTGGCTTCCGGCGAGCAGGTTGTGCGCATCAAGCGTTTGCGCCGTGCAGATGGCATTCCAATGGCCGTGGAAACCAGTTCACTCTCCAGCGAGTTTCTACCAAACCCTGATGATGTGGTGACATCGCTTTATGAAGTTTTGTCTGCGCAAGGCATTCGTCCGTCCCGTGCGATCCAGCGTATTTCTGCCTGCAAGCTGACAGCGGAACAGGCGGAGCTGTTGGAAGTGGCAGAGGGGGATGCCGCGCTTTACATCGACCGCACCGCCTACCTGCCCAGCGGGCGGGTGATTGAATTGACAGCAGGTGTTTATCGCGGTGACATCTATGATTTTGTTGCGGAATTGCGCAGCGCTTAAGGTTTCTAAAAGACCCGCTGCCAAGGTTTGGTGCGGGTCTTTTTCTATCTAATCCCGCACATCCTGATGCCAGCCGATGGCGGAGAGCAGCTTGGTGTAGCAGGCTGCTTTTTGCGTGAGTTTTTCTGCATCCGGTTTGTTGGCGCGGGTGGCCATCCGATTTCTGCGATGCCTAGAATACGCGGGGCGATCATGGTTTCCATGTTGGCGTCGCGCTGGACGACCTCTGACCATAGACAGCCTTGCGCACCGATGATTTTGTCCTCCAGCTCCGGTTCGTTTTCAGGTACCGGATCCCAGTTGATGCTGTCAGCAAGGCTGGTGATGCCTGCCCAGTTGGTGCCGATTTCGTTGAGGTCATCGGAGGGGGCAATGTCCCAATAGGCATGGGCAGCGGGTGTCATGACGACGGAATACCCTTTGCGAGCAGCAGCCAGTCCCGGCCCTTGCTCGCTCCATGAGAATAGGATGGCGTTGTTGTTGATGCCCCCGTTTGCGCCTTTGGCCGCCTCCTCCCACGCGGCAGGACGAACGCCCAGAGATTGAACGTAAGCGCCGAGCTTTTCCATCATCCAGCCTTGTACGTCGTCGGCTGTTTTGAGGCCCTGATCTGCCTTCAACTTTTCAATGGCGGGGGATTGGGTCCACGCAGCGGGTGGGCGTTCATCACAGCCTAAGTGCAGGTGAGCAAACGGGAAAAGGCCAGCGACCTCTTTGGCAAGCGCTTCCATGTAGGTCCACGCAGCTGGCAGGGCCGGGTTGATGGTGTTCTCCAGATAGCCCTGAATGGAGACTTCGTTGCTTTTGTCTTCTGGCTCTCTCAGTTCTGGATGGATTTGCAGCGCGGCCCATGAATGGGCCGGGACCTCAATTTCTGGCAGGACTTCGATGTGGAGCTGCTTGGCATGGCCCACCAATTGCTGTGCGAAGGCTTTGGAATAGGTGCCCCCTTGCGGGCCAGCAGCTCCGCCGAAGACACCCGGAACAACCCTACCTTCTCCGCGCATGCCGGATTGTTTCCAGAGCTGCGGATAGCTTTCCACTTCCAGACGGAAGGCTTCATCATCGCAGAAGTGCCAGTGGAAACGGTTGAGCTTGAGCAGGGCCATCATGTCCAGCAAGCGCAGCAGTGTTTCGGGCTGATAGAAGTGTCGTGCGCAATCCAGATGCTGGCCGCGCCATTCGAAACGCGGGACATCTGTGATTTGCCCGCAGGGTATGGTTCCGCCATAGATCAGCTTGAGATTGAGCAGTGTGATTGCGCCGTAATAGACGCCCGTAGCACCGGACGCAGAAAGGGTGATCCCTTCCGGCGAGATTGTCAGCTCGTAGGCATCTTCTGCCAGAGTTTGCTTATTGGTGAAGCGGAGTGGGGCTCCGTTCTGTGCAAGGAACGGGCCGATCGTATTGCGCTGTGCCAGAGCATCGACAACCATCACACTTGCCGCAGGCTCTTCCGTATTCCAGGAAGCATCCAGAGTGTAGCCATCACTCACTTGGAGACTATCACCAGAGGCTGCCAGCTTTGCGGTGTCGGGGTTAGCATGAGTTGGCCGGATGCCGGATCGGCGTGTTGCTCTGACAGTCTGGTGGTAAAGTGCGGATCTATGCCACGCGGATGATCTCTACAGGCAATATGCGGCTATCCTGCAAACGCAGGTACGCCCCTTTGGGAAACCAGCTGCGGTTGGCGGGGTTTCTGTTGCCCTCATATTTGAGCGAAAACTGTTGCCCCTGCCCTGCTCCCAGCCGCTCCTGATCAAAGTGCAGCTCAATGTAGCTTGCCGTCCTATGCCGCACTTTCGCGCCTTCAGTCACTTCGCAAGGCGCAAGCATGCTGAAGCACAGGGTGTGGTTGGAGATGGAGGTGTCTACGCTGGCGGAAAGGATGCAGTTGATTTGCCCGTCCTCTGTGCGCCATGTTTCCATTCTGATTGCCGTTTCGACACAGCCAGTAGATTCCATGGGCGCACCTCCTCACCACTTTCAGGATACTTGCAGAACGCACACCAAGCCTATTTCAGCGGCTTGAGTTTGTGTGTTTCCCCGTCTGAAGATCCGGTTTCGCTCCATCAGCGACGGCACGAGCATAGCTTTCTTCTGGCCTGACCTGTCAACATTCTGTCCCGCAAATGGATGGAGAATTTTGAATTGGTATTATTATTGGTTGGCTCGCGTGTTTCTCTATGAGGGGTGATGAAAGTGTCGTTGGCGGGTGCAGTTGAGCGCCGCGATCGTGCACGGCTTTGGCGAGTTAAGTAATTGACTGCACTTCAATGTTGAAGGTGATTTGCGATCACGTTTTCTGGCACTTTTACGCGGCTGTGTTGCATTAGGCTCCGCCCAATCCTCGGCTTGCTGGCCCAAGGAGATACAGGACCAGTTATTCAGTACACCGGCGAAATTGCATGATCGCTAGCACCTGATATGTCTTTTTCATGGATGCGTAATGGTTGCACACTAGCATTCTTCCCAGTTTTTAAAATGGTACAGGAAGGGCCCTAGCGCCATGGAACGTAAGTCCGTGCAGACCCGTGACGGCGTCCAGCTCTCCTATCTGACAGGTGGCCATGGGCGGCCTGTCTTTTTGCTGGGCGGCTGGAGCCAAGCTGCAACTTTGTATGCGGGGCAGTTTGCTGACTTTTGCCAGAGTCACACTGTGTATGCTCTCGACAACAGGGGGCATGGCGACTCACAAAAACCGACAGACGGTTATCGGATCGAGCGGTTTGCCAAAGATCTGTTTGATGTGGTCGAGGCGCTGGACCTTCATGACTTCGACGCGGTCGGGCACTCTCTTAGTGTTGCAATGCTTTGGGCATACATGGATATGTTCGGGACCGAGCGCCTGCGCGCCGCCTGATTTTTATAGACGAGCCAGCTGCCCTGATGGCAAGGCCTTCGTGGACAGCTCAAGAGATCGAACAAGCAGGTTCTATGCACCTCTCATTGGAATCACTTGATGAGATGGTGGTCGCTATTCGCAGGACGCGCAGTATCGAGGATCATCTTCCATTATTGGCGGGATGTTCACGAGCGGTGTCAGTGATGCCGCTCTGCGTGAATTGGCTACCGAGAATCTGAAGTTGCCCCGAGAATTTGCTGCTTCTCTTATAGATAACCTGATGATGCAGGACTGGCGCCCCATTCTGCCCAACATTCACCAGCGCACTCTGGTGTTTACAGGCGAGGCCAGTCAGCACCCACTGGCTTCGCAACAGTTTATTGCAGACACTATGCCAAATGCCTCTCTTGAGGTTTTCAGCGAGGCTGATGGTGGTAGTCACTTCCTGATGTTTGAAAACCCAGCGCTCTTTAACAAGAAGGCACTGGGTTTTCTAAATGCATGAGGTATAGCTGGCTACTGCGTTTTGAGCGTGCTCTTAGAGATCATGTAGGCGGCCCCTGCCAGAGCTGTGCCGGCAAACCCATCCATGAGCGCACGAGAGCGGGCGGAAACGGCAAACTTTGAGGCGCGGGTTCCCAAATAGGCGTAAAACAGCAAGGCCGGATATTCCAACGCGATGTTGAAGACGGCCAGCGCCATCATGCGCCCTGCCATGCCGTCGCCTTCCCCTGCAAATACCGGCAGCATTGCACCGAAGGACAGCACCGATTTCGGATTGGCGCCCTGCATTGCGAAAGAGGTGAGAAACAGCTTCAAAGCCGACGCTGGTTTGCGTTCTTTTGCTTCACCCAGTGAAGCTGAAAGAGCAGCTTTGAAGGAGCCATATGCAAGGTACAATAGATAAGCTACGCCAATCCATTTTACCGTTTCGAATAGGACCGGGAAAGACAACAGCAACGCACTCATCCCCGCAGCGGCGAGCAGTGCATACATGAGGTTGGCACCGAACACACCTGCCATGCTGGCATGGGTTTTACCAATCCCGTTCGAGATGCTGTCACCCACCACTTTCAGGACGGCCGGACCGGGGGTGAAATTGAGCGCCATAAAGGTGACGATAAACCCGAACACCAAAGTGGCATCAAAAGACGTGAGAAGTTCCATGTTTTTTCCGTTGCAACGCTAGAAATGCATAAAGAACGCAAAGCAACGCATAAACCGACGCAAGCTTATTCAAGACTGCGAAGAAAGAAGGAGATGCCTACTGTTTCATCTCCCCCCGCGCGCAGATCAGAAATTCACTCGCCTTAAGCCTCGGTAAAGGCCCGCCTCTCCAAACGTGGCATTGTGAGTTCCTTTGGCTGCCCCCTCTCCGCGCGCTATGTGGGCAAATTCTCGTTGCTGCGTACTTCTTGTAAGCGAGGTACGCGGGTGTAAGAGCAAAGGGCGTGCCAACCTTGTGAGCGGCTATCAATTTACCTATATGGCACTGTTATATATAACTATATTTATTTTAAGCGTCACTTTGGGCTGTCATTATGACAGCTATATCGCTGCCCAATGTTTGTTCAAAGTGCTCACAAGATAATCAGGCAGGCATCAAAAAAACCCGGCCTTGTCAGAGCCGGGTTTGCTTCCTTACGGGATGTAGACAGGCTGCTTATGCTGGCTCTGCAATGCGTACCGGCATTGCCATCTGGCAGAGCTGATCAATCAGATTGCGCAGTTTTTGGGCGGTTTCAGAGCAGGTTAGCTGGCCGTTGTCGTCAGTCTTTGACGCCATCCCGCCAACAGCCACATACCTTGGATGCACCCAGCAGCCGTGATCAGCAGCGAAGGACGCGAGACGTGGCAACATTCTTACGCCGCCAAACTGCCCTGGTGCAGCAGAGATCAAGCCCATGACTTTTCCCTCAAGCACGGAATGGGATTGCCCTTTTGCGCGTCTGGAGGCCCAGGTGAACAAGTTATGAAGGTGCGGGGTGTGGAAGCCGTTGTATTCTGGTGAGGAGATCAGGATTACGTCAGCTGCTTCAATCTGTTGGCGAAGAACCTGAAGGCGTTCCTGATTGAGCGGGTCGGCCTCAATTTCAACGTGAAAAAGGGGAAAAGATGCCAGCTGGTCCGGCAGGGTGGTCACTTGATGGTTTAACTTGCGCGCCTCGTTTGCAGCGGCGTCCAGCAGGCTCTTGTTCAATGAGCCGTCTCTGGTACTTCCAGAGATGAAAAGAACATTCATGGGAATCTCCATATAATAATATTTTTGTTTTTATATAACTTTTTCTTTCTTTATTTCGCAAGCACAAAAAAAGCGGTACTGAAAAACAGCACCGCTTTTTAAAGTTCGTCCAAAATTCTTTAAGCACGTCTTCCTGATGGAAAAAAACGAACCCGCTTATCGCGAGCAGGCTTTAGGAAAAGAAACGTTCGGTAATCTGCAACACAAGCTGATGCCCGCCCCAAACGCCAAGAATTGCTACACAGCCAGACAGAACTGGCGGAGCTGGAATAGGCAGTTTGATTGCGGTGAAAATTGCGCCAATAATGACACCTGCAAGCGTTGAAAGAAGCAGCTCAGTCATGTGGTCCCCTGGTAATTATTTCTTTGTTGTTCAGAAAACTCGGTTATTCCCAAAACTACAGGCACACGAAAAACCGTTTACTCACTCACAAATGCACTCCCCAGTGCGTAAGCGAGTAACGAAAATCTTTCGAAGGTGTAGACCCTGTAGAAAATCTGAAGGCCGCTAAGTAGGGCACCCCTACTTGCCTGTCAATTAACTTAGCGCAATTCAAACAAAATTTGCAGAGACTTTGTATGTAATGTGCGCAGTTGCCGCACTGTAATTGCTGATTCTTCTAGGGAATACAGCAGATTATCTTATCCTCAGACATGTTATCGCAGCCACAAGACTGAGGGATACAGGTTTGGATCTTGCGACAATTTGTGGTCTGGACGCAGAAATTTAAGTTGTCAGCCAGTCGGGCTGCCTTTACGTTAAAGTCAACACATGAGTCTTGAAGGCGGTCCGGCTTATCTCTGCACCCTGCTGACCTGCCTTAACCACTTGTGTTTGCCTGTGCTTTTCGATTGTGGGACGGACTTCGGAAGTATGCATTTTGTGTTTTACGCGGTTGCCAAGGTTTGGGCAGCAATGCGCGAGGGGGGATTAAATGGCAGAGTATAACGTAACGGCGCTGGGTATTCCGCTGTTTCTGTTTTTCATGCTGGTGGAATATGCTTATCTGCGGATCATAGGGCGGGACCTGCACCGATTTAATGACAACATTGCCAGCCTTTCAATGGGTATATGTCTGCTCGTTTCAGATGCGCTGCTAAAAACCTTTACGTTTTCGGTGTTTATCTGGGCGTGGTCATCGCATCGGCTGTTTGATTTTGCCTCCACCAGTTGGCTCACATGGGTGGTTTTCTTCTTTGGCGTGGACTTTTGTTATTACTGGTTCCATCGCATCGCACACACCTACAACGTGCTTTGGGGCGCGCATGTGGGGCATCACCAGAGCGAAGAGTATAACCTGACCACCGCCCTGCGACAGAGCGCGTTTCAGTATGCTTTCTCCTGGGTTTTCTATCTGCCACTGGCTTTCCTCGGCTGCCCGCCTGAGGTCTTTCTTGTTCAGTTTCTGGTACTTAAGGCCTATCAGTTCTGGCTACACACGCAGGCGATTGATCGTATCCCGCTGATGGAAGGTGTGTTCTCCACGCCATCAAGCCACCGGGTGCACCACGCCAAGAACCCGATTTACATCGACAAGAATTTTGGTGGCACGCTAGTGATTTGGGACCGGGTGTTTGGCACCTGGCAGCCAGAGGTGGCAGAGCATCCATGCCATTACGGTACGACAACCCCACTGAAAACATGGAACCCCGTGACGGCCAACCTGCAACACTGGTCCATGCTGTTTCGTGACAGCCTTCATACACGTAGCTGGTGGGACAAAATCCGGCTTTGGTTCAAACCGACAGGCTGGCGGCCTGAAGACAGGCGCCGCAAGACCACCAAGCTGCAGAAAACCGGAGTTAAAAACCGTCCCAAATATGACCCTGAAGTGTCTGGGCTGACGAAGCTTTATTGCAGTATTTCATTCGCATTGCTGGCGTTGCTCGTGACGATGTTCATCTTCCTTTCTCCGCAGCTGAGCGCACGGGACTGGCGTTTGGGGTTGTGCTTATTCTGGCCGGATTGGTGATGATCTCCCAGTTTCTGGAGGGCAAGTTCAAGCTTCGACTTGTAGAAGTTGTTCGTGTCCCTGCCCTGCTCTGGTTCCTGACTGTGCTTTGGACACTGCCTATTTCCACGCAGGTCTCGCAGAAACTGGAACTGGCGGAGGTAACGCCTCCACAGATAGAAGTTCCTGAGGAAACAACACTTTCTGCACTGCCGTGGCTTGAAAAACCCGCTGTGTTGAGTGGCAGCACGCCAGCTGTGCAGCACGTAACCTGGCATACCAATGGCACTCAGGGCGAACTGGAGTACACGCTGAGTTACGAGCTGTCCTCCTTCCCTGAGCATGTTGCAAACATCTTGTCGGCGCGCAGCACGCTGGAAGAAGGCAGCCGAAGCTGGCTGGAGAAGCAGCTTTAAGACGGGTCGTTAACCCGTAAACGGGGCGGTTACAAAGGGAAGGTGGCCGGACTTGATCCAGAGTTTGGCGCCCTTTTCACCTGCTGTGATGGTGAGGTCGTAGCCGATCGGGACGCGGAGCCAGGCGTGTTTGGGGAGTTTTTCTCCGGCCTCTGTGATTGTGCCACGCAGCACGAAGATTTCCGCGCCGCCTTTTGCGTTTACGGCATGCTTACGCCGGGCTGCCAGTACTCGAGGCGTACGTTCTCGCGCTCGTCCTGAAACAGAGGGGAGACGGCAACGCCCTCTCGCTCAGCATCGTTCACGCGGCCCAGTTTGTTTGTGTCCACGCGTACATGAGTACGGTCTTGCAGGTCGAACTGCCAGAGCTTCACGAAGATCGTACATCCGGGTTGTGAGGCGGGTGTGTGTGCGGATTCTGGCGGGTTGCGGATGTAGGTGCCTCTTGGGAAGTCTCCGTGCTCATCCTGGAACACCCCATCCAAAACGAAGAACTCTTCTCCACCATCGTGGACATGTTCTGAAAAGTGGCTTCCGGGTGCAAAGCGAACAACGGTGGTCGCTCTGGCAACCTCGCCGCCTAAACGGTCAAGCGGTCGGCGATCAACGCCTTTTATCGGGGACTCGATCCATTGAATTTCGTCGCTAAATTCTAGCACTCGTTTTGAAAAATCGCCGTTGATCTTCATGGATCCCTCCATCGCCTGCTACTCCCAAGGTAAGCACTGGCTTGCTTATTTACAGATGCTCGAGTGCTGTCAGGGATCACGTCATTCTTTTATTGCTTGTTGCATTCCGCTGGATACAGCCGATTGCTAGACTTACATTAATTTAGTTATGCGCTTTGCACTTTGCAACTACAGGACGCCTTACCATGGGTCTGCTGGCAGATTTGCAAGGCTTTGATGAAGAGGTAGCGGATGTGATGGTCAACAATCTATATGATTTGCAAAAAATCTCGCAGATCACGAAGTGTTCGCGAACAGAAAGGAAACTGTCGCGTAAAAGCGCATGCAGTCGCTGGCTAAGGCCCTTGCGACGCACACACATTCGCAGCTTAAGGACAAATGGTCCTAACCGACTATCCTTCTGAGCGCCTTGTTCAGCGGGGCAAGTCTGCGTGGCATGGCCAGATAGACTTCCTCAAACAATTGCTTGTAGAGCTGCACCGTTTCAGGGTTTGGCTGAAACACTTCGTTTTGCCGCGTCATGGCCTTCATAGCCTGATTGAAATCCGGATAGAGACCAACGCCAACACTGGCTGCAATAGCCGCTCCCAAGCCTGCGCTTTCGAAGGTATGGGGCCGTTCGGTCGGAAGGCCGAAGACATCTGCGGTGATCTGCATGATGGCGTCTGACTGAGAGCCGCCGCCGGATACGCGCAGGACCTTGATCTTCTCTCCGCTTTTGCGCTCAATCCGCTTCAAGCCGCGATGGAGTTCCAGCGTGATACCCTCAATGATCGCACGGTAGATGTGGCCTCTGGTATGGCTGTCACCAAAGCCGATGATTGCGCCTTTGATCGGCGTGGAGGAGCCGTTGTCACGGCCCCATTTGGGCAGCAGGGTCAGGCCGTGAGAGCGGTGGTGTGCTGTTGAGCAGGTCGTCGAAGAAGACTTCCACGGGACTGCCGAATTCTCTGGCCTTCTCCTGTTCCGGATGACCGAATTCCTCTTTGAACCAACTGACCATCCAGTAGCCCAAAATGACTGAGGCCTCCGGCGTAAACATGTTCGGAATGCCGCCAGCGTAGGCTGGCAGAGGGCGTTCAACCTCAAAGTACTTGCTGGAATGAATGGTGGCTGTGGCTCTGGTGCCGTAGCTCAGGCAGCCGACGGAGGCGTCCAGAGCCCCGCAACCGACCACCTCACAAGCTTTGTCGGCGGCAGCAGAGATTACCGGTAGACCTTCCGGCAGGCCGGTGTACTCGGCAGCTCCGCGCTCACATAGCCGATAGGTTTTCCCGGCTCGATAAGCTCGGGCAACTGGTCGCGCTTGACCGAGAAGAGGTCCCAGAGGAAGTGCTTCTTACTGGCCCATTGCTGCTTCTTGTAGTCATAGGGAACGTAACCGACCTGCGCGCCGGTAGAATCGCGAAACACGTCGGTCAGTTTGTAGTTGAGGTAGCCGGAGACCTGCAGGAATTTGTGTGTCTTTTTCCAAATATCCGGCTGGTTCGTTGCGATCCAGTTGGCCTCGGCTTCACTGCGAACGCTCTTGATGGCACGGGATAGCCCCGCCACACCGAAGATTGTTTTCCAAAGCCACGGGAGTGGTTTTTGCCGGTCTTCAATGCGTTCGTCCATCCACGTGATTGCAGGACGCAAAGGGTTGCCTCTTTGATCAACTGCAATCTGGGTGCCGCGCTGGGTGGTGACACTCATCGCTTTCACCGCAGCCGGATCGGCGCCCCCATCCCAGAGCTCACGGCAGCAGCGACCCATTAGCTCCCAGAGGATGAGCGGGTCAATCTCTGACCAACCAGGATTGTCGCTGCGATATTCGGTGATTGGCTTTTGTACTTTGGTAAGCAGTGTCCCGTCTGGTGAAAACAAAAGGGCGCGGATACTTTGACTGCCGCAGTCAATGGCGAGGAGTGTTTCCGTCATCCTGCCACCGCCTCAGGGGCCAATTCCCTTGTTTGCGTGGCCCGTGCTGATGGCAGGCTGTAGTGCTTGCGCCAGATCTGCTCGTATCGCGACCACTCTTGCTGCCATTTGTCCATGGACCACCCCAGTTTTTCTCGAAGCCGTGTTTCAAGCTCATTCGCCAGCTCTGACCCGCCTTCTGCCAGAACCAGACCAATTCTTGTCCGGCGCAACAGAAGATCATCCAAATGCACGACATCTTCATGCATCACCGCCCAGTCCAGCTCTGCCCAGAGGCGGTTTGTGCCGGAAACGCGGGAAAGATCGTGCTTTGAGGCGTTTGCCGCAAGTGCTGGCAGATCGGTGCCATAATAGCCGCTGAGGCGCTTCAGGTCTGCTCTGGACAGGTTCGGGAAGCTCTTCTCGTCAAACTCAGCCAGTTTGGGATCGAAGACAAAATCGTAGTGCCCTGAGGTTTGTGCGCCATTCAGATAGGGTGCGCATGCCTCCAGCACCTGCCCTGCCATCACGCGGAAGGTGGTCAGCTTGCCACCTGTTACTGTGATGAGGCCTTTATCATCCACACCACATGATCACGTTTGGCCTTTGACGGGTGCAGCTCCTTGGGGTCCACACCTTCATCACCAACGATTGGCCGGACGCCGGACCATGTTGAAATCACATCTGTTTCAGCCAGCTTTGCAGCGGGGAAGTTGTGGTTGGCACCCTTGAGGAGATAGTCCACTTCCTCAGAAGTGATGGCGGCTTCCAGATCAAGGTCGTCGGTATGGTCCAGATCTGTTGTGCCGATAACCGTACGGCCCATCCATGGGTAGATGAAGACGCCGCGTTTATCCTGAGGGTGAAGGTAGCCGAGGCACTGATGAACCGGCAAGCGCCAGGATGGCACGACGATGTGACTGCCGCGCAAGGGGCGAATGCGCTTGGCCTGCCCCAGCTGTTCGCGCAGGTTATCTGCCCAGACGCCGGTTGCATTGACGACGGTCTTACTGGAGATTTTCAGCGTTTCTCCGGTTTCGGCGTCCTCGACCTCAAGCTGCTTTGCGCCCTCACCTTGTGCGGATACGGTCTTCACCGAGGCGTAGTTCAGCGTTGTTGCGCCGCAGCGCCGAGCCTCAGCCAGAACGCGCAGGACCAACCGGCTGTCATCGGTCAGTGCATCGGTATACTGGGCCGAGCCAAGCAGGCCCTCAGCTTTGAGACCCGGTAAAGCTGCGATGGTCTGGTCGCGGTCCAGATGCTTATGGTCGCGCTTTTTGGCAAAGTATCCGTAAATGTTCAGGATCACCGAGAAGGCACTGCGTTGGGGAATTGCTTTTCGCGGAATGGGAAGAGATAGTTCAGGTTTTCGATGAGACCGGGCGCTTCCTTCAGCAGCTTTTCTCGCTCGCGTACGGATTCGCGCGCCAGTCCGAACTCGCCCTGAGCAAGATATCGCAGGCCGCCGTGGACCATCTTCGAGGAGCGACTGGAAGTGCCCCACGCATAGTCTTTCTTTTCAAGCAACAGGACATCAAGGCCACTTCTTGCCGCCATCAGGGCAACGCCTGCTCCAGTGATGCCACCACCGACGACAACTATATCCCAAGGCTTACTGCGCTCTTTTACAGATGCGAGCTTCTGCTCTCTGCTGAACTGGCCCATGTTTCCCATTGCCCCTCCTCGAATTCCCTAGGCAGCTGGCGCTTATTCGGCAACGCCAACTGCTTTAGTCATTTTTTTCGCGCGTATCTTCCTGCGAAAACCTCTCCCAGATCTTCGCAGGAACGCTTAGTTTCATGCAGGTTCGGTGCTACTCGCGACTTCGTCACCAAGTAGAACACCCGGGTTCATGCGCCGTCCGGGTCGAAGTGCTTGCTGAGCGTCTTCAGTGCGCTCATACCCAACTCGCCTTTTTCCGCTGGCAAGTAAGGTGCGTGATCACGTCCGACACCGTGCTGGTGAGAGATGGTACCACCATGGGCCACCACGGTTTCCGAGGCAACTTTCTTGACGATCTTCCAGCGCTCCATGGTTTCTTCATAGGAGCTGGCGACCGGGAACAGGTAAGTGGTGTATGCGCTGGAGCCTTGCGGGTAGACGTGGGACAGGTGCGTGTAGGCAAACACAGGTATTCCCTGCTCTTTCAGCGCATTGCAGACCTTATCCTCAATCTCGCTCATGTAAGGGCGCAGAGCGGACCAATCCATTGCGGTCTCAAACGTGTCTGCCGCCACACCATGCTCCCAAAGCGGATGGCGCAGATAAGGGCCTTTGTAACGGTTTTCTTGCCACTTATCGCCCAGCATCTTGGAGAGGACACGCTTTGCGCCATGGCGCTTGAGATGAACGTTTGCGAGTTTCTCATTGACTGCGACTTGCTTCTTAGAACCCGTCAGACCGAATGTGAGCATACACTTTTGATCGGTCAGGCCCTTGAACTTGAAGAGCATGTTCAGCTTGGAGAGCTTCTTCTCAGGCACAGCCAGTTTCAGCATGATGTCTGTTTCTTTTGCGTTGCTGAGACGCAGCATTGAGAGCGGAATACGCCCCTGTGTGATGGCTTGAACGGCAGCGACACCGCTTTCCCAATCCGGCATGAAGACCGTGTAGAACTGCTCGGCTTCCGGCAGTGGGGTCACGCGGACCTTTACCTCAGTCAGGATGCCCATTGTGCCTTCCGAGCCGAGGATGGTTTCACGCAGATCCGGGCCTGCGGAAGATGCTGGAATGCTCGGGATTTCCAGTTTGCCTTTCGGCGTTTCAACTATGCCACCTGCAAAGAGCTGTTCGATGCGTCCGTAACGCAGCGATTGCTGACCAGAGGAGCGAGTGACCACCCAACCCCCTACTGTAGAAAGCTCAAAGCTTTGCGGGAAATGCCCGAGAGTATAGCCGATTGCTGCCAGTTGGGCTTCCAGATCCGGACCACGCACACCTGCGCCGAAAGTCGCGATCTGGCTTTCCTTATCGAAATCGAGCAAGCGATTCATGCGGGTAAGCGCTACGGTGATCTGCGGCTTGTCACTCCGAGGACATGCCAAGTGCCGACGACCGAGGTTCCGCCGCCATACGGGACAAGGATCAGATCCTTTTCCGCCGCCCAATCCATCAGTTCGCGGACGTGCTCTGTGGTCTCCGGGAATGCAACTGCATCTGCGACAGAACCGAACTTGCCGCTCCGCATTTCCAGCCAATCCGGGAAACTCTGACCACATGCATGTCTCACGCGCGTTTCTGGAGACTTATCCAGCAGAGGATGCTCTGGAGCGCGGGATTCTGGAACGTTATTGATGGCTTCTTGCAATGTCGCATCAGGGAGTGGATGTGTCTCACCCAAAATGTCTGCAAGCAAGGCTTTTGCGAAATCGGCCAGCTGCGCCTGGTGCGAGTCATCGCCCCAACCGTTCCATCTTCTCATTTGTGCACGCTCCCCTACACGTATAACTATTTTGTTTGACGCATGGTACACGCTGTTAACGCATGGGGAAACTAATCAATTGGATTATTTTAAGTAGTTTCTAATATAACACTGGCTAGACAACTACCTTCTGTCTGGTTTGATCCCCGACACCAAAAACGCGCTTGTAGCGGTCGATTTCTTCGCGCGGGCCATGGCCTTGTTGGGGTTGTCCGACAGTTTGACGGTTGGTTTTCCGTTGGCAGTAACGGCCTTGCAGACCAGCGAGAACGGCGCCAGTGCATCATCAGGCACAAGGCCGCGGAAGTCGTTGGTGAGATTGGTGCCCCAGCCAAAACTGCAACGAACACGGCCATGGAACATGCGCTGCAAATGGGCGATCATGTCTTCATCCAGGCCATCGGAGAAAATGACGCGCTTTTTGCTCAGGTCTTCGCCGTGGGCTTGCCACCACTTGATGGCAGCTTCTGCGCTTTAACCGGATCACCACTGTCAATACGGATGCCCGTCCATGAGGCCAGCCAATCCGGGGCGTTATTCAGGAAGCCTTCGGTGCCATAAGTATCGGGCAGGATGATGCGCAGATTGCCGTCGTGCTCCTCCTGCCAGTCTTGCAGCACCTTGTAGGGTGCCTCGGCCAGCTCTTCATCAGTACCTGCCAGTGCGGCATAGACCATCGGCAATTCGTGGGCGTTGGTGCCAATCGCTTCCACTTCGCGCCGCATGGCAATCAAGCAGTTGGATGTGCCGACGAACTTCTTGCCCAGACCTTCCATCATGGCCTGCACGCACCAGTCCTGCCACAGGAAGGAATGACGGCGACGTGTCCCGAAATCGGCTAGGGCCAAGTTGTCAATCTTGCGCAGGTCCTCGACCTTTTGCCAGAGTTTTGTCATGGCACGGGCGTAGAGAACCTGCAGCTCAAACCGGCCCATGTTTTTGAGCACGGCACGGGAGCGCAGCTCCATCAGCACGGCAAGAGCTGGCACTTCCCAAAGCATCACCGCAGGCCAGTCCCCTTCGAAGGTCAGCTCGTACTGGTCGCCTTTGACCTCCAGATGGTAGGGCGGCAAGGTCAGGTTTTCGAACCACTCCACAAACTCGGCGCGGAACATGGAGCGTTTGCCATAGAACATGTTACCGCGCAGCCATGTGCTCTCGCCGCGAGACAAGGAAAGCGTGCGAATGTGATCAAGCTGATCGCGTAGCTCCTGTTCATCAATGATCTTTGCCAGCGGTATGTGCTGAGCTCTGTTGATGAGGCTGAAGGTGACCTGAGTGTCCGGCTTGTTCAGAAAAACCGACTGGGCCATCAAAAGCTTGTAGAAGTCGGTGTCGATCAGGGACCGCACAATCGGGTCAATTTTCCAATTGTGGTTGTAAACGCGGGAGGCGATATCGATCATTATGCAACCATCTCGCCAGCAAGTTTGATGCCCTGACTTTGCATTTCATCCAATGCCTCTTGCAGGGAGCCGTTCAGGTCGATGGCTCTACAGGCATCCAGATGGACGATGACGTTGAAGCCCTGCTTTGCAGCATCTACTGCGGAAAACCGCACACAGAAATCGGTCGCAAGACAGCCATGTGCAACGTATCAACCCCAAGCTCGCGCAGGTAGCCGCAAAGGCCCGTTGGTGTGGTACGGTCGTTCTCAAAGAAAGCGGAATAGCTGTCGATGTGCGGGCGGAAGCCTTTGCGCACGATAAGGTCAGCGCTGCCGGTTTTCAGGTCTTTGTGGAACGCAGCGCCATTGGTGCCCTGCACGCAGTGGCTTGGCCAGAGAACCTGAGGGCCGTAGGGCATCTCGATCATCTCGTAGGGCTGTCTGCCTCGTGATTGTCTGCAAAGGACTTGTGTCCTGCGGGTGCCAGTCCTGCGTCAGCACCTTGACGGCAAATTCGTTCTGCAGCTGGTTCACCAGCGGGACAATCTCTTCACCACGTTTAACAGCCAGAGCTCCGTCCGAACAGAAATCATTCTGAATATCAATCATAATCAGAGCTTCGTTTATCGGTCGTGTCATGGTTGTTTCCTGTTTGCGATGAAAAGTCTCGCCCATTTCGCAGGCTACGCTGCGAGGACGCTTTGGTACCTTAAGTGACCAGCGCGGAATATTGCGATAATCTGCAGCAAACTCAAGCAAAATATGTGGGATTGAGCGGCTGCTTGAGGGTAAGCAGCTTATTTGACGGCTAATATCCTCAATAGGGTTCCTGCCGTTGGGCTGATGTGCATAAGTTAATTACTGCTTCCAGAAGGCAAGGCGAAAACCGACGACCAGTTGCTGCAGGCCTATGGCGGCGCCTGCACGATAGAAAGCATGACAAGTGGTGCGCTAATCGCGAGTGTGGAGAAGGCGGAGATGCCCTGCCCGATGGTGCAGCCCAAGGCGATGACGCCTCCGGTGCCCATGAAGAAACCGCCGAGGATCTGTCTTCTTAGCTCACGCGGGTCGTCGCAGGCTTCCCATCTGAAGTGGCCTTTGATGAGCGAGCCGAGGAAAGCCCCGCCAAGGACACCTAGGACTGAGCCAACGGCAAACGAAAGGCCACCGCCAGATGCAGTCATCAGATACATGAGTGTATCGCCAACCGGAACGGTGAAGGAGTGGCTGGCAACGCCGATCTCCTCAAAGCTTTCTTCAAACAGATAGCTGGTTGCGAGCCAGCCGGAGATAATGGCGAGTGCTACGGCCAGAGACGTGATGATCGCCTTTGGGCTTTTGCGGAACTCTTTATTACCCACTGCGAATAAGGCGATTGCCCCTGCAATGATCAGGGCGATGGTGAGTTTGGAGAGCTCCAGTTTTTCCGATAGGAGGTGCGCGATGCCGGTTGCGCTGGCCTCGGAGACTTCTGACGGGAACAGGAAGACGCGCAGATACGCGGTTGGGCCGCCCACTGCCATGGCGGCGGAAATGGCGATTACCAGTGAGAGCACGAAGTAACGCATGTCGCCACCGCCGAGGCGCGCCAGTGCGCCGTAACCGCAGGAGCCTGCCATGGCCATGCCGTAGCCGAACATCAGACCACCGGTGATACAGGCCAGCGGGTTCCAGCTTTGGGTGAGGTAGATGGTTTCTTCCAGCGTGATCAGGCCTGATCGGCGAGTAGGAACGTTGCTGCAATGGAGGTGGCGATGGCGAAGGCCCACATGCGCATGCGCAGCCACTCTTTGCCGTAGAGGGCGTCTTCAATTGCGCCAAGCGTGCAGAAGCGGCCCAGACGTGCAGCAAGGCCAAGCAGAACACCACCCGCAAAGCCTGCGAGTGCCGCCAGAATATCCTCGGACATTTGATCCCTCCCCCAAGATCAAAAGACCGGAACAGCTGTTTTAGGAAGCGTTGTTGTCTTCGGCGCAGAACAATTCAAAAAGCAGGTCGAGAACCTGTTTTGCTCGTTCATCCTTGAGGCTGTAGTAGACTGCCTTTCCGTCCCTTCGGCAGTTTACGAGACCATCGAGGCGCAAACGCGCAAGTTGTTGACTGACCGCAGACTGACGCGACGACAGAAGCTGCTCCAGCTCTGTTACCGACTTTTCGCCCGTAACGAGATGACACAGGATCATCAATCGGCCTTCATGTGTCAATGCTTTCAGGAAATCAGTTGCATCCTTGGCATGGCCCAGCATGCGCTCGATGTCTTCTTCTTTCATCCCACGCTCAATCATGGGTATCGCCATTAAACCAAATCCTGCGCAACGTTTGGAACGGGTTGGGCAAGGTCAGCACTCACTGGAAAAGCAAAGTTGACCTGCAGCACGTCTATCAGGTGGTGGCATACGCTGAATGCATTTGTTTTTCAACCATCGCCTGCGCCACCCATTTAGTAGCCACTTAGAAGTCGAGTAAATCCGAGATTTCCTCCAGACCGCTTTCCGCACACTCCTCGTCAATTTTTGGGGAGGGTGCACCGGAGACACCAATTCCGCCGACAATCGTGCCTGCGGATTCGATCGGAAGGCCGCCACCCAATGCAAGGGCACCGGGGATATCGCGCAAGCCAGCAGAAAGGTTGCCGGCCTTGATCTCCTCCTGAATTTCCAGCGTTGCACTACGGAAGCTGACAGAGGTCCATGCTTTGCCGCGAGCGGTGTTGACGGTGTGAACGCCTGCATAGCGATCGCGGATGGTAGCCTGCGTCTGGCCGAAACGGTCCACGACAACTGCGGAGACCTGATAGCCGCCCTCACGGCAGGCTTCCATGGTGGCAACTGCAAGCTTCATGGCAACTTCGGGCTTCAATGACTTGAAGGTGACAAAGGCAGTCTCGTCTTGTGCCTGCGCAATGCTGAAGCCCGCAGACATCATCAGTACTGCTGCTCCTGTGATGATTGATTTCATAGATATCTCCTAAATAAAACAGGTCCCCGGCCCACCGAGGAAGGTCAATAAGGGTCTTGAGCTGACTGAAGCATCTGGTTCAGGGCGGGGTAGAAAAAGTCTTCGCCGGGATACCCTTCAATCCGCTGCACTTCAGTGTCGTCAATCAAAAGAATGAAGGTTGGCGTGAACCGTGGTTTGCTCTTGAGGGTCACGCCATCTGGAACGCCCTCGTCAATGTCCATACGCAGCAATGGGGCCAGTTGCCCCTCCTCCGTCTTGCTGTAGGCCACGCCGATTTCCTGTTCCCAGCGCTCACACCACGGGCAAATCTCATCCTCAACCAAGAGCAGTTTTCTGTCCGGACTAGCGGCCTGAGCAGCGCTTAAAACAAGGGCCAGAATGGCGCATGAGATCCAACCAAAATTCTTCATAATATCCGCGATTGACATTTTGAGAGTGATCGTATCTAAATATTCTAATAATAGAATATGTTTTTAGCAAGTGCCCATATGTATCCAGATCTAACACTCATTGCTGCAGGAAGTGCGGGGCTGCTTTCGTTTCTCTCGCCCTGTATTTTGCCCATTGTTCCGTTCTACCTTTGCTATATTGCTGGCATTGGAATGAACGAGCTTTCTGGCGACGGGGTTACCCCTGCATCCAGCGCCGTGTTGTTTTTACGTCATTTTTCTTTGCCGCTGGCATTCTCACAATCTTTGTCGGCCTTGGCGCAACCGCGACCGTATTCGGTCAGTTGCTGCGCGACTGGTTTGACGTTTTGCGCTACGTCGCGGCGGCTGTCATCTTTGTGCTGGGCCTGCATTTTGTCGGCATCATCCGGCTTAACATGCTGCTGCGAGAGGCGCGGCTGGACAGTTCTTCTGCTCCGGCAGGGATCGTTGGTGCCTATCTGGTTGGGCTGGCGTTTGCCTTTGGCTGGACGCCTTGTGTTGGGCCGGTGCTGGCAACCATCTTGTTTACCGCTGGCGCAAGTGATGATGTTTCGCAAGGCATGTTGCTGCTGTTTGCTTATGGCGCTGGCATGACCCTGCCTTCATTCTGGCGGCGGTCTTTTCAAAACCATTCCTGAATTTCATGGGCCGTTTTCGGAAGTATCTGGGAGCAATCGAAAAAGGCATGGGCGTTCTTTTAATCGTTTTTGCGGTGCTGATCGGGACCAACACCATCGCCTGGATTGCCGGGTTCATGATTGAGTATGCGCCCAGCCTGACATCTTTAAGCTGAGGCGTATCCGCTTGGGAGAGCAAGAGCCGCATTTTGCAGGATACGTTGTGGGAGGGATTGATGCTTAAGAAACTGCTGCTTGCTGCTGCGATGGTTATCGCCAGCCTGACACTGAGCTTTGCTGAGGTTGGAGAGGACGGTCTTCACAAACAGCCATGGCTTCGGCTCACCTTCAAAGACATGCAAGAGGACCTTGCTGCCGCCAATGAGGAAGGCAAGCGTCTTGTGCTTCTGTTTGAGCAGCGCGGCTGCATCTACTGCAAGCGGTTGCACGAAACTGTCTTCACCGATCCGGAGGTGCGCAAGTACATTGAAGACAACTATTTCGTTGTTCAGATGAACCTTTTTGGCGACGAAGAAGTCACGGACTTTGACGGGGAAGTTCAAAGCGAAAAGAAGATTGCCCGTCGCTGGGGCGTGGTGTTCACTCCCACCTTCCTCTTCCTGCCAGAAGAGGTTGGAAAAGATCAAACTGCAGGGACTGCTGCTGTACAGACCATGCCCGGTTCATTTGGGAAGTGGACCACCCTCAATATGCTGCGCTGGGTCAAACAGAAGGGCTATGAGGGCGACGAGCACTTTCAAAAATTTCATGCACGAGAGTTTTTGAAACAAAAACCTACAGCAGAATAACGTTGCTATTCAACTATTTAGAGCCAATTTGATATATTAACATATTCAATTATTTGAATTTTAAGTTGAGTGTTTCTACGTATCTGATTAGCATGAAGAGATTGAATCGCTGTAATTGGGAGGGAGCAATGAAGCGATTGCCAAAACTATAGCAGCTGCGATGCTGCTGATTTCAGGAAGTGCTGTTGCCGGAGTGATTGCTCCTGGTGACGTTCAATTTGTCGAGGCAGCAGTGCCGGTTTCATTGACCGGTGCGACAGGTGATCCAGCCAAGGGACGGGAATGGTTCGCCAATCGCAAACTGGGAAACTGCCTTGCTTGTCATGCCAATGATGATCTTGAGAAAGAGCAGTTCCACGGAGAGATAGTCCGTACCTCGATGGTGTGGGGGATACCTATTCTGAAGCAGAATTGCGGGCAATCATTGTGAACTCGAAGGAAGTCTTTGGGGAAGCGACGATTATGCCAGCTTTTTACAAGTCAGACGGTCTGAACCGCGTGGCCAAGAAATTTGCCGGAAAGACAATTCTTTCGGCAGAGCAAGTTGAAGACATCGTCGCTTATCTGGTGACGTTGAAAGACTAGGCGCGTTTGCCTTGAGCGTGCTGCGTTTCTGATCAGTTGCGCAGCACGCCCAGAATTATTGCTTAAGCGTTGTTCCCAAAGAGTGCTCGGCACGTGTTGGGGGATACGCTCCAGGGAGGATTTTTAATGACTGTTACCAGACGTGAAGCGCTTGGTTTGGCAGTAGGAGGCGTGGCCGCTCTGACGACACTGCGCTTTGCCGCGCCTGCTTTTGCAGCAGGCAATGCAATTGAAGATGCAATTATGGAATTCACTGGCGGCTCCACGCCGGGAGACGGTGACATTACCATTGTTGCACCAGAGATCGCTGAGAACGGAAACACTGTTCCGATTGAAGTGTCTGCTCCGGGTGCTGCGTCCATCATGATGCTTGCAACCGGCAACCCCAGTCCGGGTGTGGCGACGTTCCACTTCAGCGCCCTTTCCGGCGCGCAGGAAGCCAAGACCCGTATTCGCCTTGCGAAGACGCAGGACATTGTCGCTGTTGCAAAGATGCCGGACGGGTCCGCCATCACAACAAAGCGTAGTGTTAAGGTCACCATCGGTGGCTGTGGCGGGTAATCAGAAAAGGCATCGAGAAACACATGGCAAAGGTAAAACCACGCGTAAAAGTGCCTAAGACGGCAAGCGTAAACGAGGTCGTGACTATCAAGACACTGATCTCGCATCCAATGGAATCTGGTCAGCGCAAGGACTCGAAAACCGGCGAGGCCATTCCGCGCAAGATCATTAACAAGTTTGCTGCCAGCTTCAACGGAGAGCCGGTGTTCATGGCAAACATGGAGCCTTCCGTTTCTGCAAACCCTTACATCGAGTTTCAGATGCGGGTGCCGGAAACCGGAGTTGTCCGTTTTGAATGGACTGATGATGATGGCTCCGTCTACGACTTGGAAAAGACAATCACGGCAGCCTAGGAGGCCATTCTTTGGGAGGAGAAGGGTATGAAAAGGACGGTTTCAATACTCGCTGCGGGGATTCTGGGTGGCGCGCTTAGCACAGCTTCACTAGCCGATGACGGACGCGAACTTGTCATCGACGGGGAAACCATAGCAACAACTACGGCTGCGGCGGATGACCATCCGCTCTCCGAGATTATTTCCGGCTGGCGGTTCCGCTCCGCTGAAACTCAGGCCCTGCAAATGGATGATTTTGAAAATCCTGCGTTTGTGGCCATTGAGTATGCAGAGGAGCTTTGGGAGGAGCCTGCTGGAACATCCAACAAGTCCTGCGCAGACTGTCATGGAAGTTTTGACGGTCTTGCAGGTCTGCGGGCCGAGTTGCCACGCTGGAACGAGGAGATGGGCAAGCCTGCCACACTGGAAATGCTGATCAATGCCTCCATTGAGACACATCAGGCGCAGAACCATGGAAATGGGAGAGCCCGAGATGCTGGCAATGACAGCACTGATCGGTCTGGCCTCACGCGGTATGCCGGTGGCGCTGAAAACCGATGGGCCGATGGCTGACTGGATCAAGAAGGGTGAAGAGCTTTATTACACCCGCGTTGGCCAGCTGGATCTGGCGTGCGCCAACTGCCATGAAAACAATTACGGCAACATGATCCGCGCTGACCATTTGAGTCAGGGGCAGGTCAACGGCTTTCCGGTGTATCGCCTGAAGTGGGGCGGGCTTGGTTCCATTCACCGCCGGTTCAAAGGCTGCATGGATCAGGTGCGGGCTACCCCTTATACGCGCGGCAGTGATGAGTTCATCGCTCTGGAAGCCTATGTGGCATCTCGCGGAATGGGGCTTTCCGTGGAGACTCCATCGGTTCGTAACTAAGTGATTTTGGAGGTTGCTGATGTGCGGCAACCTCCTGATCCAACACAATTTTTGAAATTGAAATAACTTACGGAGGGTGCGGAGATGATCTCGCGCCGTGATTTCTTGCAAGCTGGTGTCGCTGCAGCTGCTATTTTTGGGGCTGGTAACTTTCCAGTTTTGGCTGCGCGCCAGGCCTTGACACAGAACCAACTTCTGGACTTTAAAACCACCGGCAACGTGACCATCATCCACTTTACGGATTGTCATGCGCAGGTGAAGCCGGTCTGGTTCCGTGAGCCCTCCGTGAATATTGGTGTAGGTGCGCAAAAAGGGTTGCTGCCGCATATTACCGGTCAGGATCTGCTGAACGCGCTCAACTACGAGAGTGGCACACCGCAGGCGTATGCCTTCACCTCTGAAGACTTTGTTTCACTGGCCCGCAGCTACGGCAAGATGGGTGGGCTGGACCGGGTGTCGACCATCGTGAAGTCCATCCGCGCTGAACGCCTGATGCACTGTTCCTTGATGGTGGTGATACGTGGCACGGGTCCATGACTGCGCTTCGGACTGAAGGTCAGGACATGGTCAACCTGATGAATGCGTTGAGGCCCGATGCGATGACTTCGCACTGGGAGTTCACCTATGGCATTGACCGCGTGAACGAGATTGTCGAGGAACTGCCCTTCCCGTTTCTGGGTGCCAACATCTTTGACAATGAGTGGGACGAACCGGCGTTTGAGCCTACAAGATTTTCGAGCGTGGCGGTTCCAAGGTTGCGGTCATCGGACAGGCTTTTCCGTATATGCCGATTGCCAATCCGGGATGGATGTTCCCCAACCTTTCCTTCGGTATTCGTGAAGCACGCATTCAGGAGATGGTTGAGGAGGTCAAGCAGGAAGGCGCTGATGTTGTTGTGCTGCTCAGTCACAACGGTTTTGACGTAGACCGTAAAGTTGCCCAGCAGGTCTCCGGCATTGACGTTATCCTGAGCGGTCACACCCACGATGCGGTGCCGGAACCGGTGAAGGTCGGCAAGACTATGATCATCGCATCCGGCTCCAACGGCAAATTCGTCTCGCGTTTGGATCTGGACGTGGACAAGAACGGCATCAAGGACTTCTCGTACAAGCTGATCCCAGTGTTTGCGGACGTGATTACACCGGACCCCGAGATGGCGGCACTGATCGAGAAAGAGCGCGCGCCGTTCAAGCAGGAGCTGGAAGAGGTTATCGGGACCACAGACAGCCTGCTTTACCGCCGTGGCAACTTCAACGGCACGTGGGATGACCTGATCTGTCAGGCGCTGATTGAAGAGCGGGAGGCAGACATTGCGCTATCTCCAGGCTTCCGCTGGGGGCCATCTCTTTTGCCGGGGGACAACATCACCCGCGAAGACATCCACAACGCCACCAGCATGACCTACCCGAATGCTTACCGCTCCGAGATGACGGGGCAATACCTGCATGAGATTTTGGAGGATGTGGCTGACAACCTGTTCAATCCGGACCCGTACTACCAGCAGGGTGGTGACATGGTTCGCGTGGGCGGCATGGGCTATTCCATCGACGTTTCCAAGCCCGTCGGAGAGCGCGTTTCTAACATGACGCTGCTGAAGACCGGTGAGACCATTGATCCTGCCAAGACCTACGTTGTTTCGGGCTGGGCCTCGGTTGGAGAGGACACGGAAGGGCCTGAGATCTGGCAGGTGGTTGAGGATTATATCAGCCGCAAAGGCACCATCACCATGGACCCAACTCTACGGTTCGCGTTACAGGCGTGTGAGGCGAACCCTTTCCGATTTCAGATGACGAGCAATTGACATGAGTGAACGACTAAAGTCACCTACGCCGCAACCTCCTGAAAGGTGGAGCCTTGCTGAGTGGAGCTGCCTTGACTGGCGCTGCGCTTCCGGCGCGGGCGGATGATCCTGCCATCACCAATTTGCAGCCGTGGATGCAGGAGCTGGGAGATGGTGTTGACGCTATGCCGTACGGCGTACCTTCCAATACGAGGCGCATGTAAAGCGGCGTACGGTGGAATGGCTGACGGCTGACCGCGTGAGTTCCATTAACTTTACCCCGTTGCATGAACTGGACGGCATCATCACACCCAACGGACTGTGCTTTGAGCGTCACCATGGCGGAGTGGCTCATGTTGATCCTGCACAGCACCGGCTGATGATCAACGGGCTGGTGGACAAGGAACTGGTGTTCACCATGGAAGACATTATGCGCTTTCCCCGTGAGAACCGTATCTACTTTTTGGAGTGTGCTGCCAACTCCGGCATGGAGTGGCGCGGGGCGCAGCTCAATGGCTGTCAGTTCACCCATGGGATGATCCATAACGTGATGTACACCGGCGTTCCGCTTCGCTTGCTGTTGGAAGAAGCTGGCCTGAAGACCAACGCCAAGTGGCTGATGCCGGAAGGGGCGGATGCAGCTGCCATGACCCGTTCCATTCCGCTGGAGAAAGCGCTGGATGATTGTCTTGTGGCCTTCAAGATGAACGGCGAAGCGCTGCGCCCAGAGCAAGGGTATCCGCTGCGGCTGGTGGTTCCAGGGTGGGAAGGCAACATGTGATCAAGTGGCTACGCCGCATCGAGGTAGGCGATGAGCGTGGCACCACAGGGAAGAAACTTCCAAGTACACCGACCTTATGGAGAACGGTAAGGCGCGACGGTTTACTTGGGAAATGGACTGTAAGTCCGTCATCACCAACCCAAGCCC
>BAXV01000043.1 GCA_001310715.1 Pseudovibrio sp. JCM 19062
TTGGATGTGGCTGGGGCGCACTCATTTGCCACGCTGCAGAACACTACGGCGTGACAGCGATAGCGTCACACTCTCCGAACAGCAAGTGATCTTGGGTCGCCAGAAAATCGCAGAACGAGGACTGGAGGACCGGGTTTCAATCGAGCTTCAGGACTTCTCCAAGCTGACCGGCACGTTCAACAAGATCTCATCCATCGGCATGTTCGAACACGTCGGAATTGCCAATCACCAGACCTACTTTAATACCGTAAAACGGCTGTTGGAGCCACGCGGAATTTACCTGCACCATGCGATCACAAGGCCGGGCAAACGCACCGATAAATTGTTCAACAAAAAGACTGCCGCGTACAAGGCATTGATCCGCTATATCTTTCCCGGTGGAGAGGTCGACCACATCGGCATGAGCCTGCGCAATCTGGAATCCTCTGGCTTCGAAGTGCATGACGTAGAAGCCTGGCGGGAACACTATGCTATGACCACCGCCCATTGGGCAAAACGCCTTATGGCGCGCAAGGAAGAAGCAATCGCTCTTGTGGGAGAAGAAACCTACCGCACGTGGGCATTGTATCTGGCGGGCGTCACCTTAACATTCGAGCGAGGCGGGGCGCTCATCTTCCAGACAATCACAACCCGAAAAACCAGAAGCCTCTCTGGAATGCCACTGACGCGGGAGTACTTGTACAAGTAGGAAAGAGCCTGGCAAAAGCACCGCTTGCGCCAAGCAACAGCGATGCCTCAGCCAACCCATGTACTTTCTGGATAAAGTTAGTTCGCTGTCCCGCTCGCCTCAAGCACCGTTGGCGTGGCGGCGACTGCCACCTGCCGCTTGGCAGCATCATGATGTCGGTTCAGCTGAGCCTGCTGGGACGTTCTCTGACTAGGCGTAATTCTTGAAAGCGTGGTGATGGACCAGCTGGCAATCTGGGAGAGCACGTTATCTGAGGCCGCATTAAGTGCCGGGATCGCATCTTCCAAACTATCGCCAGTCGTTGGAACGGTCGCTGCAAACACCCTCATCGCAACAGAGCGCCCGTCGTGATCGTCAACAAGCCGCGCAGCACTTCCACATAGGCTCTATCACCACCATCCACCTGCAGCTCGAAAGAACGTAGCGTGGTCTGCAGCTGATAGTCAATCAATAGCCCTTGCCCCGGCAGCGCAACACCGCGCAAGCTGCCGGAATTCTCCAGCGTTTCAATCAGTTTGGCTTGAAAGACACGAGGCAGCGTATCGGTCCACGCCACTTTCGGGTAGTAGGAGTAAATCGGGCCGCCGCCCTGTGTCACGGCAATGTTGTTCGTATCCAGCGCCTGAAGAGCTGCCGGATTGGCAACAAGCACCTGATAGTTTGGAGCCCGCGCAGTAACAGGAACAGAGCTTGGTGCGGTCAACCCATACAAGGCCTCAGGACCACTTGCCCCGCACCCGGCCAAACCAATCAGCAGAGCGGCAGCAAAACCCAGATTTTTTTAGTGTTGAACCGAACAACCCGCGCTCCAGCTTACCGCCATTAGCCACCCGCACGATATCGAGTCGCTTACGTACATCATTGACAATCATTACAAAAAAACTCAACGCCGCTGCCCACCATTAAAGACAGGTGTGTCCGATCCGCCGAAAATTACGCGATTTGGATTACGGTCAAAATTGGTTACAGCCCGGCGAATTTCTATAAGTGTTTGGTTTAACTGCTGCATTGCTGCAGTAAAGTCCTGTCCACCTTGCTGACTAAGTTTCAACAGGGCAGCCGAAATTGGCTCTGCTCGCGCTGCAAATGCATCCGCAACCTTGCGAATAGAGCCGCGGCTTCTGTTGCTTCCTGAATAAAGCCCTGCCCGTCAGCCGAAACCATGCCGTCCACGTTCTCAAGAATCGTGTTCACACGCTCGGAGGCGGCAGTCAGATTGGTCGCAATGGTTTGGGCCTGCTCAATCACGTTTGTGACGTCAGGAACCTTCTGCTGCAGCTCCATAACAATATTATTGACTGACTGCGCAGCATTCTGGATTTCATCAACCGCAGTGGCAAGATCTGGAGCCTTCTCTGCAAGGGTTGTTGTCACCGTTTCAGCCGAAGAAACAATATTGGAGACACTGGCGGGATCAATTGCCTCCACAATCCCGTTGGCGTTGGACATCAGCATATTTGCATTGTCCATGGTCTCACTCAGCTGGCCCGATGCTTCACTCAGGTTGGTTCCCACCTCACTGGCAGAAGCAATCACACTGTCGATCTCGCTGTTGCGGCCCGCGATCGTGTTGCTCACCTCGCGAATATTGGCTGTGGCAGCGCCCGCATCATCAATGGCTTTTGAAAGCACCTCATCCTTTTCAGCAAGCATTGCTGTCACCTTCTCCACTGAGGTAACAATGTTGCCGATCTGCTCAGACCCCACCGAATTCAGGATCCGGTTGACATTCTGCGTCGTCAGAACAATCTCGTCAGAGGCAGTTTCCGCATTCGCGACAATGCGATCAATCGCATCTTTATTCTCGGCCAGCTCAACACTCAACTCACGCGCATTTTCCGCAATAACGGAAGCAGCTGCGAGCATGGAATTGATGTCGCCGCTGCGCTCTGTCAGTATGCCACCAAGGTCAGAAGCACCTTTCAGGATGCGCTCCACATCTTCGGGCCTGACCGCTGAGATCACAGCTTCGATCTGCCCCAGCTGATCAGTAAGCTGGGAGGTAAAGTCGACGAGCTGCTCAGAAGCCAACCTGCCATTATCAATAATATCGCCAACACCATCTGCAGAGGTCGCCAGTTTGTTGGTCATCGTCTCAACGTTATTGACGATATCTCCCAGCTTGTCCGGCGGCACATTGGCAAGCAACTCCTCACCACGATCAACCAGATTGCCGATCCTGCCGGAAAGCCCCGTCAGCGCCCTGCTTGTCTCGGTTATGCCAGCAAGGAAGTCGTTCACGCCATCCGCGTTATCAGCCAACGCCCGGGTAAAGACCTCAATATTCTGAACGGTTTGCTCCACCTCTGGCCGGGCATTGACCACCAACTCGTCAATATGCGTCAAAGTGGAATCTGCCTTACGCATGATGTCCCCAGCCCCTTGCAGCAGGTCCTCAAACTGTGACCTGCGCGCATACATGACCGGAACAGTATCCGTCGTTTGCGAAAACAGCGGCGGCGCTTCCGATGAACCACCGGACAGATCCACATAAGCAACACCCGTCAAGCCGGTAAAACCGAGAGACGCCACCGTGTCGCGGCGCAGCGGAGCGTTTGCATCTACACGCACAATCGCGACAACAAGGCGGGGGTTTTGAGGGTCATAAGTCAGCATGCTCACATCACCGATCCGGATGCCGTTAAACAGCACCTGACCACCGACTGGCAAACCAGTGACAGCACCGGGGAAGATAATCCTGATATCGCGTCGGCTGGAACGATCACCAGCGCTCAGCAACCAGAACGTAAACAGAAAGGCAATGGTGACCACTGCAAGAACGAATGCACCGATAGCGATGTTATTTGCGCGGGTTTCCATGCATCCTCCTCACACTCGTTTGAGGGCACGTGCCCCGCGGAAATAGGACTTAACCCAAGGGTGCTCCACATGCATCATATCTTCAATGGTTCCTTCAACCAAAACCTTGCGTTCACCCAGAACGGCAATGCGGTCACAGATACTATGAAGACTATCCAGATCATGTGTCACCATATAAACCGTAAGTCCAAGCGTTTCTTTAAGCTTCACAATAAGATCATCAAAATCAGCCGCTCCGATCGGTCCAGCCCCGAGGTCGGCTCATCCAGGAACAACAAATCCGGGTCCAGCGCCAGCGAACGCGCCAGTGCCGCGCGCTTGATCATCCCGCCTGAAAGCTCGGAGGGCAGCTTGTCCGCCGCGTCCAGCGGCAACCCAACCATCTCGATCTTCAAAAGCGCCAACTCATCACGCAGTCGGGGCGAAAGCGTCAGGTGTTCGCGCATAGGAACCTGAATATTCTGCCGCACGGTCAGGGAAGAAAACAAGGCCCCCTGCTGAAACAACACGCCCCAGCGCTGCTCAATCTCCCGGCGCATGGCATCTGTGGCTTCATCATAATCCTGCCCGAACACTTCAATCGAGCCGGACCGTCGCGGCGTGAGTCCAAGAACGGTTCGCATGAGAACGGATTTCCCCAACCCCGACGCGCCCACAAACCCTAGAACTTCACCGCGATAAATATCCATATCGAGGTTTTCCAGGATGATCTTGCTACCAAAACCAACCGTCACATCCCTGACCCGCAACAACACATCCCGACCATTGGACGTGTGAGGGCCAATATCTGATTCGTTCATCGGTCCTGTTTGCTCTTGTTCCATGCCGGTTAAAACCCGATAGACGCGAAGAAAATAGCAAAAACTCCATCCACCACGATGACCATGAATATAGATTTCACAACAGAAACAGTCGTATGACGTCCCAACGACTCCGAGGAGCCCTCAACCTTCATACCTTCCATGCACGCAATGAGCCCAATGATCAGAGCCATAAACGGCGCTTTGACGATACCGACCAGCGCTGTGTCGACAGTAATAGCAGCTTGAAGTTGCGCAAGGAAGGAATAAGGCACAATGCCCAGATACCACCAGCAAGTCAGCCCTGCCCCGACCAAAGCCGAGAGGTTTGCCAGAAAAACCAGAATCGGCAGAGAGATCATCAGCGCCACAAGACGCGGCAGGATCAGAACTTCCGTCACCCGCAACCCTGTCACCTGAAGCGCGTCAATCTCTTCCTGCATCTTCATGGAACCAAGCTCGGCTGTATACGCAGACCCGGACCGGCCAGCCACCATAATGGCCGTCAGAATAACTCCGATCTCGCGCAGAACCAGAATGCCAGAGAGGTCCACCACAAAGATCTCGGCACCAAACTGGCGCAGATAAAACCCGCCCTGCTGGGCAATAATCCCGCCGATCAAAAAAAACTCATCAGACAGACAATCGGCACCGCGCCCATGCAGGAACGCTGAAACTGCACGCCAATCGAAACAGGTCGCAACCGGCTTGGGTGTGTCACAGCAGCTGAGATCGACGCTGTCATCGCGCCCAGCATCGCCAGAACATCGCGAGTATCATTGCCCAGCTGGCGCGTCGCTCTGCCCACATATTCCAAATAATTGACAAAAGAGTTATACGAGGGCTTTTCAGGCGGATTGTCGACATCCGCCCGTTTCACCTCTTTCAGCAGGATGTCAAAACGTTCATCCTCATAGATGAATTTGACCTCGCGCCCTTGCTCGCTTTGCTCCATTTGGAATCGCTGCAACAGCCACGCACCGGCCGTATCAAGAAAGCTAACAGCCTTAAGATCCACACGAATTGCGGAATGTGTGGACTGAGACGAAACTTGTTCAATGAGTTTTTCGCAAGTGTCGCCCTGTCGGATTCCCCAAGCACCCGAAGCCGTCAGCAAAAGTGACCCACCGTCTTCTGCAGTTACCAAGTCTGGCGCATCCATTTTGACACTTAGCATCATCTCACGACCTTGCGCCCCAGAATCTAAAAATCTTATTGATCCTATACAGATTTCTGTAGTGTGTCCTCTAGTAATCCTCACTCAGCCACAAGTACAACGGAAAAAACAATGTCTATTTCTAAGCCGTATCTCTTATTTCTTGGGGATGTAAAGGACGAACTCGCAGCTAAAACGGCCCATGGCGTACTTGATTGGCGGCCGGAGTGGTGTCTTGGACAAATCTCGCTGCCCGGCTGCAAAGCCCATACAACCCTGCCGGAAATGAACCTGGCAGAAGCCGTTCAGGCGGGCGTAAAAACCATGGTCATCGGTTGTGTCAATGCGGGCGGCGTCCTGCCAGATCACTGGATCGCAACCATTGTCAAAGCCTCAACAATGGCCTTGATGTAGCTGCCGGCTTACATGTCCGCCTCAGCGACATTCCAGCCATTGCCAAGGCAGCTCAAGAACACGACCGCAAACTCCACGACCTGCGCTTCACCGACCTCACTTTCCCGACAGGCACAGGCGCAAAGCGCTCCGGCAAACGTCTACTCACCGTTGGTACCGATTGCTCCGTTGGCAAAAAGTACAGCGCACTTGCCCTGCAAAAAGGACTGTCAGAGCGCAACATCAGCGCCGACTTCTGCGCAACCGGCCAGACCGGCATCCTCATTGCCGAGCGCGGCGTTCCCATCGACTCCGTCATCTCCGATTTCATCTCCGGCGCAGCCGAACACATCAGCCCTGCCACCAAAGAAGACCATTGGGATGTGATTGAAGGTCAGGCTCCCTGCTCCACCCCTCGTTTGCAGGTGTCTCCCTCGGTCTGCTCCACGGTTCCCAGCCAGACGCCTTTGTGGTGTGTCATGAACCAACCCGCTCAACCATGCGCGGTGTCTCCACACCAATTCCCCCCATTCAGGAAATCATAGACCAGACCATAAAGCTTGGCCGCCTCACCAATCCGGAGATCCGCTGTGCTGGTCTTGCGATCAACACCATGATGCTTTCTGAAAATCATGCAAAAAGTCTGATTGAAGAGCTGGGCGAAAAGCATAAACTGCCCGCAACTGATCCTGTCCGCTTCGGGACCGACCCAATCATTGATCATATTTGCGCGGAGTTTAAGCTGGTTTGACCTGTCGCCTGTCTATTAAAGCCGAAACATTCCCCATTGCGGGAAGCTTTACCATTGCCCGAGGCTCACGAACCGAGGTCAACGTCGTCACCGCCAGCCTCACACAGGACGGTCATACAGGCCGCGGTGAATGCGTGCCATACCCACGCTACGGCGAAAGCGTTGAAAGCGTAACGGCGCAAATTGAAGCTGCACGCACGGCCATTGAAGCGGGCCTCACCCTGCAAGAGCTGCAAAGCCTCATCCCCGCAGGAGCCGCCAGAAACGCCGTTGACTGCGCTCTGTGGGACCTGACTGCCAAACGCCAAAGTACCACGGTGCTGAGCTGATCGGCATCAAATCCCAGCGCATTCTGGAGACCGCCTACACCATATCCGTGGGCACGCCGGAAAAGATGGCAGAAGATGCCGCCAAAGCAGCAAGTCGTCCGCTCCTCAAGGTCAAACTGGCAGGGGATGGAGATGTGGAACGCATCGCAGCCGTCCGGCAAGCCGCCCCGAACAGCAAGCTGATCGTGGATGCCAACGAGGGCTGGTCAGAAGCCAATCTGGAAGCCAACATCAAAGCCTGTCAGCAGGCAGGCGTTGGGCTGGTCGAGCAGCCACTGCCCGCAGGCAAGGACGCTATTTTGGCCGAGGTGGAGCACCTCATCCCCATCTGCGCCGATGAAAGCCTGCACACCTCTGCTGATCTGGAAAGCCTGCGTAACCGCTATTCAGCCATCAACATCAAGATCGACAAAACCGGTGGTCTGACAGAGGGCTTAAAGCTGCTGTGTAAAGCAGAAGAGATGGACTACGTCATCATGGTCGGCTGCATGCTCGCCACATCTCTGGCCATGGCCCCGGCCATGTTGCTGGCACAAAATGCGGACTACGTTGACTTGGATGGGCCACTGCTGCTCGCCAAAGACCGCGAACACCCCATCCACTTTGAGGGCAGCCTGATGCACCCGCCTTCCCCGCAGCTCTGGGGCTAAACCAAATGATAAAGGCGGCTCTCACATCGAGGCCGCCTTTCTTTAATCAAACGGAACGCGCTCTAATCAAACACGCTTTGTCACAAACATCAGCGTTACAACACCTGCGCAGCAAATCCCTGCCATCAGATAGAAGGCATAGGCCTGCTCAACCTCGTAGAGCCAACCACTGGCAATCCCGCTCACGCCCATAACCACACCAAATGCAGTCTGGGTCAGCCCCTGAGCTGTGCCGAGGCGCTCACTGGAAACCAGCTTGGCGGTGTAGGCAACCATGCCCAGAAACACCATTCCAAAGCTCCCCGCATGTAGCAGCTGAAGAAGCACAGCGGACCATGTCTCTGTCGCGAACGGAAACAGCATCCAGCGGATAATACTCGCAACGCCACCAGTGACCATCAAGCCCCACGCTCCCAGATGACGCATGAAGAAGTTGCCCCACACAAAGATGCCGATTTCAGCAATCGTACCAATCGCCCACAGGCCGCCCACCATTCCATCGCTGATACCTACGGACAACCAGTAGATGCTGGCGAAAGCATAAAGTGCGGAGAAACTGCCAAGCAAAAGGCCACCAGCCATAACAACCAGCAGGAACTGAGGGTCACGCAATTCCTTTGCAGACCAAACGCTTTCCCGTGTGGTGCGACGGCTCTCCGACGGCATCCCCGGCAGCAACACCGCCAGCAGCGCCAACAGGGCAAGGCTACCCACAATCAGAAACAGCAGGTCTGCTGCATCGCCAAACGACAGATACCAGCCACCAATCAGGTCGCGACCACAAATGAAATGGAGCCCCATGACCGCATCCGCCCGTAATTCAGGCCAAGCGTATGGTCGGTTTCATATGCATATGCATCTTGTAAAGGCTGAATGGGAACGTAGAAAATCGAGAGGAACACAACCAGACCGATTACGGTCCAATACTCGCTAGAGTAGACCAGCACCCAGAATGAGGCCAGTGCGATGATGCTGAACAGCGCCATGGAATGGCGTCTGCGTCCGGACCGGTCCGAGATACTCGTCATCACCGGCGTTGCAAAAATGCGCACAATATTCGGCAGTGCAATCACCATTGCGATCTGCACGGAAGTGAACTCAATATCTCGCAAAAACAAAGGAAAATACGCGATAAAGAATGCGTTTGCGAAGTTGAACGTCGCAAACAAACCACTCACGCCAGTGGCAATCCAGAATAGGTTACTGGTCTTCCCCAATGGGGAAGTTTTTCCGGGCATAGACATTGGAAAACACTACAAATGGAGGTTGAGAGCACCCGCAGACACTGATGGAAAGGGATACTCCTATCACTTGTGCTAATAGGGACTATTCAAATCAATGTAAACCAATTATTAGCCGTAGGATCCATTATATAAACTTGTAGTATTATCTTAGTTAGTTATGAAGGAGCCACTTATGGCTGGCAACAACCGAAAGGTCCTTTTGAGCCCCGAGGAATTTGATGCCATCAAAAGCGCACTCTCAGAAACCGAGAGAGGCCGCGCTTTCCTTCACGACCACCTCACTCTGAACAGATCTGCCGAAGCAGCTGACCTTTTGGACGCTGTCAGGCGACTTGAAAAAGTATTGGTTGAGCGCGAGCTGCCATCGGAGATGGAAAGCTACCGCCTGCACACCTATGAAATGTATGAGGCAATCGAGAGAACCAAAGACGAAGTCTCCAAGATCAAGCTGGATAACGCCGACAACAATCGCTTTGCCGCCGCCTCCAACGAGCTGGACGCAATTGTCACCTCTACAGAAAGCGCAACACAGGTCATTCTGGAATCCTCCGAATCCATTCAGGACCTGGTAGACAAACTCCGCGCCTCTGGCGCTGAAGACGCTCCCTGCGATGCCATTGAAGAAATAGCCATGGAAATCCTCATGGCCTGTTCCTTTCAGGACCTGACAGGCCAGCGCATCAACAAGGTTGTCAAAGCGCTCCATTACCTTGAAGACCGCATCTCCAAGATGATCCGCATCTGGGGCGTCGACCTCTCTGATGAAGACCGCCCAAAAGTCAATCTGGAGGACGTGCAGGAAGAAGAGGGTCGCCACATCGACAAGCGCCCCGACGCCCATCTGCTCAACGGCCCGCAATTAGATGGTGAAGGAGTAGATCAGGCTGACATCGATGCTCTGTTTGATGCTGCCCCTGCGACCACTGACAAGACGTCGAACGAAAACATCATTCAGTTTTCAGCAGAAACAAAAGCGGAAGAAGGCCAGCAGGACAGCCCAGTTGCCCCCTCTGCAGAACTCAACGAGGAACCAGCAAAACCCTCCCCGCCACAGGTCGATGAAAAACCACCCAGCGCTCAGGAAGAACCTCAGGCAGCTCTACCAGACAACGAGGTTCAGCTCGCAGCTGAGGATACTAAAGAGGCTGAAGCACCTGTTCAGGAAGACGTGACCGAGAGACCCATCGAAATCGAAGGCCAGTCTCCACCGCTCACCACCCCGCGCAGCAGCAACTCCGACCCGTTGCATAACCTCTCAACGGGCGAGCGCCTTGCACTGTTCTCCTGAGTTCAGAGCAAAGACAAAGTTTTTAAAGCCGTTTGCACCCTATCCCGTGCAAACGGCTTTTTTTTGTCAGGCAGATGTTTTCACATCGCTGTACTGCTTCAGCGCGCTTTCAAAAATGGCTGGGTCCACATTCCCGCCAGAGATCATGATCACAGCAGTCTTGCCTTCAATGTCAATCTTGTTGGAAAGAACAGCCGCCAGCGCAACAGCAGCCCCCGGCTCCACCACCAGCTTTAGTTCAAAATAGGCAAAGGCAACCGCATTCAGAGCTTCTTCATCAGTGACCACAAGGCCTTGTGCATGGCGTCGGCTCAAGATTGAAAAGCCCTTGTCTCCCGGTGTCTCAGTCAGCACCGCATCACACACAGAACCACCAAGTGCCGCATTACGTACCCGCTTACCCGCAGCAAGCAGCGTGCGTAATCATCAAAGCCGGCAGGTTCTGAGGTATAGATCTTGCAGTCAGGCAACTTCTCTTCCAGCGCCAGCGCAAGCCCGCCTGTCAGGCCGCCGCCACCAGTGCAGCTGATCAACATATCAGGTGTGACACCCAGAACCTCACACTGCTCTGCAATCTCAAGTCCGGCCGTGCCTTGGCCTACAATCACACCACTGTCATTGTAAGGGTGGATGAACGTTGCGCCCCGCTCCTTACAGATACGCTTCGCAATTTCTTCGCGGTCCTCGCTCTCACGATCATAAAGAACAACCTCCGCACCAAGCGCTTTGGTACGCTGGATCTTCAGCGCAGGCGCATCCCTAGGCATGACAATCACAGCCGGAAAACCAAGGATCTTCGCCGCAGCCGCTACCCCTTGCGCATGGTTGCCAGACGAACACGCCACCACACCAGCCGCACGCTGATCCTGCGGGATTAGGGAAAGGCGGTTGAACGCCCCGCGAAACTTGAAGGAGCCGGTTCGCTGCAAATTTTCCGCCTTGATGAAAACCCGTCCATTCACACGCTCATCTAAAACTGGAAAGTTCAGCAACGGTGTCTGACTGGCATACCCTTGCACTCTCGCCTTTGCTTTTTCGATTTCGGAAAACGTAAGTTCAACGGGAGTGGAAACATCTAAAATCATAACAACCTCGGACAACTGCAATACGCACTTCTGTATAGCACGCAAAAAGAGCAGGAGAGGAATAAACTCACATGCTGACAATCGACAAAATTCGCGAAAGTCCGCCGGAGCCAATCACATAGCAGAAGTGTAAAACCCCGGAGATCTCTCCGGGGTTCGTTCAGCCTGGTCGAACAGTGAAGTCAGACGAGTTGGAAGTCGTTTAAGTGAGGGTCTGATTGCGAAACACCAAGCAATGAAATTGGAATGGCCATTTGCAACCATCTCTGAGGAGACGCTTAACGTGACCTCAGAGTACCATCCTACGCACTAATAAAGATCTCCATCTGATGCCTGCAAGATGTTGGTAACACCCGCGTCAATCATTTCATGAAGGACGCTCAGGCGGTCGAAGTCTTCTGGCGTATTGTAGTTTTGGACGTGTACCATCACGATGTTCTTCACGCCTGAATCATCCTGAACTTTTTTTCATATCACTTGGGAACATGTGGTAGGCACCGATGACATCGATTTTTTTCTTCTTCAGTATCACCACCCCAAGGGGCATACTTGATGTTCTTTCGTGTAATGCCTTCGATGAACAGGATGTCGGCATCCTTTGCGGCATTTACCAAGCCTTCGGAATAGCGACCATCACCGCCGAACACCAGAACCCGGTTATCCGGCTTGGTCGTAAAACGGTAGGCGTGGGTGTTCTCCAGAAAGCCATGTTTGGTGGGAAAGGCTTCGACAAGAACATTTTCATCTTCGAAGATTTTCCGCCCGTTCACGTCCACATGCGGCCAGACTGGCACACCAACGGCAGTCGCACCCTCCGCTTTCTGCATGGTAGATCCCTGAAACATCTCGTTCCGGTCAATGCGCCAAGCGTCATTGATACTGGCAATCATCTCGTCGACACCAGCGGGTCCGTAGACCTTCTTGTCCATGACCTTAAGGCTGGTACCAAACTTGAAGGGATTATAGATGAATGATGGTAGACCAACCGTGTGATCCTCATGCAGGTGTGTAAGAAACATATACTTAATGTTCGGAATATTCAGGATTGTAGCGAGGTCCAGTGCATCTTGAGACTGGACAGAATAGCTAACCGCACGCCACCATCCTTCACCCGCATCGACGAAGTAGGGAGTGTCGTTTACAATCACCGCCATTGCTGGCCCGTATCGGTAGGGGTTTGGGTTCGGATCACCACTGCCTATCACGAGAACTTTGGACGGCTTGTCTTGCGGCGAACGGTCTAGCGGTCCCCGGTTCTCAAAGATAGGCCAGTTTCCGGGCGAACTGAAAGCCGTCTTCGGGTTCGTGATCGGATTGAATGGAACATTCAAATGGTTTTGTTCGGTAGTCGCCGCACCTGCGGCGAGGTTCTCTTCCCATGTCTGCGCAATTGCTATTGATGGTGAGACAAGTGCAGCCAATACAGCTACGATTATGTTACGCATTTGCCATCCCCTTGTATTGATATCTGAGTTTATTTTACAATCAAGACGAGATGAATATTCTACATTGCGTTATATTAACAATTATCTTGGAAAGATACTCATATGCGGAATTATATTAATAACTATACTTGAGTTTTCAAAATACTGAGCAAGTTCACATTTACAGAGAGTTACGTTTCTTACGAAATTACTTTCCATAAAAGTGACATCTTTCGTCTCATCAGATCAATGAGCGCGCGTACTCTTGATGTTGCCAGCGACGTTCAGAGTTTCCACTTTGGTACTGGGAAGAAAAATCTACAGAAAACGCCTCAGCAAGCCTGCGCGCACACGATGCGGCAAGGTCAGGCTCAACTGGATCTCACTATTTGATGGCATGAGAATACTCTAATACCAGAGCGGAGTCAGGAACTCGGCAAGTGGCCCATCTAGCGCAGCTCAAGTACCAGCCGCACAGCCACACACAACGCCAATGATCTGAGACTTTCCTACAGATCGGAAACAATCAATACAATGTTCATGCCGCGACACGGCTATGGGAACTCGATTTCTCAGGCTCAGCTTCCGCCCGTTTGCCGTTACCCCAGCGAATGATCTCGAAGGTTCCGTCAAAGTTCTCCGCAACCGCAGTACAGCTCTCCACCCAATCACCTGTATTGATGTAGTGGATGCCTGGGCCTCATGGTCTGCCGCATGGTGGATATGACCACAGATCACCCCATCCACGTTTTGACGCTGCGCTTCGGAAACCAGTGTATCCTCAAACTTGCCGATGAAGTTGACTGCGTTCTTGACCTTCAGTTTCGCCCATGCGGACATGCTCCAGTAGGTCAGTCCCAGCTTACGGCGGCAATAGTTCACCACCGTATTCATGTTGAGCGCCGCAGCGTAAGCCCAGTCTCCAAGGAAGGCCAGCCACTTGGCATGGCGCACCACCACGTCAAACTGGTCGCCATGAATAACCAGATACTTCTTACCGTTGGCACCCTCATGGATGATCTGATTAACAACCTCCACACCACCGAAGTGAATGCCTAAAAAGTCCCGCAGGAACTCATCATGGTTGCCGGGAATATAGACCACCCGCGCGCCATTACGCGCCTTGCCCAACAGCTTTTGCACCACATCGTTATGGAGTTGCGGCCAATACCAAGACCGTTTCAGCCGCCAGCCATCAATGATATCTCCAACGAGATAAATCGTGTCAGCATCGCTTTGCCCCAGAAAGTCCAGCAACAGATCTGCCTGACACCCGCGTATGCCCAGATGCACGTCAGAAATAAATAAGCTTCTGTACTTCTTTTCAGTAGAATCCCCGGTCACCACTTAGCCTCCGGAATAAGAAATTCTCTTTCCTTTAATTGGTTCACAAGAAACAATCATGACAGGTTACAGATACTCAACCCTTGCAGTTTCTTGCATGAACCACAAGCAACAATACTCCCCGTTTGTTAGGGGACCAAAAAAACAACTACATGCAATTCAAGTGATTATTCAATCAAGTTGCTAAGCTTGATCCCCACTAGCTCAAAGCCCTCACAGCCGTTAAGCTGCCGCTTCGAAAGCACACATGAGTCTTGCCCAAAAGTGCCCCTACTCTGGGCAAAACACATAAGAAACAATCCACTAGAGCATCTGGTATGCTCAAGCTCTACAGGATATCGACATGCACTTGGGACTTGAGGGCCGTAAAGCCATTATCTGCGCGTCCAGCCGCGGACTGGGCTTTGGAACAGCAAAAGCACTGGCAGAGGCTGGTTGCGATCTGGTGATAAATGGCCGCAACGAGCAACTTCTCGATCAAGTTGCCAAAGAGTTGGCGGCACAGCACAACATCACCGTCACACCGGTTGCCGCTGATATTTCCACTCCGGAAGGTCAACAGGCCGTGCTCAAAGCCTGCCCAAATCCCGATATCCTCGTCAACAACAACGGAGGCCCTCCACGCAGGGACTTCAAGGAGCTAGACCGCCAGTCCATTCAGGAAGGCGTCGTCCAAAACATGATCACGCCCATTGAGCTGATCAAAGCAGTCATCGATGGCATGGCAGAGCGCCGTTTCGGACGCATCGTCAACATCACCTCCTCTTCCGTTAAGATGCCAATTGAGGGACTGGACCTGTCCAGCGGTGCCCGCGCTGGCCTTACCGCCTTTCTTGCAGGTGTTTGCCGCCAGTACGCCCAGTACAACGTGACCATCAACAACGTCTTGCCCGGCAGGTTCGACACAGACCGCCTTAAAGGCGGCTTCGAACGTGAGGCACAGCAATCCGGTATTTCCATAGAAGAAGCAAAGCGGTTATCCTCGCAACAGATCCCCGCAAAACGTCTTGGTAATCCGGAAGAGTTCGGCAAAGCCTGCGCTTTCCTGTGCTCAGCCCATGCCGGATACATCACCGGCCAGAACCTGCTTCTCGACGGAGGTCTATACCCAAGCGCGTTTTAAGCTCCACAGTCAGTCGGTCCCAAAACAGATTTGGCCTTCCCGTATCCACGCTACGCGAAGGCCAAACAAAGATGATCTAGAACTTCAGACGGCCACCCACGCTGATGATATCGGCATGGGTGTTCTTCACCGGCCCTGGATCGTAATGCCTGCATAGGCAGGATGCGCCGGATTGATGTTGATATTCGAGCTTTCAGGGAACAAGTGCGAATAGCCCACATCCACCTCAAGCCAATCATTATGGAAATAGCTCAGGCCAGCACTGAGCCAGAACCGGTTTGAATCCGGCAAACGCGGTGTCCGGTTGTGCTCATCAATAGGCGACCACTCATAGGCCAGCCCGAACCGGCCGGTGAAGCGCTCGTGAAAATCGTATTCAGTACCCAGCGAGAGAAAATAGCCGTCATTGTATTGAAACGGCAAATCAGCCACCTGCTGGCCCTGTACATTAACAATCGGGAAGGTTCCAAACCTCGACCAGTGTGTCCATTCAAACGTCCCCATCCCACGCCATTGCTCAGTCAGGGCTTGCTGGAAGGAGACAGTCACTGTCTCCGGCATAGTGACGGTTGCACGTATGGACGTTAGCTTAGTGCCACCAAGGACAAGACGCCCCTTCAGGTTATGTTCAATGGGAGAGCGGTATCCAATGCCAAATTGAGTACCTTCCCACGGTTTGAAGAGCGCCCCAAGTGTCGCCCCAAAACCCAGATTGTTGTCTTCTCCGCGTAATTCCACAGTTGGCGCATTCGGAACAAAAGGCGGCACGCCAGCAGCAGACTTCAGCCGCACTTGCAGATATTCAACTTGCACCCCCGCCCCAACAGAAAACTTCTCGGTCAACTTAACAGAAGCCATCGGCGTCACGTTGACAGAAAGCACACGCGAGGAGCGCGCATAAGTCTGCCCCGCCCACTCGATCCTCGGCTTGGTTTCAAAACCAAACGGAGCATTCGTGCTAATACCCAGCGTCACCCGATCATTGGCCGCCCACGTGCTGTAACTCGCAGGCACCCACGCATCTACCCCGATATTACCGGAGGAATAGGGAACACCAATTATCGGAATCCCTGGAATGCCCGGGATGTCAATCGTCGCCTCGTCCAGACTGATCGACGCACTGGGAAACACAACCGTTTGCGATGTCTCCCCCTGCCACCCCTCATGTCCTGTCATGGTCGCCGGGTTCCAGTACATACTGGAAAGGCTCTTGGAGTGCGTCGCATTGCCTGCAAAGGAAAGCCCCTGATACCAGGAGGACTGCTCGCGAACAGCAAAGGCACCGGCAAAAGCATCAGACGCAATCAGCAAGGAAGAAAGACCAGCAATGGTAATAGGCAGATATCTGGGCATGCACTGTACTTTCTGTTCTCAAGAAACAAACAAGCAGCGCCATGATCAAACTAAGATATACGTATTGATTCGGCTCCTCACCACAGAATTAAAAATATTGAAGAGTAGTTGCACTAGCAGTTTTAAGGGTAGATCGCCAAAATTACATAAAACAACAACATAAAACCAATATTAGACTGCGCCTTTATTCGCATTTCAGGTAAGCCTGCGACACATTTTCTGTGACAAAAAAAATACGCAAAATAAAAGCCCCTCCAAATGGAGGGGCCTTCAAACAAAATTTGATCCGTAAATCAATCTCTCGCGGAGATGTTTCTGGCCAGTGAAAGCGTGCTCCACCCACCCAAAATCTCTTGCGCGTTTATGTAGCTCTCATAGATTTTGCGGGCAGCTTTGTCGTCCTGCGTGTACACATCCAGCACATCAGCACTGGTCGCCCGTAAAGCGGACAGAACCTCCGGCGGGAACTCACCCACCACAACACCATGTTCTTCTTGCAGCAGTTTCAAACTTGCTGCGTTTTGAGCATTGGCCTCGGCAAGCGCCACATCAGCTTCCACGCGGCAAGCTTCTGCAACAATCGCCTGCAAATCCTTGGAAAGCCCTTCCAGAGCTATGGCATTCACAATCGCTTCGCCAGTGCCGTTTGGCTTGTTAAAGCCCGGGCCATAATAGTGCTTCACCAGTTTCTGGAAGCCCAATGAGCTGTCACTCCATGGACCAAGGAACTCAACACCATCAACCACACCAGTCTGCAGGCTGGTGTACATTTCCGAACTTGGAATACTGACCGGAGTAACACCATGCTTACGCATAATTTCACCGCCCAGACCAGCAATGCGCAACTTGCGGCCATTCAGGTCATCCAGCGTCTCCACCGGCTCGCGGTACCAGCCAGCCATGGTCGGACCAGAGTTACCACCCATGAACGGCTTCACCCCAAACGGAGCATAAAGCTCATCCCAAAGCTCCTGACCGCCGAGCTGATCCACCCAGGCGGTGTGCTCTTGCGGCAGAAGTCCAAATGGAACGGTCGTAAAGAACACCGAGCCCGGCATTTTTCCGGCCCAGTACATGGCAGCAGAATGCCCCATCTGCGCCGTACCGCTTGAAACCGTATCAAACACTTCGAAGGCTGGCACCAGCTCACCTGCAGCAAACAAGCGGACGCGCATAGCACCACCACTCATGGTATTAATGCGGTCACAAATCCGTTGCGCAGACATGCCCGGCCCCGGCAGATTCTTTGGCCAGCTGGTCACCATGCGCCACTCGATCACCGTCGCAGCTTTTTCAGCCAGAGCAGGTGCAGCAAGTGCAGCACTTCCGGCAACCGCCCCTGCAGTAAGCCCGAACGCCTGACGGCGGGTCAGCATCTGTTCTTTCTTCTTGGTCATTACATCCGCCCTTTAATCAGACCAGAACTCGTGGAAATGGTGCACAGGCCCATGTCCCTTGCCAATATCAAGCATATCCGCAGCTTTGATCGCCTGACTAATATACTCTTTTGCTTCAAAAATAGCTGCTTCCAGATCCAGCCCCTTGGCTAGACCGGCCGCAATCGCAGAGGACAGGGAACACCCGGTACCGTGCGTATTCTTGGTTTTATATCTTGGAGCTGTATACCACCTCTCCACACTCCGGGAGAGGTATAGATCGTCACAGGTCTTGCTTGAACCGTGCCCGCCCTTCAGCAGAACCCCACATGCGCCCTCAGCTGCCATCATATCCAACAGCAGCAACGCCTGTCTGTGCATGTCTTCGCGAGATCCGGCCACAGCCTCATCAAGCAAAAATGCCGCTTCCTGCATATTCGGCGTGATCAGCGTCGCCATTGGAAACAGCTTCTGCTTCAATACGGAAACCGCAGAGTTTTGCAGTAAAACATCGCCGGATGTAGCCACCATCACCGGATCAAGAATGACGCGGCTAACACCATATTCCGTCAACTTTGTGGCAATAACCTCTATAATTTTAGGCTGTGACAACATGCCGATTTTCACAGCATCCACCTTCAGATCCGAAAATACAGCGTCCATCTGTGCCGCTACAAACTCCGGTGGCACATCATGAATACCTGTGACGCCCATCGTGTTTTGCGCCGTCAGGGCAGTGATCACACTGGCTCCGTACACGCCGCGGACTGAAAACGTCTTCAGGTCTGCCTGATTCCCGCACCGCCACCGGAATCTGACCCTGCAATCGTAACTGCAATCGCGCTCATACGGCAAAAACCCCGTCTTTTTTATTGATTGTCTCAAGCTTGAGGCGCTCGTTGAACTGCTCAGCAGTCAAGCCATAAAGAGTATCGATGAAAACTGGCGTGAAGCTTCCCGGCCCCTTTGCCTGTTCTGCGGCCAGTTCCCCGCACACACCGTAAAACGCAAGCGCAGCAAGCACGGCCAGCTCCTGATCAGGTTCCAGTGCCGCAAACCCGGCAACCACACCGCCCAGCGCACAGCCGATCCCGGTCACCTTGTCCATGTAGGCATGCCCGTTGCCCACCTTGTGCTGCGCCTCCCGGCCCAGCACCAGATCATCCTGTCCGGTCCGAGCAACCAATGTGTTTGCTGTGACAACATCCTCCAGCCGCGCATATTCGCTGGTGTTGGCTTTCAGGATTGAAACGTATTCCTTGAGAATGTCACGCGCAAACTCCATGCGGATCTGCGAGCGATCCACTTTAACCGGATCCAGAACCACGGGGATAGATTTCTTGGCAGCCCCTTCCAGCCCCAGCCGGATTCCATGCCGCCTCTTACCATCCAGCGTGCCAAGGTTGACGAGCAATCCGTCAACACTCTCGATGAATGCAGGAACTTCATCATGTGAGGATGTCATAGACGGGACAATATTACAGGCCAGCATCACATTCGCAGTGATGTTCTGCGCAACGGAATTGGTCAGGCAATGAACACGCACACCGCGCTCACGCACTCTCTCCACGACCTGCCAGAGATCTTCAGCTGTGTAGGACATGTATTGTCGCTCCCCTATCGATTACGGCGGGAACGATTACGCAGGTAGTCATCCCAATTCCCTCCGCCGGCACAATCCGGATCAGGTTCTAGGAGTTGGCATCCTGCCTCTCAGCCCATCATTCATTTCAAGGCACCCCCATTGGTTCATTTTTTTTGCTATCAAACCACTGACAGAACTGCAAGCACAAACAGGAGAGAGCGCACGCAAGGCAACTGGGGGTAGATCTCGCTAAAAAAAACGCAAACTCTTGCAAAAAAAACGCAGCTTCAACGCAAAATGCTCACAAAATAACGCAAGTTCTAAATTGAGCTTACGGGACAGAAGGATAGCAGATTTATGATTCCGTTCTTTGTACAAATCAAATGCCAGCTCGGAAAAACCTATCAGGTGGCCAACGCCATCGCGGACGCAGAAATTGCCTCCGAAATTTACTCCACATCCGGGGATTACGATCTGCTGGCTAAATTCTACATCAGCGACAATGACGACATCGGCCACTTCGTTGCCGACAAGGTGCAGGTCTTCGAAGGCATTCAGGACACCAAAACCATCATCACCTTCAAAGCCTTCTGATCACAACAAAAAAACAGGCGGGACACCAGCCCGCCTGCGCAATCAATCCAAACCGGCATCCGCAAGATGCCAGTCACTCAAGTCAACTTTGTGCCTGCTGGATCGCACTCCAAACCGCAAGCGGAGTCGCGGGCATATCAATATGCTCAATACCAGCATTCTTACGCAAAGCATGCTGCACAGCATTCATCACCGCAGGCGCCGCCCCAATAGATCCAGCCTCCCCAGCCCCCTTAATGCCCATCGCATTTGTCGTTGATGGAACATTGTGTTGAGAAGTCGAAGCTTGGTAAATCATCAGCGCGTGCAATGTGATAGTCCATGAAAGATGCAGAGAGCAGCTGTCCGGTTTCATCATAAACCGTATGCTCACACAGCGCCTGCGATATCGCCTGCCCCGCTCCGCCATGCACCTGACCTGCCAAAAGCAGCGGATTCACCGTCACACCAAAGTCGTCCACGATCACAAAGTTGACCACTTCCGTCTTGCCGGTTTCCGGATCAATCTCCACCTCACACACATGGGTACCATTGGGGTAAGTACATTCATCCTGCTTGACTTCTTCGGTTGCGCTCAATGTCTCGGGCTGAGATCCAGCCACATCAGCAAGGCTGATCTGCTGATCCGTCCCAACCACGCGCACCTGCCATCTTCCAGCGTCAGGTCACCAACACCAACCTCCAGCTTCTCACTGGCGATCTGTTTGATCTTGGTCACAAGCGTTTCCGAAGCAGCTTTCACAGATGGCAACCCAATCGGGATTGAGCGCGACCCACCGGTCCCGCCCCCTTTGGCCACACGGTCCGTATCACCCTGTACCATCTCGACTTGATCAAGCTGCAAACCCAGCTGTTCTGCGATAATCTGGCCATAAGCCGTCGCATGACCCTGCCCGTTACTCTGCGTTCCAATCAGCAACGTCACAGTGCCGTTTTTGTTCAGCTCAATCTTGGCTTCTTCTCCACCAGCAAAGGCACAGGCCTCCACATAGGTAGCAAACCCGATACCACGGTACAGCCCTTTCTTGCGGCTCTCTGCCTCACGCTCAGCAAACGTGGAGTACTGGATTTTCTCCAGAGCCTTGGTCAGGTGAGCCCCAAAGGAACCAGTATCATACATGCGCCCCGTCGCTGTTGTATAAGGTAAAGCATCTTCGGGGATAAAGCTCTTGCGGCGGAACTCCGCCGGATCCATTCCCATCTCATGCGCTGCCTTATCCGCCAGCCGCTCCATCAGGTAGAGAGCTTCAGGACGTCCCGCCCCGCGGAAGGCATCCACCGGCACAGTGTTGGTGTATACGCCGGTGGCTTCCGCCCAGGTTCCGGGGATATCGTAGAGACCGGAGCTCATGGTGATACCGATCTGCGGAATGCCAGGGCCAAACTCATGCAGATAAGCGCCCATGTTTGCAATCACATGGATCTTTAGGCCGATCATCTTGCCGCTCTCATCAAGAGCAAGCTCTGCCGTTGATACATTGTCACGGCCCTGAGCGTCAGACATAAAGTGCTCGGTCCGTTCCTGCACCCACCGCACCGGACGTCCAACCCGCTTCGCCGCAATCAGGCACAGTGGTACTCAAGATAGGTGAACATCTTGGTCCCAAAACCGCCACCCACATCAGGCGTCACAACGCGCAAATCTTTTTCGTCAATGCCGAGTATGTTCTTGGCGACCTGCGCACGCATGTGATGACCACCCTGCGTTCCGGTGGTCAGCGTGTAACGGCCACTCTTACTATCAAACTCGCCAATACAGGCACGAGGCTCCATCGCATTGGGTACAAGACGGTTATTGATCACTTTGATCTTGGTAACATGGTGAGCCTTTTTGAAGGCCTCTTCCATCGCCTGTTTATTGCCAACACCAACCTCAAAGGCCTTGTTCGTCCCATGCTCCGGCCATACCAGCGGCGCGCCATCTTCCAAAGCTGCCTCCGTTCCGGTCACAGCCTCAAAATCCTCGTAGTCGACTTCGATCGCCTCAAGAGCAGCTCGCGCTTGTTCCACCGTATCGGCAACAACAAAGGCAAGCGCATCGCCAACAAAGCGAGCAGTATCCGAGCACAGAACCTCATAGCGAGCACCCAGTGCCGACTACCATCAAGCTGCGTAAGAACCATCTGACAGGGAATATTGTTGGTCTCTTTAATATCCGCAGCAGTCAGAACCAACTGCACACCGTCCATCGCGCGCGCATCATCCAAACCGCCCAGAGTAAACTTCGCAAACGCCAGAGAAGACCGCAAAACCACAGCGTGAGCCGCCCCGGCCACCTTCAGGTCATCCGTGTAATGCCCCTTTCCGGAAACAAAGGCGACATCTTCTTTTCGGCGCACAGGAGCGCCAACTCCAAACTTCGGTGTAACAACCTGATTCATGGGAACCTCAAAAACCGGGAGGGCGACCCAACATCGCACCCCAATACAGAGTTTTACGTATCAGCAGAGAAACCTACAGAGTTTCATTCAACCTGCAAGTGTTTTCTAATTCATCACAGAGATCCAGATCCCAGAATGACTTAACGTCACTACCGTATCATCTGGCGCAAAATGTGGACACCTACTTGTAGCTATAAGTTGTTGTAGGCTTGGTTCTTCTTGTCGAAACTCTCAAGATAAAATTTATTTTAAGATTTGACCAAACCCTAATTATCACGCTATTTAAGTAATACACCCATCTGATCCTTGTTACCTTGTCCGCCTCCCGGCGCACGATTTTGCATCAGACATCGGGTCTGATCCTTTTGCACGTAACAAGGCAGCTTCGAAAGCAGTTATATGCCTGCCCATTCAGCAGAGCCTGAAGGCAGCCCGTCATCTGCTGCGTTGAAAACTAGGCTTTCCGTCAAATGGGATAGCCTCTCAAACAACACACGCGGCATCTGCTGGGCTCTTCTGGCAACATTCCTCATGGCCGTCATGAGCACAATCATCAAGCTGCTCGGCGACCACCTACACGTTACTCAAATTCTTATGATCCGCCAGTTCTTCATGCTGGTGATCTCAGCTCCGATCATCATCAAAGGGTTTCCCGGCTCGCTCAAAACACAAGCACCATTGCTGCACGTTGGCCGCGTCCTGCTCGCCTCCTCGGCAATGTACTTCGGTTTCACCGCAGTCATTAATCTGCCGCTTGCAGAAAGCACGGTGATTGGGTTTGCGCGCACATTTTTCATCACGATCTTCGCAGTCTTCTTCCTCAAAGAGGTGATCGGCATTCACCGTATCACCGCTACACTGATCGGCTTGCTCGGGGTGTTGATCATCGTCCAGCCGGGTAACGGCTCCGAGATGAGCATCTACAGCCTCATGGCTATTCTGGGATCAGCCTGCGCTGCAATGGTCGGCATCATTTTGCGCAAAGTCTCTCAGATTGACCAACCCATCACCATCCTGAGCTTCCAAGCAACCTTTGTTGGTCTGATCATGGCACCATTCGGCATCTACAACTGGGTCGCACTTGACCTGACAGACACGATCTTGCTGCTATGTCTGGCAGGCGTCAGCTGGGGCGCCCAAATGAGCAACATCCAGGCGCTCAAGTTTGGCGAGGCCTCTGCAATCGCGCCGTTTGATTACATTCGCCTGATATACGCCGCACTCATTTCTGTCGTGATCTTTGGCGTCTGGCCGCTCTGGACCACCTATCTGGGTGGCGGGGTCATTGTTGCCGCAGCTCTTTACACCCTGCACCGCGAAACCGTGCTGGGCAGGAAAGTGGCAACCGGAACAGCGCCCTCCAAAACCCACTAGGCCAGCAAACTCACCTGAAACAAAAAAGCCCCCGCGATTTGCGAGGGCTTTTCTTTTAGGAATAAGCTAATCAGCTGACTTTTTCAGCGCTGCGCGTCTTGGCAGCTTCTTCTTCAACCAGTTCTTTCTTGGAGAGTTTACCCACCATTGTCTTTGGCAGCTCATCCCGGAACTCAACCGCCTTGGGCATCTCGATCTTGGAGATGTGATCCTTCAGGAAAGTCTTGATATCATCTTCCGTTGCGCTGGCACCGTCCTTCAGCTTTACAAACGCTTTTGGTGCCTGACCACGATACCCATCCGGAATCGCAATCACGATAACCTCGGCAACAGCCGGATGCAGATACATCGCCTCCTCAATAACACGCGGATACACGTTGTAACCCGAGCAAATGATGAGATCCTTGATACGGTCCACGAGGAAGACATACCCGTCCTCATCCATGTACCCCACATCGCCGGTGTGCAGCACGCGGCCATCTTCCAGCGTTTTGGCTGTCTCATCCGGACGGTTCCAATAGCCCTTCATCACGTGTGGGCCAATGATGCAAACTTCGCCTTTTTCGCCGCGCTCAACAACCTTTTCGGAGTCATCCAGATCACGAAATTCAAGCTTCGCCCCTTTCAGGACACGCCCGATAGATCCGTCTTTGCCAGATCCATCCATTGGGTTAGCGGAAGTCACCGGAGAGCTCTCGGTCAAGCCATATCCTTCCACCAGAACACAGCCGGTCAGAGCTTCAAACTTCTGCTTCACCTCAACAGGCAAAGGAGCACCGCCAGAAATACAAGAGTTGATCGAACTCAGATCATAGTTCTTGGTCAGCTCACTGTTGTTGATCGCGGTGTAAAGCGTTGGCACAGCAGCAAACAAGGTCGGTTTCTTTTTCCCTGCTAGCTCCAGCAGCTCTTTCAGATCAAACCGCGGCATGAGCAGCATCTCTGCTCCAGCAAGAACGGAAACGTTCTGCAATACCGTCATCGCAAACACATGGAAGAATGGCAGCACACAAAGCGTTTTTTCTTCGCCGCGCTTCAACCCACCGTAATGGGTATCCAGCATTTCCATGTTCGAGGTGATGTTGTGATGCGTCAGCATCGCGCCCTTCGGCACACCCGTTGTACCACCGGTGTACTGCAAGAGCGCCACGTCTTCTATCGGGTCAATCTCCACCGGAGTGACAGGCTTGGCCCTTGCAAGCAAATCCTTGAAGCGGGTGTGAGCGCTGTCCGCAGGGATGTTCGCAACCTCTTTGCGCTTGAACATCTTGAACAGCAGCTTTTTAGGCTGAGGCAGAATATCCGCCATAGGACACACAATAATGTTGTCCAAGGCACCTTCCTGACGAACCGCCTCCACACGATCATAGATCAGGGAAAGATCCATGGTGACCATGATGCGAGCACCAGAGTCCCGCGCCTGGAACGCAATTTCGCGCTCAACATAAAGCGGGTTGAAGTTGACGACGACGCCACCAACTTTCATGATCGCAAAATAGAAGATGGGGTAGTAGGGCGTGTTCGGCAGACAAAGACCGATCTTGTCGCCTTTCTTCACACCCATCGCCTGCAGGGCACCTGCAGTGCGTTCGACGAGATCTCCCAATTCGCCGTAGCTTGTAGATTTGCCCATGAAGTAGATAGCGGGACGATGCGCATAATTCTTTACGGTGTCATCCAGATAACTATCGATGGTACGAATTGGAAATTCCACTTGTCCCTCATGACCTGTCGCCATGCGCAGATCTCCTCCCCGAATTATTCTTGTTCTTCAGACGAAGTTCACAGGAAACCGCAGCCGTGTGGCAGGGTTCATGTGCGCAACATACCAGAAAAACCTTATATCATCATGCTTTGCGTGGAATTTGGTGCAGGGTGACCAATGCGTCAACCCAGACATACGTTTGACCTTTTGTGCACTGCATTCCATACGCTGACGCGGTTTTTCCTGAGAAACTCAGAGATATCAAAGCCCTGTTCTACTGAATGAGTTGAAAGCTCGATACATCAAACAAGCCAAAATCAGTGATTTTAAGGTGGGGAATAACCGGTAGAGGCAGGAATGCAACCTGCAAAAACGGCTCTGGCAGAACACAATTGAGCGATTTTGCTGCACCGCGCAGCACCTCAAGGCGCTCTTTAACCACCTCAAAACGCTCCAAACTCATGAGCCAGCAAGCGGTAATTCCATCTCGGCCAACACGTCATCCCCGTCGGCAACCACAAAACCACCTCGCAGTGCAATACAGCGGTTCACAGCAATAGCCATAGCCTCCTCATCCGCCCCAACCACGCAGATGTTGTGACTGTCATGCCCAACGGAAGAGGCAATCGCACCGAACGTCATCCCAAAGCCATTGACGAAACCCGTTGCAATGTTGCCGGTCTTGCCGTGACGTTCCACAACCGCCACCTTGATTGCATCCTGTGCAAGGTCGATCTGGGAGTAATGATCCTCAACCGGAAGATCCATTTTTAGATGCTCGGTGATGATCAACCCCGGCTTCACACCAATAACTGATGTCTCCCGCTGCGCAGGCACGCGAAAGCTCTTCGCAGATACAGTTTCAGCGTGACAGGTATCCAGCAAGCCTTCTGGCTCAACCAGTTTGCGACTGGCAAACAGTTCATCTGAAACCACACGACCCGCACTGATCACCTGATCCACATCGCAGCTTTCCAGATCGTTCAGCAGCACGATATCAGCGCGCCAGCCCGGTGCAAGCAGCCCGCGGTCTCGCAACCCAAACGCAGTGGCCGCAGACCAGCTTGCCGCACGATAAACATCCCGAGGCGCACTTCCATGAGCAATCAGACGCCTGATGAGACAATCAAGATGCCCCTCCTCTGCAATATCAAGCGGATTCCGATCATCGGTACATAGCGCAACAAAGCTTGCCCGATCCGGCGTCAAAACAGGGGCCAAAGCGTCCAGATCCTTCGAAACCGACCCCTCCCGGATCAAGATCGTCATCCCCTTCGAGATCTTCTCCAGTGCTTCTTTCGCAGTTGTCGCTTCGTGATCCGTTCGAATTCCAGCTGCAAGATAGCCGTTCAGCGCTTTACCGCTCACCAACGGCGCATGCCCATCAATGTGCTCGCCTTCAAACTCCGCAATCTTGGCCAGCGCATCAGGTCACCTGCCAGCACCCCCGGAAAGTTCATGAACTCCGCTAAACCAATCACGCTGGAATGATCCTTGAACGGCAAAAGATCATCAATCTCCAACCGTGCACCAGAGGTTTCAAACTCCGTCGCTGGCACACAGGAAGACAGATTCACACGCAAGTCCATGATGGTTTCAAGGGAACTATCGAGGAAGTACTTAATCCCTGCCGCACCAGTCACATTGGCAATCTCATGGGGATCACAAATCGCTGTGGTCACACCATGGGGCAGCACACACCGATCAAACTCAAACGGCGTCACCAACGAAGATTCCACATGCAAATGGGTATCGATAAACCCCGGCACTGCAACTTTGCCAGTACAGTCGATCTCATTAACACCGCTATAGGTGTCATAGGTACCAACAATCTTTTCACCCGAGATCGCAATATCGGTTTTGATCAAACTGCCATCGATTACGTTGAAAAGCCCGACATTTTTCAACACAAGATCAGCAGGTACATTGCCTTGCCCTTGATCGATGAGTTTTTTTAAACCGGCAATCTTCTGCTGGCGAGATCCCATGCATTTCCTCCCGAGAGCACATACAAAGCGCTCCTCAACGTTTCCCCGAACGGCAACTCTAGCAAAAGATCATGAACGGCCCAATGCCTCATTCAAATTGCTTGTTGGAATTACAAAAATCATGTCAGCAACAAAACAAAACTCACAAAAAAACACGCTTCTTTTCCATATCAACTCCAGCTTGGCTAAGCTGAATTGCCCACTTTCTAGGCACATTCGTATTTTTGCTTGCAATTTGGAAAAACCCGCAGCAAACAGAGGGGCAATTTCATAGATGCAACCTTTGTATGAGTTTTGACGCAGATAAGAGCAGCCAAACTGCCAAGCTTGCGGCCCGGATCCGCGCCTCTCAAAGCTCTACAGTCAAATTATAGTCAGCTGGCCCGCGGGCATATTCTCGCAACCACTCCAGCTGAAAGCACAAGCCAAGCAAATGAAGCCGGACAGACACCGGCTCATAACTAAGGGAACTCCATGGCGAACCGTCCAGCTCAATCTGACCCATTTGATCTCGTCGTATTTGGAGGCACCGGCGACCTTGCACATCGCAAACTGCTCCCCGCCCTCTACCACCGCGAACCTGTCGGTCATCTGGGTGAAGATTCCCGCATCATCGCCGTCTCCCGCCGCGAGCTGACCGACACGGAGTACCGCGACTGGGCACGCACCGCTATCTGCGAACACGTTGCAAAGGTTGATCCGGAAGCGCTGGAACGCTTTCTGGCCCGCATCCAGTACGTATCCGTTGATGTTGCCAGAACACCGGCTGGGAAGCGCTGGAGCAGACGCTCGCAGGCCGCGAAGACGTTATCCGTGCCTTTTACCTCTCCGTTTCTCCGGACTTCTTCGGCCCAATCTGCTCCGCCCTTGGCGAGCATGATCTGGTGACAGAAAAGTCCCGCGTAACCATTGAAAAACCGATCGGCAAGAATGGTAAGTCTGCCCATGAAGTGAATGAGACCATCGGGTCCGTCTTCAAGGAACACCAGATCTTCCGTATCGACCACTATCTGGCAAAGAGACCGTGCAGAACCTCATGCTCTGCGCTTCGCCAACGTCCTGTTCGAGCCGCTATGGAACGCAGCCCATGTGGACCACGTTCAGATCACCGTGGCCGAAACACTGGGTGTTGAAAGCCGTGCAGGCTACTACGACACTGCGGGCGCTTGCGTGACATGGTGCAGAACCACCTGCTCCAGCTGCTCTGTCTCGTGGCGATGGAACACCAGAGTCCATGGCACCTGACAGTGTGCGCGATGAAAAACTGAAGGTACTCAAAGCGCTCCGCCCAATGAGCCTGAGATGGTCGAGCGTAACACCGTTCGCGGCCAGTACCGCGCCGGTGCCTCCGCCGGTGGTGCCGTCAAAGGTTATCTGGAAGAGCTGGGCCGCAACGATTCCTGTACAGAAACCTTCGTAGCTGCAAAAGTTGATATCGAAAACTGGCGGTGGGCCAACGTGCCTTTTTACCTGCGCACCGGCAAACGCCTTGCCACCCGCGTCTCTGAGATCACCATCCAGTTCAAAGATCTGCCGCACTCCATTTTCCCACCGGATGCCGGTCGAATTTCTGCAAACAGACTGGTCATTCGCTTGCAGCCTGACGAAGGCGTAAAAATGCAGGTGATGATTAAGGACCCAGGCCCCGGCTCCATGCGCCTGCGTGAAGTGCCGCTGGACATGACCTTTGCAGAAGCCTTCAACTCCCGTCACCCGGATGCCTACGAGCGTCTGCTCATGGACATGATCCGAGGCAACCAGACCCTGTTCATGCGCCGCGATGAGGTGGAAGCTGCCTGGAACTGGATCGACCCTATCCTTGAACACTGGGCACGCATCAAAGACGCACCAAAGGCTACACATCAGGCACATGGTCCATCTGCCGCCATCGCCCTCATCGAGCGCGACGGTCGTACCTGGCACGATGAAACCTACTGATTGATCAAAAGGGTGCCGGTTCGCCGGCACCTCCTTACCCAAGGCAAGTATTTCCCCCACTTGCATCGGTCCCCAAAACAATAAAAGTTGCCCCTAGGCAAAGTTGCAGACTAAAATTAGGCTTAGAATTTAAATCGATTGAAACGGCTAAAAACAGGTAATAACTCCTCCTAATCCCAATCTGGCCGTTAGGTTTGGCTGATGTTAAGCCAAAGAACAAAAGGCAGAGCACAAAGCATGGTTCATCCTCGCCTCAAAGAGATTACAGATCGCATTATCGAACGCAGCGCCACGAACAGGCAAGATTATCTCCACCGCATGAAGGCGCAGCATACAAAAGCACCACAACGCACAAACTTGGGCTGCACCAACCTCGCCCACGGCTTCGCAGCCTGCCCAGCAGCAGACAAACAGCACCTTGCCACGGACCAGCAGCCAAACCTCGGCATCATCACCGCCTACAACGACATGCTCTCGGCCCACCAACCCTACGAGAGCTATCCCGAAATTATCCGTGAAACAGTCCGCAAAATTCAGGCAACCGCTCAGGTCGCTGGCGGGGTCCCTGCAATGTGTGATGGCGTCACCCAAGGCCTGCCAGCCATGGACCTGTCCCTGTTCTCCCGCGACCTAATCGCCATGTCCACCGCAGTCGGCCTGTCGCATGGCATGTTTGATGCCGCCGTCTTCCTTGGTGTTTGCGACAAGATCGTCCCCGGACTGCTCATCGGAGCGCTCTCTTTCGGCCATCTGCCGGCAATCTTCCTGCCAGCCGGTCCAATGACCTCAGGCATCACTAACGATGAGAAAGCCCGTATCCGTCAGCTGTTTGCAGAAGGCAAGGCAACCCGCGAGGAGCTTCTGGCCTCCGAAAGCGCATCCTACCACTCTCCGGGCACCTGCACGTTCTACGGCACCGCAAACTCCAACCAGATGCTCATGGAGATCATGGGCCTGCACATGCCGGGCAGCTCGTTCATCAATCCACTCACTCCCCTGCGCAAAGCCTTGCTGGAAGAAGCGATAACACAGGTGGTTGAACTCACCGCACAGCGCAGCACCCCAACCCCGCTCTTTGAGATCATCGATGAACGCGCCATTGTGAATGGCGTTGTCGGCCTGCACGCAACAGGCGGCTCCACCAACCACACCATGCATCTGGTTGCTATAGCTGCCGCCGCTGGCATCCAGCTCACATGGCAGGATATCTCTGATCTATCGCAGATCGTCCCACTGCTCGCCCGTGTCTATCCAAACGGCAAGAGCGACGTAAACCACTTTGAAGCAGCTGGCGGAATGGGCTTCCTCATTCGCGAACTTCTCAGTGCTGGCCTGCTGCATAAAGATGTCAAAACAGTCAATGGCACAGGACTGGACGGCTACACTGTCAACGTCTTCCTTGATGACAACGGCACCGTGCTTCGCAAACCAGCCCCAGCAATCGCACTGGATGAAACCGTCCTTGCCCCAATGAGCGCTCCTTTCAGCAAGGACGGCGGCCTCAAAGTCCTTAAAGGCAACCTCGGCTCCGCATCATAAAAAGCTCCGCTGTTGCACCAGACCGGCATATTATTGAGGCTCCCGCTCAGGTCTTCCACACACAGGAAGATGTAGAAGCGGCCTTCAAAGCCGGTCAGCTCAACAAAGACGTTATTGTGGTTCTGCGTTATGTCGGACCAAAGGCTTGCGGCATGCCGGAAGCCCATAAGCTGACGCCACCTCTCAGCATTGTGCAGAACCGGGGCTATAAAGTCGCACTTGTAACAGATGGCCGGATGTCCGGGGCCAGCGGCAAGATTCCAGCAGCAATTCATGTTACGCCTGAGGCCATGGATAATGGACCGATTGCAAGGGTAAAGGACGGAGACATGCTGCGCCTTGATGCCATAAGCGGCACGCTGGAACTACTTGTATCCGCGCAGGAGTTTGCGCAAAGACCGTGCGCACCTGCTGACCTGCAATGCTACCAGAATGGAACCGGAAGAGAATTATTTGCAAGCTTCAGAGCAAACGTGAGTTCAGCGGATACTGGCGCTCGCGTCTTCAATCTGGAGCACACAGATCAATCCCAACCGAGTGCTGAGGTATTCAGCACAATGGAGACAGTGTAATGGCTCAAAACATCGAGCGCGTAGAAGCAATCATGACTGCCGCCCCAGTGATCGCGGTTCTCATTGTAAATGACCCTGCAAAAGCAGTTCCCATGGCACAGGCACTCGTACGTGGCGGCATTCCGGGAATCGAAATCACCCTGCGTACACCTAATGCTCTGGACTGCATCAAAGCAGTAGCAGACAACGTACAAGGCGCTCTGGTTGGCGCAGGCACTGTCCTCAACCATCAGCAGTACGAAGCCGCCGTCAAAGCAGGTTCCACCTTTGTCGTCTCTCCCGGTGTCACCGACAACCTGCTCGCCGCCGCTGAAGAGTTCCAGCAAACCCCACTGCTACCGGGAACTGGCACCCCTTCAGAAGTGATGAAACTGCTGGATGCAGGCTATGAGCGTCTCAAGTTCTTCCCGGCCGTTCCAGCAGGCGGCACACCGATGCTCAAGGGCCTATCCTCCCCACTGGCTGCGGCTAAGTTCTGCCCGACCGGTGGCATCAATCTCGGCAACGCACGGGACTTCCTTGCCCTGCCAAACGTTCTTTGCGTGGGCGGCTCCTGGATAGCCGATCCGGATGCCATTGAATCCGAAGATTGGGCTGGCATTGAGAAACGTGCCCGCGAAGCAGCCGCATTGACTGTTTAATCGCAAGCCATCACGATTGATCACATTGAATATTTTACCCGCGGTCCCACATCAAACACCGCGGGTAAACTGGCAAGCGCGATGTTCGCAGCCAGCCAGATACGAATATAAGAATAAACGGAGAACCAGATGTCGAAAGCTGATGTAAAAGAAATCTTCCAACGCCTTGATGAACACGCCAAGGCTATTTACTCCACCAAGATTACGGACCTTTTTGCTGCAGATCCCGCACGCTTCGATAAGTTCTCCCGCTCAGCTGACGACCTGCTCTACGACTTTTCTAAGAACAAACTGACCGAAGAAACCCTCGATCTCCTGCTCGAACTTGCCCGCGCTGCCAATGTGGAAGCAAAACGCGATGCCATGTTCGCAGGCGAGCACATCAACACCACCGAAGATCGCGCCGTTCTTCACACCGCTCTGCGCAACCAGTCAGAAAACCCGGTACTCGTGGACGGCAAGGACGTCATGCCGGACATCAACGAAGTGCTCATCAACATGGGCGACTTTGCTGAAGGCATCCGTTCCGGCGAAATCACAGGCCATTCCGGCGAGAAAATCACAGATGTAGTCAACATCGGTATCGGTG
>BAXV01000044.1 GCA_001310715.1 Pseudovibrio sp. JCM 19062
GTCACATCTGGCGGCGCTCCAGTTTCTCCTCCTGCCGGTCAAGGCTCATCTGGCGGCGCACCTGCTGTACCTCAACGGGGGCAACAGTCATGGAGTATGTTTGAAGGTTCAAAGGCATTTGGAGACGCACCCATGGCTCGACAAAAGGGCCAGAGGGTATCTGACGGTATAAACTTGGCTTCCCCAGCAAGTGAATTGAATAGCGATAGGTTTGATGCCGAAATGCGTTTGCAAGAGTCTGATTTCTGGCGGCGATACAGCGCAAATAATCCGATTCATCAGCGTGGAACTCCAATGGCAATCCAACAGGATTTTGAAACTAATAAACAAAACACATTAGAGTCAGCAGAAGACATTAAAGATAACAGTGAGAACGTCAGATATGCTCGCGACCAGCTTTTGAGTTTCGAAAATCCGCAAACTGCTTTGCAAACTGGTGGCCAATTCGTTCGGAGTGTTTTTGGAGAATTTAAAGAATACTTGGGATTGCAGCAGCAAGGATCTGATTATGACGTAAACCGTGTTTCAGAGAAATTGCAGACAAAATATGATCTCAATGAAAGCAGTGCTAATTACCTATCCTTGAGATTAATGGGGCGTGATGAAGAAGCTGAAGCGGCTAAAAATGAAGTTGCCCACGATTTTGCAGCTGACCGCCAATTAGGAGATAAGGTGATATCAGTGCTGGATTACGCTGCATCCTCGCCAGTGAGCTTCCCAGAAGCTATGAGGCCGTTAATGGGATACTTCGGAGCGGTCAAAGGCTATGAGGTAAACAAGTAATATAAAAGTGGAGTGTATGAGATCATGGTACACTCCACTTACGATTCAACAGAGATACCCCTCGGACTCCGTTAAGCTACTACGATGTTGGGAAATTTGCGTTGCTTGTAGGGTGATAATGGAAGGTTCCATCGGATGGAGCGTGTACCGAATAGCCCAATTCGTTGAAGGGTTGAATTGAGTTCGGAGCCTCACAGCCATTTTCTAAATCATTGATAAGACCAGTTTCCGCAGCGCATAGCTCACTTTTATCGAAATCGACCAAGAAAATATCTCTGAACACTTTCGCAATGATGGCAAATGCGAATGGGAACAAGGCGCCATCAACATGCCCAGTGCTCAACACCAAAATCGCAATCAAAATGTAGGCCTGCCAACAAGTAATTAAACGCAACAACATAACGCCATCTCCGATATAGTGTAATTGTAATATATCAAACCCTAGATTGTAAACAGTAGATGGAGTTAGATTCGGAGATATCTCCAAGTAATACGTAAGGTGCATTTCCGACATTGCTAGGTTGACCAATAGGGAAATATTCACAACTAAGCTAAATTTGCCTATAAGATGAAGTTAATTCAAATCGAATTTGAAATAAAATTTAATTACAGAAGATAATTGCGAGATGGCAATTATATTTGAAATTATGTGTCACGTTTGTTGCACCGTAACATAGCTAACCGCTTCAAACCTTCAAAAGCTAAACTTAATATGCGTGATGCAAGAAATAAATTAAATTAAATTAGTGGTAGATAAAAACGCGGGAGCATCCTGTAGTTGACACCCGCAATCTAACGCAACTAACTGACCCTCAAATATTGACAAATATTATTGTCTTTCTTGGTCAGGAAACCAGATATGAATGCACTGGATGTTGTCCCTAAAGATCCGGATGAAATCCCAAAAGATCGAAAGGGTAGAGTTGCTTGGCTAAAGTATCGTTTGTCTTTGAATGACTATACGATCAAGAAGCTTGCTGACGAGAATGATGTCACGAGGCAAGCTATGAGCGCTGCATTGTCTAAACCAACGATGAAACTTCGATCCGCAATAGAACATGCGGTGAAAATGCCCGCATCGAAAATATGGCCAGAACAAGTTCCCTCTTTCATGGATACTTATAAGCCGGAAGAAGGTTCATGAAATTCACTCAAGTAGTCTATAAGACGCACTACTGCGTCTACTCTGCTTTGATTATCGTTCTTCTGTCCGTTTATCCTGCTGCTGCCTTAGACCTCAATGGTACGATATTTTCGAAGGTTGGAGAGGAGCAACGGATAGACCCATTCCTGCTTTATGCTGTTGCTCTGGCTGAATCTGCAAAAAGTGTTGGGAAGGGGAACATTGCACCTTCAATCTGGGCCTTACGAGCTCCTAGTGGTGCTGTGTATCCGTTTAGTTTGAAACAGGCTCGATCAGAGCTTGCTCGCCTTACTGATGAGCATGGAAAGATGGTCGACGTAGGTCTAATGCAGGTCAATCTGCGTTGGCATGGGCATCGCGTAAAGCATCCTTCAGAGCTATTGGATCCATTGGTGAACATTGAGGTTGGCGCGCAGATCCTGGTTGAGGCGATACTTTCAGCGTCAGGTGATATCGAATTGGGTATAGGAAGATATCACACATGGGCTGATGAAGTCCGAGCACGAAACTACGGTCAACGTGTCCTTGCGATCTGGCGAAATATACAGGGCAAATAGATGGCCTTTTCTGAGATCACTGAAAGCTTGGATAAGAAAGCTAATGAACTCTATAAAGCCCGAGTTCCTCGTGACTTGTGTGACTTTGAGTTGGCGATGTGGTTTAGGCTGCGTAAAGCTGCCCATATTGGTGCAACACAAATCCTTAACCTGTCCAGCAGAGCAATTCGTTCTTTAAGCAAACTTGATGACTACCACCTTGAACTGTTGTCGAAGGGAGGGTGGTTGTCTTTCGGCTTAACGCTCGACGATTTTGACTTGCATAAGGTACTTGGCGACAGGAACAGCGCAAATATGTTCGTGGAGGATATTGCAGTTTCAGAGCATTAGTGCGCAACTACTGGCAGGTTCTGAAGATTGCGGTTGATCATGATATAGAGCTTGCCAGTCAATTGTGTGGTGTGTCTCCAGCGATAATGCAGAAGCTTTCAATGGTGTCGCTTTCTGAGTTGTGTGTTATCGCGAGTAAGGTGGACTGTAAGCTATCGTTACGCTTTTCTGAGCAGATCATCTTTGACATTCTCAATTTACAAAACCGCAAGCAGGAAGAACCAGTAAGGTGCTCAACTCCTGAACTGCTGGACGCCGAAGCGGATCTTGTTGCAAGAAAAACATTGCAGATGTTGACCAGCTGGATAACGAGGTTCGGTAATGCCTCAGGAGAGATTTCGGCGCGGGTCAATGCCGACATGTCCAGCTGGAAAAAGAAAGCTGTGGCTCGGTATCTTCTCGTTGCGGGGTTCTCTATCGACGCAGTAATCCCACACGTTGGTATGGGTGCCACTTCTATCAGAAATCTATATGACGACATGAGTCCGGAGACGGTACGGTTGGCGGAGGCCAGGAAGAAACGTGGAGACTACAAAAACGTTCTTTGCAATGCTGGTGATCTAATGCTCGCCGGTTTGGGGGCGCTCTGTTATCGCACGTATTTGTGCGGGGATATCGAAACAAAAGGTATCGATATCCCGACCTTGTGCAGGGCTTTTAAACTCTATACAGCCTCGCTCCGAGAGTGGCCTGCACGGTCGGATGGATGGCGCATTAATGCGATGCCGGTGCTGCATTCTTTACTGCTTCATATCGTCAATTCTGATGCATGGATAGATGAATGCCCTTCATGCGAAACAGATTATTACATGTATCTTGATCAGAGCAGCTACAAGAGCTGCCCCTTCTGCAAATAGAAACCTGGGCAGTTGATGGCACTTGATCATCCGTAGCAAGTCTATCCTGACATTTGTTGATGCACCTATCTTCACAGAAGTTCCGACTGTGATCCAACAGGTGTGTCTACGGTTCATGCTTGGGAAGTGACCGGGACGTTTAGACTGGTAAACCAAATCAATAGTGTGCGTTATGGTTTTAAGCAGGTTTGCAAGCAATCAATGGCTCGCCCCAATACCGACGTAAATTCGATCTCGGTTGGCAGAAATTTTTCAATCATAAACGATTGCTTTTCTCATGATGCTTAGGGCGAACGACTTTTGAACAGTGCCAATGGGGTTGAGGCATTACCTATGACCCTCTGCTTTCCTAGATAGTGTTTCAGTCCTTCATGTCCTGACAGACAAGAGCCTGCGCTGCAATATTTGAGCGGTGTGGTGTGTAAATCTTCTAGGTGAAAAGCGAAATCGTAGGGCGCTGGATTTGCAAGTTTTGATGTCATTCGTAGACACTAACTTGCTGCAGATATGCTCATTGCAAAGCGTGCTATCCGCGCAGGAAGATAGCTAAGATGAGGCAGGCAGGATGTGTATACATAATACCATAATAGGACATTTCACTCCAAATATATGTGGAAATATATGGACCAAATACAAATAGAAGCAGACAAACTAACTACATCTAGTTTTAGTTCCAAATATATGTGGAAATAAGCCAACGGAATACGAATGTATAGGCTGAATACATACTTTCAGTAGCTTAAGTTCCACATATATCTGGAAATTATGCTAGAAAAATGGAAAAATACCACCTAAGGTTTATCTGAGTAAATATGGTTGTAATTTCCAGATAGATAGTAATGTGGAAAATGAAATGAATTATGATGTCGAAGAATTGACAACTAAAAAGGACGATAATGCCGCAGAAGCGCGCCTTAAATACCTTGTAAACGACAGGGCGCGGACAGAAACACGACAAGCCGAAATTATGGCATGGGTAGATGCCGAGTTGCGCGCAATATTGATTGAAGGGCAGGCCGAAGCCGATTGGTTTTGGAAAACCCACAAAGCCGCACGCAATGAAAAAGACGTAGAGTTAGCAACGTTTGGCACGCGAGTCCGGTTGGTAAAACAAACGACGTTTTCAGCAGAATGGTTTCGGAACCGCTACATGAAGTCGGCGGGTGGGACCACAAAAGTTTTCTCGACATATTTGAGCAAGCCGAAAGGCTTTAAGTACAATATGAACTCCTTCAGGGCAGCACTGGATTGGGAGCTGGAAATGATTGAATTCATCGAGCCCCGGTATGCGCTATTGCGCAAGAGAGCCGCTGCACTTACGACCATTCGCAAGACCGTTCAGGTCATTGAGAAGTGTCGCACGGACTCCTCAAGGAGGATTGATATGTGAAGCACTCCGTCACGCGGTTGGTTCAACACGCCAAAGATAAGCGTATTCAAGATCGTCGAAAACAAGGTCAGCTAGAGCACAGCATCTTTGAAAAAGAGGCGGCGCGGTATCTTAGTGAGAAGGCCGTGTTGCAACGGCGTGCGGATCAACGTCTGCACAAAATCATTATGTGGTGCTTATGGCTGTTACCCTGGATACCGCTCATTATTTTTTTTAAGGCTTAGATTTGGTCATGAGTTTACCCTCCAAAACAAGATGGCATGAGCATGTAGAACTGGCCCTTCTTTGCTGGGATGAATGTAGCGCCGACTGTGATGGCATGACCGCGATAATTTCACATCATCTAAGACGTGCAAGTGTCTCCCACACATGTGTTCAAGGTGGGTTGTATGACCGAACAACGGGTGATCTCGTTGCCCCACATTTTTGGATCTGCCTTAATGATGAGTACTTAATTGATCTCCGCGCAAGGAAGTGGCTTGGAGAAGATGAGATGGTCCACATGGTGTATTCCACCCAAACACTTATCCGAACGTCCACTACGCCGGGAAAGCAGTGGTCGACATCGGTTACGACGTAGAAACGCTAGAAGCCATAAGTGACTGGACCCTAGATAAATTGGAGATCCCAGATGCTGTTTGATGATACTGCTGCTTTTTGGATCTTTGCAGCAATCTGGGTCATTGCGATACTGTTGGCCGATCTGCGAGGTGGTACTCTACATGCAGAATTTATGCGTTGGTCATACAAGGAGCAACTTCCAGCTATCATTGGCGACTCTATCCTGGTTGGTTCTGAAGTTGAATTAGAAGGCACTCTCGGAGCCGGAAAACTAGAAGTGTGTGGCCGAGCTGACCAAATTATGCGGACCAATGACGATCAGTATTTTCCGGTTGATACTAAATTGCGGCGTTCACATCGAGTGAGTGAAGATGACCGTATCCAGCTGTCAATCTATGATCAGCTGATGAACGAAGGCCAATATCAGCTACATGCAACTTTGGGTTCATCCGGACAGTTGTTTATAACGATGGTGGCAAGACAGTCCAATATCACAAGGTTGAACTACTCGGAGCTGATCAGCTGAATGCTTTGTCTGATAGCGCGCTTCGACAGGTTGGCCTTGCGCCGGAGGTCAATACTGATGAGCAGGAACACAAAGAGGTGGATAATGACCTCTCACCGCATAACGACTATCGAGGTTCGTTAAATTTTCGCCTGTGCGCTAAATTTTAACTCTGGTTTGAATGAACGAGGGAAGAAGAGCGGTGTCTACTCCAGATCAAAAGAGAAGCGAAGAACGCGGTCACTGGTGGCCATGGTTGTTGGCTCTGACCATTGTAATCCAAACTGGTTTTGTGGTTGTTGCACTGCGGACGGTCTACACGGTTGAACAGCAAACTGAGACGTTGAGAAGTCTTGATAGCGAGCTCTTTCAACTACGGAGTGTGGTGGATTCGAATGCAGTCAAAAAGAACGAACTTGGCTCTATGATCGAGTCTACCATTTTGTCTATGGCTGCAGCTCGTGAAGCTGAAACCCAAGCAGCCCTCTATGCGCAGTGGCCGCTTGCAGACGACGACACAAGTGGACGACGAATATATGGAAACGTTGGAGCACGTTTTACCATTGTTGAGTACACCGACCTTGAATGCCCGTTTTGTAAAAAGTTCCATGAGACACCAAAGCGTATTGTTGAAGGGGCTAAGGGCAATGTGAACTGGCAACTCAAACACTTGCCGCTCGACTTTCACAACCCTGCAGCAAAGCAGCAAGCCGTTGCAGCAGAATGTGTTCGTGAGCAAAAAGGGAACAAGGGTTTTTGGGTCTTCATGAACGAAGTTTTCCGCCATTCGAAAGGCAATGGGCAGGGGGTTAGCAACCTTCTAAAATTGACGCAAGATGTTGGTGCAAATGTTGAACAGATCAAGTCCTGCATGCAAAGCGGAAGAGCAATCCAGATAGTTGAAAATGATTTACGGCGTGCCAATGAACTTAACCTTAGGTCAACGCCTTCTTCATTTGTCGTCGACAACCAGTCCGGCATCAGCATCCCACTGAATGGAGCGCAACCCTATGAGGCTGTGGTTGCAATTATCAGACGATTGGCTGCAAGGGGGTAAGGCAATGATTTCAGGTGGGAGCTTAGCGGAGTTAGGTAAGCTAGCTGATAAACAAACGACAGATCGCATTCTGTGTTTGCCTGTGTTGGATGTTGAGCCCAACCCCAATCAGGTCCGAAAAGAGTTTCGGGATATTGATCAACTTGCCGACTCCATTCAGCAAACAGGACTACAGCAGCCTATTCTGGTGTCAGCTAAGAAACAAAACGGCAAGTATACAATAGTCAATGGCGAAAGGCGTTGGAGAGCTCATGTTGCGCTGAAGAAGGAAACGATTAAAGCTATCGTCAGCGCTGCTCCGGGCGAAGCTAAGCGCATCGAGATGGAGCTAGTTGAGAACATACAGCGAGATAATTTAACACCTCAAGAAATTGGCAATTCACTTGCTAAGTTGGTTTCTTTGGGGTTCAAGCATCACGAAGTTGCGAAAATTATCGGGAAGAACCGAGTATACGTGGTGAAACACCTCAAGCTTAACGAGAACCCAACGCTGGTTAAGAAGTTTGCTGAGCGCGGAGTGTCAGACGCTGAAACTTTAGCTGATCTCGTTAAAATACATAGGGAGTCACCTGCGCTGGCTGAGCAACTGCTCCAATCAACTGACACTGATGTTTTAAAACGAGAGCATGTACGCACAAAACTGAAACAAGCGAAGTCAACAAAAGTGAACAGAAAGGCATCCGTTGTTGGCAAAGGCATAACAAAAAAAGCCTGCATCCCCGAAAGAGATGCCGCAAGTGCGTGTTATCGTTGCTGACGCTGATGTGCGTTATGATGCGGTTTTAGATTTGAGGCAGCTAAGCAGTCGAGAAGGATTTGTGCGGGTAAGAAGAGAAAATACAAAACACTCCTTTGAAGTGTCATGTGACTGCGTTGCGGTGGTAGGCGTCTCTCATCAAGCAAGCGCAATTTGAAAACTCCCAAAAAAAACGGAATATTCAAAAAGATTTGAAAACTCCGCTAAAAATAGTAATTTTCAAAAACAGTGGTCCTTGCAAAAGGGCCACTGAGCCAAGATTAACGGGGGGGGGTCATTCCCCGCGACAGGATTGCTTCAAGTAGTACGGCATTTGGGTCGTTGTGACAATCCTTTGATCATCTGAAGATGTGTTGCCTGAGCAGTGCCTGCTCCACGCCTTGCTATACTCAGACAGCTTGAAAGATGGTGGTTCACAAGTTGCCCTGAGTGAGGCCGGTATATTTTGAACCCCAGTTCTTTGGATGAACTTTATGTCGTTCGAGTCCATTCCATGTCCCTGGTTGCAATACCTATCCAGCGTTCTTGCTCGTATATAGATCGCCCATAGATTTCGCTATTGGTTCTACCTTTTGCACTGCTGAGAGAGCCGATGAGGATACGATGGGAGGGTAGACCATGGGTACAACTGCTCTATGTGAAGATTGGTTGTCCAAGACATGCACAAAGCCCTCCTGGCGGTATGCAGCACCACCTAAGGATCTCTCGCGGTGAGAAACCTTTGGAGGAGCCGCTTTACTCCGGTTCGACAGCCACATTTTCCGGTTTGGTTGCTCCATTGCAGCTGTATGGGCTGTTGGTTGTTCATTTTGGCTTACCCAGAATGGTAGCTGGGTTTTCTGGAGCGTATCGCAGCCGCCAAGTAAAGCTAGAAAGGCGACAGCAAGTGGTTTTGTCGGGTTCATGACCAGGCCTTCTGAGTTGAAACTGTGCGATCAATCTAAGACCTGCTATGTCTGATCATCGCAGACTGACAACTTATTTTGTGAAATATCCTAGGAATGTGCGTTCCTCGGCCACGAACGCTTCAGTCTTTGGCAAGTTGATCCAAACATCAAGGATGACCAAAGATGAAGCTGCTCTCACGTTTTTTTGCTACCTAACCGGAAATGGAAGGGCGATACAAAAAGCAAGACTGACTTGGCTGCACAAGGCAAAGAGCGAGACGATCAGAGCATTGACGATGAGATCCGGAATCTGCCTCGTTATCCGCCTTTTGCTACTGGAATGCCCTCAATCGGCGTGGACAAGATACTCCTCACTCAAAAAGATCTTCTATTGAAGATAAAGCAGTCTCTTGGACTGCATCCAACGCTCTATGAAGAGCTTGTAGCGCCTGCAGTTAGAAACTATGCGGCCTATGTGCATCTTCTACCTGCAAGTGAAAGCCATCATCATAGAGGCGCAGGAGGCTATTTCGCCATGGGCTCGAAGTCGCTCAGTTTGCGGCACAGACTGCCAATGGAGTAATCTTTGCAACAACAGGAACTCCAGCAGAGCGAAGGGAGATTGAGCCCCTTTGGAGAATAGCTTGTTGTCTAGCTGGACTTTGTCATGACGTAGGCAAAGCAATGACAGATATTCGTGTGAGGACAGAGGATGGTGGGTTGGAGTGGAACCCGTACACCAGTTCTCTTAGCGACTGGCTCTCAAATAATGATATCGAGCGTTACTTTCTGAGTTGGTATCACAACAGACATAAGCAGCATGAGAATTTTGCTGCACTGGCAGTTAATCAGATTGTGACGCCTGCGATCCTCGGGAAGCTTAGTGATCGTGGGCCAGAGATACTTCGAGAGTTGCTTGTTGCGATCAATGGAACAGGTGTCTCAAATCCGGTTGCAAAACAGGTGCTATCGGCTGACCAGGCAAGTGTTCAGCGCGATCTCAGATTGAATCGTTTGGACATCGACCAATACTCTTATGGTGTGCCGATTGAACGGTACGTGATTGATGCACTGCGTCGTCTGGTGAGTAGTGGACAGTTACAGGTCAATAAGATCGGGGGGAGGGTCTGGCACACAAAGGAAGGAACATTTTTGGTTTGGCCACCCACGGTGCGAACTGTTCACGACCTTTTAAAGGAAGACAACATTCCAGGTGTTCCGAAAGACCCACATACATTAGCTGATATATTGATTGAAAAAGGCATTGCACTGGCGCCGAACGACGACGCTAATCTTCGCTATCATAAGATATTGCCAAAGCCACCGGAACAAACCGAAATCTGCCTATCGAGCCCTATTACAGTTTTAAAGGTTGTCAGTGAATACGTGTTCTCAAATGAGCTGCCGCCAACAGTTGAACTAAAGGGCTTCGAAGAGCCTAAACCTGCCCTCGATCAGAGCACTCAAACAGTAGAGCATCACGAGTATGATTATGACCCGTTGACGGGAGAGTTTCCAATGGACCCGGAAGAAATAGAGTTTTCGCCAGTTGCGGATTATTTTGATGCGGGACCGCCACAGGACAAAATTGAGATTGCTCAAGAATACTCTTCAACGGAACATGGGATCCAAAAAGAGGGTGACGATGATGCAACCAGCTCTGTTGTGCCAATGGCACCGGAGAAGCAGATATCCGAACCCAAAACAGCAGTTGCGACACCGGCCGATACAGCCAATCGCTTGACGGAGCATTTACAGCAAAATGTAAGCCGACGACATAAAAAAAAGAACAAAAGAACAAAGCTCTTTCTCAGCCTGACAGACCCAATAAAATTCATAATGAAGAAACAAAGGGGCAAGCGCACATAAAGTGGGTGGATGTGTCAAAGGAAGATAAACCTTCAAGCGAACCTATCTCAGATATGGTTGAGAAGCCTGAGGCAGCTGGCTTATCCCCTCAAGCTGCTCTGAAGCAATTCCTGAGTAAGAATGATGCAGTAGCGGACCTATTGATTGCAATTGCGGACAAAGCGAGCTCAGAGCAAGGGAAGGGTGTGGATCGATTTCTCTGGCATGGAAAGAAGCTTTGTCTGGTATGGCCATCCTTCTCAAACAATATTGGTGAGCCCCTCAAGCTGCTTGCACTTCTCAACGCGGCTGGGGTGGTCGAACCAGACCGTTTTAGTACAGGCAGAGCAACGCAAAAGGTAGGTGGCACCGATTGCTTGGTTCTAACAATACAGACCTCTCAATTTATGTCCGACTTAGTTCCTCAACCTTCTGTAACTGGCGGCGAGAAAACGGATAGTGTCGACAATAGTCTTGCCGTGGATGATGAAACAGAGGCTTCTCAACAAGAACCAGATCATATTCCTGAAAAGGAAAAAAAACACAGAGAGAAGCAAAGGCGCGGCGGAGCGGTACAGTGCGCCCACGGGCTATCGATAGCATTAGAGCTTTGAAAGAGATGATTATTGCACGAGAGGGTAGGTGGCTTCGTTCCAATGTGCAGGTAGAGGGTGATGATCTGGTCACCAGTGCTGATGCCCTGCAAGAGATTATCAAAGAAAGCCCTAGTCTTAAACGGTTTCAATTGGTGCAGTTGCTTGGTGAGGAGGGGTTTGACTTGATTTCTGAAAACAACACTTTGCGATTAAAGGGGGCAGCGAATGATTAAGTACAATCCAACGGAGTATGAAGTTCCTTGGCGCCCGAATTATGAGATGTGGGCTATATCAGGTTGGGTGTCGTCGTCAGCGCTTGCGTTGATGGTTCAACAGGTCTCCATGATGCCTGAAGATCCATTCTACTGGATGGCCGGTATCTGTGGTGCAATGGGGCTGGTGCGCTTACCAGCCGCATGGCGCCTTAATCGGTTGCAGAAAAACCTTGGTGGTCGAGAACTTGAGTTTATCAACTTTGATGAACTCAAGAACAAAATGGGCAGTGACGGTAATCATGTCTGGTACGGCAAGGGGTTTGATTGGGAGAACCGGCACGCACAGCGCGTGTTTGAGATCACCAAGAGGGATTGGGCAACGTTTACCAAAAATCTTCACCAGAAGCCCTTAAAACTACCTTTCATGAAACAGAAGGATAGTGATCAAAACAAGAACATTGGACAGCCTTGGATTCATGGGGTAGAGCCAAGTGAAGGTGATATTTTCCAACCGATGGGACATGTGGAAGGCCATACGCTCGTCATTGGAACTACGGGTGCTGGAAAGACGCGATTGTTTGATATCGCAATTTCTCAGGCTATTGCCCGCAACGAGCCTGTGGTGATCGTAGATCCCAAGGGCGACAAAGAAATGGCCCACAATGCAAAACAAGCATGTATAGCCCTTGGGCAACCGGATCGCTTCGTTAGTTTCCATCCAGCGTTCCCAGATCAATCTATTCGTATAGACCCGATGAAGAACTTCACAAGAGGCACACAGTTGGCGAGTCGGATTGCGGCTTTGCTACCGTCGGCTGGCGGCGGGATCGATCCGTTTGCTCAGTTTTCCTGGAGCGCTCTCAACAATATCGTGCAGGGTCTACTTATCATTCATGCCGCACCCAATTTGAGGCTCATAAAGCAATACCTAGAAGGTGGTGCTGCAAAGCTTGTTGAGCTGGCGGTTATTTCATACGCAGGGAAAGTGCTTCCCAATGGTGAAGATGAAGCTAAGCGGTTTATTTCTGAAAAGGACAAAGCATCCGTGGATAGGAGGGCCAAGGCGATGGCGGCGTTCTACGCCAAAAAGCTTCAATCGCACAGTCCAAACTCTGATCTGGAAGGACTTCTGTCTATGTACCAACATGACAGAACACACTTTGCCAAGATGGTATCCTCGCTGTTACCTATTATGAATATGCTAACCAGTGGGGAGATCGGCGCTTTGCTTTCTCCTGATCCGGAAGACCTGGATGATGAGCGGCCGATTATGAGTTTTGGGCAGCTGATCAACAACAACTGTGTAACCTATTTGGGTTTGGACTCACTGACTGATAATATGGTCGCGCAAGCTATCGGATCTCTGATGCTTGCTGATCTAGCAGCATTAGCTGGTGATCGATATAACTATGGTCAGGATCTTGCACCGGTAAATGTCTTTGTAGATGAAGCTTCAGAAGTAATGAACGTGCCGTTCATTCAACTTCTAAACAAGGGTCGCGGTGCACTCCTTCGCCTCTTTGTAGCAACGCAAACAACATCGGATATGGAAGATAAATTAGGGTCTAAAGCACGAGCTATGATGGTTCTGGGAAACCTGAACAACACATTTGCGTTGCGAACTATTGATAGTGATACTCAAGAGTATCTTGCTCAGAATTTGCCTAAAACTCGGGTCAATTACGTGATGAGAACACAGGGGCAAAACACTGATTCAAATCATCCAATTTTGCACGGAGGGAACCAAGGAGAACGCCTTATGGAGGAAGAAGCGGAGATATTCCCATCTCAATTAATGGGGATGCTGCCAAACCTTGAATTTATTGCTAAAATATCGGCTGGTCGTATTGTAAAAGGTCGAATCCCTATTTTGAAAGCAGAGTGATTGAAACCGCTGACATGAACAACTTTGCCCTAAATGTCGTAAAGCCTGATTTATCGACAGGTGAAGTTTATTTGCGTGTGCGCAAGGAGATAATGCCCCCAGAGCCTGATGGCAGTAGCGCAGGTAGTGTTTTAGAATATGAATTGCCAATTGCATTTGACGTAATTCAAAACGTTTGTCGTATATATGGCGATAGCGCCTATCTTGGTGAAAGACGGTTGGTTTCCGTTTTGGTGGACAATGCCCTGCAAGCGTATGAAAACCTGATCTACCGGACAAACTCATTGGAAAGCACGCAAGCAATGCGGTTGGCTGTTTTCGTCTCAAGCCTTGTTACACAGATTGCAGAAGTCTCAAAGTGCCGCATAAAATGTGCTTCAGGCGGGATGTGGAACCGCTGTTCGGTTCGTCCCTTGAGGCGTTCTGTCGGGGTAATAGTGGTCCATTTTCATGGCATCAGGCTAGTTTGCCGAATGTAGATGAATACAAGGTGCTTACGTATCGGGATATAACAACGAGAAAGGTCACTCGACTGTTGTTAAGGAACGAATATGAGCAAGCCGTTTGTATGGGCGATGTTGGCGCTTTCACTCCAGATCCTGGCTATCGTGATTTTGATACCGGGGAATTGGACACATAAGGCTGTTACAAGCGAGTTGGCACTAATCGAATCTGCCTTGGCGAGGAAACTGCCAATTGGGTACAAGACAGGGCATCCAGTTGGTATGTCACAGCCTTCATAGATACCGGAATTCAAGAAGAAGCGTACCGCTTACTTATCCCAACAGCAGAACAGAAGCGTCGGTCAGTCGGGTTGGAGAACATGGGGGATTGGTGGTTTCCTTTGGTCGAGGATCGGTTAAATGGTTTATTTGCCACCATTTATCATTTGCTCATTCGTGTATCGCTTTTTGTGGTCTGGTCTCCATACATGGCGCTGATCTTTGCTCCAGCTCTTTTTGATGGTTGGATGATGCGTAGTGTTAAGCAAACAAACTTCCAATACGCCAGCCCTGTCGTTCACCGGTATGGAGTCAGGGGTGTTGCGTTTGTTGTTTTTGCGATGGTCTTCGCTTTCACCTTACCAATAGCTTTGGATCCTCGTATCATTCCTGTTGCACTCATACTGGTTGCGATTTGTCTCGGTTTGATCGTTAGTAACATGCAAAAAAAGAATATAAATCAATGACGTATAGGAGGTGTTCGCATGCGAACACCTCGCGCTTACGAGTGTATTTGGTGCCAGCTTCACGATGTTGATGCGTTGGTGTGTGGCCTAAGTTGTCACCCTATTTCCCTGAAAAGGAAACCAGCCTTGTAGTGTTGGTGCATTGTCGGGGGGGGATGACATGGAGGGAGGTGCAAACTGCGCACTTTCGGCCCTCTTAAGAAGACAATTAATAAAATAATACAAAAGCTTATTGAGGTCTTGCGTTTGCGCAAGAATGATTTTGCGCATGCATGTGATGCCAGCGCTGCGATGATGTGTGCCAGAGAGCAGAAATAGTCCTGCCTGTACCTTCCTGAATTGGGAATTGTCCGTTCGACGTGTGGCTGACCATCACCAATTGAGCAGTCGCGCTCACTTAAAGAAGGGGGAACTTAAAAAAAATAACGAAATGCGCCCGCTGCTGCGCTCAGGAAATTGGCAAGTCGCTATTTTAATTGAGACGAAAAAGCGAGGCAAGTGATGAAACCAGTGCAAATCCCAAGCGTGTCGATGATCCATCCATGTGTTGCTTTGGTCTCTTGATGAAGTGGCCCCGATCTTCATCGCCCTCTTTTTCGGAGTGCTGCTGGGGAAGGCTCATTACCTAATACCGATTGGTCTTATCGGAGCGCAGGTATATCGCCGCGTACGCGAAGGAAACCCCGATGGTTTATGTACCACGCTATCTATTGGGTTGGCCTGACCCCGCAGCTATGTCGGTCGTTCCGCAATCCGTTTGTGCGGAGGTATTTCCCGTGAAACTTCAGAGATTCCTCAATACGTGGGATGGAACCAAAATGGAGAATCGGTGGAACCGGCTCCTGTTACTTGGGTTCATCCTCTTGACCATCCTGCTCGCTGTTCTTGTGTTCAAGAAAGACACCGTTGTGGTGCTTCAGCCTTGGTCTTTGACTGAGGAGGCAGAAGTTATGAAGTCAAGCAGCACTCAGAGCTACAAGGAAGCTTGGGCTGGGCAATGGCCATGCTCATGGGAAATGTGACACCAGCAAGTGTCGATCTGGTTGAAGAGCGCGTTGGGCCGCTCTTGCACCCCTCAATTTATGAGGACGTGATCTTGGCCATCAATCTCCAGGCAGAGGAGATCAAAGCAGACCGTGTCTCCATGCGTTTTGAACCTCGATTGCTTGAGTATGAACCGAGCTCAAACAAGGTTTTTGTCTATGGAACCTCATTCATGAGAGCTCCTTCCGGCACTGAGCGACGTACCGACCGCACATACGAATACATCGTTGAAGTCTCTGCTTATGCCCCAGTAATCACTGGCATGCAGACCTATGAAGGACGCCCGCGCACCGCCCGCGTTCTGAAAAAGAAATAGAGTAAAGGGCGTAATAGCAAATGCAGTCGAGAATATCCCTAGTTTCCGTTTTGTTGTTAGCGACCTGCTCTTCGGCATACAGTTTAGATCTGCCGTTTGTTCGTGAAAGTGTCATGAAGAAAAACGTGCCTGCACCTGTTGCCGCACAGAAGGTAACGCCACCAGCAGCACAACCGGCAATAAGTCCCGTTCAAGATGAACAGATTAAGTCTACTGTATCCGCGAAGGCACCTGCCCAACCGATAAAGAGTGCCTCATCTACCCCAAAAGCGCGTCCTGTGATCAATCCAGCGAACTACCCCAAGCGCAAGGATGAAAGATCACCTGCCGCTCAAAGCACTCTTAATATGGTGCCGGGAGTGAACCAGATTGTTCCGATTGCACAAAATCACCCAAATCGGATTGTGACCCCGTTTGCCAACCCAGTTGTTAAATCGACTACGCTGGAAGCTGGCAGCACTACGGAGTGTGGAGAGGTCTGTATCACCGATAACGTAATCTACGTTGCAACCAACAAAGACTATCCGGTGACGATGTTCATTACTGAGCGTGGTTCCGAAGCCGTTGCTCTTAGCCTGACTATGGTTCCAAAAAGAATACCTCCCAAAGAGATAAACCTTCAATTATCTCAGGGTGATGTGACGAATATCGTCGCGAACCGAAATGCTGAACGTTGGGAAACAAGCCAGCCATTTGTTGAAGTAATCCGAAACGTCTTCCGAGAGACAGCACAAGGCAGAGTTCCCCAAGGATACGTACTGTCAAAAACTCCGAGGTCAGCAGATCTACCCAACTGCACTCAGGCTGGCATTGAGACGAAATTTTCTTCTGGCCAACTCTACACCGGACATAACCTCTCTGTGTTCATCGGTGTGGCTGAAAATAAAACGAAGCGCGCTATTGAGTTTAATGAGCAGAGCTGCGGCGCGTGGAATGTCGCGGCTGTTACAACTTGGCCCTACTCGGTGCTCTTACCGGGACAGAAAACTGAAGTCTTTGTTGCTGTTCGTCGAAATGTCGGCGGGCGCCCTGCAACAAAGCGAAAGTCGCTTCTGGGAGGTGGTTAAGTATGCGAGCGTTGCTAGATAAGGTTGATCCCAAGCTCAAGAAGTGGGGTGCTGGTGGTCTTGCGGCTTTGGGTGTGGTGGGTCTCGTTACTTTGACATCGGGTCCAAGCAATACCGAGCAAGTCAAAAAAGGGCGCGAAGAGACCATCCGTAATGTGCTGACGAGCGGCGACACTCGTAGGGTTAGCTTGGAAGCGTTGGATGCCAAGCTTGCGCGCGTTCTCAGTGATGTTCATGGCTTGAAGCGCGACGTTACAAACCAAGGAGAACAACTTAGTTCTGCGAGGTTCAAGGGCTTAAATGATGGAAACTTTGCTTCTCGTCTTGAGCGATTGAGTGAAACTGTAGAAAGGCTTGAGAATGAAAACAAAAGCCTTCAGCAACAGCTTTTTGAGACAGAAAAACAGGTTATTCGTACGGTAAATGATGTTGTTTCAGGAGCGGGTACAGCAGACTTTAGCGATGAAGTAGGTGACGATGAGCCTCTGAGTGATGAGGTGAGCCTACAAGCCGAGCAAAATCCTAACAAGGTCTTTGAAACTGCCATCTATCCAGAGCCGGTTGAAACATCACCTAAAAACAAAAGATCTGGTGGCACAAATGCGGGCAGTTCTGCAGTACCGGAGCCAAGTGTGAGCGGCAACATAGTCACGATCACTCAAGTGGCATCTGAGGAAGGCGAACTTAACACTGAGGAAAAGGAAGATCCCGGCTTATTCCTAGCATCTGGTTCAATTCTGTCAGGTGTAATTCTCAATGGTATGGATGCTCCCACAAATACCAATGCTCGGAAAGAACCGTTCCCGTCTCTGTTGAGATTGCAAAAAGAAGCAATTCTACCGAATTACTTCCTTGCCGATATTCGCGAATGCTTTCTTATCATGTCTGGCTACGGTGATCTCTCGTCTGAGCGTGCCTACCTCAGAGGTGAAACCCTTTCTTGTATTCGTGAAGACGGCGGCGTGATCGAGGCCTCCTTAGCTTCGTACGCTGTCGGAGAGGATGGAAAGGCCGGTATCAGAGGCCGTTTAGTCAGTAAGCAAGGTGAAATCATTGGTCGCTCTCTCTTGGCTGGCTTTTTGTCTGGTGCAGCCGGTGCATTCAGCGCTCCTCCAGTTCCAGCTTTGAACACGAACGGCGATGCTAAAGCTCTCTATCAATCTCTCATGAGCGCGGACGCATTAAACAATGCGGGCGCTAAAGGAGCTTCTGAGGCGCTGGCGAAAATTGCAGACTATTACATCGAAAGAGCTGAAGGCGTGCATCCGGTTATCGAAATTGATGCTGGTCGCCAAATCGAAGTGATCGTCACAAAAGGCGCAAAACTCAGCTTCAAAGGGGGGAAAGCATGACCTATCGGCGGCGCTCGCGGGGCATGTTTGCCTTGTTTGCAACAATGGCACTTGCTGGCTGCAGCAGTCTGGGACTTGGAGAGCCAGACTTCTCTTGCGGTGATAATCAGCAGGACGTGAGGTGCATGTCGACCTCGCAAATGTACGCAGCGACCAATAATGGCCGCTTACCGTCGGATCTTGCAAGTTCAACTGGCGAACAAACCTCAGATCGTCCTCAGGGCATGCTTGACGACTTTGGTTATGTGTCTGGTCAACTTTCCGGGAAACCGACGCCAATACGATCCCCTGCGCAAGTAATGCGTATTTGGGTAGCCCCTCGTGAAGACACCAGCGGTGACTTGGTTATGTCCGGTTATGTCTTCACAGAACTTGAACCACGGAAATGGGTTGTTGGCACTCCTAATGGGAGAAAAACACCCTCTTTACACCCCTTACAAACCCACAATTGATGGCAAATGGGCATATTTTTAAAGCGGAGATAACCATGCAAACTATTGAAAAAAATGTTGGAAAAAAAGGCACCTGAAGATGCTGTCTTTTGTCGCAATGGCTGCAGTGCTTTTCATCGCAGTACAGCCTGACGTGGCGCATGCGGGTACTGGTGGTACTGAATTTGATGAAGTTTGGGAGGCTCTCAAAGACTGGACTGAGGGTACTTTGGGTCGAGTTGTAGCAGGCGCAATGATCCTTGTTGGGATCGTTGGTGGGGTTGCTCGACAGTCTCTTATGGCGTTTGCCGTAGGTATCGGTGGCGGGATGGGGCTCAACTATTCCCCGACTGTCGTGGAATCTATCATGACCGCAACAATCACAGGGATCTCCTCAACTCCTGAGATTGTTAGCAACACCGCTGGCTTGATCACAGCCAGCGTTGGCCTTGGGATGTAGCAGCTGTCTGCAAAATCCCGCAGTCCTGATGAAAGGAGGAGGTAAACAGTAGTAGCATTGTTTTATACACGTTAATGAACCCAACGAGCCCGTTCGCATGAAAGTGCGAGCGGGTTTTTCTTTGCTCATCCGCTCTCACCTTCCCAAGGTAACGGCTGCAGACCGATAGAATTGTGCCGATAATCGAAGCGTAGAGAGGTGCTGAGATGAGAGTTTGGCGATTAGGCCTGTTGTCGGGGGTGGCTACAATGCTGGCCCTTACCAGCGCGCAGGCCGATCTTCTGGAGTACAGTTTTACTGATACTCAGGGAGAACAGAAGGTACTGCAGCCGGGGAGCGAATACGCAAACCCTGTCAGTGATTTGACGTTTACTCTTAGTGGTGGTGTGGACCGGAAAGTCCGGTTGCTGATCCGTGATGGGGAAGGGGCGGTTGTCTCGTCTGCGTCAAGTGAGCTGCTTGGGGCAAACGACCGTATTCTGGTCGATGGTGGCGAGTATTACGGCGACCAGCTGCAGCTACCGGTGCCAGCAGATGGAAGCTATGAGTTTGTCGCACAAATCATATCCACTGATGGGACGGTGGTTTCCGAGCAGATAGATCCGGTGCGGGTCCACACAACGCCGCCGACGTCTGGTGGGTTTGATGTTGTGCAGGTGGACGAAACTGAAGTTCCAGGATTTCCTTATCGATTGATCGGTGGCAACTATCTCAGCAATTTCAACATTAATGGGATTGTGTCTGACATTCCTCTTTCCAAAGTTAAACTCACGGTTAAAGACCTGGTTGGAAACGTACCAACCCGAACGGTAGACGGTGAAGTTCTGGAAGGCAGTGTAGAATGGAAACCTGAAGCACTCTTCGATAGTGAGGTTGAAAGCACTTTTGAATTAACCGCGAATGTGTGGGATCAGGCAGGAAATGTTAAGCGAGTATCGGAAACGTTTTATTACGATAAGTCAGCGACAAAGCGTGGAGATTTTGAACTGTTCGCGCTTTACGACCCGGACAATGCTCCCATTACACCTTTGCTGAACAACAGTAAATTTGAGGGCTTTGTTCCCTACACAGATGGAATGCAAATAGCGCAAAACCCAATCCGCCTCCTTGCGAGAATACCGAAAGATAACTACAGAGATTTTACGCCATTTGGTCTTGGGAGGACAGTAGATTGCTATAATGATTGCTTATCATCAACACCGTTTTATATGGATGATGAGTATGTCTACGTAGAAGAGCTTGATCCAATAAACTTCTTCGAGACTGGCCCTACTAGTATAAGGTTAAAGACGAATGATAGATTGCGTAACAGGTCTCTACGCTACTTTGATGTAGATGTTTCGGAAGACACTGCGATCTCACCAGTGGCCACGAAATTCAGATTTGGTATTAAAGGGAGTGACCAGCTTTACGGCAACTCGTGGATTGGTCTTGATAAAAAAGACTGGATCGTTGATCGCGCAGTTGTGACTGTTGAGCCTCGCCCTTATCGTCAACGTATTACTGTAGATAACAAAAGCATTCCAGGTATGGAAGCGAATGTTGTTATTGAGCCAAATACCAGCCAAGTCACTGTAGATCTTCCAGAATATAGTCCCTACGAAGATCATACGAATGACCCTGTGACCTATCGCACCGTTTTCCAAGCTATGCATATTCATATGATTTGCCAAACCAGCTTAAATCACGGCGAATTGATTTCATTATCGATTCAAACTTCACTCCGCCAGAAGTCAATGAAGTCAATGTCCTACAGCAGGATAAAGAGATTCATGTTGAGGTAAACGAAGCTGATAGCTATCTGGTACGAACGACTGGTCATCGGGGCAAATGGTTTGTTGATCCAAACAAATCTAAGCTGGAACTTCGCTCATCTAATGGTGATTACGTGCAGGTCCCATTTATCCGTGAGTTGCAACACACCCACTGGAAGCGCCGCTTTATCTACGACCTCTCTAAGGTTCCGGATGGCACCTATACGCATGTGAAGGCAACAGCGGTTGAAGCACAGAACAACAAGACTGTTCATGAGATCGCAGAAACGGTCGTAATCGACAATACCGCACCAGCTGTGCACTTCAATCTTGATGATGGCTCCGACGTGGTGTCGCTCGATGACATCTTCATCTCTGTCTCGGACAACATTGACAGCAATCCACAAATCGCTTCGGTTCTGCTGACCGGTGGCCCTACGAATGATCAGATCAACCTGCCAGTGCGCGAAGTGGCCGGTGGTCAATACCAGCTTGAGTACCCAATCCTCTTCCCAAGCTTTGAACCGAACAGCGGTTATTCGGCGGTTGTTGTGGTCAGGGATGAACACGGGAATACCGGCGAAGAAGCTTTAAGCTTTAATTACCAACCACACCAGATCACCTTGGAAGGTGGGTTTGACAGCAAGTTCTACATTCCAGCAGTGGCCACGGAGCTGCTGCACAAGGACGGGCGGCGCCTGATTGAGACCGAGCCGCTTACCCTTGCTGACGGTGCGCCGGTCACAGGGACGTATGACGTTCTGGCAACGCTTCGCGGGGATGCGCCATCAGCCTATATCATCAATGGGATGAGAATTGAGCCTGGACAAACGCTGGCGATCTTGAGTGATCATGATTTCTCTACGACTTCAGGAAAGCTCAGCATTGGTGCGTTCCCTGCCGAGGAAGGCATTGAGGCACAGCGAACATTCTGGTGATGACCACAGCCCCCAACTCTCCGATCTTGTCTGCCGAGCTGACAACATGGGTTGGTCGGGCCAACTTGAGTTCCTCCAGCTGGACGGTGAAACAGGTTTTGGATCCTGTTTCGATTCAGGCCTCACCTGCTCCGGGCAATCCATGCCGTTTTACTTCCACTATGGAAGACGCTTTCCAATCTGATCCGATTGACGATCCTGTTTGTGAGTTTGTCTGGACAACCATCCCAGACGAGAGCGAGCGGGTTCTAAGTGAGAACGGTGAGTTCAAGATGACCCAGATCGAAGGCGTGGCCTTTGCTTTGGGAACACAAACCATCACCTATGAAATGGCCCTTTATGGTGGTGACGGATCGCGCATTGTGGTGGGTACTGGGTCGCAGGATCTTGAAGTCGTTTCTGCCAATGGTTCTGTATCACTGGCGCCAACGGAAAATCTGAGAACGGTTCATCGTGGCATTGAGAATATTGCTCTTCAAATGAAGCAAGTGGATGGCGGTTCTTGTCCTCTGACCATGGATAGTGATCAGGCGATGCGGCAAAACAAATGCTTCTTCGAGTGGACCGATATTCCGGTTGGCCTGCAACAAAACTTCTACTCACACCCATATCTGACGGGATTGTTTGCAGATGAAGGCATATATCCAGTGCAATGGCGCGTGAGCAAGTTTGCGCCGTCGGGCAAGCGCGTCACTCTCAATGAACAATCCTACGACATTGAGGCTGTTAATCCTCCGGCGCCACAGGTCGAAATGGCCGAAGTTGGAGACAATGGCAGTATATTCTTCGCGCCCATGGGAGGCAGGCGTACCAGAGACATTGTAGTCACATCGCCAGCATCCAAGCTGCTGATTGATGTTGAGCGGGACAATGTCACGGTTTTCAATGAAGTGTACAACCTGTCTTCTGGAGCGAGCAATCGGGTCTACTTGTCTCTTGAAACCCTGCCTTTGAACCTTTGGCAGGAACAGCAGTTTGATGTGTCCGCGCGCTATGCGGAGCTGGCTGATGTTAAGGGGACTGCCTCCATCACAGCAGTTGGCGTACCAGCTGAAACGGTTCGCCCTTACATCTTTACTGAGCAGCGGGATGCGGTAGACACCGAGTTCCTACCGCTGACGGTTGACCTGCGTGATACGCAAAACTTCAATGGAGAGTATGACGCAGCCACGATGGGGCAGTGGGAGGCAAGGGTTGTATATGACACTCTTGAAGGTCCGGTTGCGCTTTCGAACTTTGAGCCGATGACAGGTGGCAGTCTTACCACCTCAGTCGATATCTCGGGTTTGGGAGCTTCCAGTCTACGCTTGTTTGCTGAAGCAAGATTGCTGAGTGAACATCCCGGCTATCAACGTATTGAGAGATCAGTCACCCCAACGTTTGTTGCTGTTCTACGCGGCAATGAAATTGACGGTAGCGTTGTCAGTCGTGCCTTTAGCGGGCCTGCTCCTTTGAGCACCTATTTTAAGCTTGATGTAGCAGATCACTTGGACCGGCGTGCTGTTGGCGATGTAGTTTGGCAGGTCAGCTATGACACTGGAGGAACATGGACAGATTTTGTACCTGAAAGCGAGCGTAAGAAGCTGCAATTCCATCAGACATTTGATGTGGGCAGCTACTTGGTGCGCGCAAAGATTACAAACAGAAACTCGGGCGCAGTTTCCCATACTGAACAAACGAGTGTTACAGCCTATGAGAGGCTCGATGTGGAGCTGAGCGGCCCAAGCTCGGTCGTCGTTGGTTCGAAGGGTACGGTCCTGGCACAAGTTACCAAGAATGGCGTGGCGGCACCGAAGGACGGCTACGTTCTTGAATGGTCAACGGATGGAGGCGAAACCTTTGCAGCCGGTTCAGGAGAGGAATTGGTTGTTGAAGGGACAGAAGAAGGCGTGCAGCGGATCCATGCGCGTGTACGGGCCGTAGAAGCTCCTGCAGAGGACCGGTATGCCTATTCTGTCGACCGGCACAATGTTGGTATGCGGCGCGTCAAGGAAGCGCGGGCAACGCTTTACGGATCAAGAAAGCTTGAGATTGGTCAGACCTATGAGTTTCTGCGCGCTTGAAAGCCCCCTATCGTGACATGAACGTTGCCGTTAAGGGCGAGTTCGCGTTCCCGGATGGCACCGTAGTTGAAGGGGAGACTGGTAGCTACACCGTGCGTGAAGAAGACACGCAAGATGGCAAGATTGCTATCAAATACACAGCTTGGCTTGAAGGCTTCAAAGCTGAAACCTCCAAGACCGTTGAGATGGTTGCGCGGGTCTGGGCCTATAAGTGGCCGGAATTTGTATTTGGTGTGAGTGCGGATACGAACCAAGTGCCTACGACGGTCAAAGCCAGCGTTCGGGCTTTGGGCGATACCCGCAACCTGGAAGAGGCGGTGTTTGAATGGATCCTGCCGGATGAAGCAAGTGATGTCATAGAGCGTGGTGATCGGTATCGGACGTTTGTTATTGACGAGCCGGGAGACCATGAGATCGTTGCCAAGATCAGTGATGCGCGGGGTAATGAGACTGTCTTGCGAGAGACCTTGAGCCTTGAACCGGCACCTGACTACGAGGTGGGGATGACGTTCACACCGTCCAACAAGCATTTGCGTGCTCCATTGGGTGTGTTCCTGCGTCCACAGGTCTCGGGCGGACATCCGCGCGACCGTGTGGCCTCTTACACCTATTCTGTCAATGGAGAGGTGCTGGAAGCTAAAGGCTCATATGCGAAGACGGAACTTGAAGCTGGCGAGAACATGGTCGAGCTGGAGGTTCTGACAAGGATGGGCGTTGTGGCAACGGGAGAGCTTGTGATCCCTGTTGCGGAAAACCAGCCGCCTGTCTGTGATCTTGAGATCACGGATACCTCGCGGTCGTGGATCGGCAGGGCCAAGTGTGAGGATGTGGATGGCCGTGTTATCAAACACAACTGGAAGCTTGATGACCGTGACGTGTCGGTCAGTGGTAGCCGTATCACCATCTCCAAGTTTGATCAGGAGCATCTGCCACTGGTCACGCTGAGCGCGATTGATGATGCGGGTGCAGTATCAGAAGAGGTCACTGCTTCTCATCCCGTGAACTAGAAAACGGTTACACCAAGACAAAGAGCCGGGGCAATTGCTCCGGCTTTTTTTTATTGAAGTGTTGGCACCTTCCCAAGGTAACGGCTGCAGGCCGATAGAATCGCGTCGGTAATCGAAGCATAGAGAGGTGCTGAGAATGAAAACTTGGCGATTGGGCTTGCTGTCGGGGGTGGCCACGTTATTGGCTCTCCCCAATGCGCAGGCCGATCTTCTGGAGTACAGTTTTACCGACACTCTGGGAGAACAAAAGGTGCTGCAGCCGGGGAGCGAATACGCAAACCCTGTCAGTGATTTGACGTTTACTCTTAGTGGCGGCGTGGACAGGAAAGTCCGGTTGCTGATCCGTGATGAGGAAGGGGCGGTTGTCTCGTCTGCGTCAAGTGAGCTGCTTGGGGCAAACGACCGTATTCTGGTCGATGGTGGCGAGTTCTATGGCGAGCGTCTTCAGCTGCCGGTGCCTGCGGATGGAAGCTATGAGTTTGTCGCACAGATCATATCTACAGACGGGACGGTTGTCTCTGAACAGGTAGATCCGGTGACCGTTCATACAACACCACCGACCTCCGGTGGGTTTGATGTTGATCAGTCAAGGCCAACTGAGGCACCGGGTTTTCCCTATCGCTTGATTGGAGGGAGGTATTTTTCCTCGCTTCAGATTAATGGGATTGTCTCGACAATACCTTTGACCACTGCCGAAATTGCAGTGAAAGACATGGAGCAGACAAGCTAATTGGGATCATTCAGACTCCGATTTTGGAGGGCACTGCATTTTTGCAAGCAAAAGACTTGTTTGCATCGGGGGCAGAAAGCACTTTCGAATTGGTTGCAAAGGTTCGGGACATTGCTGGGAACGAGAGCGAAATCTCAGAGATGTTCTACTATGACAGCGCTAGTAATAAACGTGGAAGCCTTGAAGCCTTCGCGATTTACGATCCTGAGAATGCGCCTGTTCAACCTTTGCTGAATGATAGCAAATTCGAGGGTTTCGTACCTTTTACCTCGGGCATGATAGTCTCTCAGAACCCCTTTAGGCTCTTGGCGAGAGTTCCCAAAGAAAATTACAAAGATTTTTCACCATTTGGCTTGGGATATCTTTGGGACTGCAATAATCCATGCTTTGCGGAGGAGCCGTTTCATACGGACGATGATTTTGTTTATCTGGATACTGCAACCCCGTACACGTCCCGCGATGCTGGATTAAACAGATTCCTGTTGTATTCTACTGATCTGGTTAGAAATCCAAATTCGAGCACTTTTGAAGTGAAGCTGTCTGATAGCACCGCAGTTGCACCAAGGATTATGGATCTGAAAGTCGGCTTTAAAGGCATCGACACTCTGAGAGGCGGGAGGCGGCTTGGTCTCGAAGAGAAAGACTGGATAATAAATCGCGCTTCTGTAACAGTTGCACCTCGACCCTACCGACAGCGCATTATCGTAGACAACGTTAGTACAAGTGGGAATGATGCGGACGTTGAGATTGAACCTAATGAATCCATCGTTACTGTCGACATACCCGAGTACAGTCCCTACGAATACCGACTTGAAAACAACAGAAGATACCGCACTACTGTCAGGGCAAGTCTATACGCTTGATCTACCGCTCGAATTGAAACGGGACGATACGTATATAACTTTCGATAGCAACTTCACTCCTCCTGAAGTCAATGAAATCACAGTTTTCCGTCAGGAAAAAGAAGTCCATGTTGAGGTAAACGAGGATGATGGCGATATTGTCAGCGGAGCGACAGCGGCGGACATAAATTGGTTCGTTAGCCCAACCAAATCTAAGTTGGAGCTGCGCTCAGCTGGTGGTGACTTTGTTGAGGTTCCGTTTAAAAGCGAAGTCCAGCATACCCATTGGAAGCGCCGGTTCATCTATGACCTGTCAGAGGTTCCGGGTGGTGAATACACCCACCTGAAGATGACGGCTGTCGACGCGGAGAACAACACCACCGTCAAGGAAATTCCCGAAGCTGTTAGCATCGACAACACGGCGCCGACGGTCCAGTTCAACCTTGCTGACGGCATTGATGTGGCCACGCTGGACGATATCACGGTCACGGTTGGCGATGACGTTGACGACAACCCGCAAGTGGCCTCTGTGCGCCTGACGGGCGGTCCTTTGAACGATCAGATCAACCTGCCGGTGCGCGAAGTTGGCCAAAGCCAGTACCAGCTGGAATATCCGGTACTGTTCCCAAGCTATGAGGCTGGCACAGGCTACAGTGTTGTTGTGACGGCAAAGGATGCCCACGGCAACACCAGCGAAGGTGTTTTGGGCTTTAGCTACAAACCTCCGCGCATGGCTCTGGAGGGCGGCTTTGACGGCAAGTACCTCATTCCTGCTGTTGCGGCCGAGCTGGTGCACAAGGACGGCTCGCGCCTGATTGAGACGGTTCCGCTCACCTATGCAGACGGGGCACCGGTCAACGGCACCTATGACGTGTTTGCGGCCCTGCGTAGTGACGCGCCATCGGCTACATGTCAATGGTGTCAGGATCGAGCCAGGACAGACGCAGGAGATTGTGAGCAACCATGACTTTACCGCCTCATCCGGGCGGCTGAGCGTTGGGGCCTATCCTGCAGAAGCAGGGATTGAAGGCACGGCGCACATTCTGGTGATGACCACGATTGCCAACTCTCCGGTTCTGTCGGCTGAGCTGACAACGTGGGTCGCTCAGGCCAAGCTTGATGCACCGGACTGGACCGTGCGTCAAGGCGTGGACCGTGTCCTGGTTCAAGCTTCTCCTGACCAAGGCACCCCGTGTCGCTTCACCACGTCAACGGATGAGGCTTATCAGTCAGATCCGATCTACGGTTCCATCTGCGAGTTTGTCTGGACACAGCTTCCAGACGAGAGTGAGCAAGTTTTAAGTGACGCCAGCGATCTGGAGATGATGCAGGTTGATGGTGTTGCCTATGCTTTGGGTCCGCAAACCGTTTCCTATGAACTGGCTCTTTACAATGGGGACGGCTCTCGCCTTGTTGTGGGCTCTGGCGCGCAGGATCTTGATGTGGTGACGGCTGAAGGTTCTGTGTCTCTGGCACCAACGGACAGCCTCAATACAGTCTATCGCGGCATTGAAAATGTTGCTGTGCAACTGCAGCAGGTTGATGGTGCGGCCTGTCCACTGACGATCCATGCTGATGAAGCCGCGCGGCGCAATGAGTGCTTGGTTGAGTGGGTTGGCCTTCCGGCCGGTCTGGAGCAAAACGCGAGCTCTCAGCCGTATCTGACGGGGCGTGTGCAAGATGAAGCGTGAACAGCATTGCATGGCAAGTCAGCAAGTTCACACCGTCCGGTCAACCGGTGCTTCTCAATGCGCAGTCCGTTGATATTGAGGCTCTCACTCCGCCAGCCCCACAAGTTGAGCTGGCCGATGGTGGGTCTTCGGATCGCATCGTCTTTGTGCCTTTGGAAGGGGATCAGGCCACAGACATTGTTGTGAGCGCACCGGCCTCTGACTTGCTGATTGATATCAAGCGCGACAGTGCCGGAATTTTCAATGAGAAGTTCACCTTGTCGTCCAAAGATAACAACCGCGTTAATCTGGCGCTTGAACCGGAAGGCCTGCAGCTCTGGCAGGAACAGCAGTTTGACGTGACTGCCAGCTATTCGGAGCTTGCGGGCGTGGAGGGGTCTTTGAACGTCACGGTCGTTGGGGTTCCAATCGAGACTGTTGTGCCGTCTATCTCGGTTGAGCAACGTGATGCGGTGAACACCGACTTGTTGCCGGTGACGATCAGTCTTCGCGACAAGCGCAAGACAGAGCGGGAGTATGATGCTTCTGTCATGGGGCAGTGGGAAGGACGGGTTGTCTATGACACGCCTTCCGGCCCTGTTGAGTTGACCCAGTTTGAACCGCTTGAAGGTGACACACTGGTGGCCATGGTTGATCTTTCTGCAGTCGATAAATCGAGCTTGCGGCTTTATGCGGAGGTTCGGTTGATCAGTGAGCACGCTGGTTATCAGCGTACGGTGCAGTCAGTCAGTCCTGCCTTTGTGGCGATATTGCTGGGAAATGCGATTGACGGGAATGTAGTCAGCCAGCGGTTTAGCGGGCCTGCTCCTTTGAGCACCTACTTCAAGCTGAAGGTCGACAATTCCGTTCAACGCCGCGCCATTGGCGATGTGATCTGGCAAGTGAGTGAAGATGACGGAGCAACGTGGACAGATTTTATCCCTGAACACGAGCGCAGTCGGACCCAATACAAGCGTGACTTTGACATGGGAACCTACCTGGTCAGAGCACAGATTGAAAACCTCAACTCCGGCGCTATATCCTACACCCCGCAAACGCAGGTCACCGCCTATGAGGAACTGGATGTAGAGCTGACTGGCCCCAAAACGGTGATGGTTGGCTCCGATGGCACTCTTGTTGCGGAGGTCTCCAAAGATGGGGTGGCCGCGCCAGAAGAGGACTATGTACTTGAATGGTCCATGGATGGCGGCAAGACCTTTGCAGCCGGTTCAGGAAATGAATTGGTGATTGAAGGGATTGACGAAGGTGTGCAGCGTTCATGCGCGTGTGCGTTCTGTTGAGGCCCCTGCAGATGACCGGTATGCTATATGGTCGACCGGCACACCGTTGGTGTACGCCGTGTCAAGCCAGCACGGGCAACGCTTTATGGATCCAGAAAGCTTGAGATCGGACAGACCTATGAGTTTTCTGCGCGCCTTTATGCTCCGTACCGGGACATGAACGTCGCCGTCAAAGGCGAGTTTGTGTTCCCGGATGGCACCGTAGTTGAAGGGGAGAGTGGCAGCTACACCGTGCGTGAAGAAGACACACAAGATGGCAAGATAGCGATTGGATACACGGCATGGCTCGAAGGCTTCAAGGCTGAGACCTCCAAGAGTGTTGAGCTGAGCGCGCGGGTTTGGGCTTATGAGTGGCCGGACTTCATGTTTGGCGTGAGCACGGACACAAATCAGGCTCCGGCGACAGTAAAGGCCAGCTTGCGGGCCGTGGGCGATACACGCAAGTTGGAAGAGGCGGTCTTTGAATGGGTACTGCCGGATGAGGCTTCCCAGATCGTTGATCGCAGTGAGCGGTATCGCACGTTCGTCATCGAGAAGGCTGGAGATTACGAGATCGTTGCCAAGATCAGCGATGCGCGGGGCAATGAGACTGTCTTGCGAGAGACCTTGAGCCTTGAGCCGGCACCGGCCTACGAGGTGGGGTTGTCGTTCACGCCGTCCAATCCGTACTTGCGTGCGCCATTGAGTGTGTTCCTGCGTCCGCAGGTCTCGGGTGGTCACCCACGCGACCGTGTGGCCTCTTACACCTACTCTGTCAATGGGGAGGTTCTGGAAGCCAACGGCTCTTATGCACGGGCAGAGCTTGAGGCTGGCGAGAACATGGTCGAGCTGGAGGTTATGACCAAGATGGGCGTTGTGGCAACGGGAGAGCTTGTGATCCCTGTTGCGGACAACCAGCCCCCGGTCTGTGATCTTGAGATCACGGAAACCTCCCGCTCGTGGATTGGCAAGGCCAAGTGTGAGGATGTGGATGGCCGCGTTGTCAGACACAACTGGCATGTGGACGGCTACAAGGTGTCTGTCAGCGGAAGCCGGATTAGCATCTCCAAGCATGAGCAGGAGCAGCTGCTTCTGGTTACGCTGAGTGCCATTGATGATGCCGGGGCGGTCTCGGAGGAGGTTACACTCTCCCATGCCGTGAACTAGAAAACAGTCACACCAAGACAAAGAGCCGGGGCAATTGCTCCGGCTTTTTTTTTTATTGAAAGTGTGAAATCAGAACAAAAAAATACACTCATCGCAAAATGGGTACAGAGCTGCGCAAGCATCAAATTAAAACTGGCTAATGTGCTTCCAGATTAACTGGATCGGAAATTATGCGCAGATTGCTATTATCGTTATGTTGCTCATTGGCTATCTCAAGTGCGAGTGCGCTGGAGTTCAGCCCGGATGAACCACCCATTAACAGGATAGTTGAGTTGCCGGTAAACGGCTCAGAGCCATTGAAAAAGAAGGTAAAATTTTCTTCATATCGTCGAATGGTCGTTTTGTTTTGTCGGGGCAAATTATCGACGTATGGCAACGTAAACCTCTCGATACATTTGAGCAGATCAGAGAAGCAGCACTAAAGCTCGATGTAAGGGCATATGGTGTTGAGCCTGACGATTTGAACACAATTACAATTGGTGCAGGGCCAAAAGAGGTGATTATGTTCACTGATCCGCTATGCAGTATTTGTCACAGTGTTTTGGATGAGGCCAAAGACCTCATGGAGGAATACACCTTCAAGCTCATTCTGGTTCCTGCGCTTGGCAACCGGTCCAATCAGCTCATCCGCTCATTGTTCTGCTCTGACACTTCGAATGAAGAGAAAAGAGACCTTTATCTGCGCAAAGATATTGCATCTGTAAACAATGAGGGAACTTGCGACAGCAAAAGGCATGACCAGACGCTGACATTCGCTCAAATGATGGGCGTTAATGGAGTACCATTGATTATTAATCCAATGGGTACTGTCATTCGCGGACGCCCACCCGTCCTCAAACCATTTTTGGAGGGAAGCGAATGAGGTTCATCTCAATTAAAAACATTTTGAGTGATCATATTATTCCAGAAACGGTAAGGGCATCGAGCCTTATTCCAGTCTTAGCTTATAGCGAGACTGACCAACTGTTCCTAATGGACGACCAAACTTTGGGTTTTACCTTCATGTGTCAACCGATACCGGCTGGCGATGAAAAAAATACAAGAGCGGGTTGTGGGGCTTATTAATCAAGACCTCCCTAAAGACTCAAGTATGCAGATTGTGTTGTTTCGGTCTCCTGACATCAACATGCAGATGTACCAAATGGAAACTATGAGAGATGGTTTCCGAGATCCATTGCTGGATCAGGTGCTCAAGGAGCGTATTGATTTCTTGCAAGAGCACACTGTTGATAATGTCTCAGTTGCTACGGATATGGGCGTTTTTGATAACGGAATCGTACAAGACTTGAAGCTTATAATAAGCTGTAAAATACCAATTAAAAATCCAAAGCCTACTGAGAAAGAACTACTCGAAGTAAGTCAGATACAGGGCAAGTTGGAGTCTACTCTTAATCTTATCAAAGTCTCACCTCAGAGGCTTGATGCGCGCGGCTACATACGGTTGATGTCGACGTTGCTTAATTGGGGGCGAAACGCGAGCTGGCGAAATGATGCAACAGGGTACGAAACAGATCGAACAATTAATGAGCAATTGTTTGATCCTGAAACACAGCTTGATGTAGAGCCGCGAGCGCTTTGTTTAGGAGATCAACACCTCAAAGTGCTTAGCGCTAAGAAGCTGCCGGATGCATACTACTTTGGCGACGCAATTACTTACATTGGCGATATTTCAGGCGGCAACTCTTCAATCAAAGAGAACTATTTCGTCGTCATGAATATTATGTATCCGGATGCGGAGCAGCTTAAAAATCAGCTTGAACGCAAAAGACACTTTACTGTGAACCAGGCCCACGGACCAATGACAAGCCTGGTTCCGGTTTTGGGTGACAAAAAAC
>BAXV01000045.1 GCA_001310715.1 Pseudovibrio sp. JCM 19062
TTCTGGTGTGTGGGAGGAGAGGGCACCTCTGGTCGTGCGGGCCTATGGGTTTTGCGTTATGAGCGCGCCTTACGTGCTGGCCGTTGCCGGTTTGCTGACGGCGCTGTATCTGCGGCAGGCGGTGAACATTGCGCGGACCATGAAGGATCGCTGCCTGCTTGCAACCACGGCGATCCTGACGATGCCGATCAACGGGTTTCACAAAGGAGACTGGTGGGTGTCGCTGTGTTCCGTCACGGTGACGGTTTTTCCACCGCTGCTCTATATCGGGCTTGTCTCACTGGGACAGCCCCTCTCCATCTTGGGATTGGGGCTTTGTGTTGGTGCCTACCTATTTTGCCTTGTTCAACGTCAGATGCTGCTTATCGCTCAAAACAGCAACTTCCTTCAGGAGCGCATCTCCGAACTTGTCAGCATGGCGCAGATCGTGACAGGCAAGAGCAAGAACAACGATGCCCCGTAGGGCTGTTGCTGTCTAATCGTTTTCAACGATGGCTTCCAGATGCTGCAGTGGTAGCGGGCCGTTTGCTTGAGCGTGCGGATTGCGAAGTTGGAGCGCACGTCTTCAACGCCGTCGAGTGTCATCAGGAAGTCAGAGAGGAAGACATCGTAGGCTTCCAGTGTTGGGACAACGATTTCAGCAAGGATATCGGACTGACCGGAGACAAGGTGGCAGGAGACGACCTCGGGCTGGGAGGTGACGCGATCAATGATGGACATGATCTGCGCTCTGCTTTGCTTGCCCACGCGCATCTCAACAAAAACTGTCATGCCAAGGCCAACTGTTTTGCGGTTGACGGATGCCTGATAGCCGTTGATCACGCCGCTGTCTTCAAGGTTTTTGACGCGGCGCAGGCACGGGGAGGGAGACAAGGCAACCTTGCCTGCCAGCTCTACATTGGTCAGGCGTCCGTCTTCCTGAAGGCTTTTGAGGATCTCCAGGTCAATCTTGTCGAGCGATGATTTTGGCATAAATATATGATTTTCGTCTGTTTCGAGGGACATTATTGCGGAAGCTACGGCGTTTATCCCAGTTCCGCAAGCTGTGTTGACTGTTTAGAGTGTCTTTCGGTCTTCGTTCATGCAGCGCTGTTTCTGGCTCATCTGAAAATTCCATTCAAAGCTGACAGGTTCATCATAACAGTTTCGGGCATGTACCGTGGTTGTGCGCACCTTCAAGAAGGTCGGGTTAAGGCGGTCTGGTTGGAAGGATTATAAATTACGAAGGTGCCATCCTCCAATCGGGACGATTGCTGAATTGTCGAGAATTTCTCAATGACCTTGCTTAGGGAAGCCTCTTTTCCTCCGCAACTAAGAAGAACTACTAGGATTAGCCGTGGTGGTTGGGGATGAACTGGCGGGAGGCGTGGTAGTGGGTAGCGCTGGGTGATGAGCTGTATGGTGCGACGGCTGGCTTTGGAATGCAGACACAACCCAAAAGTGGGGTGCGATGCTGAGGCTTCAATCATAGCGGGTTCTTGCCAGTAACTTTTGTCGGAACGCGTGGATTATTGCTGAATTTGTGCGGATTAGGCGATTGGTTGGAGTTAGCGGCTAGCGTCTTCGGTGATTTTTCGTTACCGGTTTGTTCTATGGATCATTCAATTCGAATCATGGGTGTGGACCCTGGTCTCAGGTACACCGGTTGGGGCATTATTGATGCCAAAGGTAATCGCGTCAGCTTTATCGCAAGTGGCACGATACAATCCAACAGCAAGTACTCCCTCGCAGAACGCCTCAAGCAGTTGTACACTGGCTTGCAGGAGGTGATTGAACGTTATGATCCGGCAGAGGCTGCCGTTGAGAATACGTTTGTGAACAAGGATGCGGGGGCGACGCTTAAACTGGGACAGGCGAGGGGGATCGCACTGCTTGTGCCATCCCTGCATAATCTCGTGGTTTCAGAATACGCTCCCAATCTGGTGAAGAAGACCGTGGTGGGCACAGGGCACGCTGATAAAGAACAGATCCGTATGATGGTGAAGGTGTTGATGCCGAAGGCGACGTTTAATTCGGACGACGCGGCGGATGCGCTGGCGATTGCGATCTGCCATAGTCATCACAGAGGTAGTATAACGGGCCGTCTGGCCGCAGCGGAGGCGCGTTTGAAATGATCGGAAAACTCAAGGGTGTCGTTGACAGTTACGGCGATGACTTTGTGCTGCTGGATGTGCACGGGGTTTGCTATCAGGTGCATTGCCCCTCTCGCGTGTTGCAGCAGTTGCCGCGTGTGGGCGAAGCTGCGGTGCTCGCCATTGAAACCATGGTGCGCGAAGACATGATCAAACTCTTCGGTTTTTCCGAGGATAATGAGCGCGAATGGTTCCGCATTTTGATGACGGTTCAGGGTGTTGGCGCGAAGGTTGCGCTGGGCATTTTGGGTATTATGCGGCTTCTGAAGTGGCGAACGCGATTGCGTTGGGCGACAAGACCGCGATCACGCGGGCGCCGGGTGTTGGCAAGCGCGTTGCTGAACGTATCGTGACGGAGCTGAAAGATAAGGCACCGGCCTTTGCTTCTATTGAAGATGATACGATCGCTGTTTCCCAAAGTGTTGCGGAAAATGTGGCATCCCGTCCGGTGGCAGACGCTGTCTCGGCTCTTTCCAATCTTGGTTACCAGCCTGCTCAGGCTGCGGCGGCTGTAGCAGCTGCTGTGAAAGCAGCGGGTGAAGACGCGAGCGCTGAAAAACTTATTCGCCTCGGCCTTAAGGAACTTGCATAATGAATGAGGGTGAGGATCGCCTTGTTACTCCGGAAATTCGGGGTGACGAAATCGATAGCGGAACGCGTCCCCAAACGCTGGATGACTTTACCGGACAGGCGCAGGCGCGTGAGAACCTGAAGGTTTCATCGGTGCTGCAAAAGCGCGGAGTGAAGCGCTGGACCATGTGTTGTTTGTTGGGCCTCCGGGCTTGGCAAGACGACGCTTGCTCAGATCATGGCGCGTGAGCTTGGCGTGAACTTTCGCGCGACCTCTGGTCCTGTGATTGCAAAGGCTGGTGATCTTGCTGCTTTGCTGACCAATCTGGAAGATCGGGACGTCCTGTTCATTGACGAAATCCACCGTCTCAACCTGCGGTTGAGGAGGTGCTGTATCCGGCCATGGAAGATTATCAGCTTGATTTGATCATCGGTGAGGGGCCTGCCGCGCGGTCTGTGAAGATTGATCTGGCCAAGTTTACGCTGGTTGCTGCAACCACTCGTATCGGCTTGCTGACCACGCCATTGCGTGACCGTTTTGGTATTCCGGTTCGCCTGGAGTTTTATACGCCGGAAGAGCTGGAACTGATTGTGAAGCGCGGTGCGCGGCTGTTGGGAATCGGTATGAGTGATACTGGTGCTCGAGAAATTGCCAAGCGCTCCCGTGGAACACCGCGTATTGCCGGACGTTTGTTACGCCGTGTGCGCGACTTTGCAATTGTGGCAGGGGATGCCGAGATAGATAAGGGGCTTGCTGACCGATCCTTGCGGCAGCTCGAGGTCGACAGTGCTGGCTTTGACAGTCTGGACCGCCGCTATCTGAAGCAGATTGCTCTGAATTTTGGTGGTGGTCCTGTTGGGATTGAGACGATTGCCGCTGCGCTTTCTGAACCACGGGATGCAATTGAAGAGATTGTCGAGCCCTATTTGATCCAGAACGGGTATTTGCAACGCACGCCGCGCGGGCGAATCTTGACGCCAATCGCGTTCAAACACCTTGGTTTGGCGGTGCCGGATAATCCAAATGCGCCGCAGATGGCCCTCTTTGAACATGATGAAGACTAATAGGTAGCCATGAGCCAGAAAAAAACCGAGACAAATTGGCCCGATCTGACAGGGCGGATTGACGGCACCGAGCACATTTTGCCGGTGCGTGTTTATTATGAGGATACGGACTTTTCAGGGGTCGTCTATCACGCCGCTTATTTGAAGTTCATGGAGCGTGGACGGACCGAGCTGTTGCGCATGCTGGGTGTCCATCATCATGAGCTGGATGCAGGCAAGCACGGTGAGCCTCTGGCCTTTGCTGTGCGTCACATGGATATTGATTTTCTCAAGCCTGCACGAATCGATGATGTGCTTGAAGTCTATACGGATATCAGTGAGGTGAAGGGTGTCCGGTTGTTTATCAGCCAGCGCGTGATGCGTGGTGACGAAATTTTGATCAAAGCCAGTGTGACTGCTGTGGCTATTTCTGCGGAAGGAAAACCGCGCAGATTGCCGACCGAACTAATTGCCCAAATGAAGGGCGAATAAGCCCGAAAACCCTTGTCAAAAATCACCGATATTTATTCAAAGTAATCTGGACTGGAAACCTTTTAATCCTTCAGTAACCTTAAGCAGGTCTTTTCATTATTGCCTTCAATGCAGGCCGTAGTCGAAGTTTCGCCAAATTCGACAGGCAGGAAGGCTACTAAATGTTTAATAGACTGGTTGTGTTCATGGCAGGGGTACTACCGTGAGCCGGTCTTTGGGTTATCAGGGCAAGAGGTCCTTATTACATGAACTGTAAGGTGATGAAACTCGTTGTGGCGATGAGCACAGCGCTGGCAAGCACTATGCCATTGGCAGCAATGGCGCAGGGCGTTGAGTCCGTTGAGCTGGGCGCAGCTCCAGGCGCGGGCTTGTCCTATATTTCGCTCTTTATGGAGCGGACATTGTCGTCAAGCTGGTGATGATCGGTCTGATTGCTGCTTCTGTGTGGAGCTGGGCGATTATCTTTGACAAGGTCGTCCTTTATTCCCGTTCCCGTCGCCAGATGAGCCGTTTTGAGAACGTGTTCTGGTCCGGTCAGTCTCTTGAAGAGCTGTATAAGTCCTTATCGTCCCGCGCGAATAACGGGATGTCAGCGTTGTTTGTAGCGGCGATGCGCGAGTGGAAACGCTCCCACGAAGGGGAGCACCCTGCGATTGCCAGCCTGCAGCAGCGTATTGACCGCGTGATGGATCTGACCATCTCCCGCGAAGTTGAGCGCCTTGAAAAACGGCTGTTGTTTCTTGCGACCATCGGCAGTGCGGCTCCGTTTATCGGCCTGTTTGGTACGGTTTGGGGCATCATGAATGCGTTTACCTCCATTGCTGCTTCCAAAAACACCAACCTTGCCGTCGTGGCACCAGGTATTGCCGAGGCGCTGTTTGCGACCGGTCTTGGCCTGATTGCCGCTATTCCGGCGGTTATTGCCTATAACAAATTGCAGAGTGACAGTGGCAAGCTGGCTGCGCGCATGGAAGGGTTTGCAGACGAGTTTTCTGCCATTCTTTCTCGTCGTATCGATGAGCGAGCGTAACCCATGGGTATGAGCACAGGAGCGGCCGGTGGTGGACGTGCAAGCGGCAGACGTGGTCGTCGCAGGCACTCTCATGCACCGATGAGCGAGATCAACGTAACGCCAATGGTGGACGTGATGCTGGTGCTGCTGATCATCTTTATGGTGGCAGCTCCCTTGCTGACAGTTGGCGTGCCAATTGACTTGCCTGAAACCCGCGCAAAGGCGATGGAAGGCGATACCGAGCCGATAGCGATTTCAGTGAAGTCTGATGGGGCGGTGTACATTCAGGACACCGAAATCCCGGTTGACGAGCTGATCGCGAAGCTCGGGGCAATTGCCGAGAATGGTTACAACGAGCGTATCTACGTGCGTGGTGATCAGGACGCTGATTATGGAATCATCATGAAAGTTATGGGTCAGATCAATGCTGCCGGATACAAGCGCATTGGACTCGTCACTCTAGAGGAGCAGGGTTAACCGGGATGCGTGCAGGTCTTATCGCATCGCTAGCTGTTCACGTGGTCGTGCTTGTTGCCGGAGCGCTTTCGCTCAACTTCGGCAAGGAGTTGACCACTGCACCGGTGGATTCACTGCCCGTGGATCTTGTGCCCGTAAGCGAGCTGACCAAGCTGCAGTTGGCACAAAGGACGCGAAGGAAATCAAAGAAGCTGCATTGCAGCCGACCAAGAAGCCTGCAGAAAAGCCTGAGCCGGAGAAAAAGACCGGTGAGGCGAAGAAAGAGGTGAAGAAGGTTCAGGAAGCCAAGAGGGAAGTGCAGCAGGCAGAAACGCCTCCGCCGCCCCCTCCAGCACCTGCTGAGCCAGAGCCAGCTCCCAAGGAACAGCCAAAAGAGAAGGCTCCTGCGGAAACTGCAGAACTTGGTCCTGAGATAGAGAAAGTCGAAGAGCCGAAGAAACTCGTAACCGTTCGTCCTCGTACCAAGCCAACACCTCCAGCGCGCCCAAAAGCGCCGAAGAAGGAAGAGGACTTCAATACGAAGATGGCGGCTTTGTTGAACAAGACCAATGAAAAGTCGAGCGGGACTGCAAAGTCTGCCAAACCGGCTTCCCTCGGGTCTGAACTGGGTCAACCCAACGTGAAAATGAGCCAGTCTGAACTGGATGCTCTTCGCGGGCAGGTGGCACAGTGCTGGAATCCTCCTATGGGGGCTGCTGGAGCGGAAGACCTGACTGTTCGTCTACAATTCAACCTGAGCCGTACCGGTGAGGTTGAGGGGCAGGCGCGGGTTCTGAACTCAAGCAACAACCTGCATTCAAAGCTGCTGCAAGCAGTGCAGAGCGCGCAGTTTACCGCTGCGGTCCGTACTCTCTGCCAGCGGCTAAGTATGAAGCGTGGGAAACAGTTATCCTGAATTTTGATCCTCGCGAGCTGCTTGGATACTAGGTATTGAGATTGAAAGGAGTTTAGGTCGATGTCCTTTGTGATGGGGCTTAACCCAATGCGTACAACAGGAATCAAACAGCTGTGGCGTCGTGCATGCGGCTTAGTGGCTGCTGTCGTTGCTGTTGCTGCGATCTCTCAACCTGCATACGCCCTGATTGAGCTTGATATTACTCAGGCAACGTTGAGCCGATGCCGCTTGCAATTTCTCCCTTTGCTGGCTCCGGCTTGCAGGAAGACATGGCAGGACAGATTTCTGCAGTGGTTGCAGCTGACTTGAAGCGCTCGGGCCTGTTCCGGCCCATTGATAATGCAGCGCATATTCAGCAGGGCATGAACGTTGGTACTATGCCGCGCTTTGGTGATTGGAGAACCATTGGCTCTCAAGCTTTGGTGACCGGTTCAATTGCGCAGCAGCCGAACGGGCAAATTCGTGCGGAGTTTCGGTTGTGGGATGTGTTTGCAGGTCAGCAGTTGATCGGCCAGCAGTTCTACACCACACCTGAAAACTGGCGCCGTTTGGCGCATATCATTTCTGACGCGGTTTACCAGCGCCTGACTGGTGAAAAGGGCTACTTTGATACCCGTGTTGTCTTCATTGACGAGAGCGGTCCAAAGGATGCCCGCCGGAAGCGTCTGGCGATCATGGATCAGGACGGCGCGAATGTGCGTTATCTGACCCGTGGTGATGATCTGGTTCTGACACCCCGGTTTTCTCCTGTGTCTCAGGAAGTGACCTATATGTCTTATGTGGGCGGTAATCCGCAGGTTTACCTGTTCAATATCGAGAGTGGTCAACGTGAGGTTCTGGGCAACTTCCCGGGTATGACGTTTGCGCCGCGCTTTTCGCCGGATGGTCAGAAGGTGATCATGAGCCTGCAGCAGGGCAGCAATGCAAACCTTTACCTGATGGATCTGCGGACGCGTCGGACAACTCGTCTGACCAACACAGCTGCGATTGATACCAGTCCGTCCTTCTCTCCCGATGGACGCCGGGTGGTGTTTGAGAGTGACCGTGGTGGCTCGCAGCAGCTTTATGTGATGAATGCAAATGGCAGTGGTGCGGAGCGTATCTCCTTTGGGCCGGGCCAGTATTCTACGCCTGTGTGGTCTCCTCGTGGTGACTTGATTGCCTTTACCAAGGTGCATCAGGGCCGCTTTATGATCGGCGTTATGCGTCCGGATGGTAAGGGGGAGCGTATCCTTACGGAGGGCTACCACAATGAGGGGCCAGCCTGGTCTCCAAACGGGCGTGTACTCACCTTCTTCCGCGATACGGTGGGCGAACAAGGCGGTCCTCAGGTCTGGACTGTTGATCTGACCGGCTACAATGAACAGCTGGTTCAGACGCCAAATTTTGCATCCGATCCAGCGTGGTCACCGCTGCTCGACTAATCGTGAAGTCAGACCCCCGAAATTCCTACGGGATTTTGGGGGATTAGGACTTCATTAACCAATGAAATCAAGTTAGTCTGATCCAAGATGGACTAGGGCTTTGTTAGACCCTCGGGGTTTGAGGGACAGGAGATTCAATAAATGTCAAAGACACAGTTCGCGCGCGGAGCGCGCTTTGCCGCTGTCGTGGGTCTGTGCCTCGTTGCTGCAGCTTGTGCGCAGACGCGCCCTGAACTTAACGGGACCAATAGTTCCGTTGCGGCTGGCTCCGGCCAGGACTTCGTTGTGAATGTTGGGGATCGTGTATTCTTCCTGAACAACCAGAGTTCGCTTAGTGCTGCAGCTCGTGGTGTGCTCGACAAGCAGGCCCGCTGGCTGGAACACTACAAGAACTACTCTATCACGATTGAAGGTCACGCTGATGAGCGCGGCACACGCCAGTACAACATTGCACTGGGTGCTCGTCGTGCTTCTGCTGTTCGGGAATACCTTGTTGCAAAAGGCATTGACTCATCCCGTATCAAGACACTCTCTTATGGTAAAGAGCGTCCGGTTGCGGTTTGTAACGCGGCTTCCTGTTGGAGTCAGAACCGTCGTGCTGTGACCGTTCTGAACGGCCAGTAATTGGTTTTGGTAGGCTGAAATATGGGAAGGCCTCTCGAATCTTGAGGGGCCTTTTCTACAGAAATTCCTGCATACTTGTGGGGGAACTGGAATTGGTCGGGGAGAAGCCGCAAATAGGCGAGAAACACTGAGTTTGTGCCCTATTTTCGTCTTTTCCTCTTGCCAAGAAATGAGAAAATCCGATCCCGACTTTAAAAGGGGTCTCAGGAGAAAATTGATGGCTCTTTACCGACGTATTGCAACAAGCTTTGTTGTGTTGGCGCTTGTAACCTCTACAAGTTTACCTGCGTCTGCGCAGTTGTTTGGCGGTTCCAAAAATCAGGAAACTGCTCAAAATTCTGCCCGACTTGGTCAGCTTGAGGAACAGGTTCGTCTGCTGACAGGCATGGTTGAAGAGCTCAATCATAAGCTGCGGCTGGCAGAAGATCAGTTGCGCCGTTCACAGGAAGATGTGGACTACCGTCTGCAGCAGTTGGAAAGCCCGGGGCAGACGCCACGTGTTGTTCAGCCTCCTGTTGTTGAGGCGCCAAATGTAGCTCCTCCCGCTGACCGGAGCCAGCAGCTTTCTACGCTGAACACTCCGGCACAGGGCACCAATGGTGGTCCGCTGGACCTTTCCCAGATTGCGCGGGGCAACGCAGCCCCTGCTACGGGGTCAACACCGGCTGCGGCGAACACTGGTACGCTTCAGTTTTCCGGCAGTGTAAACTCGCTGCTGACCGGTGATCCGACGTCGGACTATAATGCGATTTATGGCCTGATGGTTGATGGTAACTACCCTGCCGCGACCGAAGGGTTTGACACCTTCGTAGGCATGTATCCGGACCATGAGCTGACCGCAAATGCACAGCACTGGCTTGGCGAGAGCCTGCTGGCGCAGCGTCAGTATGAGAGTGCGGCACAGGCCTTCCTGAAGAGTTATTCTGATTTTCCCGAGAGTGAGTTGGCACCTGAGAGCTTGCTGAAACTGGGCACTGCCCTTACAGGTATGGGGAATGCGTCCGCTGCCTGTGAAACCTATGAGCAGCTTCTCGCTACTTTCCAGTTTGCAGCACCAGCTGTGCTGGAGCAGGCCAAGGTTCAGCAAAGACGTGACAACTGCCTCTAATCAACCGGTTGGTTTCTCCTCTGAAGAGCTTGATGAGCTTTTCAGAGGATATGAGTCCTTCCGCCGGATCGCCATTGGCGTGTCCGGCGGTATTGATTCTATGGCGCTGCTTTATCTTCTGAAGCGATGGACGCAAGCGACCGGTGCTTCTGCTCCTAAGCTTTATGCGTTTACGGTCAATCACGGCCTACGGGCTGAGGCGGCAACTGAAGCTGCTGGTGTCAGGCAGTATTGCACACGCCTTGGGGTGCCTCATGAGACGTTGGACTGGGTTGGAGAGAAACCATCTTCCAACATCCAGTCTGAAGCGCGCAATGCGCGTCATGCTCTTTTACGGCAGGCCGCAGAGGATCATGGATGTGAAGCATTGTTTCTGGCCCATCATCTGGAAGATCAGGCTGAGACGTTCCTAACGCGTTTGGCGCGGGGCAGTGGGGTCTATGGGCTTGCGGGCATCCGCAGGGATCGTGAGTTGGATGGGCTCCACATTTGTCGTCCGCTGCTCCCTATCAGCAAGGTGCGGCTCAAGGCGCTGCTTCAAACTGAGCAGGTGCCGTGGTTTGAAGACCCATCTAATCAGGATGAGCAGTTTACGCGGGTGAGGTTTCGGCAAGCGCAGGGGGAGCTGGATGAGCTTGGCCTGACTGCTACGAAGCTTTCTGACACTGCGCGGCGCATGGCACGTGCAGCCGATGCGATTGATGTGTGGGTTGATGAAGTGGCAGAGAAGGCCTGTACGTTTCACAGTGCCGGGCCTGTGCGGTTTGACAGTTCCTGCCTTGAGTATGTGCCTGATGAAATCGGGTTACGGCTGGTTGGCCGACTTGTCCGCTATATCTCCGGTGCTGCGTATATGCCTCGTCTTGCCAAGCTGGAGGGGCTCTATGAGGTTCTGAAAGCGGGAGAGGGGGCCAGAGCGGCCACGCTGGGAGGTGTCAGGTTTGCTTTGGCCAAACCTCATGGGGACGCCTTGTGGTTTTGCTTCCGGGAGGCTGGTCGGAACGGTATGCCTGAGATTGACGTGAAGCCGGGAGATGAGGGAATATGGGATGCGCGCTGGCGCTTCAAAGCGGCGCATTCGGCCGAGGAATTTCGAATCACATCGGTTCAAAATGAGTTTTGTGGAGATTTTGACCTTGGAATCCCCGCGAACTGGCCGAAAACTGCATTTCAGACGGCTCCGCTTATTGTTTTTGCCGACGGGGTATCCTACATGCCTTGGAAGAAGATTGGTCACACAACTGCTGATGCAGACGTGAGATCACGGACCTACGGGGTTTCGATGGTCCCGGTAAGCAGAACATTTTGAATAAATCTTAGTTTTGCTGGCGTTCTGTTAAATCTATGCATTTATGCTTTATGGGAATGCAACTGAGCGTTGGGGCTGTTAAAGTTGGAAATAGCGGAGCTTCAATCCTGAATTATCAGGGGTGACCGACAAAATTCCGTTGGCCTTAAGAAAACTGAGAAAGAATCTGTGTCATTCTCAGGAAAACATAGAAAGCTCGTTAGGGTTAGCTATGATCTTGATAGAGACACGTGCGAGGATCGCCGCCACCTTGCGGTAAAGGGATCGAAATGAACACCAATTTCCGGAATTTTGCCTCTGGGTGATTATCGGTCTGTTGCTGATAGCGCTGTTCCAGCTCTTTCAGAATCCGACCTCACGAAGCAATACGAATGAGATTGCCTATTCTCAGTTCATCAGTCAGGCTGAGCAGGGTGATGTCCGTGAGGTCACGATTCAAGAGCAAGAGATCACCGGTCAATACAGCAATGGCGGTAGTTTCCAGACTTATGCGCCTAGCGGTGCCGAGTATGTAAATGTGTTGCAGGACAAAGGTGTTCTGATCAACGCGAAGCCACCTGCTGATAACTTCTCCTTGCTGGGTGCGCTTATCTCATGGCTGCCTATGCTGCTGATCCTCGGTATCTGGATCTTCGTGATGCGTCAGATGCAGGGTTCCGGCGGTAAAGCAATGGGCTTTGGTAAGTCCAAGGCCAAGCTGCTGAACGAAGCTTCTGGCCGTGTAACCTTCGAAGACGTTGCGGGTATTGATGAAGCGAAGGAAGACCTTCAGGAGATTGTTGAGTTCCTGCGTGATCCGCAGAAATTCCAGCGTCTTGGTGGTCGTATTCCTCGCGGTGTGCTGCTTGTTGGCCCTCCAGGTACGGGTAAGACCCTGACCGCTCGTGCGGTGGCAGGCGAAGCAAACGTGCCGTTCTTCACCATTTCCGGTTCCGACTTCGTTGAAATGTTTGTTGGTGTTGGTGCTTCTCGTGTTCGTGACATGTTCGAACAGGCGAAGAAGAACTCCCCATGCATCATCTTCATCGATGAGATCGATGCCGTTGGCCGTCATCGTGGTGCAGGCCTTGGTGGTGGTAACGATGAACGCGAACAGACCCTCAACCAGCTCCTTGTTGAGATGGATGGCTTTGAAGCCAACGAGGGTGTGATCATCATCGCGGCAACCAACCGTCCTGACGTTCTTGACCCAGCGCTTCTGCGTCCGGGCCGTTTTGACCGTCAGATCGTTGTGCCGAACCCGGATGTGATGGGCCGTGAGAAGATCCTCAAAGTGCACATGCGCAAAGTGCCTCTGGCTCCGGATGTGAATGTGCATACGCTTGCGCGTGGTACTCCGGGCTTCTCCGGTGCTGACCTGATGAACCTTGTGAACGAAGCTGCGCTTCTTGCCGCGCGCCGCTCTAAGCGTCTGGTCACCATGGCTGAGTTCGAAGATGCAAAAGACAAGGTTATGATGGGTGCGGAGCGCCGTACGCTGGTCATGACCGAAGAAGAGAAGAAGCTGACTGCCTATCACGAAGCTGGCCACGCGCTGGTTGCGATGCATATGCCTGCTTCTGATCCGGTTCACAAAGCAACGATTATTCCTCGTGGCCGTGCGCTGGGTATGGTGATGCGTTTGCCTGAGAAAGATCAGGTTTCTCTGACACGTGCCAAGTGTAAAGCTGACCTTGCTGTTGCCATGGGTGGTCGTGTGCTGAAGAGATGATCTTCGGCTACGAGAAGGTGACTTCTGGTGCATCTGGCGACATTCAGATGGCAACCAAGCTTGCAAAAGCGATGGCGACCCAGTTTGGTATGTCCGACAAGCTTGGCCCTCTGCTTTACGGCGAAAATCAGGAAGAGGTTTTCCTTGGTCACTCTGTTGCAAAGAGCCAGAATGTGTCCGATGAAACCCAGAAGCTGGTGGATGCTGAAATTAAGAGCTTCGTGAATCAGGGTTATGAGACCGCAAACAAGGTGCTTCGTGAGCACGAAGATCAGTTGCACCTGATAGCACAGGGTTTGCTGGAGTATGAAACTCTCTCTGGCGACGAAATCCGCAAGATGCTTGATGGTGAGCAGCCGATTCGTGATACAGGTGATGACACGCCTTCGACACCGCGCTCAACCGGTGTGCCGACTGCTGGTGCTAAAAAGCACGGTGGTGGTGAGACATCTGATGGACTTAAACCACAGCCGCAGAGCTAAGGTCCAGAGATCAGACGAGGCTTAAGAGAATTGAAATGCCCGGCTGTTAAGTCGGGCATTTGTCGTTTTAGCTCAGTGTTTGGAAATTATGTGGCGATGGTTCCCAGCGTGCCGTCATCTTTATTTTCGGTTGATCCGTAATAATAAGACACATGATTTGACGGGACCAAGCGCGAGCGAAGGTGTATCACTTTTTCAACTAGAGATATGGAGAGCTGACGCTCCGGCTTTGAGAATTCAGGGAAACAATAAATGTCGCGAAAATACTTTGGCACTGACGGAATACGCGGAACAGCAAATAAGTGGCCAATGACTGCCGAAGTCGCGCTTAAAGTGGGCATGGCTGCTGGTGTGGTTTTCCGGCGTGGAAAGTATCGTCACCGTGTTGTTATTGGTAAGGATACACGCCTTTCCGGTTACATGATCGAGAATGCTCTGGTGGCGGGTTTTACCGCGATGGGTATGGATGTGTTCTTGCTTGGCCCGATGCCGACACCCGCAGTTGCTATGCTGACACGATCCATGCGTGCGGATATTGGGGTGATGATTTCTGCAAGTCACAACCCGTTTGAGGACAACGGTATCAAGTTTTTTGGTCCGGATGGCTATAAGCTCTCAGACGAAGTTGAATTGGACATTGAGCGTCTGATCGACAGTGATATGAGTGCAAACCTCTCGCCTCCTGATGTGATTGGTCGTGCAACCCGTATCGATAGCACCCGTGACCGTTACATTGAATTCGCCAAGCATTCCTTGCCTCGCCACCTTTCGCTTGCAGGTATGCGGATTGTCATCGACTGCGCGCATGGGGCTGCTTACAAGGTTGCTCCGGAGATTCTTTGGGAGCTTGGTGCCGAAGTGTTCCCGATGGGTGTGGAGCCTAATGGGATCAATATCAACAGTGGTTGCGGGTCTACCAAACCTGAAAAACTTGCGAAGAAGGTTCACGAAGTTCGTGCGGACATTGGTATCGCGCTGGATGGTGATGCGGACCGTGTGATCATCGTGGACGAGAACAGCAAGGTGGTTGATGGTGACCAGCTCATGGCGGTGATTGCTGAGTTCTGGAAAGATGAGGGACGTCTTTCAGGGTCGGGTATTGTGGCGACTGTGATGTCAAACCTTGGTCTCGAACGCTACCTGAAGGGCCTCGGGCTGTCTCTGGAACGCACCAAGGTTGGTGACCGCTATGTGGTTGAGCGTATGCGTGAAGGCGGTTTCAATGTGGGTGGTGAGCAGTCCGGGCACATTGTTCTATCTGACTTTGGGACCACCGGTGATGGTCTGGTTGCAGCGCTTCAGATTCTGGCGTGCGTGACGAAGATGAATAAGCCGGTTTCCGAGGTGTGTAATCGGTTCGTTCCTGTGCCTCAGGTGCTTAAGAATGTGCGTTATGAGAGCGGGAAACCTCTCAGTGACAAGACTGTTAAGGCGGCTATTAAGGCTGGTGAGGAAAAACTTTCTGAACAGGGACGCCTTGTTATCCGCGCTTCCGGTACCGAGCCACTCATTCGTGTGATGGGCGAGGCTGACGATGCAAAGCTGCTGCACGATGTGGTTGATAGCATCGTTGATGCTGTTCAAAAGGCGGCAGTCAGCTAACTGAAATCGTTGAGTTTTCTGAAGTATGAAGCGAGCATGTACAAGTGCTCGCCTTTCGTGTTTGTAACCTGCGAAGTGCATAAGTAAACGCAAGTTAACTTTTGGAGTTTTGCTAATTGCGTGTTGTTAGTTGTTTGTTAGTAATAAATATTAGGGTTAATAATACTAGTTAATTTATAGGTAATTCTTTCCCTGTAGAAAATGCTTAGGTTTTATTCGAAGGCTGCTGTCTTGCTGGGCGGGTGCCGTTTGAGAGGACATAAGCATGAAGTATTTTAGTAATTTGCTGTCTTTGACCGCAGCTGCGATGGTTTCGTCTACAGTTGCTTATGCGGCCGATCTTCCAGCACCTGTATTTGTGGAAGAGCCGGAGCTGCCACCAGTTGAAATCGGCGGTGGCTGGTACCTGCGTGGTGATATTGGCTACAAGGTCTATAAAAAGCCACAGGCAAACTTCGCGAGCGTTAAGTTCAAGGATGAAGAACTTGATCCAACTGGTGTGGTCGGTGTTGGCGTTGGTTACCGTGTGAATGATTTTCTGCGTACGGATGTGACCTTGGATTACGAATGGGATTCGAAGTTCTCTGGACGAGCAGAATGTGCATCGTCTTGTGGCAGCTTTCATGATGAATTCGCTACGCTCGATGTGTGGACTATTCTTTGGAACGTTTACGCAGATCTGGGTTATTACAATGGTTTCACCCCTTATGTTGGCGCAGGTATTGGTGCTTCCCATGTGAATGTGAAGAACGTGTGGGAGATTGAAAACGATGGGACGCGTACTGAGTATCCAAATGGACACAAATGGAATTTATCATGGGCTCTTATGGCGGGTGCGTCCTATGAGATTGATGAGAACTGGAAGATCGATGCTGGTTATCGTTATCTCCATATTGGCGAAGTTCAAACCAAGTCAGTTGATACTGCCGGTTACGTGACTGGCTTCAAGTACGACAAACTCGCAGCGCATGAAGTCCGCGTGGGGCTACGTTACGAATTTGGTGGCTCCGCAGACGGTGGCTACAATGACTTTGGTTACAACGATACGCTCGTTACAAAATACTAGGTCGCATACTGGAGCGCCTCCAGTTTATATGTTGACCGTACGACTTGAGAGCCTGTTCTGTGACAGGCTCTTTTTTTTGCGCTGGTGGCTTTGAAATTTTGTTATCCACCGGGCGGGGCTGCGAATAAATCTAACTGTACGTTGCGTTTTATCTTCTGATTATTGCTTTGCAAAAAAAACATTTGTTGACGGGATAAGGTGTTTCGCTTAGACCCGTCAGCGGGCCACTCCTCCCCAACGAGGGGCGCCTATCTGAGAGGGTAGTCAAAATGACAAATATGAAAATGCCGGCCACAAAACCGGCAAACCCGAACTTTTCTTCGGGTCCATGTGCCAAGCGTCCGGGCTGGACACCTGCAGTACTGACAGGTGCGCCTCTTGGCAGATCTCATCGTGCAAAAATTGGTAAGACGAAGCTGAAAGAAGCTATCGAGTTGACGCGTGAAGTCCTCGAAGTGCCTGCTGATTACAAAATCGGAATTGTTCCTGCATCTGATACCGGTGCTGTAGAAATGGCACTCTGGTCGCTGCTTGGTGCGCGTCCAGTGGATATGGTTGCATGGGAAAGCTTTGGTTCCGGCTGGGTTAGCGATGTTATGAAACAGCTGAAGCTTGCGGATGCTCGCAAGATTGAAGCTGGTTATGGCGAACTGCCGGACCTGAATTCCATCAATTTTGACCATGACGTGGTCTTCACCTGGAACGGCACCACCTCTGGTGTTCGCGTTCCAAATGGCGATTTCATTCCAGCTGACCGTCAAGGTCTGACCATCTGTGATGCGACTTCTGCTGCGTTTGCGCAGGAGCTGGACTTCGACAAGCTGGATGTGGTGACTTTTTCCTGGCAAAAGGCGCTGGGTGGTGAAGCTGCTCACGGCATTCTGATCCTGTCACCTCGTGCTGTTGAGCGTCTTGAGAGCTACACACCTGCGTGGCCAATGCCGAAGATCTTCCGCCTGACTAAAGGTGGCAAGCTGATTGACGGTATCTTTGAAGGTGCCACCATCAACACGCCAAGCATGCTTTGTGTTGAAGATTATCTGGATGCTTTGGGTTGGGCCAAAGAGCTGGGTGGTCTGAAGGCTCTAATTGCTCGCGCTGATGCCAACACTGCTGCAATCACCAAATGGGTTGAAAACACCGATTGGGTTGATTTCCTTGCAGTTGATGCAGCAACTCGTTCCAACACTTCTGTTTGTCTGAAGATTGTTGATCCGGAGATCACGAAGCTTGACGACGGTGCGCAAGCTGCGTTCGCTAAAGCAATCGTGAGCCTGCTGGACAAGCAAGAAGTGGCATTCGACATTGGAGCTTACCGTGATGCGCCGTCCGGTCTTCGGATCTGGTGTGGTGCCACAGTTGAAACTGCTAATGTGGAAGCGCTGATCCCTTGGTTGGATTACGCATTTGCTGCTGAAAAAGCGAAGCTGGTTTCCGCTTAAGATTCTTTTCCCTGAACGAGAAAATTCCGGTCGCCACGTGTGACCGGTTGACCTGACGCAAGAAGTGTATCTGGTTCCTGCAACATGATTATGGGAAGATACCTTCGTTGACTAGAAAGGTTAGCCCGATGGCTCCTAAAGTTCTTATCTCCGACAAGCTCTCCGAAAAAGCAGTTCAGATTTTTAAAGATCGCGGATGCGACGTGGACTTCCTGCCTGACGTTGGCAAGGACAAAGAAAAGCTCGAAGAAATCATCGGCCAATACGATGGTCTGGCAATTCGTTCTGCGACCAAGGCAACTGAGAAAATAATCAAAGCAGCGACCAACCTGAAGGTTATTGGCCGCGCAGGCATCGGTGTCGATAACGTTGATATTCCTGCGGCAACTGCCAAAGGTGTCGTCGTGATGAACACCCCGTTTGGTAACGCGATCACTACAGCGGAACATGCCATTGCAATGATGTTTGCTGTGACCCGCCAGATCCCTGCTGCGGATGTTTCCACGCAGCTGGTAAGTGGGAAAAGTCCCGCTTTATGGGTAATGAAGTCACCTCCAAGACATTGGGTCTGATCGGTTGCGGTAATATCGGTTCTATCGTTGCAGACCGCGCTATCGGTTTGAAAATGAAGGTGATTGCCTTTGATCCGTTCCTTTCTCCTGAACGTGCGATTGATCTGGGCGTTGAGAAGGTTGAGCTGGAAGATCTCTTCAAGCGCGCTGACTTCATTACTCTGCATACACCTTTGACAGACCGTACCCGTAACATCGTCGATGCTGATGCGATTGCTTCGATGAAAGACGGCGTATACCTCATCAACTGTGCCCGTGGTGGTCTGGTTGACGAAGTTGCTCTGCGAGCTGCGCTTGACAGTGGTAAGGTTGCAGGTGCTGCGGTAGATGTGTTTGCCGAAGAGCCAGCTAAAGAGAACGTTCTGTTTGGTGCGCCGAATCTTGTTTGTACGCCTCACCTTGGCGCGTCTACTTCTGAAGCACAGGAGAATGTTGCGCTTCAGGTTGCTGAGCAGATGTCTGATTATCTGGTCAACGGCGCTGTCACCAACGCTTTGAATATGCCATCCATCTCAGCGGAAGAAGCGCCGCGTCTTGCGCCGTTTGTGAAGCTGGCAGAACAGCTTGGCTCCTTTGCAGGTCAGGCGACCGAGACTGGCATCAAGGGCGTTCGTATTGAATACGAGGGCGATGTTGCGAGATGAACGTGAAGGCGATGACTGCTGCAGCGCTCACCGGTGTTCTGCGTCCTTTGCTACAGACCGTGAACATGGTTTCGGCTCCGGAAGTTGCGAAAGAGCGTGGCATCGTGATTGAAGATGTCCGCCGTGAGCAGCATGGTGCCTATGAAAACTATATTCGCCTCACTGTTATCACCGAGCGTCAGGAGCGTTCTGTTGCTGGCACAGTCTTTGGTGATCAGAAGCCGCGTATCATCCAGATCAAAGGCATCAACATGGAAGCCGAGCTTGGCGAGAACATGCTCTACGTGACCAACCAGGATAAGCCTGGCTTCATTGGTCAGCTGGGTTCCATTCTCGGTGATGCGAAGATCAATATCGCGACGTTTAACCTTGGCCGTAAGGTTGAGGGTGAGGAAGCGATCTGTCTGGTTGAGATTGATGGTGCGATCTCCGAGGAGACCGTGAACGAGATCGCTGCGATTGAGCAGGTGAAGCAGGCGAAGCTTCTGCACTTCACTCAATAAGGCTCAGCTATTTAGCGATCATAGATGAATTAAAGGCGGTCTTCGGGCCGCCTTTTCTTTTCCCAAGTCATATTGCTGACAGAAATTGCGTATGTTTGAGAGGGAGGCCAAGATGTGCAGTGATTCCATTTTGAAGTAGAAAGTTGTCATGAATATTGATTTGCTACGTCGCCTCTGTGAAACTCCAGGCGTCCCTGGACATGAGCATCGAGTGCGTGACCTTATTCTGAAGGAAATTGAAGGCGTGTTTGACGATGTTCAAACGGACGCCATGGGCTCCCTTATTTGCCGCCGTGATTCACGCAAGCCTTCGCAGAATGGTGAGAAACCGAAGAAGGTTATGCTGCTTTGCCATATGGATGAGATTGGTTTTCTGGTCTCTCATATTACCGATAAGGGGTTCGTTTACGTCCAGCCTGTTGGCGGGTTTGATCCACGCAACCTGTTTTCCCGCCGGGTTCTGGTTTCAACGGATGAAGGCGACTTGAAAGGGGTTATGAATCCTGCAGGTCGGCCTGTTCATATTGCTACACCGGAAGATCGCAAAAAAAATACCTGAAGTTACCGAATTCATTATTGATCTTGGCCTTGGTGAAAAGACGAAGGACGTGGTGAAGGTCGGCGATATGGTGACCTTGATGAGCCTCTCATTGAGGTTGGTGAAAAGGTTGTTTCTAAAGCGCTTGATAACCGGGTGGCGTGCTGGCTTGGCATCGAGGCCATGCGTGCTCTTGGGGATGCGGATCATTCCTGTGAGATCTATGTTGCCTTTACCAGTCAGGAAGAGGTTGGATTGCGGGGTGCGAAGACTGCTGCCTATGCCATCAAGCCGGATATCGGACTGGGTATTGATATTACGCTTGCCTGCGATACGCCGGGTGTTCCTGAACAGGACCGGACAAGCGAGCAGGGCAAGGGCTTTGGGCTTCATGTGAAGGACAGCTCCTTCATTGCTGACTTGCAGCTTGTGAAGGATATCGAAGAGCTGGCCAAGACAGAAGAGATTCCTTATCAGCGCACGATGCTCCGCTCTGGCGGTCAGGATGGGGCTGCGGCACAGCAGGCTGCAGCTGGTGCCAAGCTGTCGGCATCGTGGTTGGTACACGGTATGTGCACACTGTGACCGAGATGATTGATAAGGGCGACCTGCTTGCGGCGCGCGATATTCTGGCATCCTATCTGAAGCACAACTGATATCCTCAGTCGTTGCTTGAAAAGCTTTGCCTCCAGACCCCAAGTTCAGCGGGTCTGGAGGCTTTTTTGTTAGGCGGGTGCCTTTGCTTTTCCGGCCAGTCTTCTGGTGAGGCGGCCATCAATGAGTAGCAGGGCGGTAAAGATGGCTGCCATGCCGACCCAGTGATTGGTTTCCAGTCGTTCATTCAGGAAGATTGCGCCCAGCATGATTGCGCTGACCGGGATAACCAAGGTTACGGAGGCTGCGTTGGTCGCTCCGGCGAGTTTGAAAAGCTGGATGTACAATATGAAGGCGAAGCCGGTGCATGCCAACGCAAGGATGAGGACGCTTGCCCATGTCATCGCCGAGGCCTGCATCAGTTGCTCGACAGGCGCCGCATAGAGGACTGCGGGTACCAGCAGGATTGTGGAGGCTGTGAGCTGGCCGGTTGCCAGTGCGGCAGGTGGCAGTTTTCTCATGCGCATTATGACAAGTGCGCCGAAGGCATAACACAGAGCTGCCCCTAAAACTGCGAACTGAGGCAGGATTTGACCGCTGGCTCCACTGAGTGCATCTGCGCCAACCATGATCGCCACACCGATAATTCCAATCGTGGCTGCAACGAGCTTGGTTACGGTCAACTTTTCTTCGGTACTCAACACCTGCATGACAAGCATTGTGAAGATTGGGGTGAAGGCGTTGAGAACGGACGCCAATCCGGCTGCTATGTACTGTTGCCCCCAGAAGATGAGAGAGAAGGGGACGACATTATTGACGAAGCCGAGCACGAGGAAGCTCCCAATCCACTTTGCGGAAAGCGGGATGGCTTGTTTTGTAATGAGCAGGTAGCCCCACATGCCCACAGCTGCGATTCCTACCCGGAGGAAGACCAGAGTGATGGGAGCAATTTCTGCTAGTGCAACTTTGGCAAAAAAAGAATGAGCCTCCCCATAGGTGCCCAGCAGCAGGAGAATAGACCAGCCGAGCCAGTCGAGTTTTTGTGCATTCATATAAATGGTTCAACTTGGTGAAATTTCTTGCAGTATTTGCAAAAAAATGAGTGATAGGGCCTGAACTTAGTAATAACACTGGGTCCTGCACGTATGCCACCCGTTTTGCGAGAGAAACAATCAACAGAGGTGCACTGCCAGCGCAAAATTTGTAGTTCCTCGCCCAATTTTGGAGGAAAAGGGCTCGTATTTGGGGGATTGACAGATTATAAGGCGCTGTAACTGCGCCCCGGCTTTTACGCTGGGGTTTCTTATGTTGTCTCTCACGATATGCGTTCTGAGCTGACAAGCCACTTTAAACAGAAATCGCAAATCGTATGACGGCGTATTTCAGAAATACGCTGGCAGCCGCAGGAGGGCTGAAGAATCATGGCCAACGTTGTCGTAGTTGGGTCACAATGGGGTGACGAAGGTAAGGGTAAACTTGTCGACTGGCTCTCTGAGCAAGCCGACGTTGTTGTACGCTTCCAAGGCGGACACAATGCAGGCCATACGCTTGTTATTGATGGTACAAGCTATAAGCTGGCGCTGCTGCCATCCGGTGTTGTTCGCGGGAAACTTTCTGTCATTGGCAACGGTGTTGTGATTGACCCTCATGCTTTGGTTGCTGAGATTGCACGTCTTGAAGATCAGGGTATTAAAATTTCCCCGGAAATTCTGCGTGTTGCTGACAATGCTACGCTTATTTTGAGCCTGCACCGCGAGCTTGATGCTCTGCGTGAAGATGCAAGCCCGGCTGGCACCAAGATCGGCACCACCAAGCGCGGTATTGGCCCAGCTTATGAAGATAAGGTCGGTCGTCGCGCTATCCGCGTGATGGATCTGGCAAACATGAGCACGCTGCCAGCAAAGATTGACCGTCTGCTGACCCATCACAACGCTATCTTGCGTGGTCTGGGCCGTGACGAGATTGCTCCAGAAACCATCTATCAGGAACTGGAAAGCGTTGCTGACAAGATCCTGCCGTACATGGATAAAGCCTGGTACATGCTGGATAAAGCGCGCCGTGAAGGCAAGCGTTTGTTGTTTGAAGGTGCGCAGGGCGCGCTGCTGGACAACGACCACGGCACTTATCCGTTCGTAACCTCCTCCAATACAGTTGCAGGTCAGGCTGCGGCTGGTAGTGGTCTTGGTCCAAACTCTATCGACTACGTGCTTGGCATCACCAAAGCTTACACACTCGTGTTGGTGAAGGTCCGTTCCCGACTGAACAAGAGAACGAAGTTGGTGAGTTCCTCGGTACCCGTGGTCACGAGTTTGGAACGAACACTGGCCGTCGTCGTCGGTGTGGCTGGTTTGACGCTGTGATTGTCCGTCAAACAGTTTGCACCAGCGGAATCAATGGGATTGCATTGACAAAGCTTGACGTTTTGGACGGACTGGATGAAATTAAGATCTGTGTTGGTTATGAACTCGACGGTGAGCGAATCGATTACCTTCCTGCATCCCAGGGTGCACAGGCGCGGGTTGTTCCAATTTATGAGACCCTGCCGGGTTGGAAGGAATCAACCAGAGGCGCTCGTACCTGGCGGAATTGCCAGCACAGGCAGTGAAATACGTGCGGCATGTTGAAGAGTTGATTGGTGCGCCAGTTGCTCTGTTGTCAACAAGCCCTGAACGTGATGACACGATCCTGGTTCAAAATCCTTTCCAGGATTAAGTCGTAGGATGAAGCTCTGGGAGCAATGGGCAGTTAAATGGCGGACTATAATTCCGTTCTGAAAAAGGCGGTAGCTGGTTTACAAGAGAACACTGGTTCTGCACGGCGTGCAGTTTATCAGCGTGCGCGAAACGCAATTGTAAAGCAACTCAAGAGTTACGATCCTCCGCTGTCACCCTCCCAGATCACTGAGGAGCAGCTGAAGCTTGAAGAGGCCATTCGTAAGGTCGAAGCGGAAGCTGCTCGTGAGTCTCTCGGGTTGGGGCGGCCTAAGACCACCCCAGCTCCAAGTGCGCCGCCACCAGCGGCCTCTGCGACAGCTCATGTGCCAACGGATGATGTGAAATCCAAGGCAGACCGTGAGCCGCAAGCACCTGCTCACGAGGAACCCAAGGCACCTGCCTCCAAAGCAGATGTGTTTAAAGAGGCTGTTCGTGCTGCGCAGGATCTTGGTAGTGCCGCGCATCAGGCCAACCAAATGGCGCGCGATCAACTGCCCAAAACGCCGGGTGAGCCGAAAGAGCGAAAAGAGCCAGAACTGGGTGTTCCCAGCGGGAGCGCTTCTGATGAGCCTGCCGGGTCGCTGCCAACGAAGGGTACCGTTGAGACAAGTGCTGAAGAGCGCGCTTGGGTTCCAGGTGAGGCCCGTCGTTCCAAGAAGGAAACAAAAGGCAAGGCGGCTCCCGAGATTGACGAGCCTGCCAAGGTTAAACCAAAGACAAGTCGCAAACCTGCTTCTTCCCGCAAGCCTGTTCTCGCACAGCGTGTTGGCGATGGCATTGAGCAGGAAGAGGGACTGAAGCCGTCCAACGCGCGCCGTTTTGTCACTTTGATCATCGTGGCTGTCGTTATTCTTGGTGTTGCAGCAGGTGTTTACAGCCAGCGCAATACAATTCTTTCTTTAATTCTGCCGGTTGAGACAAGTGACAGTGGCGGGGCTGATGGTGTGACACCGAGTGCGGATGAGCCGCTCCGGGTTGAGCCAGAGCGCACGCCGAAGAAGAACACTGATCGCTTGTTGCCATCTGACGAAGAAGCCAAGGTTGCTCCGGATGCAACCCGCGTTACGACAACGCGGATCACCCGGAATTCTTCGAGCGCGACTCAGGCAGAAACTTCCACACAGCCGTCCGTGGTGCAAGCTCCTGATATTCCAGCTGCTCAGGTTCTGCCGGTTAACGAGCCGGAGCCGCAGGTTGCGGCCGTGGAGACCAATTCGGTTCCGCCAGCTGAGAGCATTGGAACGAAGGCAGCAATTTCTCCCATGGCCCAGCAAAGCATTCTTTACGAAGAAGCTCTGATTCAGGGTGGAGCAGGGTCAGCATCACGTGGCAACGTTGTCTGGACGTTGGATGAAGCGGACGGGGTTTCTGTTATCAAGGCAGTGGCGACTCTTCCTGCCCGTGATCTTGCCGTTGAAATGACGCTGAAACCAAATACAGACCAGTCCCTTCCTGCAAGCCATTTGCTTGAGCTGAATTTCCTCTTTCCCCCCGGGTTTGATGGTAAGGGCGTAGAGCAGGTTCCGGGCTTGATCCTTAAGACCACCGAGTCTGCTCCTGGTGAACCTCTTGATGGTGCTGCGGTGAAGGTTTCTGACTCTCTCTTCTGGATCGCGCTTTCTGATAGTGCTGACGAGCGCACAAAGAACCTGAAGCGACTGGTCGAGCAGGAGTGGATTGATGTGCCGCTGCTGTATAACACTGGTCGCCGGGCTATGCTGACCTTTGAAAAGGGCACGACCGGTAACAAGGTGATTGCTCAGGCTATCAAGAACTGGCAGTAAGCCGATTTTCTTTATTTTACTTGAATTTCAAGGGTCTTGGTTCTCTCGGAACTGAGGCCTTTTTTTTCTTATGCTGACTTTGCTCGTTGGAAAATTTGCTTGCAAACATGGGTGGAAACGCGCATGGTCTGGCAAATCCGAGGGGTGCTTTTCTTCAGGAAAAGCTGAGATTGCGTTGAGCTAACCCTTTGAACCTGATCCGGGTAATGCCGGCGAAGGGACGGGACCTGAGTTATTTTCCCCGGATCTCAATATCTGCATTTTTGTAGCGGGAGATCCTGTGCCGAAAATCGCCAGAGAGCTAAGCCAAGCTCCGTTCTTCCGCCGTTTTGATGCCCAATGCCGTTGTTGGGAGCCGACATGCTGAAGCGAGCTTTAAAGCGAGTTCTTCGAAGCCTTTTCGGGGTTCTGCTTTTTGTTCTCCTCTGGGAAGGTGTGGTGCGGATTGGAGAGTTTCCTCCGTTCCTGCTGCCAGGTCCGGCGGCGGTGTGGGCCGCTTTTCTCAATCAGGGTACGTTTTTGCTGTATCATGCCGGGATTACTGCTTGGGAGACGGTTCTGGGCTTTGTTTTTGGTGTGAGTGCAGGGGCATTGTTGGCCATACTGCTGTCCATGTCCCAACGTACGTTCATTTCTGCTTCCGCCCATTACGGCGATTCAATCTCTTCCGGTCTTTGCGATTGCACCACTGCTGGTGTTGTGGTTCGGCTTTGGGCTCGCTTCCAAGGTGGTGATGGCCGTGATCGTGATCTTCTTTTCCGTCACCTCTACCTTCTTCGATGGTTTGCGGAGGACGGACCAGTCGCTGCTTGATCTTGGAAAGCTCCACGGTCTCAACCGCTGGCAAACGCTGCGCCACATCCGTATTCCGGCTGCGTTGCCGTCGCTGGCGTCGGGTATGCGGATTGCTGCGGTTTTTGCGCGATCGGGGCCGTGATTGGAGAATGGGTTGGTGCGAAAGGTGGGCTGGCTTTCATCATGCTGCAGTCCAATGCGCGTATGCAAACGGCGACCATGTTTGCGGCGTTAATCCTGCTTGCGTTGATGGTGCTAAGCTACGGGCAGTTGTTGAGTTTGCCACTTCTCGGATGATCTATTGGCAAAAAGAGAGTTAGCTCTCAGAGTGTGAGGACATGACCTATGAAAAAACTAGGTATGCTGTTTGGTGCGGCGATGCTTGCAAGTACACTTCAGGTGCAGGCGGCGGATAAGCTGACTGTTCTGCTGGACTGGTTTGCAAACCCGGATCATGCGCCAATTGTGGTGGCAAAGGCACGGGGCTTTTTTTGAGAAGGAAGGTCTTGATGTTGAGCTGATTGAGCCGGCTGACCCGTCCATGCCGCCAAAGCTGGTTGCGGCGGGGCAGGGAGATATTGCTGTGTCCTATCAGCAGACCTTGCATCCGCAAATCGATGAGGGCATGCCGTTGATGCGTATCGGGACGTTGGTCTCAACGCCACTGAACACGCTGATCGTTTTGGAAGATGGTCCGATCAAGACAATCGCAGATCTGAAGGGCAAGCGGATTGGCTATTCCACATCCGGTTTTGAGAGCGCCATGCTTGGCAAGATGCTTTCCACTGCTGGTCTGAGCTCAGATGATGTGGAAATGATCAACGTGAATTTCTCGTTGTCTCCTTCGTTGATGACTGGTCAGGTTGATGGGTGATTGGGGGCTACCGCAATTTCGAGCTGAACCAGATGGAGATTGAAGGCGCGAAAGGGCGTGCGTTCTATCCAGAAGAAAATGGTGTACCAGTTTATGATGAACTGATCTACGTGGCGCACAAAGACAAGCTGGATGATCCGCGGCTCAAGAAGTTCATGAACGCGATTGAGGCTGCAACCGTTTACCTGCTGAATAACCCTCAAGACTCTTGGCAGGGGTTCCTTGAGGTCTATCCAAACCTTGATGATGAGCTGAACAAGCGGGCATGCTGATACGCTGCCACGTTTCGCGAGCCGTCCGGCTGCGCTGGATGTGGGGCGTTATGAACGTTTTGCGAATTTCCTGATTGAGCAGGGGCTCATTAAAACAGCGCCCCCGGTTGAAACTTACGCGGTTGAATTGCGCTAACCCATATAGGTCTAAACTAATTTGAGAGCCTCCGAGTTTCGGGGGCTCTCTTTATTTGTGTGCCAAATGCTATTACTGCGCTGCATCCTTGACCGCTTCATGCTCAGCCAGATCGCTGAAGATGTGCTTTTCAAAGGCGGCGTAGATGGCGTGGTACTCTCCCTCCGAGAGTGATTTGCATTCATCCATCAGGGTGAGTGCTTTCTTTTTATCGTTTTCCTCAAAGAGCGCGTAGACCATGCTGCAATGGGTGTTCTTGAGCTTGAGGAAGCCTTCGGAGAAGGCCAGAGAAGGATCACCCAACAACGCAAAGGAACGCATCTCGTAGCGGCTGGTTTTGACGGGAATGGTCTCCAGCATGGCGAGTTCCTGCATGTGACCGCGTGTGGTTTCGCAGATGAGGAGGTTGTGGCCTGCTTCTTTGCAGTGGCGGGCCAGATCATCAGCCAGATCAACGCATTTGCCGAGCGGGGCGTATCTGAAATGGCGTCGTGTGCCGGTTTCGCCAAGTGTGGCTAATCCGGTTGCGATGCCAATGTCGAGCGTGACCGCGTGGTCTTTCATATTCTTTCGATTGAAATTGAAGCGGTCCTTAAGGTTGAAGCGTTTCATCTGCTTCAGCATTTCAAATGCGGCGCGGCAGGCGTGGGATGCGTGGAAGGGATCGTCAAGCGGAGCGTTCCAATAGGCGCTGAGGCCAGCGGTGCTCATGGTGTTCAGTGTGCCTTCATGGACATGGACCTCATCCAGATGAGCGGCTTGGAAGCCGTTGGAGAAGCCTGCGAGATCCTGAGGGGACAATCCCTCATAATAGCGGTGAAAGTGCCTGATATGGGTCGAGAGGCTCGTGATTTCGCGCTGTTGGCCTTCCAAAGGCAACGGGTCCGCGTTTGAGAGCAGGCGCTGCATTTGTTTTGGTGACAGGATGCCTGCAAACCGTTCAGTGGTTTGGCTTCGGTGGCTCTTGAAAGTGAGCCGCCGGATTGTGCTGGTGAGTGCGAAGATAAGCAGAATGATAAGTGAGGGATAGAACGGTTCGAGGAGCCTGTTCTCAAGCGCAAACTGGTGGAATGCGGCGGTGTTTATTGCCAGTAAAGTCAGCACTGTAACTGCGAGAGCGAACCGGAAACTCTGGCTTGCGGAGATCACAGCAATGGCGCCTCCAAGCAGGAATAGTGCCGCAATTTCAGCGTATTGCGCCCATGGTGGAATGGTGAGGAAGTTGCCTGTATTCAGTGTCTGGAGTGCCTGCGCGTGTCGCTCTGAGCTTCTGGACTGTGTGCCAATGACAAAGATGCTGTTCTGCGCAGGGGACCAGTTTTTGAGGGTGGCACTGTCCGACAGGATCTCCTCGGCACTAAGGGTATAATTCGAGGTTTCCCGTGTGCTGAAGATCATCATCTTGCTGTCGGAAGTGACAGGAACTTGGAGAGATTGGCTTTCCAGTTGATAGCCTTGCGCAGTCTGTGCGAGTTGGAACTGCTGCGCAGCTGGTGAGTTTGACTGCTTCCAGGCTTGTAAGGCGAGTGAGGCGTGGTGCTCTGTTTTGCCTTGGAACTGAAGAGGGTAGAGCAGGGCGGATGAACCATGCGTATAGTGATCGTCGCTCTGGTATCCGGTGGCTTGGGAGAACCTTAAGTAGTTGGAAAGGGGAGGCTTTTTTGTGGCAGCGTCTGTTGCCGGCCTGTTCAGGATGACCGGATAATGTGAGATGATTGTTTGCAGCAGGAGGTCGTGATTTGGGTAGGTTGCCCTTAAGGAGGGCTGTAGCGTGTCATAGATCCGGCTTCGCAGAGTAGGCGAGGCGAGATCAGCTTTTCTTAAGTCAGCATCGATGATCAGGAGCTTGGGGTTATACTCCCCCAGCTTTTGAAGGGTTTGCGCGAGCTGCAGACGCTGATAGACCGGCTCCTGCGCTGGATCTGCTGATTCAGGGCTGAGGTAAATTGTGTAGACTGGTGTACCTGATGTGGTGTTCGGCCACGCCAATTGCAGTGCTGTTTGGCTTAAATATCCGACATTCTCTAATGCCTGTGGGTAGAGGATGCGGACGAGTATAGCTATTGCTATGAGTATAAAGGATAGGACCGCAGCAAGCGCGCGGTTGGTCTTTGATAGCCAGCCAGAGCCGAACATGTCATTTCCCCCCAAGAGGGGAAGCGACCCTACTCACCTAACATCCCCTCATTAATTAACCTTAGGAGAGGCTTGAGGGTACTACAAGCTTGGCTGTTTATTTAAAAGGATGTTCCTACAAATTAATTGTATTTTAGATTAATTCATCTCAACTTTTACACATCTGGGAGTCTTAAAGCCTTTTGCAGGCCTCCGGACCTGGCAAACTGCTTTAAGGTTTGTCTCTGTTTGTTGCTAACAGAAACCCGATCCCCCGTGGGGGAGCGGGGTTTTATGCGCCTGCCTGCTGACCAGCCATGGCCATTGCACTTTCCTGAACGGCCTTTTGAACCTTCTCAAAAGCGCGAACCTCAATCTGGCGCACGCGTTCGCGGCTGACGCCAAACTCGGTTGAGAGCTCTTCCAGCGTAATTGGATTCTCGGAAAGGCGGCGTGCTTCGAAGATGCGTGTTTCACGCTCGTTCAGAACGCTCATGGCACTTTTCAGCATATCGCGGCGAACGTCGTATTCTTCCTTTTCAGCCAGAATAGCTTCCTGGCTTTCGGATTCATCCACGAGCCAATCCTGCCATTCGCTGGATTCACCTTCGCTGGAGCGCAGTGGCGCGTTCAGAGAGGAGTCACCACCAAGACGGCGGTTCATGGAAACGACTTCTTTTTCGGTCACGCCAAGCGTTGTAGCAATCTGCTCGACCTGATCAGGACGCAGATCACCATCTTCAAACGCCTGAATCTTGCCTTTGACGCGGCGCAGGTTGAAAAACAGGCGTTTCTGGTTGGCAGTGGTACCCATTTTCACGAGGGACCATGTGCGCAGGATGTACTCCTGAATGGATGCCTTGATCCACCACATGGCATAGGTTGCAAGACGGAAGCCTTTGTCCGGCTCAAAGCGTTTTACAGCCTGCATGAGACCTACGTTACCTTCGGAGATGACTTCGCCCAGTGGCAAGCCGTAACCGCGGTAACCCATTGCGATTTTAGCAACGAGGCGCAGGTGAGAATTTACAAGCCTTTCGGCAGCTTTTGGTTCGTCATGTTCCCGGTAGCGCTTGGCGAGCATGTACTCTTCCTGCGGCTGAAGCATCGGGAATTTTCTGATTTCATCTAAATAGCGGCTTAGACCGCCTTCTCCACCCGTGAGGGCTGGTAGGTTACGGGCCATAAAGCACCCCTCCTTGCTTAGTGTTCCCGCCTGATCGGAGGATCAGGCTTTTCGGCAAACACGCTGGTGCCTTCAGATAAAGCGCACCTGAAGCTTTTATATGGGAACATTGTGGCCAAAACGCTACCAGATTGGTAATTTTTTTTGGCCTAAATTTTTCGTAATGATTCAAGAATTCCAGCAAAATCAGCAGGTAAGGCCGATTCAAACTTCATGAATTCCTGCGTTCTTGGGTGTGCAAACGCCAGAAGACCTGCATGAAGGGCCTGACGCCTGAATACCTCTAACTGGCTTTTCAATGGTTCCTGAAATTTATTATATTTCGTTCTGAAACCAGATCCGTAATCCATATCACCTATGAGTGGATTTCCTATATGGGCCATGTGCACCCGAATCTGGTGGGTTCGGCCCGTTTCCAGACGGCATTCGATCAGGCTTGCGACGGGGACTTCATCTTGCGGACCAAATCTCTCCTGAACCTGCCAGTGGGTGATTGCATGGCGTCCACCTGTTTTCAGGACCGAGATCTTCTGGCGGTTTGCTGTTGAGCGGGCAAGGTTGGCGTCTACCGTGCCTTTGATGGCTGTGGGAGCGCCCCAGACAAGGGCTTTATAGGCGCGTTCCAGTGGTCCGGTTTTGCCGTGGTCTGCAAACTGGGCGGCAAGGCCCTGATGTGCCATGTCGTTTTTGGCAACAACAAGCAGGCCTGTTGTATCTTTATCAATGCGGTGCACGATGCCGGGGCGTTTGACGCCGCCGATGCCCGATAGTGAAGTGCCGCAGTGATGGATCAAGGCGTTGACCAGTGTACCGGTTGGATTACCTGCACCCGGATGCACAACAAGGCCTGCCGGTTTGTCGATGACAATGAGGTCGTCGTCTTCATAAACAATGGTCAGCGGGATATCTTCCGGCTGGGGTTCTGCAGCTTCTGGCTCAGGCACAATAAGAGTGATTGTATCTCCGGCAGAGACTCTATATTTAGGCTCCAACACCGTGCGCTGGCCAATTTGAACCTGACCAGCCCGGATCAGGGCTTGAAGCCGGTTGCGGCTGAAGTCATCTACATGCGCAGCAAGCACAGCATCAAGACGGCGACCAGTATCTTCTGGTTCCGGCACAATGACTGTTGGTTGTTGCTCGTCGGCAATCATAGAGTTTGTGAGTGGCTGGATGCCTCAGGAGATTTATCGTTCATGCGTGATCCTAATAATGACAGCGATGAAACTGTACAGGACGAACTTGATCCAGCAGCTTTGCGGCTTCAAGGGAAGCTGCGTCGCCTTTTGATGGGGTCAAGCCTTGTCATGGTGCTCGGCTTATTGGCTGTCTTTGCGGCTATCTTCTATAAGATTAATGCCAATAATTCCAATGTTAGCGCAGATAATATTGCTGCAACCATTGCTATTGGCCCTGAAGCACAGGTTGTTTCCGTCACCCAGATGGACGGAACTCTCGTGGTCTTGATCAGAGAAGGTGCGGGTCAGGCGCTGGTCTATATTGACCCTGTTACCGGACGACAAATCGCTCGTACAGATTTTGTTGCGAGATAGGTGGATAAACCCCCTTTTCTTTTGAGGAGGGGGCTTGCCAAGGGCGGAATTAGCCAATATACCCCCGTCCATCGCGAGAGCGAAGCCTAGGCGCCATCGTCTAGCGGTTAGGACGCCGCCCTTTCACGGCGGAAACAGGGGTTCGATTCCCCTTGGGCGTACCAAAGGCTTCTATTGCGATACCAAGCAGTTATCTGCTTGAAGACAGGACTTTTAAAAGTCTTCTCACTTTGGTGAGCGCCCATCGTCTAGCGGTTAGGACGCCGCCCTTTCACGGCGGAAACAGGGGTTCGATTCCCCTTGGGCGTACCATAGTTGTCTTCACAACCCCGAGTGGTCATCCGCTCGAAGACAGAGCTTTTTTAAAGTTCTCTCACTTTGTG
>BAXV01000046.1 GCA_001310715.1 Pseudovibrio sp. JCM 19062
GCAACCTCGTCGAACAGTTCTTCGGAAAAATAAAGGAATACAGGGGCATAGCTACACGTTACGACAAAGATCCTGCTAACTTCCTCGCCGCAGTTAAACTCGTTGCGATGAGAGTATGGATCAAAAGTAATGAGTCTGCGCCCTAGAGCCCGATGCGTGAATGTAGATGAACGCAACGTGCTCCTGCCTCTCAATGTATAAGCTTCTTAAGGAAATGCTCATACACCAGAATTGACAATATCTCGTTTTACGTTTGGCCTGCGTCAGGATAATTGTGTCTAATATGTTCTCGACACTGTGTATGGCCTTTTAGTGTTATTTCGGCGCAGTATCGCTTGCTTATCTAAGAGGTCCTATGAGTTATTTAGAGCTGATTTGTGAAGGTACAACCAATAGTGCTGGTAAATTTCGTCAGGGAATGCGTTCGAAAAGAGCAAGGTACTTAAGTCTACTTTTGCGATGGGGAATGCTGATCGGAATAGTTGTTTTGACCAACTATTTTATTTCCATCTTGCTTGATGTCTATGTTGAGGAGCCGACCCTACAGGCGGGGATGGTGTTTGGTTCAACTATTCTTTTGCTTCTAATCTTATATGCAGTATTGCTGGCGATACCTTTCTTCCCGGGCGCAGAAGTAGGTATACTAATTTTAACGACACAAGGTAGTTCGGCTGCACCGTTTGTATATCTTGCAACTATTCTGGGCCTGCTAACGAGTTACTTCACTGGTTTGGCGTTTTCTTCACGACTAAAAAGTACCCTGCTGAAGTCTCTTGGACTGCAAAAAAACCGCAGATTTTGTGGAATCAATGCAGGGTTTAGCACCGCAAGAACGCCTGGTGTTATTACAAGCCAGTGCGCCGAGTTGGGTAGGAAACTGGGTGATAAGCAGACGCTATATATTAATTGCTTTGCTGTTGAATATTCCGGGAAACAGTATGATAGGTGGAGGAGGAGGGATCCTTTTTCTATCAGGATTAAGCCGCTTGTTTTCTAACTTTTATATTCTTCTGACAATTACGCTTGCTGTATTACCTGTTCCAGCATTGGTGTATTTCTTCGGGGTGGACTTGTTCAATTAATGTAGCCATAGAAGTGGCCCCGCTTGTTTGGACAGTCAGAGCCTGTTTCTCCCGCATCGAAGTGTCTTCTTTTCAATTTTGGTATCTAAAGGGCCTGCATGGCCTTTTGCGTAACAATGTTTCTTGAAATGACAATTTTAAACCAATAATGGCTCTGAAATGCTTCAGAGCATTATGTGGGGTATCTAGGGTCAAAAATACCCCTAAAAGCGCACCCTCAGGGGGTAATCAACATCTGGTCCAAGATGTTAGCTACAGCCGCTGGTGGAGCCGCAGGTGTCGCACTTCAGGCAGGTGCCGTTGCGCACCATGGTGAAGTTGCCGCACTCTGCGCAGCTTTCGCTTCATAGCCTTCATGCGGGCCTGTGCGACCTGACTGGCAACAGATGGTTGAGCCGCAGGGGTTGCAGTACCTACTGCGACAGTACCGGTTGCATCACCACCGCGCTGGAACGCAGTTGCAATGGCATCAGACTGAGCAGAGATCGCACCTGCCAACTGTACAGCCGGATCACCACCTGGAACCAAACGGAACTTCTCGGTCTGACCACGAACAAGGCCGTGAGACACGATTGCAGGACCACCTTCATCACCCTGACCTTCAGCAGAGGAACGGGAGGTAGAGGTCGCGCTGTCCAGTGCTTCCGGCGGAACGTGTGCCAGATCGTTGCGGCCCAGATAAGACACAGCCAGCTCACGGAAGATGTAGTCAAGAATGGAAGTAGCATTCTTGATCGCATCATTGCCCATCACCATGCCAGCAGGCTCAAAACGGGTGAAGGTGAATGCATCTACGTATTCTTCAAGCGGCACGCCGTACTGCAGGCCAAGAGAAATCGCGATAGCAAAGTTGTTCATCAACGAGCGGAAGGCAGCGCCTTCTTTGTGCATGTCGATGAAGATCTCGCCGATACGGCCATCCTCGTATTCGCCAGTTGTCAGGTACACTTTATGGCCACCAACGGAAGCCTTCTGAGTGTAGCCCTTACGGCGGTTAGGCAGCCGCTCACGGTTGCGAACAGCCCGCTCGACGATCCGCTCAACAATCCGCTCGGCAACAGCTTCAGCGCGCGCAGCCTGTGGCTGTGCGAGGATGTCATCGATGGTGTCTTCAGCTTCGTCGTCTACATCTTCCAGCAGCTGGGAATTCAGCGGCTGAGACAGCTTGGAACCGTCACGGTAAAGCGCGTTTGCCTTCAGGCCCAGCTTCCAGGAAAGCATGTAAGCGTCTTTACAGTCCTCAACACTTGCAGAGTTTGCCATGTTGATGGTCTTGGAAATCGCACCGGAGATGAACGGCTGTGCTGCTGCCATCATCTGGATGTGGCTGTTAACAGACAGGAAGCGCTTACCAATGCGGCCGCATGGGTTCGCACAGTCAAACACAGGGTAGTGCTCTTCCTTCAGGTGCGGCGCACCTTCAAGTGTCATAGCACCACAAACATGGGTGTTTGCTGCTTCAATATCTGCCTTGCTGAAGCCCATGTGGGTCAGAAGGTCAAATTCCATGTCGTCCAGCTGTGCAGCAGAAACGCCCAGCTTGCTTGTCAGTAGCTCATCACCAAGGTCCAGCGGTTCACTACGAACTTGATGTCAAACGCAGAACCAAGTGCACCGGAAAGCTTTTCAAACGCTGCATCATCAAAGCCTTTGGCCCGCAGGCTGGCTTCATTGATTGCAGGGGCCTGCGAAATGGACCCGTGACCAACAGCATAAGCTTCAATCTCGCCGATTTCCGCTTCAGAGTAGCCCAGAGCACGCAGTGCGTCAGGTACAGCACGGTTGATGATCTTGAAGTAACCGCCGCCAGCAAGCTTCTTGAACTTCACAAGCGCAAAGTCAGGCTCAATACCGGTGGTGTCACAGTCCATCACCAGACCAATGGTGCCGGTTGGCGCGATCACAGTGGTCTGCGCGTTGCGGTAACCGTGCTTCTCGCCAAGCTCCAGAGCCTTGTCCCAGGCAAGACGCGCACGCTCAACAAGCTCAACTTGTGGGCAGTTGGAGGCATCCAGAGGAACGGGCAGGGTGCTGAGTTTCTCGTAACCGCTGGTCTCGCTGTGAGCAGCACGGCGATGGTTGCGGATGACCCGCAGCATGTCACTTGCGTTTTCCTCATAGCGAGGGAAGGCACCCAGTTCACCAGCCATTTCAGCTGAGGTGGCATAACACACACCAGTCATGATCGCGGTGATGGCACCACAAAGAGCGCGGCCTTCGTCACTGTCATAAGCAATACCGGAGGTCATCAGCAGGCCGCCGATGTTGGCATAGCCCAGACCTGTGGTGCGGTATTCGTAAGATAGCTGTGCAATCTGCTTGGACGGGAACTGCGCCATCATGACGGAGATCTCAAGCACAATCTGCCAGAGGCGGGTTGCATGCTCAAACTTGTCAAAATCGAACTGGCGGTCTTCCTTGCTGAACTGCAGGAGGTTCAGGGAAGCAAGGTTACAGGCCGTGTCATCCAGGAACATGTATTCAGAACATGGGTTGGATGCGCGGATTTCGCCGCCCTGCGGGCAGGTGTGCCATTCATTGATGGTGGTGTGGTACTGGAGGCCCGGATCAGCAGACGCCCATGCCGCGTAACCAATTTGTTCCCAAAGCTCGGCAGCTTTAATGGTTTTCTTGGTTTGACCGTCAATACGGCCAGTCAGATCCCAGTCACCATCTGCCGTTACAGCTTTCAGGAAGCCATCAGTCACACGAACAGAGTTGTTGGAGTTCTGGCCGGAAACGGTCAGGTAAGCTTCAGAATCCCAGTCCGTGTCGTAGATTGGGAACTCAATGGTCTTGTAGCCCTGACGCGCGAACTGAACCACACGCTGGATGTAGTTATCAGGAACCATGGCCTTTTTGGCAGCGCGCATTTCGCGCTTCAGGGCAGGGTTCTTTTTCGGGTCAAAGCAATCGTCGCCGCTGCTTCGCAGTTGACGCAAGCCTTCATCACCGCCTGCAGGTGCTTCTGACAGATCTTGGAACCGGTTACAATCGCCGCAACCTTCTGTTCCTCATGCACCTTCCAGGTCACAAATTCTTCGATATCCGGATGGTCAATGTCGACCACAACCATCTTCGCCGCACGGCGTGTGGTACCACCGGACTTGATCGCGCCCGCTGCACGATCACCGATCTTCAGGAGCTCATCAGGCCGGAGGACTTGCCGCCGCCTGCCAGACGCTCACCGCTTGCACGCAAGGAGGAGAAGTTGGTGCCGGTGCCGGAGCCGTATTTGAACAAACGCGCTTCACGAACCCACAGGTCCATGATGCCGTTTTCATTCACCAGATCATCATCAACGGACTGAATGAAGCAAGCATGTGGTTGCGGATGCTCGTAGGCAGTCGCAGAACGGGTCAGTTTGCCGGTTTCAAAGTCAACGTAATGGTGGCCTTGGCTTGGGCCATCAATGCCGTAAGCCCAGTGCAGACCGGTGTTGAACCACTGAGGGGAATTCGGCGCAACCTTCTGGGTGGCGAGCATATAGCGCAGTTCGTCATAAAACGCCTGTGCATCTGCTTCACTGTCGAAGTAGCCGCCTTTCCAGCCCCAGTACGTCCATGTACCAGCCAGACGATCAAAAACCTGACGGCTGTCAATCTCGGAACCGAAGCGCTTGTCCTTGGCCATCTTGGAAAGGGCTTTGTCATCCGGTGCCTTGCGCCACAGCCAGGAAGGAACAGTGTTCTCTTCAACAGCCTTCAGTTTCGCGGGCACGCCTGCCTTACGAAAATACTTTTGCGCAAGAATGTCTGAGGCAACCTGAGAGAACTGTTTTGGAACCTGGATGTTCTCGAGGCGAAACACAACGGAGCCGTCCGGGTTACGGATTTCGCTCGTTGCATTACAGAATTCAATATCTGCGTAGGGGGATTTTCCTTCCGCAGTATATCGCCGTTCAATTCTCATATTCAGCCCCTTATCGCACCCGGTTTGGACCACCGCAGTGCATCTCGGTTTTAAGAGATCAGATAGCTAAGAATGTAACCAAAATTCCGCCGCCGGTTCTGATTATTCCGCTATCTGGTATTTATCCTAAGTCAACGCAGGTAAGTGGCGCGCAAATCGATGCTATCACAAGATCTAGTGTGCCGATAATATATTAACACAATATTTAGACCGTAATTGGCAAAAAAAAGCGACCGCTTGAAGTGAATTTAAATCCAACTCCTAGCACTCGAAGCTACTTAAATTTTGGTGAACTCCCGGCAGATGCCGCACTATCCTGAACACGTCTTGATTTCGTCCTCAAACTAGATTGAATCGGAAAGCATCGTCAAGCGCGTTCTGTCCACTGCTTGTGTGTATAAGAGGGATCAGAACACCAAATATTGTAATCTATGTGGATTGTGGGGACCCTTTGATCTGCCAAAAAAAGGGGCGCAGGCAGCAGAACCCCGCCATTTCCGCAAAGCCAAGCGAAAAAGCGAACTCAACCTCATTTTTTTTGGGGAGTAATTTTGCGAAAAATTATTCAGTGGATCACAAAAAAAATAACAGGTAAAAAAAGTCTGTGTACCCTGCGCAATTTTACTCAGCAGTTATATCAATAGATCCTATATAGTTTCCCAAAGACCTTAAGCATCTGGTTAGGTTAAAGTAGCGAGCAGATATGCATCACACCTCCTTCGGCAAGGACATTTCTCAGCTAGATGTGGTTCTTGTGGAACAGTCAAAACCCACCCAAGCTATCTTGCGGGGCATTTTGGGTACTCTGAAGCTGGGGCGCGTTCGTGTCTATGACAGCCCCAAGGAGCATTGCCAAATTTGATCTCGGACCCACCAGATATGGTGTTGTCCGGGTGGGAGATGAAACCGGTCAGCGGCTTCCAGCTTTTAAAGCTCATGCGCTCCGGGCGAATCCCGGAATTGATCAATGTCCCGCTCGTCTTCATTACCGCCTATGGCACCCGCGCACTGGTGACCCGTGCAATGGAAGCAGGGGCGCACCACCTGCTCGTGACGCCCATTTCCTCGGCCTCCTTGAAGAAGTCCTTAGAATCAATCTGCAAGGATCGGCGCCAGTTCGTCCGCAATCGTGGCGGTGGCTTTATCATTGATGGCACCGCAAAACGGCTGGAGCAGAACGAGGCCAAGTTTGCCACGCTGAACAAAGCGCGTGAGTACCAGAAGCGCGACGGCATCATACCGCGCCCCGAATCTTCTGCGCGGCCAAAATCCGGTAAAATCACCAGACCAGCGCTTGAAACGGACGAAAACGAGCCGCTTTCCCTTAAAGATCTGGAAATTGGCAGAGTTTCATCCGCAGACAAGTTCGGTCAAAACCCGTATCTGCGCCGCCGTGAACAAAAGTGAAGAGGCAAATGCGGTACTGAATTGTCAAAATAATAACTGACCCTAGGATATTTTAGGCGAGTTCCGGTGAATAGTTGCAACTAGGGGGCTCTAAGACTGGACAGGCCCCCAAACACTCGTCATATTCCGAGAAAATTTACAAGCCAGCGATCTGGAAAGGCCAGACATATGAAACACCTTCTGCTGACGTTCTTCACATGGTGGAACAACGACACGTGGGGCACTCGCTTCTTCACATGGAGAAAGGGTGAATTCGTCGGGACCGATGATTTTGGCAACAAGTACTATAAAGAGCGTGGCGGCAAGCGTCGCTGGGTGATTTATAAAAACCTTGCAGAAGCCTCCCAGATCCCTGCCGGCTGGCATGGCTGGATGCATTACCGCACAGACACGCCTCCTACAGAGAGCGGTTATGTTCCGCATGACTGGGAAATCGCCCACGCTCCAAACCGGACAGGCACACCATACGCCTACCGTCCAAAAGGCTCCATCCTGACCCCGGAAAAACGTCCGGAAGTGACAGGAGACTACCATGCCTGGACACCCGGCGAATAAGTCGGTCGCCAAGAATTAAAGTTTAGACACAAAAAAAGCCCGGTCAACCGACCGGGCTTTTTCTTATGCAAAGAAGTCTGTGGTGATTAAACCGCGTCTTCCCCGATCAAGCCGAGACGGCGATCCAGATAGCCGGCGCAGTTGTCAATCAGACCATCCACATGATTTTCAAAGAAGTGGTTCGCACCAGGCATTTCCTGATGGTCGATGATGATACCCTTTTGGGTCTTCAGCTTATCAACCAGTGTCTGAACGTCCTTTTGCGGAACAACCTTGTCTTCCTCGCCATGAATGATCAGCCCAGAAGACGGGCAGGGGGCAAGGAATGAAAAGTCATGAAGGTTTGCTGGTGGCGCAATAGAGATAAAGCCTTCCACTTCCGGACGACGCATCAAAAGCTGCATACCGATCCACGCACCAAACGAGAAACCTGCAATCCAGCATGCGCGTGCATCAGGATGTACAGTCTGTACCCAATCCAGCGCCGCCGCTGCGTCAGACAGCTCACCTTGCCCGTGATCGAACTGGCCTTGTGAACGACCGACACCGCGGAAGTTGAAGCGCAGAACGGCAAAGCCGCGTTTCGCAAACATGTAATACATCTGGTAGATGATCTGATTGTTCATCGTACCGCCAAACTGCGGGTGCAGATGCAAAACCAATGCAATTGGAGCGTTGCGTTTTTTTAGCTGGATGGAAACGGCCTTCTAGCCGCCCTGCAGGGCCATTGAAGATCACCTCAGGCATATACTGCAAAATCCTCTTGTTTTGGTTGGCAGCAAATGGCCGCCAGTTTTTCTAGTACACCGGATTGTTATCGATTAAACTTGACTATAAGATGCAAGTTTACTAGAACCAGTTTAGAATTATTCTACGATGAATCTCAAGGGCTACACCGAAAATCGACCTCGATAGGAGAAAGGTATATCCAACTCGGCGCACTCACGTTATAGACCTCAAAGAACTCAAAGGGAACTCTCTATCCCTTATCGTAAGCACCGTGGAAAATATCAAGGTTTCCATTTCTGTGAAGACCCAATTAGGGCATTAAAGAACCCCATTTTCTGTGTTAAACTATGACAATAAACCGCGAACTGACATATTTAGACTATAACGCCAGCGCTCCGCTGAGGAAGAATCTCTTTTAGCGCTTCAGGAAGCCTATAAGGCAGCTGGTAATGCGTCCTCTATTCATGCCAGTGGACGCCGAGCCCGAGCCATTATCGAAGATGCAAGGCACAAAATTGCAGAACTGGTTGATGGAATTCCGGCAAACGTCATTTTTACAAGTGGCGCGTCAGAAGCAAACGTAACGGCGTTGTCGCGACGTGGCTGAAGAACGGCGAGCCCTATATTTTAACCCAGGTTTTTGTGAGCGCAATCGAACACCCCTCCGTTATTGCCGGTGGTCGATTTGCACCCCAGAACGTACAGAGCATTCCCGTTGATGAAGCGGGCCGCGTCATGGTCGACGAACTGCGCGTGATGCTTGGGCAACTGGGTAAAGATGAAACAGTTTTGGTATCCGTCATGGCTGCCAACAGTGAGACCGGTGTTTTGCAGCCTCTGCGCGAAATTGGCGTACTCACTGAGGAATTGGGTCATATCTTCCATGTGGACGGCGTCCAGATGGCAGGCAAAGAGCCAGTTTCCATGGCCATGATAGGCTGTAACTCCATGTCGATCTCCTCCCACAAAATCGGAGGTCCTCAAGGGGTTGGCGCTCTCATCCTCGGCAAAGGCGACTTTCGCCCCATTCCGCTGCTCACAGGTGGCGGACAAGAATCGTGGAGAAGAGCCGGAACAGAGAATACAGCAGGCATTGCAGGGTTTGCGGTTGCGGCAGCGCAATCAATCGACCCTGCAGAGCGTGCTAGGATTTCGCGCCTGCGAGACCACATGGAAGAGAGGCTGAAACAGGCCTCTCCCGAGGCGATCATCTTCGGTGAAGATGTTCCGCGTCTTGGCAACACGACGTGTTTCGCAGTTGAGGGGATTTCAGCTGAAACCGCGCTCATCAACTTCGACTTGTTTGATGTAGCCGTTTCATCCGGATCCGCTTGTTCTTCCGGCAAAGTTGGCGCATCCCATGTGCTTCTTGCAATGGGTGTACCGGAATCATTGGCGCGTGGCGCGATCCGGATCAGTCTGGGTTGGGCAACCAACGATGACGATGTCGAGCGCTTTTTAAGTGCTTGGACGAAAATATATAAACGAATGAAGCCCACACAGAAGGGTGAACGCCGTTTTAAAAATAACCGAGGACAACAACCTCGTATAAATAAGGATGCACTGTGTTGAAACGGCGCATCTGTTAAGTAGGGCAAAAGGTCCAATAAGTGTACCCAATGCGGCTTTGAACCGCGTATGGAGACAAAGCATGGCGGCAGTCCAGGAAACGATTGACAAGGTCAAGGAAATTGACGTCGATCAGTATAAATATGGCTTCGTAACCGATATCGAAAGTGAGCTTGCTCCCAAAGGGCTCAATGAAGATATCGTTGCATACATTTCGGCGAAAAAAAAGAAGAACCGGAATGGATGCTCAACTGGCGTTTGGATGCGTTCCGTCGTTGGAAAACGATGGAAGAGCCACATGGGCGCGAGTTGATTACCCGAAGATCGATTTTGAAGACCTTCACTATTACGCAGCACCTAAGAAGCGCGAGGGACTGAAGTCTCTTGACGAGGTGGATCCGGAAATTCTGGAGACCTACAAGAAACTCGGCATTCCTTTGTCCGAGCAGGAAATCTTGGCAGGTGTTGCACCCGAAAACCGTGTCGCAGTTGACGCTGTTTTTGATAGTGTATCGGTAGCAACAACCTTTAAGGAAGAACTGGCCAAGGCAGGCGTTATTTTCTGCCCGATCTCCGAAGCAATTCGTGAGCATCCAGAGCTGGTTCAGAAATACCTTGGGTCTGTTGTTCCAGTCTCAGACAACTTCTACGCAACATTGAACTCCGCAGTATTTTCTGACGGCTCGTTCGTGTACGTACCTCCCGGTGTTCGTTGTCCGATGGAGCTGTCCACGTACTTCCGCATCAACGAGCAGAATACCGGCCAGTTCGAGCGCACACTGATCATTGCAGATAAAGGCTCTTACGTGTCTTATCTGGAAGGCTGTACAGCACCTCAGCGCGACGAAAACCAGCTGCACGCCGCAGTTGTTGAGCTTGTTGCACTTGAAGATGCACAAATCAAATACTCCACTGTTCAGAACTGGTATCCAGGCGACTCTGAAGGCAAGGGTGGTATTTACAACTTCGTGACCAAGCGTGGCGATTGCCGCGAGAAGAACTCCAAGATCTCCTGGACACAGGTAGAGACCGGATCTGCAATCACGTGGAAATACCCGAGCTGCATTCTGCGCGGAGACAACTCACAAGGTGAGTTCTACTCCATCGCCATCTCCAATGGTCACCAGCAGATCGACAGTGGCACCAAGATGATCCATCTGGGCAAGAACACGGCCAGCCGGATTATCTCCAAGGGTATCTCAGCAGGTGTTTCTCAAAACACCTATCGCGGGCAGGTTTCCGCGCATCGCAAGGCATCTAACGCACGTAACTTCACCCAGTGTGACTCGCTTCTCATTGGCGATAAGTGCGGTGCCCACACCGTCCCATACATCGAAAGCAAGAACTCCTCAGCGGTGTTCGAGCACGAAGCAACAACCTCCAAGATCTCTGACGATCAGATGTTCTACTGCCAGGCCCGTGGCCTGAATGAAGAAGAAGCTGTCGCATTGATCGTGAATGGTTTTGTCCGGGACGTAATCCAGCAACTGCCAATGGAATTTGCAGTTGAGGCACAAAAACTGATTTCGATCAGCCTTGAAGGAAGTGTGGGCTAAAACGCGGTCATTCGCGTTTGCTCGTACCTATTGAAAAATTGAAAAGACGAGAACGATAGATGCTTGAGATTAAAAACCTGCACGCCGAAGTTGATGGCAACAAAATCCTTCGCGGAATTGATCTGACCGTACGCCCTGGCGAGATCCACGCGATCATGGGACCAAACGGATCTGGTAAGTCCACCCTGTCATATGTTCTGGCAGGCAAGGAAGACTACGAGATCACCGAGGGCTCCATCACCTATAATGGTGTCGACTGGGAAGAGCTTGGCGCAGACGAACGCGCAGCAGCCGGTATGTTCCTTGCGTTCCAGTACCCGATCGAAATTCCGGGTGTTGCAACCATGACCTTCCTGAAGACCGCTTTGAACGCACAGCGCAAAGCACGCGGTGAAGACGAAATCTCCACCCCTGACTTCATGAAGCTTGTGCGTGAGAAAGCCAAGGAACTGAAAGTGACGCCGGACATGCTGAAGCGTCCGCTCAACGTTGGTTTCTCCGGCGGTGAAAAGAAGCGCGCTGAAATCCTCCAGATGTCTCTGCTTGAGCCAAGCCTGTGCGTTCTGGATGAAACAGATTCCGGTCTCGACATCGATGCACTGCGTATTGTTTCAGAAGGCGTCAACCAGCTTCGCTCTCCTGACCGCTCCATGATCGTTATCACGCACTACCAGCGTTTGCTCGATCACATCGTCCCGGACGTGGTGCATGTTCTGTCCAAAGGCAAGATCGTAAAAACCGGTGGTAAAGAGCTTGCTCTTGAACTGGAGAAAAACGGTTACGCTGATTACGTCGATGAAGAAGCAGCTTGAGCTGGAGGGTGACCGATGAATGCTCCGGCAAAGATTCAAGAGACTAACGCAGAGCAGAGCCTGAACGCTCAGTTCGACGCAATTTTCGCGCAAACAACGCAAAAAAAACGCAAATCAACGCAAACAGGCGTGGGACGCTTTCAAAGCGAAGGGTATCCCGCATCGCCGCGTTGAGGAGTGGCACTATACTGATCTGCGCTCCAAGATGAACGATGCATTTGCATTGGCTTCCAAAACCACTCCCAAAGCCGAGGCTTTGAACGGAGCAGGTGATCTGAAGACCTACCGCATCGCTATCGTTAACGGTCGCTATGCGCCAGAACTGTCTTCAAATCAGGAAGTTGCAGGTCTGTCCGTAGCTGAAACCAGTGGTGTTCTGGAAGCTCAGCTCGGCACTGACGATGCTATGGCGTCCCTCAATCAGGCTCTGGTTCAGGGTGGCATCAGCATCAAGATCGCTGCAAATGCAAAGATCGGGCTGCCAATCGAGATCGTTCGTTACACCGACGGTTCCGACATCAGTTCTTATACTGGAACCTCCGTCGAGATTGGTGATAACGCAAAAGCGCTCATCATCGAAAGCTTCGAAGGTGATGCAAATGCCGCTTATCAATCCAACGCCCTCACAGAGGTCAAAGTTGGTGATAAGGCAGATGTGCACTGGCTGAAGTTGCAGGTGGAAAGCCCAAAAGCTCAGCATATTGAAACGCTTAGCGTTGTGCTGGGTGCGGAAACAAACTTCCAGCACTTCATCTACAACGAAGGTTCGGCCCTGTCCCGCGCACAGCTCTTCCTCGAGTTCAAAGGCGAGGGCACCCACGCAGGTCTGCGCGGAACATCCCTGCTCAAAGACAGCCAACATGCTGATATCACACTGTTTGTGAACCATGCCGTTCCAGGATGTGAAAGCCGCGAATACTACCGAGCCGTCGTCGACGACAAAGCCCGCTCAGTCTTCCAAGGCAAGATCATTGTGAAACAGGCGGCTCAGAAGACCGATGGTCAGATGATGATCAAAACGCTTCTCCTGAGCGATACTGCTGAAATCAATGCCAAACCTGAGCTGGAAATCTTCGCAGACGACGTTCAGTGCGCCCACGGCTCCACCACCGGCGACATTGACGAAGACCTGCTGTTCTACCTCATGGCACGCGGTATTCCTGAAGCTCAGGCACGCAAAATCCTCGTTCTCGCATTCCTTTCTGAAGCCATTGAGGAATTTGAAGAGGAACAGTGTGTAGACTTGCTGGAAGCAATGACCCGCAAGTGGCTTCATGCAGATGATTTGGTGAGCGAATGACCAAGGTCGATAACACGGCTTTTACAGCTCCATACGACGTTGAGAAGGTTCGGAAAGATTTTCCGATCCTTTCCACCAAGGTCTATGGCAAGCCGTTGGTTTATCTGGATAATGGCGCGTCGGCCCAAAAACCGACGGCAATGATTGATGCAATCACCAAGGCCTATACCCAAGAATATGCCAATGTACACCGTGGCTTACACTACCTGTCAAACACAGCCACCGAAAACTTTGAAGCGGCCCGCGAAATCACGCGCCGCTTCCTGAATGCGCCAAGCGTTGATGAAGTGGTCTTCACCAAGTCAACCACTGAGGCAATCAACCTGGTTGCCTATGGTCTGGAAGAAGAAATCCAGGAAGGTGATGAAATTGTCATCTCCATTCTGGAGCACCATTCGAACATCGTGCCTTGGAATTTCCTTCGGGAACGCAAAGGCGCGGTCATCAAGTGGGCACCGATTGCAGATGATGGAACATTCTTGTTGGATGAGTTCGAGAAACTTCTGACAGACCGTACCAAAATCGTTGCAATCACGCAGATGTCCAACGTCACCGGAACTGTGGTTCCTGTGAAGGAAGTCACACGCCTTGCCCACGAACGTGGTGCAAAAGTCCTGATTGATGGCTCGCAAGGTGCAGTGCACATGCCTGTCGATGTTCAGGATATTGACTGTGATTTCTATGCGATAACCGGGCATAAGCTCTACGGTCCAAGCGGCATCGGCGCGCTTTATGGCAAGAAAGAACTTCTCAACAAACTGCGCCCATTCCAGGGTGGTGGTGAGATGATCAAGGACGTGACTGAATGTCTCGTCACCTATGCCGAAGCTCCCCATCGCTTTGAAGCCGGCACCCCGCCAATCGTTCAGGCTATTGGATTGGGCGCCTCGCTTAACTATATGGAGAGTCTAGGGCGCGAAAATATCGCATTGCATGAAGCGTCCCTACGTGATTATGCGGCGCAGCGTTTACAGGAAGTCAATTCACTCAAGATCTTTGGTAATGCCAAGGATAAGGGGGCGATTTTTTTCCTTTGAGATTGAAGGGGTACACGCCCATGATATCTCGATGGTGATTGACAGAGAGGGCGTTGCAGTTCGGGCAGGAACGCATTGTGCACAACCTTTGCTGGCGCGCTATGGAGTGACCAGTACATGCCGTGCAAGTTTTGGCCTGTACAACACCCACGAAGAAGTTGATCGCCTGGTAGAAGCCTTGCGTAAAGCGCAGATGATGTTTGGTTAGGACCTATGACAGACAACACACAAACAAGCGAGTTTTCTGACGGACCTTTGACAACTCCGGAAATCAAGCAAAGCTCCGCAATTCCCGCTGAAGAGCTGGAGCGTTTGACCGCTGATATCATTGCTGCGATGAAGACCGTATTTGACCCGGAAATTCCGGTCGATATCTACGAGCTTGGCTTGATCTACAAGGTTGATATTGAAGATGATCGCGCGGTCAAAATCGATATGACATTGACTGCCCCCGGTTGCCCGGTTGCTGGTGAAATGCCGATCTGGGTAGAAAACGCAGTAAGTTCCGTTCCAGGTGTTGGCGCGGTTCAGGTGGACATGACTTTTGATCCACCATGGGATCCAAGCCGAATGTCTGACGAAGCTCGCGTTGCCTTGAACTTCTTCTAGAGCGCGTTCCGTTTGATTGCATTCAATCAAACGACAAGAATTCGCGTCAACAAGGAAGTTAGAGCACGATGCGTGAATGCTGATGAACGCAACGCGCTCTAAGGTTCGCATAGCGCTGACAATGTATGGCACCTCGACCGTGTTGAGGTGCCCATGGAGGGTGCAAAATGGCCTCAGGTTTTCAGGTACTTTCGCTGACGGACGAAGCCGCTGATTACATCCGCACACTGCTTAATGCAAGCGATGCAGATCCAATTGGACTGCGCGTCGCCATCAAGACGGGCGGCTGTGCGGGCATGGAATACGAACTGGGTCTGGTGACCGAAGCAAAAGCTGGTGACGATGTCGTTGAAGATAAAGGCGTAAAAGTCTTTGTCGATCCGGCAGCAACGCTGTATCTGCTCGGAACCGAGATGGGTTTTGAAAGCACAAAATTTCGCTCTGGTTTCACCTTCAAGAATCCAAATGAAGTGTCTGCGTGCGGCTGCGGTGAATCCGTAGAACTGCTGCCAGCTGATCTTTCAAAGTTTGCTCAGAAAAACTAGAACTACTCATTTTAGAGTGGCTTAGGGAATAATAGGTGGGGCCATGTCTCTTTTTGAATCATTGAAAAACGATAATATTGAGACATGGCACTCCTACACCAAACATGAGTTTGTTCAGGGGCTTGGAAGCGGAACGCTGCCAATTGCAGCTTTTAAAAAGTATCTGGTCCAAGATTATCTCTTCCTGATCGAATTTGCCCGCGCCTACGCGCTCGGCATGTATAAATCCACCGATCTCGCCCAGATGCGAAAGTGCCTTTCCTCTGCCAAAGGCATTTTGGAAGTGGAGATGAGCCTTCATATTCGCCTATGCGAGAGTTGGGGCCTTTCCGAAGCTGAGATCGTGGCAACACCGGAAGAACCAGCCAACCTTGCCTACACTCGTTACGTGCTCGATACCGCAATGAAAGGCGATATCCTCGACCTGAAAGTCGCACTCGCGCCATGTGCAATTGGCTACGGCGAGATCGGTTCGGAGCTGGCACAGCAGCATGGTGCCCTCGAGCCAAGCAATCCATATGCAGAGTGGGTCAAAGAATACTCAAGCGATGAGTATCAGGAGCTTGCAAGGAGCGCGGTCAAAGAAATCGATGATCTGGGCACGCTTTACGCAACAGAAGCCCGCTACGCCAGACTATCGAAAATATTCAGAGAAGCCACTAGACTTGAAGCCAATTTCTGGCAGATGGGTCTCGACGTATAATCATTCCAATGACCACGTCACAGTTCTGTGAGTGGGCGAAGTACGCAAAATTCCTGCTTGTCTTAAGCAGAGTGGTGCAAGCTTTCGCATATTTATATGTTTTGGTGATTATTTATGTCTTTATCCGATTTTTTTTCTTTCCGAAAAACGACCGTTATTTCTGGAAAAAGTTCGCTGCCGTCCCATGTTTGGAGGCCACGGCTACTATTCCAATGGCAAGATGTTTGCGCTTGTTCGCGAAAAGTCTCTCTATCTCAAAGCCGGGTCCGGCAATGTTGCCGACTTCCTGCTGACCGGCCAACTGCCGTATATCCATCAGTGTTTTGGAGAGTATTTCCCGACCAACTTCTATTCAGTCCCGATGGATGTGGTAGAGGATGAAGGCCAGCTGACACAATGGATTGCAAAAGCGATCAGTCAGTTGGAGGAGACTGACCAAAACGAAAAGGCGTCATCCGCATTGGATAGCCGACAAAAAAAAGACGGCAACAATTACACCTGCCGTCCTAAACTCATTTTTCTTTTAGACGTAGTCGCGAAATTCAAGCAACCTGCGTTACGCTGGGGACTTTTCTTTCTTCCTCAGACCTTACCAGATTGCGACCGGCTTTCTTGGCAGCGTAAAGCGCAAGGTCAGCGCGCGACACCATGCTTTCCGCACTGTCGCCCGGCCTGAATGTGGAAATTCCGATCGAGATCGTGATGCGGCCCAGATTCTCACCTGTGGAGCGTTTCACCAGCTCCTTGGCGACCACATTCTTACGGATCTTCTCCGCAATTACCTCGGCATCTTCAATAGTCGTTCTTGGCAGGATAATGCCAAACTCTTCACCACCATAACGACAGGCAATATCGCTGTTCTTGACGTTTTGTTGCACAGCAAGCGCTACGAGACGAAGAACCTGATCTCCGGTCTGGTGGCCATAATTGTCGTTAAACTGCTTGAAGTGGTCGATATCGGAAATCAGTAAGGAGAGGGGATCGTTGCTCTCATCAGCCTCATTGACTGCCCGAATTAGGCTTTGATCGAAGTGCTTACGGTTGTTCAGGGTCGTCAGTTCATCAGTCAAAGACTCATAACGGATCGCTTCCAGACCTTCCTGCAAAACACCAATCTGCTGACGGGAATCAACCAGCTGCTCACGAAGCTCCTGATTACTCTCGGCAGTCTCGGTGGTTAGCTTCGCAAGGTGGACGACAAGTTTGGAAAGTTGAGCCGGATCAGTAACCTTCTCAAGAGCGCCCAGTGCGCGCGTCAGCTCATCAGCATATTCTGTGGTTTGCAGCGCACCTTTATCAAGTGCGGAAATCAGCTCCCGAACTTCCTTGGATATCTTATCGCCAACCTCATCAATCCGTTCGCCTAAACGGTTGGGGGACAAAAAGCGATTGTAGATCTTCTGCGTCTCGATGGGAGAGATTTTACCATCACGGGCAAGAATCTTATTGATGGTCCGGTTCAGAGAGCGGTTAAACCCAGAGGCATACGAATACCACAACTCATAGTTACGCGGAAACGCTGGTAGACTATTTGTCTTGATGTAACCCAGCGCACTGTCTGCATAAACTATGGTACGCTTGAACTCGTCTTCTTGACTCATGATTGCATCACCGCGCCGCAGATAGGCTATCCCATCTATAGTAAGCTAATTTAACTTAAGCTTATTTAATGGGATATACCTAACCAGTGGTTAACCTTGGTAAATTGGCTATCGGCTTTGTGCTTTAGACCGTGTTGCCTCAGCAGGAAGGCTGGGATGTGGCTTGAGTTGCGGAAAATTGCTTCATCTTTAGGCGGCGTAGCCCGACGAGTACCGCGGGTGCGAGGGTGTGGACGACGTTCTGCAAGCGCTGGAACTTCAGGTTGCTCCTCAAGACCAGCTGGCACAGTTTCAGCTTCCACTGGAGCTGCTGCTTCCTGCACTTCAGCCTTAGGCTTGCGAGAACGACCTTTGTCTTTTGACGTACGCGAAGAACGGCGACGAGATTTTTTTCTCTTCAGCAGCCAGAGAGAAGTCAAGCGGCTCACCAGCACTCCAGTTCCTTGCCAATCGTCTCGTTGATCGCTTGCAATGCTTTTTCGTCCTTACCTGTCACAAGGGAGATAGCAGTGCCGGCGCGACCGGCACGTCCAGTACGTCCAATCCGGTGCACGTAATCTTCTGCGTGAATTGGAAGGTCAAAGTTAAATACGTGACTTACGCTTGGAATGTCCAGACCACGCGCGGCAACATCACTGGCAACAAGAACCTTGATGTTTCCCTTTTTAAAGTTGTCCAGCATGGCCATACGAGAGCGCTGATCCATGTCACCATGCAACGCGCCAACAGAAAACTCATGCCTTACAAGAGAGCGGAACAGAGTGGCCACATCACGTTTACGGTTACAGAACACAATCGCGTTCTGTAGATCCTCAGCGCCTTCGATCAGCTCGCGTAGTTTGGCGCGCTTATCATAGTCTTCTGAGTCTGAGGCCACGATACACTGCGTCACGGTATCAGCAGTCATAGACGCCTTTGCCACTTCCACTCTTGCCGGGTTCTGCAAAAATGTATCGGTCAATCGCTGAATTTCGGCCGGCATTGTTGCAGAGAAGAACAGTGTCTGGCGTGTGAAGGGGATCAGCTTGCAGATGCGCTCGATATCAGGAATGAAGCCATATCCAGCATCCGATCAGCTTCATCGATAACAAGAATATCGACACCCTGAAGCAGCAACTTGCCGCGCTCGAAATGGTCGAGCAAGCGGCCCGGCGTTGCAATCAGAACATCGGCACCGCGCTCAAGCTTACGGTCCTGGTCGGCAAAAGAAACACCACCGATGAGCAGTGCCACGTTCAACTTGTGATTGACACCATAGCGGTTGAAGTTGTCCTCAACCTGCGCAGCCAGCTCACGTGTCGGCTCAAGAATAAGTGTTCTTGGCATCCGGGCGCGCGCACGGCCTTTTTCCAGAAGAGTGATCATCGGCAGCGTAAAGCTGGCCGTTTTCCCGGTCCCAGTTTGAGCAATTCCGAGGACATCTCTACGCTCGAGAACGTAAGGGATGGCGCCTGCCTGAATGGCAGTCGGCTCTGTATAACCAGAGGCTTCTACAGCGGAGAGAACTTTCTCACTAAGTCCGAGAGTGGAAAACGACATATGGCATGTTCTTTACAATAATTGTGGAGAGAAGCTGGAATCCGTATGAACTACAGGGTTCTCCAACCAGTTTGGCGGAACACTACATTTCTAAGCAGCGTTGTCAATGAATTCTGCGACATAACCGATATATTCCTTCAAGTTATGCCGAGGTTGCTGAGTTCTAACCAACGCAGAAATCAGCAACTATTCGCAATTAAGGGTCTTTTAAATATCTAGATCAGTGGCGAACTCCGCACGCTCCTGAATGAAGTTGAAGCGAGCCTCAGGTTTATTACCCATCAACTGCTCAACCGCATTGCGTGTCTCAATAACGTCATCCTCACTAATAATCACTTGGAGTAATGTACGACGTTTTGGATCCATCGTGGTCTCTTTCAGCTGAGCTGGAAGCATTTCACCCAGCCCTTTGAAGCGGCCAATTTCAATCTTGCCGTTCTTTTTAAAGCTGGTTCTCAGGAGTTCCTCGCGGTGTGCATCATCACGGGCATAAAGCGTCTTACCACCCTGACTAATCCGGTAAAGTGGCGGAACGGCAAGGTAAAGGTGACCATTATTGATCAGATCCGGCATCTCTTTATAAAAGAAGGTGATGAGCAGCGCTGCAATGTGTGCGCCATCCACATCCGCATCCGTCATGATCACAATGCGTTCGTAGCGCAGTTCCTTATCGCTGTAGTTGGAGCGCGTACCGCACCCCAGCGCCTGAATGAGATCAGAAAGCAGCTGGTTCGCCACCAGCTTATCCCGGCCCGCATTGGCCACATTCAGGATCTTGCCGCGCAAAGGCAACACAGCCTGTGTAGACCGGTTCCGCGCCTGTTTGGCAGAGCCACCCGCAGAATCGCCCTCCACGATGAACAATTCAGTGCCTTCGGATTTGCTGGTTGAGCAATCGGCAAGTTTGCCCGGCAGGCGCAGGCGGCGCACCGCAGTCTTGCGTGCAACGTCTTTATCCTGACGCCGCTTTAAGCGCTCTTCAGCCGGTCGATCACCCAATCAAGCAGCTTGTTGGCTTGGTTAGGTGAGGCCGTCAGCCAATGGTCAAATGCATCCCGAACCGCATTTTCAGCAATGCGTGTCGCTTCGTTGGTCGCCAGCTTGTCTTTGGTCTGCCCAACAAACTCCGGCTCGCGAACGAAAACAGAAAGCATGCCAGCTGCTGATGTTAGTACGTCATCACCGGTAATAATGGAGGCCTTCTTGTTGCCAATCAGCTCGCCATAAGCCTTCAGGCCGCGCAGCAATGCATACCGCAGACCGGTCTCGTGCGTACCGCCTTCTGGCGTTGGAACGGTGTTACAGTAAGAATTGACAAAGCCATCGCCAGCAAACCAGGCAACGGCCCATTCCACAGACCCGTGCTTACCAGTTGCCTGCGTCCGGCCAGCAAAGAGCTCATCCGTCACACGGCGCTCTTTGCCGAGCGCTTCTTCCAGATAATCCTTAAGGCCACCAGGGAAGTGGAAAGTCGCACTTTCAGGAATACCATTGGCTTCATCTGCAAGAGACTTGGCGCAGCGCCAGCGAATCTCAACACCGCCGAACAAATACGCCTTGGAACGCGCCATCTTCATCAATCGGGCAGGCTTGAACTTTAGCGACTTGCCAAAGATCTGCGCATCAGGCTTGAAGCGTACCATGGTGCCGCGGCGGTTATGAATGTCACCAACCAGCTCAAGGCCGCCATCAGCAAGGCCGCGTCGGAAGGTTTGGCGATAGAGCTTGCGATTTCGTGCAACCTCAACCACCAGCTCTTCAGAGAGCGCATTAACAACGGAAATACCCACACCATGCAGGCCGCCAGAGGTCTCATAGACCTTGCTGTCAAACTTACCGCCAGCGTGCAGCGTCGTCATAATGACTTCCAGAGCGGACTTGTCTTTGTATTTTGGGTGCGGATCAATCGGAATACCGCGCCCGTTATCCGTAATGGTCAGGAACCCGTCATCGCCGAGCGAGACATCAATCCAACTGGCGTGGCCTGCAACGGCCTCATCCATGGAGTTGTCGATCACTTCAGCAAACAGATGGTGCAGCGCCTTTTCATCCGTACCGCCAATATACATACCCGGACGGCGGCGAACTGGCTCCAGACCTTCCAGCACCTCAATGTCGGCAGCGGTATACTCTGCTTCGCCTCCAGTAGGAGCTGTGCGTCCAGCGGAAGAGGGTTTTGCAGGTGAGGTCGGTGCACTTGCTACTGGTGCTTGTTTCTTCCCAGTGCCGCCAGAAGAGGACGTCAGCTCATCCATGCTTTTAGAAACATCTGCAAACAGATCATCAGGCGTGCTCATCATACCTCTTTGGTCTTGCGGTCAAATAGTCTCGAATCAATCGGCAGTTTTGCAGGAGTGAGAGAAAAGGGCAAAGATCTGCCGGAGTTCTACTCTTGTTCCTTGTGGGTAAGCGCCAGATATACGCTTTTTCGCTTACCGGAATGTGCCGTGTCCCACCAAAAGTAGGGATCTGAAGCCATATGCGCCATTCGCGGCGAAATTACAAATGGCATTTCTGATTACCTCAGAGCCTGTGGTGAAAACTGTACACCGGACATACACATGCCAGTAGCGTCATGTGCTGCAGATTGTTGCGAGCGTGCAACAACAATTGGCGCTGGCCAGGATCGTGGAAACTGACACTGGTTCGCCTCTGGGAAATTGGATAGTTTGCCTTGTCTATGTTTGAAACTGGCCGAACTGTGTAAGGTTTTTGTTGGTCGGGCAAAAAGCTAGGCATTTGTAAGATCATTTGTGACAATTTGAAGAAACGTCTTCTTTGGAAACAAAATTGACATTTTTCTCTTTCATAGCCTGAAACCATAGCGTTGGCATGAATTGATTAAGAAGTCAGAACCGTTCGTCCTTCGACAACGGTCAAGTGAGGCACTTTGAAAAATGCTTTGTTTATGGATGGTATTGTAACGCACAGCGGTGCGTTCACGCGTCTCATTGCAAGTCTGGGCTGTGCCTCGGTTCTTACCTTTTTTTGCAGTCGGGAATGCGCAGGCACTGGATGCCAACAAAGGCACGAGCGCAGTCGCTGCCGTCAATCAAATGGCAAAAGTCACGCCTCAACAAGCTTTGAAAGAAGGGGCCCGCGCTTATTATTCCGGCGAAAAAGACAAAGCGCTTTCTCCATTACGCTACGCTGCAGAAAACGGGCAGGCCATGGCCGCTGGAAGCTGGGCAGAATGTACTCTCAAGGTGATGGAGTGCCAGAAGACGATCTTCGGGCGTTCCGGTACTTCTCTCAAGTCGTCCGCGAATACTCCGCCGATGGTCCGGAAGCCCACTCAGCACCGTTTGTTGCAAGTGCTCTGGTTGAGATTGGTCGCTACTTCCTAACAGGGATTAGCGACACTCCGGTAAAGCAAAACCCCCACAAGGCACATGAAGTCTTTACGTATGCGGCCTCCTATTTTGGTGACGCCGATGCGCAGTATAATCTTGGCCTTATGTATCTGGACAACAGACTGCCCGATTTTGATCGCCGCCTCGCAGCCCGCTGGTTGAAACTGGCCGCTGTCAAAGGGCATGTAGGCGCACAGGCCAAATTTGGTGAGCTGCTCTTTTTTTTACAAAGGAAATGACAGCTGCCCGCATGACGGGTTTGAAATGGATGACGCTGGCACGCCGACAGGTTGCTGGCAGTGAGAGCAACGCCTGGATTGTTGCCCTTCACGAAAAAGCTTTCTCCCTTGCCACGGAAAAGGAACGCCGCAAGTCCGCTAATTGGGCTGATGAATGGCTATCCAAGCGCGGCCTCGTTGTTGCTTCCAGCCAGTAATCCAGTCCTTCCGCTCCTCCCTCAATTGACTACTTGATTTTCCACCATCACTCATCAGAACAGCGTCGCTTCAATAGCCATGTTCAAGTGTAGGCTTCTGCCTGACAACAACTGACTACGCCACGAACAGTGCGCTGAGTTGGGCGAGGGGGTGTTGCCGCTCGTTTGACAGTTGCATTTCCCAGAAAACCTAAAATTTTTTTCTTTTCTTATGCGCTCTCTTTAAGTCTCTGAAATCTCAGAGTTTTCAACAACGCTAGGCAGTTTGGGATTTTTCCCTCATGATTTGGGAAAAACTAGAAAACGTGCTTGCCAAGCTTTAAAACTCTGCCTATATACCTGCCTCAACAAGACGCCGCAGGGCGTCACGTTGATGAGATCGGAGCATAGCGCAGCCTGGTAGCGCATCTGGTTTGGGACCAGAGGGTCGCAGGTTCGAATCCTGCTGCTCCGACCATCTTCTCCTCCCTTCAAAAATCTGCACTTCTTCAAAGAAATAGCCAGTCCAAGCGTATTATTGCGTGTCTCTGTGTCATTGCTGCGGCTTGCTCAGGCTCCGCTGAAGAGTACGCAAGAGCGCCCCTGCCTCCTCCCACTGAATTAGCAGATGTTAACTCGGCTCTCTTTTGACAAATTCATCTTCAATCCAGCCTAGAATCCACCGCGGACCTCCAAAAGCGACCATTTCCGAAGTCACTTCAAAGCTCACCCAGCGATACGCGCTGTGTTCCTAGAGCATATTGCGTTCATATGAATTCACGCAGTAAGCTCTTAGCGTTTATTTTCACGCGTATTCTTCTCCGAAAACCGGACCCACTTTTCGGGAATACGCTCTAATGCCTGTATTTCTGGCTCTGGATACCGCATCGCGCCGCGCTTGTGCGGCATGACGTCGTTGAGGTTCTTGTTGGTTTGGTTTGGCTCGCTTCCCGCGGTCATCCCTGACTTGATCAGGGATCTAGCGCAACCTCCACTAATTGAGTGATACCTTGTCGGCTGAATTGATCATTGCAACAAACACGGGTGCCGCCATGCTCGTCTGTTGCTTGTGTGAAGTGCCCCTATCAGTTTTATGCAGGGGCGATCAGAAACCCTTCGCACACAGCCATAAGCCCCGGACTGTATTCCCGCTTTCCAAGCCAGCCCACGCAAGAAAAAAAGCCCGAAGGCGATAACCTCCGGGCTTCTCAAGTCTTATTAGGCTGCTGCGTGTCTACATCACGAAGAGATCTAGCACGAAGTACAGAGCAGCTGACAGCAACGCAGCCGCTGGCACGGTAATGACCCAGGCAGCAATGATTGTCATGAAGTGTGACCGGCGAACCAGCATACGGCGCTTGTCGTCTTCTTTCACGCGGCTCTGCTTGAAGTTCTCCATGCCGGTGCTTTCTTTCACGAAAGCGATCCGGCGCTTGGACTTCATGGTGTACCACTCACGGAAGAAGCCAACGCCAAAGATTGCGCCAACAGCAATGTGCGTGGAGCTCACCGGAAGGCCTAACCAACTTGCAAAGATTACGGTGATCGCTGCGGACAAGGACACGCAGTAGGCGCGCATCGGGTTCAGCTTGGTGATCTTCTCACCAACCATGCGGATTAGCTTTGGACCAAACAGCATCAGGCCAAAGGAAATACCAAACGCACCAATCAGCATAACCCACAGAGGAATGGTTACAGCACTCGCAATGCCGCCTTCCTGCACGGTATGCACGATCGCAGCAAGTGGGCCAATCGCGTTTGCAACGTCGTTTGCACCATGCGCAAAAGAAAGCAGCGCAGCAGAGAAAATCAGAGGCCAGCGGAACAGTGTGCGCAGAGACTGGTTCCGGTTCTCCATGCCTTCAGACTGCTTGCGGATCAGTGGGCGGCAGATAGCCAGCGTTGCAATAAACGCAATAGCGCCAAGAAGGAGCGCCATCTCGATCTCGATCTTTACGAGCTTCTTCAGGCCCTTCATTGCCAGGTAGGTGGCAAATGTACCTGCCATGATCGCAATAAGCAGTGGTACCCAGCGACGAGCGGCGGCAATCTTATCTTGCTGGTAAATGATGAAGGATTTGATGAAAGCAAGGAAGAGTGCGGCAATAATACCGCCAAGGACCGGCGAGATAACCCAGCTTGCAGCAATGCCGGACATTGTGCCCCAGCTTACAGAAGCAAAACCGGCAGCAGCGATACCGCCACCCATAACTCCGCCAACAACAGAGTGTGTGGTGGAAACAGGTGCGCCAATCCAGGTTGCAAGGTTCAGCCAGACCGCTGCTGAAATCAGCGCTGCAAGCATCAGCTTCACAAAGTCAGTGTAGTCAGCAACCTGTGTTGCATCGATAATGCCCTTGGAGACCGTTGAAACAACGTCACCACCGGCAATCAAAGCGCCAGCACTTTCAAAAACGGCTGCAAGTAGCAAGCGCCGCCAATTGTAAGAGCTTTTGAGCCAACAGAAGGGCCCACATTGTTTGCTACATCATTTGCGCCGATATTGATCGCCAAATAAGCGCCGATACCCGCTGCAGCAACAATGATAATAGCGTTAGGATGGTCGGAGACGTAAAAACCCGCCATCGCCATAGCGAACATTAGAAAAACAAATGCGACCGCAGGAGCAATCAATGGGCGTGCCATCGTATTGCCGGCCAGCTCTAGCCTGGAGAACTTATCTAAGTCTTTATCTAGAGTTGGCTTTTTTTCTAAGGTTAGACATGCTGTATACTTTTTTTTCGCCGCGTCTTCTTCGCGTAGATTTTCATGCACCCGGCTGCAGTCGTAGCACGTGACTACAAACCGGAGCCTCCCGTTATCATAAGAATCGGGGAGGGGCGTGCACAGTTAAATGTGGCAGTGCAGCCATCAATTAAGCAGACCCCGGCAAAAAAACGCGAGGAACTTCGTGTGTTGAAGCTATCCTCATACGATAATGTTACCGATGACTGCCCAGTTCGCCGGCAACCTAGTTTTCTCTCTCGTATATTTCAAGTTAAAAATGTCTATAAACTTTGGTAAAGTAACTAGTCACAGAAATATCACGCAATCTTCGCAGTTTCTTCATTTAAAATTGCTGCACGTACCTATCGGTAATACTAGAATTGAAAACGCAAATATTGCACATATCGCCGCAATCAGTGCATCTATAGTTCTTTTCTAAGAGAAGCCGGTATAGCTTTACCAAGCGCATTGACACCAATGGCATAATTGGAGAAGAAAAAGAAAAACTGGTATATAGCATTGGAAAACGCGTTTTAGTAATCTGGTGCGAAAAGAGAGGTTACATGGTCGCTCGCATTTACAACCCAGCCAAAACTGCAATGCAGTCCGGAACCCGCAATACAAAAAAAACTGGGTGCTGGAGTTCGATCCGCAGTCTCCCAAATCAATCGACCCGCTTATGGGCTACACCTCTTCCGGTGATATGACGCAGCAGGTGCGACTGAAGTTTTCCACCAAGGAAGAAGCAGTGGCCTACGCAGAGCGCAATAACATGCAATTCCGCGTCGACGAAGAGAGCAAGCGCAAGTACCACCGCGCATCGTATTCAGATAATTTCCGTTTTGACAGATTATCTCCGTGGACACATTAAGTTTCGGCATTGAGATTATTCTCTAATCGCCTTATGAAACATCCCACGCAAGGGGCGAGCTGATCGCCCCGAGCCAAAGCGGTCCCTTAGCTCAGCTGGATAGAGCACCGGCCTTCTAAGCCGACGGTCGCAGGTTCGAATCCTGCAGGGATCGCCATTATTTTCAATGGGTTAGGGCTAGTCAAGCGGTTTCGTTTTTGACGGTTTTACACTAGGTTTTACACTTCTGTTCCCCGTGCATCCTCAAAATGACCTCATCCCCAATGTTTGGGCATGCTCAAATAATGTTAATTTTAGCGTTTCCCCTAAGAGAGCATTGTGCATGTCACATTTTTGCTGTACTTGACGGCAAAACACGCCTTGAGGGAAAACAACGAGTTGAACAGCGTGCCAAATTCATCTGAAATCCGTACTAACTGGACGCGTGAAGAGGCTGAAGCTCTTTACAACCTCCCATTTAATGACCTGCTGTTTAAAGCTCAGTGCATTCATCGCGAGCATTTTGACCCCAATGAGGTCCAGCAGAGCCAGCTTTTAAGCATCAAGACAGGTGGCTGCCCGGAAGATTGTGCCTATTGCAGTCAGTCTGCCCGCAATAATGCAGACCTTCCAGCTTCCAAGCTTCTTGAAGTTCAGCGCGTTCTTGCTGAAGCGAAAAAAAGCAAAGGAAGGCGGCGCAACCCGATATTGCATGGGCGCAGCTTGGCGCTCTCCGAAAGATCGCGACATGCGCGCCATTGAGATGATGGTGGAAGGTGTCAAAGAGCTCGGTATGGAAAGCTGCATGACCCTTGGCATGCTGACCCCAGAGCAAATCCTGCGTCTGAAAGATGCTGGGTTGGACTATTACAACCACAACATTGATACCTCTGAGCGATACTACAGCGAAGTCATCACGACCCGTAAATTCTCCGACCGTATCGATACCCTCAATCTGGTAAAAGAATCCGGCATCAAGGTCTGCTCCGGCGGCATTGTCGGCATGGGCGAAGAGGATATGGATCGCCTCGACATGCTGGTGTCTCTTGCAACGCTGGAAGCGCACCCGGACAGTGTCCCGATCAATATGCTTATTCCAATTGAAGGCACACCGCTTCAGGATGCTGCACCAGTTGATCCTATTGACTTCGTTCGTCTCATCGCCGTTGCGCGCATCATGATGCCAAAGTCTCATGTGCGCCTGTCAGCTGGCCGAACTGAAATGTCCGATGAAACGCAGGCAATGTGTTTCTTTGCTGGGGCAAACTCCATCTTTAAAGGTGAAACCTTGCTCACAGCAGATAACCCGGAAGACACAAAGGACGCTGCTCTGTTCAAGCGACTTGGTATCCGTCCAATGGGATTAAAGAACTGTACGGCTGCACATGAGCCTGCTGAGTAAGCATCACGGAGCCCTTGAGCGTCTGGCGGAACGGGGCAGGGCCCGTTCCCTGCTTAAAGCCCGTGGCTGCGACTTTTCATCCAACGATTATCTGGCGCTTACTACAGCGCCAGAATTGCGTTTAGCGGCTGAAAATGCGTTGGCCCGAGGCGTCGGTCTTGGGGCAGGTGGTTCCCGTTTGCTGCGTGGAAACAACCCGGAGCATGAAGCGCTTGAAGTTGAAGCCGCAAAGTTATTCAACACAGAACGATGCCTGTTCTTTGGGGGTGGCTACAACGCCAATATGGCTCTGTTTTCCACGCTGCCCCAGCAAGGTGACCTTGTGCTTCATGATGCCCTGATTCACGCCAGCGCACATGACGGCATGAAGCTGGGTGCCGCCCAAACCATGGCCTTCAAACACAATCAGGCGCAAGATGCTAAGGACTGCATCGCAAAGTGGCGTCATGCGGGCGGTACAGGCCGCATTTGGCTCGCCTGTGAAAGTCTCTACAGCATGGATGGTGATCAAGCGCCTCTCAAGGAGCTGGTGGAACTAGCCGACCAGAATGATGCGTTCTTGCTGGTCGATGAAGCTCATGCCACCGGTGTATTAGGTGAGGGCGGCAAAGGTCTGGCTGCTGAGTTCGAAGGCCGCGAGAATATCATCTCACTTCACACCTGCGGCAAGGCACTGGGAGCCTCCGGTGCTCTTGTCTGCGGTCCCTCCGTGCTTATCGACTATCTCATCAACCGCGCCGCGGGTTTATCTATGCCACCGCTCCATCTCCGCTCGTTGCTGCTATCGTGCGCGCTTCTCTCAAGCTGGTGCAGAGTCAGCCGGAGCGCAGAAAGAGACTTGCTGATTTGGTTGACCACGCAAATGCGGAAATGGAGCACCTTTGCGGACAAAAGGGCAGCGGCACGCATATCCTGCCGTTTCTCATAGGACACGACAAACGCACCATGCAGATTGCTGGCGCGCTGCAGGAAAACGGCTTTGATATCCGCGGCATTCGCCCGCCAACCGTACCGCGCGGAACATCCCGGCTGCGCATTGCTCTGACCCTGCATGCCAGCAAACACGATGTCTCCGCCATGTTTAATGTGCTTAAAGAAGAAATGGGGCTGGGTCATTCATGACCAAACCAATCGTAGTAACCGGCACAGATACCGGTATCGGTAAGACAATCTTTTCTGCTGCGCTGACACAGGCACTTTCCGCAACCTATTGGAAGCCGGTTCAGTCCGGGCTTGAAGAAGAAACCGACACTGAGGCAGTAACCCGTCTGACAGGATGTAAGGCGCTGCCAGAACGATACCGCTTGCAGATACCCGCATCTCCACACTTTTCTGCAGAGGAAGAAGGCGTCCTCATAGACACCGGAAACCTGACTTTGCCTCAGATTGACGGTACGCTGGTGGTCGAGGGGGCAGGTGGCCTCATGGTGCCGCTCACGCGCGAAACGCTTTTCATTGACCTATTCAGGAAATGGCAAGCGCCGATTGTGCTCTGTGCGCGTACTGGTCTGGGGACTATCAACCACACCCTGCTTTCCATCGAGGCACTTCGTGCTCGTAACTGCGATCTGCTCGGCATCGTCTTCATCGGTAACGAGGTTGCCGATTCTGAGCGCACTATCGTGGAGTATGCAGGGGCGAAAAAGCTTGGCCGCTTGCCGGTGCTGCGCGACATCACTCCAAAAACAATAAGAACAGCGTTCGCAGAAAACTTCCTGCTGGAGGATTTCGGCGTACAACAGGAGGAGAACGCCTGATGGCGACCCGCTCACCGATCTGGCACCCATTTACTCAGCACGCAGTTATGCCGGAGATGACCAAAATAGCGGAAAGCTCTGGCGCATACCTGACAAAGCCCGATGGTGAGAAGCTGCTGGATGCCATCGCATCGTGGTGGGTCGTAACCCATGGCCATTGTCACCCGCATGTGATTGGCGCAATCAAGGATCAAGCCGATAAGCTGGATCAGGTTATCTTCGCAGGCCACACCCATGAACCAGCAGAACGGCTGGCGCAGCAGCTGCTCAAGTGTACCCCTGATGGGCTGGACTACGTGTTCTTTTCAGATAGCGGCTCCACCAGTGTGGAGGTGGCGCTCAAAATGGCGCTCGGTTACTGGCATCATTTGCAAGATGACCGGAAGCGCATCGTGGTGATGGAGAACAGCTATCATGGCGACACCATCGGCACCATGTCCGTTGGCGAACGTGGCGTTTTTAACCAGCCTACAACCCACTCCTGTTCGATGTGTCGAAAGTACCATTCCCATCAGTGGGTCACGAACAAGATACGCTCAACGCACTAGAGAAACGCTGTGCGGAAGGCGATGTGGCAGCTTTCATCGTTGAGCCTCTGGTTCTTGGCGCAGGTGGCATGCTCATGTATTCCGCTGAAACATTGCGAGCCCTCTTTGATATTTGCAAAAAGTACAATGTGCTCTTCATCGCAGATGAGGTCATGACCGGCTGGGGCCGTACAGGCAAAATGTTTGCCTGCGAACACGCGCAGATCACACCGGACATTGCCTGCTACTCAAAAGGACTGACCGGCGGCTCGCTCCCACTTGCAGTCACAATGTGTTCTGCAGCAATCTATGACGAGCATTACTCCATGGATAGAAGTAAAACCTTCTTCCACTCAAGCTCGTACACCGCCAACCGATAGCGTGTGCGGCGGCAGTCGCAAATTTGGAGATCTGGGAGAATGAACCCGTCCATGAGCGCATCGCAAAACTCATGGAAATGCAGGCAGCTGGCCTCGCGCGGTTCAAGAATGACGACCGCTTTACCAATCTCCGGCAGACCGGCACCATCGCTGCCATGGACATCAACGTGAAGGATCACGGCTACCTGTCTGATATTGGCCCGCGTCTTTATGCGTTCTTCCAAAAGAAGAACCTGCTGCTGCGTCCACTCGGCAACACCCTCTATTCCATGCCGCCATATTGCGTAACGCAAGAGGATATCAATCTGATCTATGACGCCATTGCTGAGGCCGCTGATGAGCTCCTTTAAGGATCGCGGTGGTCTGATCGGCTTTGGGCATTATGCGCCTGAACGCCGCGTGCTGAATGCAGAGATTGAGCAGGATCTGGGATTGGAAGAGGGCTGGATTGAGCGCCGCACCGGCATTCGTGAGCGGCGGTACGTCTCCCCAGAGCAAGCCCTGACGGATATCGCGCTACCAGCCGCACAAATGGCAATTGAAGATGCTGGTATTGATCCGGCAAAGATCGGCCTGACCCTGCTGGCCACCAGCACACCAGACCATTTGCTGCCACCCTCCGCGCCTCTCCTAGTCCACAAGCTCGGTCTGCCCAATTCCGGCGGTATCGATATGGCCGGAGCTGCGCAGGCTTCCTCTACGCTCTGGCAATGGCAGATGCCTACGCAAAAGCGCAGGGCATCGCTGTTCTTGTGGTCGCAGCCAACATCTTAAGCCGCCGCATCAATCCGCAAGAACGTGCGAGCCGCGTCCTTTTTGCAGATGCCGCCGGTGCAGTGGTTGTCACGCCGCCAACGCATGATGGCAGGGGATCCTTGCAGCCGATCTGACATCCGACGGCGCGCATTATGATCTGATCAAGATACCCGGAGGCGGAAGCCGCAATCCCTACAGACCAGATATGGACCCCAACGAATATCTGATGAGCTTAAAAGGTGGTCAGACCGTATTTGCCAAGGCAGTGACAACACTCACAAGCTCTGCCAAAAAAAATCCTCAATCAGGCTGGTCTGACATCCTCAAACGTAGACCACTGGTCCCACATCAAGCCAACTCGCGAATTATTCAGGCTGTCGGAACCAATCTTGC
>BAXV01000047.1 GCA_001310715.1 Pseudovibrio sp. JCM 19062
CGTCCGCCTTCACCACGGTAACCGCCGCCACCGCCACTGCGGGGATTGCGTTTGCCACCTGGGCGACCGCTGCTGCTGCGTTCCGGATTGCCTTCAATACGGGTGATGGTGATTGATTTTTCACCAGTGCCGTTTTCTTTGACGGTTTCCAAGAAGGCGTCAGCGAGTTTTGCGTCGAGCTCGAAGCGGCTGTCTGCATCAAAGATGCGGATGGAGCCGATGTCTTTTTTTCGTGATGTGACCTGCACGGCAGATCATTGGCAGCAACCAACGCGGTTCAGCGTTATGCTTGCGACCGACGTTGAGACGGAACCAGACACCGTTGTCGAAGTTTTTGCGCGGCTGACGCTCTTGTTCTTCGCTGAAGTTGGTGCTGGAGGCCAGCAGTTCTTCCGGTGCTGGCAGACCCTGATGGATCTGACGCATGTAAGCTGCTGCGATCTGTTCTGCTGAGAACTTCTCGAGAAGTTCTTTCACCATTGGCAAATCTTCTTCGCCCGGGGCTTCCTGCAGATCGGAGGACGCAAGGATGCGCTCACGGTCTTTATCGCGGATTTGCTGCGCAGTTGGAGCCGCACCCCACTCTGCTTTCACTTTAGCGAAGCTTAGCAGACGGGATGCAGTGCGACGGCGGGTGTGCGGGACGACCAGCGTACAAACGCCTTTACGGCCTGCACGACCGGTACGACCAGAACGGTGCAGCAGTGCTTCTGCGTTGTTTGGCAGGTCAGCGTGGATCACCAGATCCAGGTTTGGCAAGTCGATGCCGCGTGCTGCGACATCGGTTGCCACACAAACGCGGGCACGGCCATTGCGCATAGCGCCGAGGGCGTGGTTACGTTCGGTCTGGCTCAGTTCACCGGAGAGGGCGACCACTGCGAAACCACGGTTGCCGAGGCGTGCGGAGAGGTGTTTGACCATCTCACGGGTGCCGCAGAAAATGATGGTATTCTGTGCTTCGTAGAAACGCAGGACATTGATGATCGCGTTTTCACGGTCGTTAGGAGCGACCGGCATTGCACGATATTCAATATCAGTGTGCTGTTCGCGATTGTTGACCGTTGAAATGCGCTGTGCATCGCGCTGGAAGCGCTTTGCAAGGTTTTCGATCTGCTGGGGAACTGTTGCGGAGAACAGCAGAGTGCGGCGTTCTTTCGGTGCAGCACCAAGAATGAATTCGAGGTCTTCACGGAAGCCGAGATCCAACATCTCATCTGCTTCGTCGAGGACGATTGTACGCAGTGAGGAGGTATCAAAGGAGCCACGTTCGATATGGTCACGCAGGCGGCCTGGTGTGCCGACTACGATGTGTGCGCCAGCAGAAAGGTTGCGGCGTTCACGGCGCATATCCATGCCACCCACACAGGTGGTGATGCGCGCGCCAGCTTCGCCGTACAACCATTCCAGCTCTCTGGAGACCTGGATCGCCAGTTCGCGGGTTGGTGCAACACACAATGCAAGAGGTTCACTTGCCCGGCCCATACGCTCTGCATCACCCAGCAGTTCCGGCGCGATTGCGATGCCGAATGCAACTGTTTTACCAGAGCCTGTCTGAGCAGAAACCAAAAGGTCTTTGCCTTTCAGCTCTTCATCAAGTACGGCGGTCTGGACCGGTGTTAGAGACGTGTATTCGCGCTTTTCTAGTGCGGTAGAAAGCGCCGGGGCAACCCCTTCAGGTATCGTCATGTAGTATTTCTTTCGAGGAGGGTCATTATATGTAAAGCAAGAGCTTTTGTTGCCCTACCCATCGCTTCCGCTCACTCATGGGGTCATGAGGCGGCAAATGGCAAGCGAGCTCTTTTCTTCGTGGGCCTTGTAGTCTGACTTGGTGGAAAGGTCAATGAAATAAGAAAAATAGATATGAAAGATGCATGTAAGTTTGTGGTGTCTGACTGTCAGAATCTTTGCAAGAACGGCGAGAATATCGGTTTTGCGGAGACATGTATCACTGTTTGTGTGAGTGAAAATCGGTTGATTTTCTTGTAGCTGTTGTCGAGGAAGAGTGCGGTATGACTATAAAAGTCAGGAGTGGTCTGGCTTTACTGCTTTGAATATTTGCCTTTTTCGTGGTGCGGAACTAAAGAGAGGCAAAAATCAGGCGGAGGCGAAATGGATCAGCTCTCAAACTTCATTGGTGTACTGCCCTCCTGGGTTGGCGTGATCTTTCTTGTTGTCTTTGTCTTGAGTGGTCGCCTGTTCAGGGACGCCTGGAAAAGCCACGGTGCCAGATGGAGCTGAGGTGCTGGGTGTTTGGGCTGCTTGCTCTGATCAGCTTTGCCTTGATGGTTTTCGGTGTTTTTGATTTTGGCTGGGCGAGCAGATAACTTTACGTTTGCGGAAAACTAGTTTTAAGACCCTTGGTGTATCCTGATACTCAATTGGCGGAGATCTGCGAGAGAAACCTACAGGAGCTAAGAGTATGTTTTCGAAGCCATCATTGTTCAGACGAGGTGTTACAGCCAAGCTGTTTGGGCTGGCGTTCGGGCTCTTGTGCCTCTACCTCATCAGCTGGTTGAACCTGAATGTTTCCTTTGTGGTGCAGTTCGGGTTGCTTCTGTGGTGTATTTCGCTTGGCGGCTTGGTGGCCTTATCGCTGATCAATTATCACCCTTTGCTCAAAGCCAGTATGCCGAGCTGGTTCTCCGGCGGTTTTGTCTGCGGATGGATGAACCTGCTGCTGTGGCTGATTAGCGGAGACAGCCTGACGTCGATCGGGCAGGGGATATTTCCAACGCTTGGAAGTTTGTTGCTGGGTGTTGGGTTTGTTGTGATTGGTGTTCTGTTCGGCATTATTGCCGGGTTCTTTGCCAAGCTGTTTGGCGGTGAAGGGCCTGATGCGGCACGCGACTACAGCAAGAACCAATAGCAGGCATGAAAAAGGGGCCTTGTGGCCCCTTAAAACATCTTGAAATGGCGCATTGTTAAGCTGCGCTATGCTCTTCGATTGTTTGCTTGGACTTGCAAGGCTGCAGCTTTTCGCGAAGCGGGCTGTTCGGTCAATTTCACGCTTACAGACGACGCAATGGTCTGCGCCATCAATAGCGTTCAAGCCGCCACAGCTGCCAGTGATTGGCTTGTTTCTGAAAACGGCACCAATTGCCATTCCTGCTACAATCAGGATCAGCATGATAAACGCGATGATGAAAGTTGCCATTTCGATATTCCGTTATTTCTCTGTCGACTGCTCGAATTTTCTAAATGCGCTGGACGACCGGGTAATGAAGTGGTCGCCTTCACGCACGATGAAGAATGCGGCAATCCCTTCACGCTCCGCCAGAGCCATGCCGCGCTTGTCACCCATTGCCAGGAGAGCTGTTGCCAGACCATCAGAACGCATTGCATTGTCAGCAATTACGGTGACTGATGCAAGCTTGTGCGTTACCGGGCGGCCTGATGCAGCATCAATAATGTGTGAGAAGCGTTTGCCGTCCACTTCCTTGTAAATGCGGTAGTCGCCGGAGGTTGCCATGCCCTTGCCGCTAACCCGGACAACATGCTGAACGGTGCGGGCACCAGAGTCCGGCTTCTCGATACCGACAACCCACTGCTCGTCTTTTGCATTGTTGCCTTTGGTGACCAGATCGCCGCCGATTTCGACCAGATATTCGTCAATGCCGTTATCGTCCAGAACAGAGGCGACCTTATCGATGCCGAAGCCTTTTGCGATTGCGGAGAGGTTGACGGTGGTGTCTGTGTTGACCTTGCGCAGTGCGGGCGGGTCAGTCTCAAACTCCAGCATGGTGCTCATGCCAACTGACTCAAGGGCGTTGCGGATGTCGCGTGGGCTTGGCTGAGGAGGTGTGTCCTGCTTGGTTCCAAAGCCCCACAGCTCGATGAGCGGTGCGAGGGTCACGTCAAAGTAGCCGTTGGTCAGGGTATGAATGCGCAGGGACTCCTGCATCACGATGCTGAAATCGCGGGAGATCGGCGTCCATTCTGTGCTGGTGGATTGGTTAAACCGACTGATCTCTGACTCTTTGTCCCAGTTGGACATGGCTTTGTTGACACCAGCGAGGGCTTCGTCAACTTGCTGCTGCAGGTCCTGTTCTGAGACAGAAGACGACCCTTTGATAGCTTTGACATGATAGGTGGTGCCCATGGTTTTGCCTTGGAGGAGGATTTCCTCCCGGCTTTTGTCATTAGGGACACATGCTGTGACAACGATGAGTAAGAGAGCAGTAATGAGGAAGCGCATTTCGGCCTCAGAGTTTTTTTCATTTCCCTGCGTAATCGGCTTATTCCGGTTTTCTGTCAAGTTAAATAGAGTTTGATGCTGATGCAGCAAAGAACAGAGATAGATGAAAACGAAAAATGATACGCAGAACTACGGGAATGGGAAAAGTTAGGGGAAAACTTATTAGAAAAAAAATATTTCGCAGAACAGCATTGTTGCCGTTGCGTCAATATGGCGAATCCCTATTGAAATTTGCGGTATATCAGGGTATTGGCCCGCATAAATCCGTAGGAATAGCTGACCGCAACACACTTTAGTGGTATGCGAGCGGTTACTCCAAACCGGAGCCATGGATGAGTGACGTTCAGCAATGCTCGGGCTTTGTTGCTGAAACAGCGATCTGTGGGGGGATTTATCTCGGTTCGACTTGTCAAAGTCAATAATCCGCGTGCGCGGCATTTTGTACATAGCAGAATGACTTAGCAGCATTTACCCGCAGATATCCCGCAAACATCTATTGGTTGCCCTAAAGAAGCCTGACAGGGTAAGGATGAAGATTACAAAAGGATTGGATCTGCCGATTACCGGCGCTCCGAACCAGGAGATCCACAAGGGTCAAACGGTTCGTCGTGTTGCCGTGAACGGTGGGGATTACAACGGGTTGAAACCACGTATGCTGGTGGCTGAAGGCGACCGCGTCGTAAAGGGTCAACCTCTTTTCAACGACAAACGCTCTCCAGAAATCAACTATGTTGCTCCGGGTGCTGGTGTTGTTGAAGCAGTCAATCGTGGTGCACGGCGCGTTCTGGAAACTATCGTCATTAAACTGGATGACGGCAATGAAGAACAGATCGCTTTCTCAAAGTTTGAAAACAGCGCTTTGGCAACTCTGGACGCATCTGTTGTTCGTGAGCAGCTTGCCAAGTCTGGTCTTTGGACAAGTTTCCGTACCCGCCCATACTCCAAGGTTCCTGTTTTTGAAACGCAGCCGCGTTCCATTTTCGTAACTGCGATGGACACCAACCCGCTTGCTGCGGATGCCGGTGTGATCATCAATGCGAATGCTGGCGCGTTTGAAGCCGGGCTTCAGGTTGTTTCCAAACTCACCGATGGCCGCACATTCGTGTGCCACGCTCCGAAGGACAAGCTTCCGGGTGCAGCCGTTGCCGGTGTGCAGATGGAGAGCTTTGAAGGTAAGCACCCAGCAGGTAATGCGGGTACTCACATTCACTTCCTCGACCCGGTGAACGAAAGCAAGACAGTCTGGACCATCGGTTATCAGGATGTCATCGCAATCGGTAACCTGTTCCTGACAGGTAAGCTGGATGTTTCCCGCGTTGTGTCTGTTGCTGGGCCGCTGGCTTCCAAGCCGCGTCTTGTTACAACACGCGTTGGCGCGGATCTGACTGATCTGCTGGCTGGTGAAATTCAGCCGGGTGTTCCGGCCCGTGTGGTTTCCGGTTCCATCCTCTCCGGCACGATTGCCGCTGAGCAGTTTGCCTTCCTCGGTCGTTACCACACTCAGGTGACGCTGATGGAAGAAGACCACAAGCAAGACGTCGTTGGCTGGGTTCGCCCGTTCATGACCAAGTGGTCCAACCTGAATGTGCATCCTTCCGGTTTCTTCCGCAGCAAGCTGAAGTTCCCGTTTGGTACCAACAGGAACGGTTCCATCCGCGCAATCGTTCCACTGGGTACCTATGAGAAGGTGATGCCGCTTGATGTTCTTCCAACCCAGCTGCTCCGCGCCTTGTGGTGCTGGACACTGACATGGCGCAGAAGCTTGGCGCTCTGGAGCTGGACGAAGAAGATTTGGCGCTGTGCACCTTCATCTGCCATTCCAAGAATGAATACGGAGCTGCGCTGCGTGCAAATCTTGATAAGATCGAGAAAGAGGGCTAACCCGTGAGTTTGCGCGATAAGTTTGATCGTGTTGCGCCGCTCTTTGAAAAGGGTGGCAAATACGAAAAGTTTTACGCCGTCTACGAGATGGTGGATACTTTCATCTACACTCCAAAAACAGTGACCAGCGTTGCGCCGCACGCTCGTGACCACGCAGACCTTAAGCGTGTCATGACGTATGTTGTGCTGGCGACGATCCCTGCGATCCTGTTTGGTATGTACAACACCGGCCTGCAGACCAACGCTGCACTGGCCTCCATGGGTATCACCGAGCCAGCAGGCTGGAGAGCGTTCATCCTCTCGCTGCTGGGTATCGGCTTTAATCCTGACAGCATCTTCGCCAACATGGCGCATGGTGCTTTGTACTTCCTGCCGATCTACATCGTAACGCTTGCTGTTGGCGGTGTCTTTGAGGTGCTCTTCGCCGTTGTGCGGGGCCACGAAGTGAACGAAGGCTTCTTCGTTTCTTCCATGCTGTACACGTTGATCCTGCCCGCTTCCACGCCACTTTGGCAGGTTGGTCTGGGGATCGCGTTTGGTGTGGTCATCGGTAAAGAAGTGTTTGGCGGTACAGGTAAAAACTTCCTGAACCCGGCGCTTGTTGGTCGTGCGTTCCTTTACTTCGCTTATCCGGCAGCCATGTCCGGTGATATGGTATGGACGCCGGTTGACGGCTTCTCCGGTGCGACTGCACTGGGTGTTGCTGCAGCTGACGGCATGCAGGGTCTGGCCAACAACGGCATTACCTGGATGAGCTCCTTCATCGGTACCATTCCGGGTTCCTTTGGTGAGACCTCCACGATTGCAATTGCCATTGGCGGTGTGTTCCTTGTGAGCACCGGTATTGCGAACTACCGACTTATTCTTGGTTGTTTGGGCGGCATGATTGGCTTCACTTTATTGCTGAACATGATTGGCTCTGACACCAATCCAATGTTTGCAATGCCTTGGTACTGGCACCTTGTCACCGGCGGCTTCATGTTCGGTCTGGTGTTTATGGTGACCGAGCCTGTGACAGCTGCGATGACCAATCCGGGCCGTTACATCTACGCTGCATTGATTGGTGTGATGTGTATTCTCATCCGCGTTATCAACCCGGCCTTCCCTGAAGGTATGATGTTGGCAATTCTGTTCGGGAATATCTTCTCTCCGCTGATCGACTACTTCGTTGTGAAGGCGAACATCACACGGAGGATGAAGCGTCATGCCTAATGCTGAAAACACAACAGCTCCAAAAGGTCTGTGGGCGCGCTTCAATGCGATGCCTCTGGACTCCGCTCCGCGCACCATCACGGTTGCTGTGGTGCTGTGTCTGGTCTGTTCCATGATTGTTTCCGGCGCTGCGGTGATGCTGAAGCTCAGCAGGAGATCAACAAGACACTGGACAAGAAGACCAACATCCTGAAGGTTGCTGGCCTTTACACAGACGGCGTTGACGTTGAAAAGGCGTTTGGTTCTTTCGAACCGCGTCTCGTTGATGTGGCAACTGGCAAATTCTCTACTGCTGCTGATCCGGTGACTTACGATCAGCAAGCTGCTGCTAAAGATCCGGCTCAATCCATTGCTCTGGTAAATGATCCGGCTTCCATCAAACGTCAGGCAAAGCTGGCTTCGGTTTATCTGCTTCGTGATGATGCAGGTCAGATCGAGCGTATCATTCTGCCGATCCACGGTTACGGTTTGTGGTCCACGCTGTATGGTTTCATTGCTCTGAATGCTGATGGCAATGAGATTTACGGCCTGCGTTTTTACTCACATGCCGAGACCCCCGGTCTTGGTGCAGAAGTAGATAATCCAAAATGGATGGCTCAGTGGCCCGGCAAGCTGGTTTATGGCGATGATGGTGCCGTTGATATTGGCGTCAGCAAAGCTGTTCCAGCTGGTATCGATGGTTCCAAGTACCACATTGATGCGATTGCAGGTGCAACGCTGACCTCCCGTGGTGTCGATAATCTCGTCAAATTCTGGATGGGTGAGCAGGGCTTCAAGACCTTCCTCGACAATCTGAAAAAAGGAGAGGCGTAATGGCTGGCAAAGACTTCTCCATGCTCAAAGACCCGTTGGTCGATAACAACCCGATCACGCTTCAGGTTCTGGGCATTTGTTCCGCGCTTGCGGTAACCTCTTCACTGAAGGTTGCGCTGGTGATGGCGATTGCGGTGACGCTTGTGACAGCGTTCTCCAACTTCTTCATCTCTCTTTTGCGTAACCAGATCCCGTCTTCTATCCGCATTATCGTGCAGATGGTGATTATTGCGTCTCTCGTTATTCTGGTTGACCAGATCCTGAAGGCGTTTCTCTATGAGATCTCCAAGACACTCTCCGTGTTCGTTGGTCTGATCATCACCAACTGTATCGTGATGGGCCGCGCGGAAGCGTATGCGATGAAGAACCCACCAATCCCATCCTTCCTTGATGGTATCGGTAACGGTCTGGGCTACTCCCTGATCCTGCTGCTGGTTGGTGTTGTTCGTGAGTTGTTTGGTGCGGGTTCCTGTTTGGTGTGCAGATCCTTGAAACCGTGAATAACGGTGGCTGGTATGTGCCAAACGGTCTGCTGCTGCTGCCTCCGTCCGCGTTCTTCGTGATTGGCCTGCTGATTTGGGGTTTCCGTACCTGGAAGCCTGCGCAGGTTGAGAAGCGCGAGTATAAAATTATGGAATCTGAGGGAGCTCACTGATTATGGAAGGGCTTCTTTCCCTCGCCGTAAAGGCGATCTTTATCGAAAACCTCGCGCTGTCCTTCTTCCTTGGAATGTGTACGTTCCTTGCGGTTTCCAAGAAGGTTGAGACCGCTCTGGGTCTGGGTATCTCCGTTGTTGTGGTGCAGGCTCTGACTGTGCCAATCAACAACATCCTTTACACCACGCTGCTCAATGACAATGCGCTGGCATGGGCTGGCCTTGAAGGTACTGACCTGCGCTTTCTGGGTCTGATTTCCTACATCGGCGTTATCGCTGCTGTGGTGCAGATCCTTGAAATGTTCCTCGATCGTTATGTGCCTGCGCTTTACAACGCGCTGGGTATCTTCCTGCCGCTGATTACGGTGAACTGCGCGATCATGGGTGGTTCTCTGTTCATGGTGGAGCGTGACTACAGTCTGGCTGAATCTTCCGTTTACGGTGTTTCTTCCGGTATTGGTTGGGCACTGGCGATTACTGCGATGGCTGGTGTGCGTGAAAAGCTGAAATACTCTGACGTTCCTGACGGGTTGCAGGGTCTTGGCATCACCTTCATCACTGCTGGTCTGATGGCTATGGGTTTCATGGCTTTCTCAGGCGTGAAGCTGTAAGGGGGACGAGTAGATGCAAGACTTTACCTGGGGCATTACGCTCTTCACCTTGATCGTGCTTGTGCTGGTGATCGTCATTCTTATGGCACGCAGCAAGCTGGTCGCGTCCGGTGACGTTCAGATTGAAATCAACGGTGAGAAGACCATTTCCGTTCCTGCGGGTGGCAAGCTTCTCAGTGTTCTGGCAGACCAGAAAATCTTTGTACCTTCCGCCTGTGGTGGCGGTGGTACCTGTGCCCAGTGCCGCGTGAAAGTGCATGAAGGTGGCGGTTCTATTCTGGCGACTGAAGAAAGCCACATCAGCAAGCGTGAAGCGCGCTGTGGTGATCGTCTTTCCTGTCAGGTTGCTGTGAAGCAGGACATGAAGATCGAAGTGCCTGAAGAAGTGTTCGGCGTGAAGAAGTGGGAGTGTACTGTTCGCTCCAACGAGAACGTTGCAACCTTCATTAAGGCGCTGGTTCTGGACCTGCCAGAAGGCGAGGACGTGAACTTCCGCGCCGGTGGTTATATTCAGATTGAAGCTCCGGCGCACAAGCTGAAGTACACCGACTTCGACATTGAAGAACAGTACCGCGAAGACTGGGACAAGTTCAATCTGTGGCAGTACGAATCCGTCGTGGACGAGCCAGTTGAGCGTGCTTATTCCATGGCGAACTACCCGGACGAAAAAGGCATGATCATGCTGAACGTTCGTGTGGCTTCACCGCCTCCGGGAACTCAGGGTATCCCAGCGGGTAAGATGTCTTCCTTCATCTTTAACCTGAAGCCGGGTGACAAGGTGACTATTTCTGGTCCGTTTGGTGAGTTCTTCGCTCGCGAAACCGATAAGGAAATGGTGTTTGTCGGTGGTGGTGCTGGTATGGCACCAATGCGCTCGCACATCTTTGATCAGCTGAAGCGTCTTGAGAACCGTGATCGCAAGATCACCTTCTGGTACGGCGCTCGTTCCAAGAAAGAAATGTTCTTTGTTGAGGACTTCGACCAGCTGGCGAAAGAGTTCCCGAACTTCACATGGCATGTGGCGCTTTCCGATCCTCAGCCAGATGATGACTGGGACGGATACACCGGGTTCATTCACAACGTGCTCTACAACGAGTACCTGAAGGACCATGCTTCGCCAGAAGACTGTGAGTACTACATGTGTGGTCCTCCAATCATGAACCAGTCCGTGATCAACATGCTTGTTGATATGGGCGTGGAACGTGAAGACATCATGCTGGACGACTTCGGCGGCTAAACGCTGAGACAGTTGAGAGAATTAAGAAACCCGGTGTCGAGAGGCGCCGGGTTTTTTGTTTCACACTTTGAGGTAGAGATCGTCCTTAAGTTTAGTGCATGTCGCATGTGCGTAAAAATAATGAGGTAATCATGATTACGCTTCTTTTGAAGAATAACGCAAATCGCAAACTTAGGTTTAAGTATCAACGGAATACAGGTTACGAAATTAGTGCGGTTATTGATGCAGGGCAGCTACAGGAGACAATAGAATTCTCCGACGAAAATGCTTTATTTTCGGTTGTGATCTATAATCCTGATAGTTCTGATCCGGATGAGCCGATTGGTGCTGCTGGTTTCCACTTAGTAGACTTAAAGCCAGAGGATATTAATACGTACGGGCCGACTACTGTGGAGGCACGTGGTCAAAACGATATTCCTGTAAGAATTACAATAACTGGTATTTTCTAGTTTCAGATCGTTTCCTGTTATCAGCCCATCAATTCGATAGAAACTTATTGAGTGAACTCGGTGTCGTGGTAATTCCCCCATTATTGGAGGAGCTTGGCAATAGAGTTATGCCACCATTTTTTTGTGTGGTTGCTAAAACTTATCTGCTACCCTCCGAGTTCACTAAAATCCGAGTGTTTGTGTGCGCGGCGGCTAAATGGTTTTTGGCTTAGATTGCGGGCTTGTAAATTTGCCATAGGTTGAGTGTCCAGATGTCTCTTTTAACCACGCTTGAGAACCTCGAAAATCAGTTATGGGAGCACTTTGTCTGGGGAAACGGGCAGCAGCTCGGGTTGCTGTTGCATGATGAGTTTGTAGAGATTGGTCGAAGTGGTCATTTTATAGACCGCGCACGGGTTATGGCTAAGCTGGCTCCCAAGCCTGTGGGGTATCCGAGACGGACCATCAAGGGCTACCACTGCCGCAGGTTGAGTGAGGATCTTGTTCAGGTGTTCTATGAGGTTGTCGAGGACGACACGAGTCGGTCCTCCATCTGGAGGTTGGATAATGGTCAATGGCAGCTGATTTACCATCAGGGGACACAGAAGACTGCTTGATGTGGACCGACGGGTTTTTGCAGAGCATGACTGAGGTCTGATTACTCTATATTGTAAAAAAATACGAATGGTTCCATCCGAGTTCCGTCAACCGCTCTCAATTAGAGTGTCCCCGATAATTGCCTGCCATCGGAGGGGTTGAACGGAAAATGACGACAACTGCGCTGCTTATAATTGACTGTCAAAATGACTTTTTTTCCGGGTGGAAAATGTGAGCTGGAGGGGCAGTTTGAAGCTGCGGCCAATATCCAGAGGTTACTTGAAACTGCGCGTGATCAGGCCCAAACCATCGTGTATGTTCGGCATGAGTTTAAGGAGCAAGATGCTCCGTTTGCCGTTGAAGGCACTGCCGGAGCAGAGATCCATGATATGGTGAAGCCGCTGGCAAATGAGCCTGTGGTGATAAAGTCCACCTCCAACATCTTTCTTAACAACAACCTCAAGCAAATTCTGGATGAGGAAGAGGTGGAGCAGCTGGTGATCTGCGGTTCGATGAGTAAGGACTGCATCGCGGCGGCGGCACATGCGACGACCGAGCTTGGGTATCCGATTACCATTATTTATGATGCGTGTGCGACGCGGGAACGGGGTCAGATGACACGTCTTCACCGCGGGAGTTTGTGCAGGCCGCGATTATGGCTTCACTTTCCTTTGTCTGCAGCAACATTGTCTCAACCAAAGAGTATCTGGAGCGGGCCTCTGTGGCTTAATTGCTGACCTGATCTTCTTCAGGCCCATCCAGAATGGTCCGATGGCGAGCAACATGAACGTTGCCGCCAGCAGGAAAGGTGCGCCGGGGTAGTAAAGGTCTGTTCCGTCTGCGGTGAAGCGGGTGAACAGTTGTGTCATTGCCAGCGTGGAGAGCACCAGCGTCAGGCCGATGATGCTTGTAAGCGCGCCTTGCAAGCGGCCTTGCTTGTCCTGCGAAACATGATGGCTCATTAAGGCGATCATGGCAGGGGGGATCATGGCCCCAAGGGCTGCGGGTGGCAGCAGCAAGATAACTGTCAGTGTGTTTGGCGCAAATGCAAATCCGAGCAGGGCAATTACGGCAAAGAAAAAGCCATAGAGCACCGTTTTCGCTTCGCCCTTGCGCGGTATGATCCAGCGAATAAGACCACCTTTCACAGTGGAAAATCCGAGACCGACAATGGCAAGGGAGAGGCCGACCTGAGCCGTGGTCCAGTGGAACGCCTCAATGGTGTAGTAAGGCCAGATTGCCGGATACACGAAGTTTGCCATCTCAAACAGGAAGAGGGCGATGAAAAACCACATCAGGACCGGTGTCTGGGCAATGTCCAGAGCAGCACCGACAGGATTGGCCCTACGCCAGCGGATCGCTTTTCTGGCAGATCTGGGCAGTGTTTCGGGCAGGTAGAACAGGCCGTAGGCGAAGGTTATGGCGATCAAGACTGCGGCGATGTAAAAGGGAAAGCGGACCCCAAAGAGGGCGAGTGCGCCGCCGATTACAGGGCCAATCACAAAGCCGAAGCCGATAGCAGCGCCAACCATGCCGAAGCGGGTCGCGCGTTTGCCGTTATGTGAGATATCCGAGATGGCCGCATAGGCTGTGGCGTAAGTCGCGCTGGCGATTCCAGCCAGTAATCTGCCTATAAACAGGACCCAGAGAGAACCTGCGAAAGTCATGAGCAGGTAATCGACTGTCAGGACGGCGAGGGAGATTAAGAGGACCGGACGGCGGCCAAACCTGTCGGAAATGGCCCCAACGGCGGGTCCAAAGAGAAACTGCATGGCGGCATAGCTTGCAGCGATGTAGCCGCCCCACAGAGCTGCGTCCGAGATGGTGGTTTGGCTGAGCTGAGCGACCAGTGCGGGGGTTACCGGAATGATCAATCCAGCACCGATCGCGTTCAACAAAACAGTCCCTGCAATGAAGACAAGGGTATGAAAGTCCTGTTTTGACCTGATGGATTGTAGTGCCAGCAGCATTCATTTCTCGTTTTTTTCGTTAAATGCTATGTAACAAAGGAACCCAGCAAGTAAAGAAAAAACTCCGCATTTGTGCATATGCCGCAGGTCAAAAAAAAGTGCTTGAAGTCTTATTTACGCCATGGTGGCGTTTCTTTGGCGAAGAACGCAGAAATCCCTGCCTGTGCTTCAGATGTTTCCCACCTGTCCGCTAGGGCATTTGCGGTGTGGTCGATCTGATTTTCTACCGGCATACGCGCCAAACTCTGGCAAAGTGCTTTTGCATCAGCCACGGCACCCGGTGCGCAGTTCAGGTAAACTTCTGCCTCTTTCTGGGTTACGTCCTTCAGGTCTTCTGGTGTTGTCATTAGTGATACCAGACCGAGGTGATGGGCGCGTGCTGCACCAAACGGGCGTGCATTCATGAAGACCTGCCGTGCATTGCCTTCGCCAAGACGACGAACCACATAGGGCCGATAGTTGCGGGGATCAGGCCGAGACGAGTTTCTGTGAGCGCAAACTTGGTATTATCGGCTGCGACCACCAAATCACACACGCTGAGGATGCCAACGCCGCCGCCATAGGCAGGGCCATGAACGCGGGCGATCAGTGGTTTCTTCAGGCTGTCCAGTCGCTTGAGCATACCTGCCAGACGGTTGGCTTCCTGCATTTTGCCGATGCGGTCTTTTTCTGCCTGAGCCTGCATCCATTTGAGGTCGCCACCAGCGCAGAAGGTATCGCCGTCTGCTGCCAGAATGACGGCGCGGGTTTGTTCGCAGGTGTCCAGATCGTCGGCGGCGGCCGTGAGTTCGTCCATCATTTGGGCACTCATGGCGTTGTGCTTTTCAGCGCGCGCGAGCCAGAGCGTGGTGATGCCGTTCTCTGCCTTTTCGATGCGGATGGTCTGATAGGTCATGCGGCTGCAGCCTCTTTGATGGAGAGAATGAACTCTTGCGTTTCTTCCAGCTTCTCGATGTCGAGGCCAGTGTCATAGTCCAGCAGTTTGGCCATTTTTGCGACGGCCAGCGTGCTGACGTTGCCTTTTGCACCGGGAGCGTACGGACAACCGCCCAGACCGCCGATGGCTGAATCAAAGGTGCGCAGGCCCATCTTGATGCTGGACATGATGTTCGCCAGAGCAAAATCCTTAGTGTCGTGGAAGTGGCCTGCAAGTTGCTGCGCCGGAGTGACCTTGAGAACTGCTTCAAGCATCGCTTCGGTGGTCTCGGGCGTAGCTGCGCCGATGGTGTCGCCGAGGGAGACTTCGTAGCATCCCATTTGCAGCAGGCGCTCGGAGACCATGACGACATTCTCGGCTGGTGTGGGGCCGTCGTAGGGGCACTCAACAACACAGGAAACGTAGCCACGAACCGGAATGCCGTCAGCTTTGGCTACTTCTACGATTGGAGCGAAGCGCTCGAAGCTTTCTGCGATGGAGCAGTTGATGTTCTTTTGCGAAAAACCTTCGGAGGCGGAGGCGAACACTGCAACTTCATCAGCGCCAGAGGCTTTGGCGCGCTCATAGCCTTTGATATTTGGTGTCAGCGCGGTGTAGCGGATGCCGGGTTTGCGGGTGATGCCTGCAAAGACTTCTGCTGCATCTGCCATTTGCGGCACCCATTTGGGGGACACAAAGCTGGATGTTTCGATCTTCTCAAACCCACACTCGGAGAGGCGGTTGAGCAGTTCGATCTTGTTTGCAGTCGGGATCAGTGCTTTTTCGTTTTGCAGGCCGTCGCGCGGGCCCATTTCAAAAATCGTGAGTTTCTTGCTCATTGCTGATCAAGCCTCCTCGTCTATAGCGCGGGCGCGAAGTTCTCTGCGGATCACTTTTCCGGTGGTTGTCATTGGCAGGGCTTCGACAAATTCGAGTTCTCGTGGGTATTCATGGGCAGCCAAACGCTGCTTTACAAATTCAGATAGTTCCTTGGCCAGTTCGTCAGAAGGTGTAACGCCTTCCTTCAGCACAATGTAGGCTTTGACGATCTCGGTGCGCAGTTTGTCCGGTTTGCCGATGACGCCTGCCATGGCGACCGTGTCGTGTTTGAGCAGGCAATCTTCAATCTCGCCGGGGCCAATGCGGTAGCCGGATGAGGTGATGACGTCATCATCGCGGCCAACAAACTGGATCCATCCGTCCTTGTCGATCACGCCTTTATCGCCCGTGATGAGGAAGTCGCCGGAGAACTTATTCTTTGTGGCTTCCGGGTTGTTCCAGTATTTCAGGAACATCACGGGATTTGGTGCGCGAACGGCAATGTTGCCGAGTTGTCCGGCTTGTAAAATGGTGCCGTTGTCGTCCACGATCTGCACGTCAAAGCCGGGTACTGCCTTGCCCGTGACGCCGGGGCGGGCGTCCATCAGCGCGGAACAGGTGGAGACAACCAGATTGCATTCGGTCTGGCCGTAGAATTCGTTGATTGTCAGGCCAAAGGTGTTGCGGCCCCATTGGATCAGTTCTGCGCCGAGGGCTTCGCCGCCACTGCCGATGGAACGGAGGGAATAGGTCCAGCGTTCCTGCGGGTTTTCGACGGTTCGCATCATCTTTAGTGCCGTTGGCGGGATGAAGGCGTTACGGATGTTGTGGTCCTGCATGAGCTGGAAGGCAGCTTCACCGCTGAACTTCTTGAAGCGGCAGGCAACGACAGGAATGCCGTGGTGAAGGCTTGGCAGGAGGACGTCGATCAGGCCGCCGATCCATGCCCAATCAGCAGGCGTCCAGAAACGGTCGCCCTCCTTGGGGAACATGTTGTGCGGCATCTCTACGCCGGGCAGGTGACCCAATAGCGTGCGGTGAGCGTGGAGTGCGCCTTTGGGCTGGCCTGTGGTGCCGGAGGTGTAGATGATGATGGCGGGGTCTTCGGCTTTGGTCTTCACCGGAGTGAAGTCCTCGCTCTGCCCTGCCATTTCAGCATGAAGCGAGCGGGTGCCGAAGTCGGTGCCTTCGATGTTCAGGATAAGTTCAAGCTCTGGCAGGCTTTCGCGGATTTTCGCAAGCTTTTCTGCCCCTGCGTTGTTGGTGATGAGGGCTTTGGCGCCGGAGTTTTGCAGGCGGTATTCCAGTGCTTCTTCGCCAAACAGGGAGAAGAGCGGGATGGAGATGCCGCCGAGTTTGTGTATGGCGATGTGTGAGAAGGCTGTTTCTGGTGCTTGTGGCAGCAGGATGCCGACTCGGTCACCTTGGCTGATGCCTTTGGAGGCGAGCAGGTTGGCGAGCTGGTTGCTCAGCTTTTTCAGGTCGCCAAAGGTGTAGGTGGTTGTCGGTCCATCTTCTTCGGCAAAAATGAGTGCTTCGCGGGCGGCATCTTTGGCCGCCCACTTGTCACAGATATCTACGCCAATGTTGAAGAACTCCGGGATGTCCCAGTGAAACTTTTCTCGGAGCTCCTCATAGGTCTTCGCAGATGGCAACAATGTTTAGTCCTCCTCCTCAAGCGTGAGGAGTATAACGCCTTCTTCCACCTGATCACCTGCGGATGCCATCACCTCTGCCACAACACCGTCGCGTGGTGCTTTGAGGGAGTGTTCCATCTTCATGGCTTCGGTCACAATCAACGTATCGCCTTCGCTCACCTTATCACCCGGTTTGCAGTTCACTGCACGCACGAGACCCGGCATTGGTGAGGTGATCGCGTTGCCTGAGGTTGCGCTGTCATCTTGCTCTGCCAGATGGTCTGGCAGGTCAAAGCACCATGTCACTCCATCAGAGAAAAGAGTTAGGCTGGTGTCTTCTGCGAAGAAATCTGCTGAGGTGATCTGGCCGGAGAAATCCACGCGCATGTGATTGTTGTCTACGGACAGGATTTGCAGATTAAAGCTCTCGTCACCAACGGAGACTGTCAGGCGGCCGTCGTAGTGACGGCTTGCGATGACTTCAGTCACTTCACCACGCCATGACAGATGGGCAAACTGCTTTGATGCTGTCCAATGACGCCAACCTGTGAGGCTCACCCATGGGTCGTCGTTAGTCACTGCCGTTTCAGTTGCAAAACCCAACTCGATGAGTGCGGCCATTGCGAAGGCGTGTTTGGTTGGTGCGGTCGGCTTGGTGAGAGCTTCCAGCTCACGGTCGATGAGGCCCGTGTCCATCTCGCCTTTTGCGAAGCTGTCGTGGTTACACAGGCGATGCAGGAAGGTGATGTTGGTGGTGCAGCCGACTGCCTGGCTTTTTTCCAAGGCCAGAGACATTTTCGCCAGAGCCGCCTCACGCGTTTCGCCGTGGCAGATTACCTTTGCGATCATTGGATCGTAGTAAGGGGTGATCGTATCGCCTTTGCGCACACACTGTCGATGCGGGCGAAGAGTTCCGGCAGTTTCAGCTCGTTCAGCGTTCCCGTTGCTGGCAGGAAGCCTGCTTCGGCATCTTCTGCGTAGATACGTGCTTCGAACGCATGGCCGGTGATGGTCAGCTCATCCTGTGCCAAAGGCAGTTTGCCACCAGCCGCGACGGAGAGTTGCCAGTTGACCAGATCCTGACCGGTGATGGCCTCGGTGACCGGATGTTCCACCTGAAGGCGGGTGTCATTTCCATGAACCAGAAGCGGTCCGGACGCAGGCCTTCGGAGCCATCAACGATGAACTCGACGGTGCCAGCGCCTTCGTAGCCCACGGCTTGTGCGGCTTTGACGGCTGCGTCGCCCATGGCATTGCGCATTTCTTCGCTCATGCCGGGGGCAGGGGCTTCTTCGATCACCTTTTGGTGGCGACGCTGCAAGGAGCAGTCGCGCTCGAACAAGTGAACAGCATTGCCATGTCCATCGCAGAACACCTGCACCTCGATGTGGCGGGGGGACAGGATGTACTTCTCAATTAGCACACGCGGATCGCCAAAGCTGGATTGGCCTTCGCGTTGTGCGCCTTCCAGAGCCTCAAAGAAGTTTTCCGGATCATCAACGCGGCGCATGCCTTTGCCGCCGCCGCCTGCGCGGGCTTTGATGAGAACCGGATAGCCGATCTTGTCAGATTCCGCTTTCAGGAACTCGGCGTTCTGATTGTCGCCGTGGTAGCCCGGCACGATTGGAACGCCGGATTCTTCCATGAGCTTTTTGGCGGCATCTTTCAGGCCCATAGCGCGAATTGCGCTGGCTGGAGGGCCGATGAAGACGAGGCCAGCTGCTTCGACGGCTTCCACGAACTCCGGATTTTCCGAAAGGAACCCGTAGCCCGGATGGATGGCGTCTGCGCCACTGGTTTTGGCGGCATTCAGCAACTCAGGAATGTTGAGGTAGCTTTCTGCCACTGGCGCAGGGCCAAGACGGTAAGCTTCGTCTGCCATCTGCACGTGACGGGCATCGCGGTCGGCGTCAGAATAGACCGCAACGACCTTGATGCCGAGAGCTTTGGCGGATTTTGCAACACGGCAAGCGATCTCACCGCGGTTGGCAATAAGGATTTTCTTGAACATACCGAGCCCCTTACATGCGGAAGACGCCGAAGGGCGTATCTTCGATTGGTGCGTTGAGGCTTGCTGCTATGGACAGTGCCAGTACGTCACGGGTTTTGCGCGGTCGATGATACCGTCATCCCAGAGGCGAGCGGAGGCGTAGAGCGGGTGCCTTGTTCTTCAAACTGATCAATGATCGGCTGTTTGAAGGTTGCTTCCTCTTCCTCTGACCACGTACCGCCTTTGCGCTCGATGCCATCACGGCGCACGGTTGCCAGCACGCCTGCTGCCTGAGGGCCGCCCATGACGGAGATGCGGGAGCTTGGCCATGTCCAGAGCATACGCGGTGAGTAGGCACGGCCACACATGCCGTAGTTGCCAGCGCCGAAGGAACCGCCGATGAGCATGGTGATTTTGGGAACTTGGCACAGGCCACTGCGGTGACAAGCTTTGCGCCGTCTTTTGCGATGCCGCCTGCCTCATACTTCTGCCCGACCATGAAGCCGGTGATGTTTTGCAGGAAGACCAGCGGGATTTTGCGCTGGCAGCACAGCTCAACGAAGTGGGCACCTTTGAGCGCAGCTTCGGAGAACAGGATGCCGTTGTTGGCGATTATGCCGACGGGCATGCCGTGGATGTGGGCGAAACCGGTGACAAGTGTGGTGCCGTAGCGCGCCTTGAACTCGTCGAAGCGGGAGCCATCCACCACGCGGGCGATGACTTCGCGCACGTCATACGGTGTTTTCAGGTCAGCTGGCACAACGCCGAGGATTTCTTCCGGATCGTAGAGCGGATCTTCCGGCGTTTGCAGCAGGAGCTGGTCTGGCTTGCGGCGGTTGAGGTTGGATACGGCCTGACGGGCCAGCGCGAGCGCGTGCGCATCGTCACGGGCCAAGTGGTCTGCCACACCGGAGAGGCGGGTGTGAACATCGCCGCCGCCTAGATCTTCAGCGGAGACCACTTCGCCTGTGGCGGCCTTCACCAGTGGAGGACCGGCGAGGAAGATGGTGCCTTGCTCTTTTACGATGATGGTTTCATCACACATGGCGGGCACGTATGCACCACCTGCGGTACAGGAGCCCATGACCACCGCGATTTGCGGAATGCCTTTTGCAGACATATTGGCCTGATTGTAGAAGATGCGGCCAAAGTGTTCTTTGTCCGGAAATACTTCATCCTGCTGGGGCAGGTTAGCGCCGCCGGAGTCCACCAAGTAAATGCATGTGAGATTGTTCTCCATGGCAATTTCTTGGGCCCGCAGGTGTTTTTTTTGACCGTCAGCGGGTAATAGGTGCCGCCCTTTACGGTGGCATCGTTTGCAACGATCATGCACTCAATGCCGTTGACCCGACCGATGCCGGTGACAATGCCAGCGGACGGGGAGGCACCCTCATACATGTTATGGGCAGCAAACTGACCGACTTCGAGAAACGGAGAGCCCGGATCAATCAGACGGGCAACGCGCTCGCGTGGCAGGATTTTTCCACGCGATACGTGCCGTTCGCGAGGGCCTTCGCCCCCACCTAAAAGTGCTTGCTGGCTTGCTGCGCGGACTTCGTCCATGGCGGCGAGGTGCTGGGCGCGGTTGTTTTTGTAGCTTTCCGAACCCGTTGCAGCCTGAGACTTAATAACTGCCATTATTTGGTTTCCTGAAAGAGCTCACGACCAATCAGCATGCGGCGAATTTCCGAGGTGCCCGCGCCGATTTCATAGAGTTTTGCGTCACGCAGCAGGCGACCGGTTGGGTACTCGTTGATGTAACCATTGCCACCAAGGGACTGGATTGCTTCCAGCGCCAGCTTGGTTGCATTTTCTGCGGAATAGAGGATGCAGCCAGCGGCGTCCTTACGGGTGGTTTCACCACGGTCACAGGCAGCGGCAACTGCGTACACGTAGGAACGGGAGGCATTCATCAGGGTGTACATGTCTGCGAGTTTGCCTTGCATCAGCTGGAACTCGCCGATGGATTTGCCGAACTGCTTGCGCTCATGGATGTAAGGCACCACGATGTCCATAGCCGCTGCCATGATGCCCAGAGGACCACCGGAAAGAACAACACGCTCGTAGTCCAGACCAGACATCAGCACGTTGACGCCTTTACCTTCTTCGCTCAGGACGTTTTCGAAGGGTACTTCGCAGTCTTCAAAGACCAGCTCACAGGTGTTGGAGCCGCGCATACCCAGCTTGTCCAGCTTTTGTGCGGTGGAGAAGCCCTTCATGCCTTTTTCGATGATGAAGGCTGTCATGCCACGGGAGCCAGCCTCCGGATCAGTCTTGGCGTAGACGACCAGAGTGGAGGCGTCCGGGCCGTTTGTGATCCACATTTTGTTGCCGTTGAGGATATAGCGGTCGTTGCGCTTTTCAGCGCGCAACTTCATGGAAACAACGTCAGAGCCAGCGCCGGGTTCGGACATGGCGAGAGAGCCAACGTGCTCACCAGAGCAAAGTTTTGGCAGGTACTTTGCTTTTTGCTCAGGCGTGCCGTGGCGGTTGATCTGGTTTACGCACAGGTTGGAGTGTGCGCCGTAGGACAGGCCAACAGAGGCGGAGGCGCGGGAGATTTCCTCAACCGCAACAACATGGGCGAGATAGCCCATGCCGGTGCCGCCGTATTCCGGGTCTGCTGTCATACCCAGCACGCCCAGGTCGCCCATCTCTTTCCAAAGGTCATTCGGAAACTCGTTGCTTTCGTCAATCTCAGCGGCGCGCGGCGCGAGCTTGTCTTGTGCCCAACGACGAATAGTCTCGCGCAGAGCGTCAATATCTTCACCAAGACCAAAATTCATTACAGCGTCAAACACCGCGCTTCCTCCTGCTTCCGAAGTTCTTGGACCCACACTCTTGATGGAGCTTCCCAGTGGACCATAATTTAATTAAACGAACGTTCGTTTGATTACTAGCAGGGCATGGGCTAGTATGCAATAACCCTTAGGGCGCATTTCCAGCAGCGTGTTTACTTCCGAAGATTGCAGGGCATTCATCGGAGGAGCGCCGCCAGCTAATGTGTCCTGTGTAGACTTACAAAAGGCTTAGATCGTGGCACGAACCAAAGGCTCCGTTGGCGCAGATACAAAAACTGCGATTTATGCAGCAGCAAAAAAAAGCTCATTGAGACCAAGGGCTTTGAAGCAATGACCCTTCGCCAGCTTGCTGCCGAGGTGGGTGTGCAGGCGGGGTCTGTCTATCGTTATGTGGAGAGTAAGGACGAGCTGCTTCAGGCGCTGATGAACCAGCATATGATCAGCCTGATCGAGAATTGGGAAAAGCTGGAGGGCAAGGGGGAGGACCCTGTTTCCCGTCTCAAGGCGTTTGTTGCCTTCCACATCCGCTATCACATTGAACGCCGCGCGGACGTTGTGATCGCGAATCTAGAGCTGCGGTCACTTGGAGAGGAATATCGTGCCGACGTGGTGACCAAGCGCAGCCAGTACGAGCCAATCTGCGGAGCATTCTGGCGGATGGTGTGCAAGCGGGCGTGTTTCCCAAGGTGGATCTGGAAGTAGCGGCTTTCGCGATCATCGCCATGCTTACCGGCGTTTGCTTCTGGTATCGTCCCGATGGGCGTCTTAGTATCGATGAGATTATCGAAGTGCACCAGAAGCTGGTGCTGAAGGGCGTTGTGGGTAGGGCCGTTCTTGTGATTGATCTGTTTAAGGTATTTGCCGCTCTTGGCGCAGGCTATCTGCTGGGCAGCATCAGCACGGCGGTGCTGGTTGGGAAAGCCTATGGCAAGGATATCCGCGAGTATGGCAGCAAGTCGGCGGGCCTCACCAATACGCTGCGTGTGCTTGGCAAACCTGCTGCACTGATTGTTCTTTTCGGAGATATCCTGAAGGGCGTGGTTGCCTGTTTGGTTGGCTTGTATCTGGGTGTTTATGCAGGTTCTGGCGCAGCGGTGGACAGTGTGAGTATGTTAGTTGCAGGAGCTGGGGCAATTGTTGGCCACAATTGGCCGATCTTTTACAGCTTCAGAGGTGGCAAGGGCGTGCTGACAGCCGCTGCCGTGCTGTTCATGTTGGACCCGATTATCGCAGCGAGTTGCCTCGGATCTTTTGTGCTCATCGTTGCTGTGACCCGCTTTGTTTCCTTGGGGTCAATCTGCGCCGCACTGCTGTTCGTCGTGCTTTCCTTTGTTCCGGTGTTTGGCCATACGATCTATTTCCAGATTTTCGCACTGGTTATGGCGTTTATGGTGGTTGCCAAACACCGCGCTAACGTCGGCAGACTGCTTTCCGGGACTGAAAACAAGCTGAGCTTTTGAGGTTAGAGAACGCTCACCGCAATGGCACCATTCGGTTCTTCAAGGGTGAAGCCTTCACAATTGACGTATTGGTCATTGCTTTTTCGTGGAGGGGGTCGAGGAGGTCGTCTAGTTCGCTGACGTCTTTGAGGTAGATGCGGGTGACGAAGCAGTCTTCTCCGGTGACCTTGTCGCAGGAGGTGAAGCGGGGCTCGTTGAGGATGAGTTGTTCAACCACATGCAGGTTGCCGGGGCTTGGTCTGACGCGGACAATTGCTTCGAGGATGTAGCCGAGTGCTTTGGGGTTTATCTCGACTGTGAAGCCGGTGATGATGCCGTCTTGCTCCAGTTTGCGGACCCGCTCTGTTGTGCTGGGGGCGGAGAGGCCGATGCGGGCTGCGAGTTCGCTGATAGAGATTCGGCCGTCGCGCTCCAGAATCTCAAGGATTTTGCAGGCAGTTTCGTCCAGTGGTTTTATCTCTTTAGGCACTTTTGTTCTCTCGCTTTATAATGTGAGGGCAATTCGTCCAATCTGCCTTTGGTTTTCTATATAGCATGGGGTTGTTACTGGCTATTTTTTCAATCCTGATGATTGGAGGTTTTTATGCAGACAGATCTTTTGGCACTTCAGCACATTTCGGCGTTCTCTCATGGTGAGGAAGGTGGCAATGCGGGGGTGCTGGTGGGAGATGTGATGCTTCCTGAGGCGCAGATGCAGTCTATTGCGGGGGATCTTGGATACTCCGAGACCGTGTTTGCTGTGCCGCTTGCTGGAGATGAAGGGTATCGTGTGCGGTACTTCTCGCCGGAAACCGAGGTACCGTTTTGTGGGCATGCGACTATTGCGCTGGGCGCGGTTCTGGCACAGCAGCATGGGCGGAAAACACATCGGCTTGAGCTGAATGAAGCTGTGATCTCGGTTGAGAGCTGGCAAGAAAACGGGCAGTTGCAGGCGGCCTTGCAGTCTCCGCAGACGAAGAGCGAAACGTTGGATGACGACGTGAAAGCTCAATTACTTGAGTTATTTGGGCTGAGTGAGGGGGATCTAGACCTTCGCATTCCACCTGCGCGCATTCATGGCGGTGCGGATCATCTGGTGCTTGCCTTGTCTGACAGGACCGAGCTTGCTGGCATGGCTTATGATCTGGAGGCCGCAAAGCAGTTCATGCATGCGCAGGGTCTAGTGACCATCATGCTGGTTTATGTGCGCGGACTGCAAGAGTTTGATGTGCGCAACGCGTTTGCGTCTGCCGGTGTGTTTGAAGATCCGGCCACGGGCGCGGCTGCTGCGGCGTTTTCTGGTTATCTGCGCGATATGGGCTGGGCGCACGGCGGTGAAATTCAGATTGTGCAGGGTGAGGACATGGGGTCGAAGTCGCTCATTTCCGCGCAGATTTCCTCCGAGGCGGGCGCTTCTATTCGTGTTTCGGGCAGTGCACGCCGGATGAAGTAAGCAAGAGCTGTCTCTACACCAGTCTGAGATGGATCTCAGCGTTTAGCGTGTTGGAGACAGTACATATTTCTTTGGCAGCTTTGATCAGGGCCTCGGCTTCCTCGCGGTCTTTATGGTCAGGGAGAGCGATTTCCAGATGGAAGCTGCCAAAGCGGATGGGCAGTGAGGGTGCCCTTTCGGCGTTGACGGTGATATTGACCCTGCCGAGCGTGACTTTGCGGTGGCGGGCTGCTATCTCCAAAGAAATTGCTATACAGGATGCAAGTGCGGACATGATCAGGTCGGAAGGGGCGGAAAAGTCAGCGGAGTCCCCGTCACCTGCCGCGTATTCATGCCCGAATTGATTGGAGACCCTGAACTGTCCCTGCTCTTGGGAGGCGAGCGTTAGTGGTCCATAGGACTTGGGCTTCATCTTGATCGTCATATCAAATTCTCGCAGGTGGTCACTGTTGCATACTCCACCGCTGTATACGTGTAAGCCGCACCACAGGTAAACCAAGGCTGTTTGGGACAGGCGGGGGGCAGCATTTCAAGACCTGCAAGATGTATGCACTGCCGGACAGGAGCGCTAGCGGCAGTGGTGGAGATGTGTGAATTTTCTTTATGCTTTCAGATGTTAACGCAATCATATTTGTATGTACTTTGTATGTAATTGCTGGGTGTTTTGCAGTGTAACTTGTTTGTGGTCCTGATTTATATTTACTATCTGGAGTGGTGAAAGAAAATATTATTTGCTTTAGTTGATATCTGAAGAAATTACTATTTAATTCCCACTGGGGCAGGCGTGGGGCTTGCCTGATTCGGGTGGGTGTATGCAGCGTGTGTATGACGAGGTGGTGCGACGGCTTTATGCCCGTGTCGCGCTTGGCGAGGATATAGGGGGAGCATTTGAACCGATGCTCTCATCCTTTCGCGAAACCATGTTTTGCTACAAGGTCCTCTCGCTAAAACCGTTTAAATATCACCACTTATCCTTTCTTAATACCGGAGAGGAGGCGAAAGCGGATATGATTGCGGCGGGAGAGAGTAATCCTCTGCCCCAACTTGCTCAGTCCATGCCGATGCATAGTGTGGTGGATACGGAACAGTTCATCAGCCACGATGAATTTCGGGATACGGATTTCTATGGGAACGTTTTAGGAAAGTACGGTGATTTTGACCGGATACGGGGGTTTTTGATCCACCGGCAAGGCGTGGAGATTGCGACAGCTTCGCTTGCTATTCCCTCCGATTTTTCGACTGCTGCCGGCGAAAACCTCAACAAGGCTCTTGAGGCGGTCAGGCCGCATGTTCAGAATGCATTTTCGGTGGCGTTGCAACTGGAAAAAAAGGCGGTGTGTGACGCAGGCTCATTCCTTCTGGCTGGATCGGATTCCAAGTGCCGCGTTCATTTTGGATCAGGGGCAGCATGTTGCCATTGCCAATACGTCAGCCGAGGCTTTGTTTTCTGCCAAAAAGAGCTTTTTTGTAGATTCCCGTGGAGAGGTGACATCGCGCCATAGCAGGCATCGCAAGATGTTTGAGTATGCGATTGCCAAGTGCCGCGCCTTTGGCAAACCGCTGGGGCCGTTGGTTCTGGAAGGTGACGTGGCCCCAAACCCGTTTGTTGTTGTGATGCCGATTAACGTGTTTGCAGAAACGCCAGCCTATCTGGCCCCTTTTGTGCGCGGGGTGCAGCCGCTTCTTTGTATCCTCATGGATCCGGGGGATCAACCTTTGGCGCCTCTGGAGAACCTTCAGCATTACTTCGGTATTTCCAAACGGGAGGCGGAACTGCTGCAGCATCTGGTGAACGGAGCCTCTATGGCAGAGACCGCGGATGCTTTGGAGATCAGCTACAACACTGCGCGCAATCATATGGCACGCATCGCGGAAAAGGCCTCTGTTAACTCGCAAAGTGAGCTGGTTCGGCTGGCAAGTGACCTTGCAGCACGGGTGCCACGGCAGGAAACGCCGTAGGCACGCGGCGCAGACCTTAGAGATTGAGGTGCTTTTGCATGGCCGGGGCTGCCATTTGTGCGGCCAGGAATTCTCCGAAGCGCTTCAGATGGTCTGCTCTTGGATCACTGTTTCTAAACTGCAAAGAGATGGACCGTCCGAATTTCCCATCGGAGATTGGGTGGGTGGTGACCAAACCGCCGAAGAGGTCGGGGCCATTCACGGATAAAGCTGGCAAGAGCGCTGCACCGTCACCAAGGGCGACCATCTGACGAAGCATTTCGAGACTGCTTGCCATGCGCTGTCGAGGGTCATCTATCAAGTGACAAAGTGCGATTGTCTGGCTGCGCATGCAGTGCTCTTCCGTGAGCAGGACGAGCTTGGTGTTTTTGATTTTTGACCATGAAACCGGCACGCCTTGCTCAAGACCTTCTGTTGAGGGGCTGGCGAAGAAATAGGGTTCGAAAAACAACTCGACCATTCCGCAGTTGGTTGAATTTGGTTCTGTTGCCAACACCATGATGTCCAGCTTTCGATCTGCAAGCATCTGTTCCAGAACACTTGTTGGTTCTTCAATGAGTGAGAGGTGCAGTTTTGGGTAGGCGTTTTTGATGGATTTGAGCACCAGCGGCAGAAGGTAGGGCCCAAAGTGGGAATGACGCCCAGTCGCAGTTCTCCTTCCATGGGGGATGTCAGGCTGGAAGAAAGTTCAAGCAGTTCTCGGGCTTCGTTCAAGATAGTTTCGGCTTTGGCCAGAAAAATCCGGCCATTTTCGGTGACAGAGATGCTCTTGCCCTGACGCTCGAATATGGGAAATCCGATGCGGGCTTCCAGTTTTTGGATCTGAGAACTGATGGCGGGTTGGGATACACCGCAGAGTGATGCAGCTCGCCCGAAGTGTCCTTCATTGGCAATTGTTTGCGTGTATTCCAGATCGCGGAGGGAGAGCCCTCTTAAGGAAGCCATTTTGCCTCTCATAGTTTTTTTCTTATCGTAATAATAAAAACAATAACTTTTACATTAAAAAAAGAGCAAGCGTAGATAAGTCATATTGAATTTGAGGAGACCCCATATGACTGACAAACGCAGATTGACAACTTCCTTTGGTGCACCGGTTCCGGACAATCAGAACATCATGACTGCAGGAGCGCGCGGTCCGGCGTTGCTCCAAGATGTCTGGTTTCTGGAAAAGATGGCGCATTTTGATCGGGAGGTCATTCCTGAGCGCCGCATGCATGCCAAAGGATCTGCCGCATATGGGACATTTACGGTCACCCACGACATTACCAAATACACCCGTGCCAAGTTGTTTTCAGAGGTCGGCAAAAAGACCGAGACCTTCCTGCGTTTTTCTACAGTGGCGGGAGAACGCGGTGCGGCAGATGCCGAGCGTGACATCCGTGGCTTTGCGCTGAAATTCTATACTGAAGAGGGGAACTGGGATTTGGTTGGCAACAACACCCCCGTGTTTTTCCTCCGCGACCCGCTGAAGTTTCCGGATCTGAACCATGCGGTCAAACGCGACCCGCGTACAAATATGCGTAGTGCTGACAACAACTGGGATTTCTGGACCAACCTGCCGGAGGCTTTGCATCAGGTGACCATTGTGATGTCAGATCGCGGAATTCCGGCGACCTATCGTCATATGGATGGATTTGGCAGCCATACCTTCAGCTTTATCAATGCCGATAATGAACGTTTCTGGGTGAAGTTCCATTTTAAAACCAAACAGGGGATCAAGAACTTAACCGACGAGGAAGCGGCGCAGATTGTTGCGGGTGATCGTGAGAGCCATCAGCGGGATCTTTATGAAAGCATCGAGAACGGTGATTTCCCAAAATGGACGCTGTTTGTTCAGATCATGCCGGAAAAGGACGCTGGCAGCTACCACATCAACCCGTTTGATTTGACCAAAGTCTGGCCGCACGCCGACTACCCGCTGATTGAAGTGGGGGAGCTGGAGTTGAACCGGAACCCGGACAACTATCATGCGGAAGTTGAACAATCTGCCTTTGCTCCGTCCTCCGTTGTGCCTGGTATCAGCTTCTCGCCAGACAAAATGCTTCAGGGGCGGTTGTTCTCTTATGGAGATACGCAGCGATACCGGTTGGGCGTGAATCATTCGCAGATACCCGTGAATGCACCTCGTTGTCCGTTCCATTCCTATCACGCGATGGCGCGATGAGGGTTGATGGTAACTTTGGTTCGCGCATTGGATATGAGCCGAACATGCATGGCGAATGGCAGGAGCAACCAGATTATTCTGAACCGCCCCTGACAATTGAGGGTGCAGCAGATCACTGGAACCATCGTGAGGATGATGATTATTACTCCCAGCCCGGAGCGCTCTTCCGGTTGATGAGCCCGGAACAGCAGCAGGTTCTTTTTGAGAATACAGCTCGCTCTGTTGGTGGTGCGCGGATTGAGATCCAACACCGCCATATCTGGAACTGCCACAAAGCGGACCCTGCTTATGGGCAGGGGGTTGCGAATGCTCTTGGATTAGATCTGGCGGAAGTTGCTGATCTGGAGCTGGCTGAAGCCTAAAGGCTCTCATAACAAAAAAAATAACAACCAGCCTGCCGAACTCTCCTGGCAGGCAAACTGGCCCGGATGGCTTATGCCTTCCGGGCCGCTTTTGTTTTAAATCGCAGTGATGTATGCGCTAATTGTTGACAGCACCTCACCAATAACTATGACTTGATTGATGAAATTTCACAGTGGTTCGGCCGGGGAGGGCTGGGCTGCTGTCAAAACTGCATAAAGTCGGGGTAATGCTGCATTGCGAAGATAACCGGCTGGGGAGGGAGTTATATGCGTCTGTTTTCCTATAAGAACAGAGCGGTTCATCTTGGGCCGTATCCTTCTGAACGATTGAAGCGGATGCAAGGGGCTGCCGATCTGGAGCGCGTGCCCAAGGTCAAGCCGACGGTTTATACTCAAGCCGACGATCCGGAGATCCTGAGCAACTCGATGGCGTCGTTTAGCGCTGTGATGGATGCGATCCGCGATGGCGCGCACAACGCCAAGCTCTCCGAAATTCCAGATGATCCGCAGGAGCGGGCCAACCACCTTAAGGCGGCTGGTTACTTCTTTGATGCGACGATGATGGGGACCTGCGATCTGGTTCCGGATCACTTTTTGGCGGTGCCGCTGCGTAATCCTGATCTGGATAAGCTGGCGAAGGACTTACAGACCTTCCAACCCAAAACCCTAGCTGCCGGTATTGATGTGACCATGGCGGATGTGCGCGACAGTGCGGCTGCGATCCCCGGGCCTGTGACCCATCATGGTTCTGCGCTTGTTGTGTTGATGGAACATTCGCGCGCGCCCAGAGCCGATGAGCCGGGCGGGGACTGGATTACGGGCACCTGCGAGCAGCGGTCTGCCATTCGCGCGGCTGAAGTTGCGTGGTTCTGGCCAACTATCTGCGACTGCTGGGTGTTGAG
>BAXV01000048.1 GCA_001310715.1 Pseudovibrio sp. JCM 19062
GTGAGCGCCCATCGTCTAGCGGTTAGGACGCCGCCCTTTCACGGCGGAAACAGGGGTTCGATTCCCCTTGGGCGTACCACTTCTTCTCTTCCCACTCATTTTTGATCTTCCTTGCTGGCATTACTGCACGCTCCGTGTCTGACGCATATTTGTGTGCCGGATTGTTTTGCCGTGTGTGTACGTGCGTCTGGCAGCGTGATGTGGCTGCCTTGAGGTAGAGGATGCAGCACATTCACAGGGATGGGTGGAATTTGCAGCAGGTGCGGGTTTAGAACCAGCGGCCGTTTAGTCCTGCGCCGAGGTGGTGATCGTCCTTGTCCACATCCGCCCAGAGTTTTTCGTCTGCCTGCGATTCCGTGGTGATGACTTTTTTTTAAGACTTTCGCTGAGTTGAGCGTTCATTTCTTTCAGATCATCGATGTTGTCGAGAACTTCGATGCGGGCCTCAGCAGTCTGGAGTTCGTTTTTCAATGTGGCCTTTTTCTTTCCAAAATACCTATCGGCATTGTGTTGCCGTTCCATTACCCGAGTCACAATTTGTCCCTCTTCGCTTTTCCAGCTGAACTTTGGTAAGACAGTGTATTGATCCGCCCGAGGTATAACGAGTTCCTTTGGGCAGCATCATGACAAACATGGAATTAGTTGCAGCCTGTCCGCCTTTTGTGGACTAGTAATACTAACTTAAGGGGAGGTCAGGCAAGAGGACTTTTGTTTTAGCTGATCTAATGGTTCTCTGGCTGCATCTGTGCTTTTGGCTATACTGCTGTGAATCATCGCAGATTATGACTGGTGGCAATGTATAAAAATAATATCGGGGTTGTTTCATGATGCTGGTTTCACGTCACAACTCTATTCTTGATATCGCGAGAGAGAGCGGGAAAGTGGAAGTTGACGAGCTTGCCGCGCGGTTTTCTGTCTCTCCTCAAACAATCCGCAAGGATCTGAAGGAGCTGAGCGACCAAGGCTTGCTGACCCGTGTGCATGGTGGCGCATTGCTGGCGTTTGGTGTTGAGAATCTGGGCTATTCCGCTCGTAAGGATCTGGCTGGAAAAGAGAAAGAGGCTATCGGCCAGACAGCAGCGGGGCTGATCCCGGATCGCGCGTCCTTATTCGTGAATATCGGGACCACTACCGAAGCCGTTGCGCGGGCTTTGATCCAGCGCAGTGGTCTGATGATCATCACCAACAACCTGAATGTGGCGAGTACGCTGCGGCCGTTCTCGGAAAATGAAGTCATCATTTGCGGTGGTCATGTGCGTGCGACTGACGGCGGCATCGTGGGCGAGGCTGCGGCTGACTTCATTCGGCAGTTCAAGGTGGATTTTGCCGTGATTGGTGTGTCTGCTCTGGACAGTGACGGGGCGCTGCTGGATTACGATTACCGGGAGGTCTGTGTGGCGCAGGCAATCATTGAGAATGCGCGGCACGTTATTTTGGTGGCTGACCAGACCAAGTTCGAGCGTTCGGCACCGGTGCGCATTGGCCATATCTCGCAGGTGGATACGTTTGTGACGGATACGCTGGTTTCTGAAGAGTGCCGGAAGCTGTTGAAGGAGCATGAAGTTCGGCTGGTTGAGGTCGATGGCAACGGGGTGCAGGAGCCGGCAAGCGGCTCAGAGAACGGCAATGGCGCGTGAGCCTAATGTTCTTCCCGCATTTATTACAAAAGAGGCGCCCTTAGGCGCCTTTTTCATGGTGTGTGTGATGTAACTGGAGCGTGCCGCCAGAAGTTGGCTTATGCGCGTGAGTTGCCGGTTTTTCTGGCCTCTGCAATGCGCTCGGCCAGATCTTTGTCCGGCTCAGGGGTAGGGGATGCCTTGTCGGCTTTTGCCGAAGAGGCGGTTTTGGGTGTTGCCGGTTTGCGGGTGCGCGGCTTTGTGGTTTTCGTGGCAGCGCGTTTGGTGCGCGTGGTCTTTGGCTTGGCTTCCGGCTTTGGTGCGCTGGCAGCATGGTGCTGAGGTCTTTCAGGACTTCATCATACTTTTCTGAGAGCGGCGGATTTTCGGCGATTGCTCTTGCTGTGATTTGAGCTGCCAAATCTTTCAGTTCATTACGAAGATCGACTGCTTCTGCGATACTGGAATTGCTGTTGGCTCTGTTCTCGAGCTGCTTTGTCAGCTTCTCGATTGTTTTCTTTGCTTTTTCCAGATCGTTTTCGAGAGTTTTCATAGGCCCAGGCGTTTTTATATTTGGATTTTGGGAGGAGCGTTTGGCAGCTTTTTCAAGCTGGAGCGCGTGTTTGAGATGGTCGCGCTCTCGTTCGAGCGAACTGTAGCGGCTCTTCAGCTTTGTAAAGGACTGGGTGGCGAGTTCGGCAGCTTCCGCAGGTGAGGTGGGTTTGTGCTTGGTTTCCGCCTCAGCGGTCATTTCTGACACTTGCCTGGAGATCTGGGTTGCCAGCTCTGCCAGTGGGTTGTCCATGTCCTGAATTTCGGTGGTGTCGATTGGGAGGACAGGCTTGGCTGCGCCTTCTTCCTCTTTCACTTCCGTATCCAGCTCACGGGTTTTATCGGTAGCGGCCTTGTCGTTGAGTTGGATGATCTCGGCGGAAGCAGTCTGATTGACGGCTTTTGCCTGAGTGTCGTCCTTTGCTTCGGCTTCTGGTTCCGTGGTGATGCGGTCATCAGCGGAGAACGGGATTGGTTCTGATGGATTTCTGCGACGCAGGAAGCGTGTTGCTTTCTGGGCCATGCTCTTGCGTTCGCGCGCTGACCTGAGTTGTAGGACGCTGAGCTCTTCCTTGAGCTCTGCAAGCTGGGCTTCTGCTGTTGCGCGGGCAGATGCGTTTTGCGCGAGTTTTTCCATCATGCCCTCGAGGCGAACCTCCATCTGGCGGATCGCGATGGCATGCTGGGCGCGCAGTGCATCCTTTGCCATTGTGGCGCGGGCATAGCTAATGGGATTGGACATCTCGATCGCTTTGCGCGTGAGACGTACAGCGCGGCCCCAGACAAAGGGGAGGGCGGCGAGTGCTAGAATGCTCGCAAAAAAGAAGCCAGTGCAATGTATAATGCAATTTCAATCACAAACTGTGCCTGATCTGTTGAACGGGTGTGAGGGACTGCTGCAGACTCAAGCGCATTCTCTCACACTCTAACTTGCCAAAATATAACTAACGCAGGGTTAGTTATATCAGAAAGGATTCCATGTTGGCTTCCTAGTAAATTTCAAATAGCCCATATTGATGCCAAGACGGGCACCAACACCTGCGCGAACAGGGACAACAAAGATGTCGTTGTTGGACAGAACTTGCATGCCGAAGCCGCCAACGAAGTAGGCCGAGCCCTTCGCGCCAACATAGCGGCGATAGATGGCTTCGACGCTTGGCAGGTCGTAGACCAGCATCATGACGCGGGCGCGTCGCCACCCACATCAAAGCCCAGAGAGGGGCCTTGCCAGAAGATCTGGTGGTTTCCGGCGTTGCGTGTGTACAGCGTTCCTTCGCCGTAAGCAGCGCCTGCGAAGAAGGCGGCGGAGCCTTCCTGTCCAAGAATGTAGCCGTTTGGCTCACCGTACTGCTGGACAGCACGTTCAACGACCTTTGCGAGGCCGGTGGAGATGGAGCCGAAAAACTCGCTGCCTGCGGTGATGATATCTTTTTGGTGGTAACGCGATTGATCAACAGGCGTTTGTGCAAATGAATGTGTGTTCAGCGCCAGCAGAGCGAAACTGGCGCAAAGGACGATTGCAGCTTTGTTACGCATATTGGCGAACAGGCTCGTCATCATGCCAATGTCTCCTTCCAAGAAACCCGAGAATTTGGATTGTTCAGAGCAATCTCAATGTTAAGCATAGTGCAACGTTTAAGTACAACAAGTTAAAATGGTTTACATCTACCCAATGGTAAATCGGGGTATAGCTGGGTAAATGAAGCGTATCCCGTTGGCAGCTGTTGCAAATTTTGTAACTGTGTCGAACTTGCCCATTTAGTTAATGCAGGTGATTCGGACTCTGGATGGACATTCCCATGATTTCTGATGTTTTCTACAGAAAATTTGCACGAACGGCCAAAATTCTCGGGTGTTCCATGCTTTTTCTGTCCAGCGCCTCGGTTCTTGCCGCAGAGCAGGAGCGGTTCACCTACACGCTTTCCATGTGTGATCCAGTGTCCTATCAGGTCACGGAAATTCCGGAAAAAGGGCGTGAGGATGTCACGCTGGCGTGGGGCGGACGGATCTGGGCCTTTACCAATGAAGGCAATCGGGAGGCGTTCCGACTTGATCCAGAGGTCTATGCCCCATTATTTCAGGGATGCGATGCGCTCTCACTTGCGCAAGGCTATCGAGCTGAAGGATTGGCGAAAATCTACCTTGTTTATGACCAGCGGTTGTTGCTGTTTCAGAGCCGGGAAAATCGGGCTTTGTTTCTAACCGCACCCGATATTTTGCTTGCCAAAGCACAAAATCGTGCAAGTGGTGCAAAATGCGGTCCATATCAATGATGTCCTGCTTGGAATTAAACTGGCAGGAATGTACCTTTTTCGCCACATCTCGAATCAATCATAGGGCCAGTTGGCCAACGTTCTGGAGCGGTTATGTCAGTATTTAAGGATTTGTCTTCTCTTGATCTTTCCGCACTTCTTGTAAGCCGCGTGTGTCACGACATCATTTCACCTGTCGGTGCCATCACAAACGGTCTGGAAGTGCTGGATGAAGAAGGCAATGAGGACATGGCAGATTTTGCGATGGATCTTATTCGCAAATCAGCGCGCCATGCTTCGGCGAAACTGCAGTTCGCCCGCCTTGCGTTTGGCGCTGCGGGATCTGCTGGTGCCTCCATTGATACGGGGGATGCGCAGGAAGTTGCTATCGGATACATGGGCACTGAGAAGGCAAATCTGGAGTGGAACGTTCCGCGTCTGCTTTTGCCGAAGAATCAGGTCAAGCTGATCCTGAACCTTCTGTTGCTCACCAAACAGTGTGTTCCACGGGGCGGGACCATTACCATCAGCATGGATGGAGATGAAAGAGCGCCGAACTTTCTCCTGAAAGCGGAAGGCACAAATGCCCGAATCCCACAGGATGTGAGCGAGATTCTTTCCGGTCAGGAGCCTGAGCGCATTGATGCCCACACTGTTCAACCGATATATGCGGTTTTGTTGGCAGCGGAAGCAGGGGTAAATGTGGAGCTGCTGAAAGACGGTGATGCTGTCATATGCAAGGCAAATACTCAGGTTGCGGAGTCTGTGTGATTTCCTGACAAAAACACTCACTGATTGTAGGCTGGATGAATCTTGCAATCTTTCAACCTATGTTAACCGTTTCGCTTAACACTCAACCTTAGTTAAATTTTGGAGTCTCGTGTCTGGGGCTCCCCTAAGCATTGAGTGGGTGCGGGCCATGGACGATCTTCTCAGAGAGTTTCTCACTGAGACAAATGAAAGCCTGGATGTTGTCGACGTTGAGTTGGTGAAGTTTGAGCAAGAGCCGAACAATGCCACCATTCTGAATAACATTTTCAGGTTAGTGCATACAATCAAGGGCACTTGTGGGTTCCTCGGCCTGCCGCGTCTGGAAGCGATTGCTCATGCCGCTGAGACACTCATGGGCAAGTTCCGCGATGGTGTTCCTGTAACACATGATGCGGTAACCCTTGTCCTTGCTTCTATTGATCGCATTAAAGACATTCTTGCAGAGCTTGAGGCAGCCAATGGTACTGAGCCCGAGGCACAGATCGTGATCTGATCGACCAGTTGGAACACCTTTCCTTAAGCGCTGAAAATGCCGAAGACGCTGAGATCGATGAGATGGCAGCAGCCATGGCAGAAGAAAAAGCTGCCGAAGAAGTGGACGACACGGACACCTATCAGGTTTTGGAACGGCCTTTGCGCCCCGGCGAAGTTTCGCTGGACGAATTGGAGCGCGCCTTCCAGGAAGCTGAAGTTGAGATTGAGCTGCCGGAAGCTGAAGGCGTTGAAGAAGACGATGAAGCCGAAGCCGAAGCTGCTGCCGAGGTTTCGTCAAAGGCTGTTGCCCCGACTGTGATGCAGGAAGAGGCTAAGCCGAAGAACCCAAGTGCGAAGGGCAAGGCCTCCCAACAAGGGGTTTCCAACCAGTCTATTCGTGTGAACGTGGAGACGCTTGAGCACCTGATGACCATGGTGTCCGAGCTGGTGCTGACACGGAACCAGCTGCTGGAGATTGTTCGCCGTCATGAGGACAGCGAATTCAAGGTTCCTCTGCAGCGTCTGTCCAATGTCACCGGTGAGTTGCAGGAAGGGGTTATGAAGACCCGTATGCAACCGATTGGGAACGCATGGCAGAAGCTTCCACGCATTGTACGCGATCTTTCGCAGGAACTTGATAAGCCAATCGGCCTTGAGATGATTGGTGCAGAGACTGAACTTGATCGTCAGGTTCTGGAGCTCATCAAGGATCCGCTGACGCATATGATCCGCAACTCTGCCGACCATGGTCTGGAAGAGCCTGCTGAGCGTATTGCTGCCGGTAAGCCGGCGAAGGGCCTGATTACCCTTTCTGCTTATCATGAGGGCGGTCACATCATCATCGAAGTGAAAGATGATGGTCGTGGTTTGAACCTTGAGCGGATCAAGGAAAAGGCGCTTAAGAACGGTGTGACCACCGAAGCTGAACTTGAGAAGATGCCGGATCAGCAGATCTACAAGTTCATCTTTGCTGCGGGCTTCTCCACTGCGGCCAATGTGACCAGCGTGTCGGGCCGTGGTGTTGGCATGGACGTTGTGCGCAACAATGTGGAGCTGATTGGTGGGTCTATTGATCTGCGCTCCACACAGGGCAAGGGCTCCAGCTTTATCATCAAGATCCCGCTCACCTTGGCGATTGTTTCTACGCTGATCGTGGAGGCCGGTGGGGATCGTTACGCTATTCCGCAGTTGTCTGTTGTTGAGCTGGTTCGTGTCCAGTCTAATTCCGAGCACCGTATCGAGCGCCTGAAGGATCGTCCGGTGCTGCGCTTGCGCAACAAGCTGCTGCCTCTGGTTCATATGTCCCAGCTGCTGGGGCAGGCCGAGGAAGGTGATCTTGACGAGGACAATGGCTTCATTGTTGTCATGCAGGTTGGCAGCCAGTCCTTCGGTGTTGTGGTGGACGGCGTGTTCCACACTGAAGAGATTGTTGTGAAGCCAATGTCTTCCATGCTGCGCAACATCAACATGTTCTCCGGCAATACCATTTTGGGTGATGGTGCGGTGATCATGATCATTGATCCGAATGGCGTCGCAAGTGCGATGGCGAGCCATGCCTCCGGTACACTGACTGACACATTCGAGGATGAGCAGGACAATGAGGACGCTCTCGTTGTTGATGCGGATGCGCCAATTTCACTGCTGTTGTTCCGCGCTGGTTCTGACGAGCCGAAGGCTGTTCCGCTGTCACTGGTGACGCGCCTTGAAGAGTTTGATGTCTCCAAGATAGAGCGCTCCAACGGGCGTGATCTGGTTCAGTACCGTGGTTCACTGATGCCGCTGGTCTATGTGAACGAAGGGGATCGTCATAAGTCCGAGGGTGCCCAGCCGATGCTGGTGTTCTCTGATAACGGTCGTTCAATGGGTCTGGTGGTTGATCAGATCGTGGACATTGTTGAAGACCGTATGAGCATCGAAGTGGTTTCCGAGCGTCCAGGCGTTCTTGGGTCTGCGATCATTCGCGAGCGGGCTACAGAAGTGATCGACCTTGGCTACTATTTGCCGTTGGCCTTTGATGACTGGTTTATGCGCAAAGAGATCGACTCGGCTACCAAGACGAGAAAACTGCTCTTTCTCGATGACAGTGCCTTCTTCCGCAACATGCTGACACCGGTTCTGAAAGCGGCTGGTTACGATGTGACTGTTTGCTCCAGTGCCCAGAGTGCGTACGAGCTGCTGGAGAAAGGGACCGAGTTTTCTGCGATCGTAACAGATATCGAAATGCCGACGATCAGTGGCCACGAGTTTTGCGAGAGCTTGCGCCGTGATACGCGCTTCCGTCATTTGCCGATTATCGCACTCTCCGCTGTGGTGACGCCTGCTTCTATCGAGAAAGGGCGTCAGGCCGGGTTCGATGATTATGTGGCAAAGTTTGACCGGCCAGGTTTGCTCGCAGCGCTTAAAGATGTTTTGACCAGTGGTATGGGAGTTGCAGCATGACCCCGCATAATCTCGGCACCGTCAACGGCGATGGCACCCGTCAGGGTCTTGCTGAACACATCCAGTATGTGACTGTTGTGATTGGCAGCCAGTTGTTCGGACTGCCGATTTCTCAGGTTCATGATGTTTTTGTACCTGAGAAAGTAACCCAAGTTCCTTTGGCACCGCCTGAAGTGGAAGGCGTGCTGAACTTGCGTGGACGCATTGTGACTGCGATCAATATGCGCCGTAAACTCCACCTCAAGCCAAATGACAGCGATCAGGGCATGATGGCTGTTGGTATCGAGTACAAAGGGGAGTCCTATGGCCTCGTGATTGATGCCGTGGGAGAAGTACTCAACTTACCGAGGCATGAGATGGAAGCGAATCCATCCAATCTGGATTTCCGTTGGGCCGAAATTTCGGGTGGGGTGCATCGTCTGGAAGGGCGACTGATGGTGGTCCTTGATGTGGACCGTCTGCTTAGCTCCCTGATTGAACCTAAAGCCGCATAAAGCATACCTTCGAAGCGAGAGAGCCGAGTTAATGAAAAAGTGTCTGGTTGTTGACGATTCCAGCGTAATCCGCAAAGTGGCGCGCCGCATTCTGGAGGACATTGGATTTGAAGTCACCGAGCTGAGGACGGGCAAAAGGCGCTTGATGCTTGTATAGCGTCTATGCCGGATGCTGTTTTGCTGGACTGGAACATGCCTGTCATGGACGGGCTGGAGTTTTTGGGCAGGCTGCGTGAAGAACACGGCGGTGATGAGCCGGTTGTTGTGTTCTGTACCACAGAGAATGATGTTGCTCACATCACCAAGGCGATCCGGGCCGGAGCGAACGAATACATCATGAAACCGTTTGATCGGGAGATCCTTCCGCGAAATTTCAGGAAGTTGGATTGGTCTAAATAATGGATATGGGCCGGTTGGGAATGTATACAAAAATTGAGGAGCCGACGAAGGAGAAATCCAGTCAAACGGCACCCGTCCGGGTCATGGTCGTAGATGATTCTGTTGTTATTCGTGGGTTGTTCAGCCGCTGGATCGAGGCCGATCCGGAGCTTGAGGTTGTCGCAACCCACCGCAACGGCGAGTTGGCTGTAAAAGACATCGAGCGCAGCAATCCTGATGTGATTGTGCTTGACGTTGAAATGCCGGTGATGGATGGCCTGACGGCTCTTCCGAAACTTCTTGAGAAAAAAACGCGATCTTATCATCGTGATGGCTTCCACGCTGACGCGCCGGAATGCCGAAGTGAGCTTGAAGGCTCTCTCTCTTGGTGCCACCGATTATGTGGCCAAGCCTGAAACGACGCGCCAGACAGTTGGTGCGGCTGACTTTCAGCGGGAGCTTCTGGAAAAGCTGCGGCTGCTGGGGCGTGGGGGAAGCGCCAGAAGCGAACCAGAACGGCAGCCGAGCCTGTTCGCAGGATGCGTGCGGAGATCGTCAATGATCCGCACCAGCGTCCGACTGAAACCACTGGTGAGCGCGCCGAGGCGCTGGCCGCGATACGGCGTTCACGGGTGGCTGGGCTGCATGGTGCTGGAAAGCAGGAGATTACGCTGCGGCCATATTCTTCCGTTGTGCCGCGGGTTCTTGCGATTGGCAGTTCGACCGGGGGGCCACAGCGCTCCAGCGTGTGCTGACTGATGCGCGCGATGGTTTGCTCAAGGTTCCTGTTGTGATTACGCAGCATATGCCGCGCACGTTCACGACAATTCTGGCAGAGCATTTGCATAAACAACTTCAGCTTCCTTCCAAAGAAGCTGAACACATGGATGTATTGAAACCTGGGCACATTTACATCGCTCCAGGCGGAATTCATTTGAAAATCGGCAAGCAGAACGGGCAGGCGGTTTCGCTGCTTGATGACGGTGCGCCCGTCAATTTCTGTAAGCCATCTGTGGATCCACTTTTTGAAAGTGCAGCCGAAGTTTTCGGGACCGCGTGTTTGGCCGTCGTTTTGACCGGTATGGGCAGTGATGGCGCGTATGGCGTCAATGCGATTGCCGGTAAGGGCGGAAGCGTCATCGCGCAGGATGAGGCCTCGAGTGTTGTCTGGGGGATGCCGGGTGCTGCTGCCCGTACAGGGAACTGTAGCGGTATCGTGCCTCTCGATCAGATGGGTGCACAAGTCAAGCGTATCTTAAAAGGAGCCGCGCGATGATGACTTCTGAATATGATTTCCTGAAGAAATTTCTGAAATCCGTAGCGGCCTCGTTCTTTCCGATGAAAAGCAGTATCTGGTGGAAAGCCGGTTGATGCCGGTGGCCCGACGTCACAACCTCAACGGCCTCAGCGAGCTTATTCTTGCGATCAGCAAGCCGGGCTCGATGATGCTGCAGAGTGACGTTGTCGAAGCGATGACGACGAATGAATCCTTCTTCTTCCGTGACAAGAGCCCTTTCGAGAATTTTCGCAAGGTGATGCTGCCTCATTTGCTTGAGGCCCGCAAGTCGCGCCGGAGCGCCCGCATCTGGTGTGCGGCGGCGTCTACGGGACAGGAGCCTTATTCTCTGAGTATGTATCTGAAGGAAGATAAGGCGAAGATTGGTGGGTTCCGGTTCGAGATTCTGGGAACCGATATCTCCAACGAGGTGCTGGAGAAAGCGCGGACGGGGATCTATAGCCAGTTCGAAGTTCAGCGTGGTCTGCCTATTCAGATGCTGCTGAAGTACTTTTCGCAGCAGGGCGAGTTGTGGCAGATGGCTCCGGAAATTAGGGCGATGGTGCAGTGGCGCAAGCTGAACCTTCTGGAGAACTTCAGTCATCTGGGTGAGTTTGACATTGTCTTTTGCCGTAACGTGCTGATCTATTTTGACCAGCAGACCAAGATTGATGTACTGAACCGCATCTATCGGCAGCTTCCTGATGATGGCTTCCTTGTGCTCGGTGCTGCGGAAACCGTGGTTGGGTTGACTGACAGCTTTGAGCCCTATCCGGATCTGCGCGGTGTTTATCGCAAGAAACAGGCGGCAAGCCGTCCGACAGGCTCGACCAACCGCGTTGAGCGCCTTCGGCGAAACCATCCACGTCACGGTCTTCCATTCAGGCACTTGCGGGTGGCTCCCGCTTCTAGGGGAGATACAACATGGCGGGTCAGCATTGTGCTGGCCTTTTTTTTGCGCTCGAGACTGCCAATCACTCGCAATTCAAATCCAATGCGAGTGAATTCCTCCAAAAGTTCATCAGAGTTTCCCTTTAAATTTGCTCGTGTTTGGCTGGTTTTGTGGTCAGCTGGTTGAGGGAGTATGTGATGAGTTCTCGTGATTTCATGATGCTAAGCAGACGAGGTGCGCTTGCTTTGGGGGCAGGCGGGTTGCTTGCTGCCGGGGTGAAGAGTTCGGAGGTAGCTGCAGAGGTCCTCGTGCAAAGTTCCTCCAACATGGGCCTGCGGCTGAGTTCCAGCTTGGCGAGTTCAAGGTGTTCACCTTGCTGGATGGGAGTTTTGTTGCCGAGCATCCGCAGGACACGTTTGGCATGGACCAAACGAGTGAAGCGTTTGCACAGGCGAGCCGCGACCATTTCATTCCCGCCAATAAGTTCAGAGGTTTCTTCACGCCGACTCTGGTGAATACGGGCGAGTCTCTCGTGTTGTTTGACACGGGGCGGGGGGCGCTTGCCCAGCCGGAAAGCGGAAACTTGCTCAGCGCTCTCAATACGGCAGGCGTGCGGCCCGGGGAAATTGATATTGTAGTGCTGACGCATATGCATGCGGATCATACAGGTGGCTTGATGCAAAACGACACGCCGATCTTCCCAAGGGCGCGGTATGTGACAAGCTCCGTCGAGTTTGACTATTGGGAACAACTTGGTGCTGCTGCCAACCAGAGCGCCCGGGTGTTCGCGGAGAATGTGCTGCCGCTTAAAGAGAAATTCACTTTCATTGAGCCGGACGGCGAAGTGGTTCCGGGTATCACTGCTGTCGAGCTTATGGTCATACGCCGGGACATATGGCGTATCTGCTGGAAACCAACGGGCAAAAGCTGATGCTCACCGCTGATACGGCCAACCACTTTGCATGGTCATTGGCCTACCCGGATTGGCGTGTTGTGTTTGACATGGACAAAGCCCGTGCCGCCCAAACGCGCCGGCGGATCTTCGGGATGATTGCCGAGCAGCGTATTCCGTTTATTGGCTATCACATGCCGTTCCCCGGATTGGGGTTTGTTGAAGCTGTGGGCGACGGGTTCCGTTACGTTCCGGCCACTTATCAGTTGCAGCTGGGCCATGAAGATGAACAGGGCAGGCCGGAGTAAGGGCTAACTGCGCTTTGGTTCTCGCTGGTAGGCAGCTATCCCAAGGCCACCAAGTACGAGCACCGCTGCAATGACGAAGCGCAGGCCGATTGGCTCCGAGAGGACCATACTCCCCCCAGCGGCTACGATTATGGGAACGGTGAGTTGTGTCACTGCGGCGGTACTGGTTTGCAGGTGAGGTGTGATTGCATACCAAAGAGCGTAGCCGAGACCTGAGGTGACGGCGCCTGCGATGATGGCAAGCGTGATGCCGCGCGCGGTGATGTGGATTGTGTCAGGAACCAGTAATAGCCAGAGTAAGACCACCGGGACTGCGTAGAGGAAATTCATAGCTGTTTCGTATAGCGGGTCTTTTGCCGCTTTTCCGATGATGGAATAAATGCCCCAACCTATACCGGCGACAATCATTACTCCCGCTCCAACCGGATCAATGCCAGAGCTTGATGGCGAGAGAAGGTAGACGATGCCGGAAAATGCAAGGGCTGCGCCAATCCATTTTCGTCGGGTCAAGGTTTCGCGCTGGAGTAATGCGCCGGTGAACATGGCGACCTGCAGGCCTCCGCAGAGCAGGAGTGTGCCTAAACCCGCGTTGAGCGAGAGGTAAGCCTGCGAGACACCGATGATATAGGCGCAAAGTGCAAGGACTGCGCCGAGATTGCGTTTTGAGAATGAGAGTTTATTGCGGTCGCGGAAGACAGTGAGTGCCAGAAGCATCATGCACCGGAAATGACGCGGATGCATGAAAAGGCTGAGGGTCCAATCTCTGCGTCAGTTAAGGCCAGACGGTTCAAAAGTGAGTTGCCGGCAAAGGCAAGCATGGCAATGGATGAAAGAAGAAAAAGCCTCATGGCTGTCCTATCATAACAAAAGCGTGCAATAGGCAAAATATATAGGCGTTATATCCGGATTTTATCTCAGGCATTCTGACAGAGGGCAGGGTGATAGCAGGCATATTTAAAAAGCCTGCATGGTGAGTACCACGCAGGGCTTTTACTGAAACTTTTTGAAAGACTGCTAAGTAAAAAGCGCTGTGACGCTTTAGGCTGCTTTCTCTTCTGGTTCGCGCAGAACGTATCCGCGACCCCATACTGTTTCGATGTAGTTTTTGCCAGCAGTTGCAGAAGCGAGCTTCTTGCGGAGCTTACAGATAAATACATCGATGATTTTGAGCTCTGGCTCGTCCATACCGCCATAGAGGTGGTTGAGGAACATTTCCTTGGTGAGGGTTGTACTTCCGAAGGGAGAGAAGCTCGAGCATCTGATATTCTTTACCAGTCAGATGGACTCGTTGACCGCCAACTTCAACAGTTTTGGTGTCGAGGTTTACAGTCAGGTCGCCAGTAATAATAACGGACTGGGCATGACCTTTAGAACGACGCACAATTGCATGAATACGTGCAATCAGCTCGTCCTTGTGGAATGGCTTTGTCATATAGTCGTCAGCGCCGAACCCAAGGCCACGAACCTTGTCTTCGATACCAGCCAAACCGGACAGAATAAGAATTGGCGTCTTCACCTTGGAGACACGCAGTGTGCGCAGTACCTCATAACCGGACATGTCCGGCAGGTTCAGATCTAGCATGATGATGTCATAATCATACAATTTGCCGAGGTCGATGCCCTCTTCGCCGAGATCTGTCGTATAGACATTAAAGTTCTCGGATTTGAGCATCAGTTCTATGCTTTGTGCAGTAGCACTATCGTCCTCGATCAACAATACACGCATGTTAATCCCCTCGTGTTGCCTTTCCTGGGCAGTCGCGCCGGCCAAAAAAACACAAACCGTTGCGAAGGAATACTGAAAACCCGACTCATTGAATGAGTTTATGGTTAACAGAACTCGAATCGCTACCGCAAGCGTTTTACTCCTACGTAGAACAGTCTTCTGGGTACAACCTAGAATTAAAGGGTGTAACCAATCTTGTTCAACATTTCGAGACCGGTTGGCTTTCTATCGAATCAAGTGCTAGTGAAAGCGTGATTTGACGCTTCGTTTCCTTGAAAGGGCACTATGCCATTCAAAGTCTCCCCAATAACATTAAGCAGAAGCGTAAACGATCGGTTACCATCGACGAAAATGATTAATAGGGAATCTGTTTTGGACTCGCTTTTTGCAGAAATCGAATCATGCCTCCCAACCGAAATTTACGGGAGAGTAGAAGCAGTTAAGGGACTTTTGATAGAGGTTTCAGGCCCTGTTTACGCGATGAGTGTTGGTGCACGTCTACTAATAGAAATAGGGGAGAACGCGACGTCAATTCAAGCTGAGGTCGTCGGTTTTCGAGATGGAAGAGCGCTTTGCATGCCATTTGGAGAGCTCGGTGGTGTTCGTCATGGTAGCAAGGCGAGGCTGATTTCTCGCGATAGTATTGTGCACCCATCGAAGGCTTGGCTGGGCCGTGTCGTTAACGCTTTGGGTGAACCGATCGACGGAAAGGGACCGCTTCCGTTTGGTCCAATTCCGAGAAAATTGCGCGATTCACCACCTCCGGCTGCAGAGCGAGCCCGTGTAGGAGGCCCGATTGATCTGGGTGTGAGGGCGCTTAATAGTTTTGTAACATGTTGTCAGGGGCAGCGCCTCGGTATTTTTGCCGGGTCTGGCGTGGGTAAATCCGTCCTTATGTCGATGCTTGCGCGCAATGCTGAAACGGAAGTCTCTGTTATAGGACTGATCGGCGAGCGTGGTCGTGAGGTTCAGGAGTTCATTGAGGACGATCTTGGTGAGGAGGGGCTGGCCAAGTCCGTTGTGGTGGTTGCTACCTCCGATGAGAGCGTTTTGATGCGGCGGGAGGCGGCTTATCTCACTCTTACTCTCTCCGAGTATTTCCGCGACGAGGGCAAGAATGTTCTTTGCATGATGGATTCAGTGACCCGCTTTGCCATGGCGCAGCGCGAGATTGGTCTTTCTGTTGGGGAGCCACCCACATCTAAAGGGTATACCCCGACGGTTTTCACTGAACTGCCGAAGTTGCTGGAGCGGGCCGGGCCGGGCGCGGTTGGTAAAGGGACAGTCACAGCTCTGTTCACTGTACTGGTGGAAGGTGACAACCATAATGAGCCGGTCGCGGATGCGGTGCGTGGTATCCTTGACGGGCACATTGTTATGGAGCGGGCGATTGCTGAACGTGGTCGCTACCCGGCTATTAACGTGCTAAAATCCGTGAGCCGAACCATGCCGCGGTGCGTCCCTGAAGAAGCTTTGGCGATTCTTCGACGTGCAAAGCAGCTGATGTCTGCTTATTCGGACATGGAAGAACTAATCCGTCTGGGTGCATATAAAGAAGGTGCAGACCCCCTTGTTGATGAGGCAATTGCCAAAAATGACGCCTTGGAAGCATATTTAGGGCAAATGAAGGGGGAAAAAAACTACAATTGAAGATGGATATATCCAACTTGCCAACCTTTTGGAAATGACTTGGGCGTAAGGTAACTCTTCGGTAAAGGGAGTATTGCGTATGAAGAATCGTGAAGGCCTTTTGAAGCTGAAGAAGTTCAATGTTGATGAGAAGCGGCGTCAGGTGTCGCAGATCGAGACAATGTTGAACGATTTCGATCGAATGGCTGAAGATCTGGAGAACCAGATTGTTCAGGAGCAAAAGCGTGTGGGCATCGATGATGTCAGCCATTTTGCATACCCAACATTCGCTCGCGCGGCTGCACAGCGCCGTGACAATCTGAAGAACTCGACGGAAGAGTTGAAAGCTCAGCTTGTGAAAGCGCAAGATGAATTGACTGATGCCGTATCCGAATTGAAAAAGATCGAATTGATGGATGAACGCGACCAGATGCGTCAGCGGGCAGCTATTGATGCGATTGAACAGGACGGAATGGACGACATTGCAGGGCGGATGGCGCGTCGCTGATCTTGTCGCGGACCGGAAGCTTCCATCTTACTGTGTCAGAGGGAATTGAAACTCTGGCGGTAACAGGAAGATCTGACGCTCTGACGGTCCGAAACCGGACTTAACTTCTTCACGATCCCTTATTGATCGCGCTATTGATCGCACTGCGTCTGTTCGCGGTGCGATTGCTGTTGCTTGCTTTCATCTCACGATTGTTCCTCCAGCTTGCAGAGTGCAGGCTCGGTGCTGGTTTCTTTTGCTGCATTTGTGGTTGAGTGGAGTGATGGCTAGCTTCTCTACGGGCTCAACTGTCAAATACACTGAATGTGCAGGGTTATTTTGCTGGTTTGTCTTCACCGGTTCTTCTCGTTTATGGTGTAAAGCGATAGTGTCCGACCGAATTTTGCTTGCTTCCAATTTGGGTGATCCATGCTTTTGCGGTTTTTTTATTGCAGCGTTTGCTGCGCTCTTTCTGAGTTTTGCCAGTGCTGCGCTGGCTCAAGACTCTTCTTCTGCCGGCGAGAGCGGGCTGATGTTCAGCAAGCCAGGCAGGCGTTGATCAAGGTGCTTGAAGACCCGAAAGCGCGAGGCACTGATTAAAATGCTGGAGCAGGAGCAGACGGGTGACACCGGTGCCGATGCTTCAGACAGTGAGGCTGCCAATACGACTGTTGCAGCGCGGATAGCACTTATGTGCAAGGTGGTGTTTCCAGTTTCTATGACTTTGGGAACCTGATTGTCTCGGGATTGTCCGGCTATGGCGACCTGCTGGATGACCAGTCCAATCTGGACAACTCGCGTTTATGGGAGGGGTTTCTCAGCATTGTGCGCGTGTTATTGCCCGCCTATATCGTCCTGATCATCCTTCATAAGCTGGCGATGGCTTACATGCGCCGTCACGAGAGGCGGGGGGAGCAGCATCCGGTGTTCTTCCGCGTCGGGTTGCTTGTGGTAACGTCTGTCTTCGATGCAGCTTTTGTTGGGGTCGCTTCCGGTGCTGGTTATCTGACGGCTTCGTTGTTTTCGAGCGACCTGTCGGCGGCGCGCGTTGGCAATGTTGAGCTGTTTGCGATCAATGCGTTCTTCCTGATCGAGATGTCGCGTGTGGTGATCCGGTTTGTGTTCGCGCCTCATAGAGGAGAGTTCCGGCTTCTCCCGTTCTCGGATTCAGAGGCTGTTTTCTGGGCGCGGAATCTGGTCCTGATTGTCGGCATTCTTGGCTTTGGCGTACGTCTGGCGGTGCCGATCGTGGCTGATAATTTTACGCCGGAACTGGCAAGTAGCGTTCGTGTGACCGTTGTTCTGGCCTGTCTTATCTATCTGACGGCGCTGATCTTCGGTTCAAGGGTGCGCGTGCGTCACGCGATATTCGGATATGCCGAGAGCTTCACGGGGTCGAATTTCACAGTTCAGCTCTTTAGGGGCCTTGGACATCTGTGGCACTGGCTGGCGCTCGCCTATGTGTTTGCGGTTATGCTTGCGTGGTTACGTACACCACTCGATGCGATTGACTACATAGTCAAAACCAGTGCGATGTCCTTGCTCGTTATCTTTATCGGGCTGGGCATCATGATGTTGCTGACGCGGATCATCCGCAAAGGCGCGAACTTGAACCATGCGCTGGACGATATGTTGCCGACGTTTGAAGAGCGTCTGAATTCGTTCCTGCCAGCGGTTTGCAGTGTTCTGCGGTTTGTTGTTGGTGTTGCAGTAATTATTGGCGTTCTGGAGGTCTGGGGCGTCGGGAACTTCTGGCATTGGATCTGGACCGGGGACGGGACCGCTTTTGCAAACTCGGCTCTTTCTGCGGTTATTGTCATTATTCTTGGTTTCGCCTTGTGGCTGGCGCTGATGTCGTGGATTGACCGGCGCATTCTGGAGCGTGAAGGCAAGACTGTGTCGAGCCGCACCAAGACACTGTTCAAGCTGTTCAGCAATGCGATTTCCATTTTGATGATCGTGATGTTTTCACTGCTGGCGCTTTCCGAGCTGGGTCTTCAGATCGGGCCGTTGCTTGCCGGTGCCGGTGTTGTTGGTCTGGCGGTTTCGTTTGGGTCGCAAAAGCTGGTGCAGGATGTGATTACCGGTGCTTCATTCAGCTAGAGAATGCATGAATGAAGGGGACTTTGTTGAAGTTGGCGGGATCAGTGGCACGGTGGAGCGGTTGAGTATCCGCAGTGTGACCTTGCGTGACCTGAACGGCACCTCCCACACTATTCCATTTTCTTCAGTCTCGAGCGTTTCCAATTCGACCCGTGACTATGGCTATGCAGTTTGTGTTATGGGTGTTGGGTATGGCACAGATATTGAAGCCGCCAAGGACGCAATGGAAGAGGCGTTCCGCCGGTTGGAGCAGACGCCGGATAATGTTGCCATCCTTGGTCCGCTGGAAATGCACGGTATCACTGCATTTGGCGATTCAGCATCAACATCCGAGCACGGATCAAAACCTTGCCGGGTAGCCAATGGTCGATCGGGCGCGCTTATAACGGGTTCCTGAAGGTCGTGTTTGATGAACGTGGTATCGAAATTCCGTTCCCACAAGTGACCTATCATGTTGCAGATGATAGCGAGCAAGAGGATGTTCCTCAGGGGGAGCAGAAAGCAGCACCACGAAACCGCGTGTTTCCAAAAGACGGAGCGGGACAAGCGAAGACCTGCCGCCGGATGAAGGCCCTGCTTGATGTGAGCTGATCTGACCTGTTGTGTGAAACTGATTTGTTTCGGTTTTGGATGATAAAGACGCGTTCGTTATTAAGACGAGCGCGTCTTTTTTATTGTTAGCAAGATAACCCTCCACCTCTCGTGGAGGTCTTTGACTTTTGACCGGCCTTTGAACACATGCCTGAGATAAGTCAGGCAGGTCTGCGGTTATCTTTTTTCGGCTGTGGGAGTTTCGTTTTAATACATATGTATCATAATTGGTTTCGTTGACTTTCGAAAATATTCGAATAGGTTCGACATGGTGAATATGCGTGCTATCACGGCTCCCTTGGCGAGACCCGTGGAATTGAGGGCCTCGATGACCAAGACCATGAAGAATACGGTGAGTAAGACCTATGATTTGTTTGTCATAGGAGGAGGCATCAACGGCTGTGGTATTGCACGGGATGCTGTCGGGCGTGGACTTTCGGTTTTTCTGGCGGAGAAGGCTGATTTTGCAAGCGCGACCTCTTCGGCCTCCACCAAGCTGGTTCACGGTGGTCTGCGCTATCTGGAATACTATGAGTTTCGTCTTGTTCGGGAAGCTTTGAAGGAACGGGAAGTTCTTTTAAACATGGCGCCGCATATCATCTGGCCAATGCGCTTTATTCTTCCGCACCATAAAGGTTTGCGTCCGGCGTGGTTTCTGCGCCTTGGGCTGTTCATCTATGACCATCTGGGTGGCCGCAAGTTACTGCCAGCGACGAAGACTGTGCGTCTGGACCGTGCGCCGTTTAATGATGGCCTCAAATCGCTGTTCACGCGTGGTTTTGAATATTCTGATTGCTGGGTTGATGATGCGCGCCTTGTGGTGTTGACCGCCCGTGATGCGGCGGCCCGAGGTGCAGATATTCGCCGTAACACCGAGGTTGTGCGCGCCTCCCGCAATGAAAACGGCTGGGATGTTGAAATTCGCGACGCCGATACCGGCAAGACCGAAACTATCAGGCAAAGGTTCTGGTGAATGCTGCCGGACCATGGGTCTCCAATGTTCTGAAAGGTGCCATTGGGCTCAACAGTCGGGCACATGTGCGCCTTGTGAAGGGCAGCCACATCATTGTGCCGAAGATGTTTGCGCATGACCGCAGCTTTATCTTCCAGAATGGCGATGGTCGTATTGTTTTTGCAATTCCATATGAGAAGAACTTTACCCTGATCGGCACCACTGATGTTGATTATCAGGGTGATCCTGCTGATGTGGCTTGTTCGGGTGATGAGGTGGCGTATCTGTGCAGTGCGGTGAGCGAGTACTTCTCTAAAGAAGTGACCGCGGACATGGTGGTCCGCACCTATTCTGGTGTTCGTCCGCTTTATGATGATGGTGCCAGCGAAGCGCGAGCTGCGACACGCGATTACGTTTTAGAAATGGATGAAGGCGAGGGCAAGTCGCCACTGCTCAGCGTGTTTGGGGGCAAGATCACCACCTATCGCCGTCTGGCTGAACATGCTTTGGAAAAGTTGGAAGCTTATCTGCCGCAAGCGGGGAAGACTGGCACGTGGACCAAAGACAGCGTTCTGCCGGGTGGGGACTTTGAGCCGGGAGAGTTTGACGCCAAGGTGGCTGCTTTGAACTCTGCTTATCCGTTCCTTGAAGAGGCGCATGCGCGGCGTCTGGTACGTTCTTACGGGTCCGAGGCGACGAAGATCCTCGGCTCCGCCAAAACCACGGTTGATCTTGGGGTCCATATTGGCGGTGATCTTTATGGCTGCGAGGTTGACTGGCTGGTTGAGCAGGAGTGGGCGCTTTCTGCCGAGGACATTTTGTGGCGGCGTTCAAAGCTTGGGCTGCATCTGACCGAGAAAGCCGTTGGTGTGCTGGAACATTACCTTTCCAGGCCTTCCAATGGGGACCGCATGGTGGGTTAGTGTCCTGGCGCGGTCGACACAATGGTTGGCTAGGACCTTTTTATTTTGCTAAATGACAGTCTGGGTTCATCATTCAAAGTGCGTCACATTATATATATGTGACGTGCTCTGACTTATTTGTTTGAGCGGGGGTGCAGCCTGATTGCAAGCAATCGTGCGGTATGCGCTCCAGAAATTTTCGGCGGCTTATGACGTGCGCCAATTGGAATTTTAGAAGAGGCTATGCCTCTTCCGGGGAGGAAAAGATGACAGGTGGGTGCTCTCCATTGATCAGGGGACGACGTCAACGCGGGCGATCGTTTTTAATGACAGTTTTGAAAGTGTGGGTATGGGCCAGCGTGAGTTTGCGCAGCACTTTCCCCATGAAGGCTGGGTAGAGCACGATCCAGAAGATCTCTGGCTGACCACAGTGGAGACCTGCGGCGAGGCGATTACCCAGAGTGGTCTTTCTACTGAACAGATTATCGGTGTGGGCATTACCAACCAACGTGAGACAACGCTGATCTGGGACCGCGTAACCGGAGAGCCGGTTTATAACGCCATTGTCTGGCAGGACCGCAGGACCTCTGCGTTTTGCAGCACGCTGAAAGCAGCGGGTCATGAGCCGATGTTTACCCGCAAGACCGGTCTGCTGCTTGATCCTATTTCTCCGGCACAAGGTTGCTTGGATTTTGGACAATGTTGAGGGTGTGCGTGCACGGGCGGAGGCCGGGGAACTGGCATTCGGTACGGTTGATACGTGGCTGATCTGGCGCTTGACTGGCGGCGCATCTCACGTGACCGACGCGACCAATGCCTCACGGACGCTTCTTTATAATATTGCCGAGAACTGCTGGGATGAGGAGTTGCTGTGTCTTTTAAACATTCCACGGCGCTTGCTGCCCGAGGTGAAAGACTGTGCGGATAACTTCGGCACCATCACCGCAGACCTGTTTGGTGCGGAACTGCCGATCTATGGAGTGGCTGGTGATCAGCAGGCGGCAACTATGGGGCAGGCCTGCTTTAAGCAGGGCATGGTGAAGTCTACATATGGCACTGGCTGCTTTGCCCTGCTGAACACAGGGGAAGAGCTGGTTTATTCCAAGAACCGTCTGCTTTCTACAATCGCCTATCGCCTTGATGGTAAGACGACCTACGCGCTTGAAGGTTCCATCTTTGTTGCCGGTGCAGCTGTGCAATGGCTGCGGGATGGGCTGAAGATTATCGACAGTGCTGCGCAGACGCAGGAAATGGCGGAAAATGCCGATCCTGAAAGCCATGTTTATCTGGTTCCGGCGTTTGTTGGTCTGGGTGCCCCTTACTGGGACCCAGAGGCGCGGGCGGCGATCTTTGGCATGACCCGTTCGACCGGCCAGAACGAGATTGCGCGGGCAGCATTGGAAAGTGTTGGCTACCAGACCGTGGATCTGATCAGCTCCAAGTCTTTGGATATGGAGTCTCCCTTGAACGGGAGAGCGTGCTGCGTGTGGATGGTGGCATGGTTGCCTCTGACTGGACCATGCAGTTTCTTGCGGACATTCTTGACCGTCCGGTGGATCGTCCGGTTGTTCAGGAGACCACAGCGCTGGGCGTTGCGTGGCTTGCTGGTATGAAGGCGGGTGTGTGGCCGGATATGGAAGAGTTTTCCGAGCGCTGGAATCTGGACCGACGGTTTGAGCCGCAGATGGATGCAGCGGAGCGTGAGAAGCGACTCTCTGGTTGGCATGATGCGGTTTCGCGGACCCGATCGCAGGCCTCCTGACTTTGATGGATTTTAGCTGCGGAGGGTGTTTAACTGCTGGTTGCACACTTTCCGCAGCGTTATTAACTTGCTGAGTTTATTGCTTTTCCACTGCCTCGGTGGATTTATTTGGCTTCAGATATATCACAGTATTGACCTTTGAGAGTTTGCCCTTCATATTGCCTGTAATATATCACAGGTGAGGATTTTCAAGATGTGGACTGGTGTTTACCCGGCTGTCACAACCAAATTTACAGAGAACGATGAGCTTGATTTTGTAGAGATGGAGCGCTGCTTCCAGCTGCAGATGGATGCGGGCTGTGATGGCATTATCGTTTGCGGCTCTCTTGGCGAGGCGATGGCGCTGGAGCCGGAAGAGAAGATTGAGATTCTCAAGCTTGCGAAGAAGGTTTGCGGTTCCAAGCACGTCATCATGACTGTGTGCGAAAGCTCTACACGCCGCGCGATTATTGCAGCTGCGGATGCAGCGACAGCCGGGGCAGATGGCCTGATGGTTCTGCCGGGCGTTCCTTATCGTTCTGCCCCGCACGAGACTGTGGCTCACATCAAGGCCGTTGCCACAGGTGGTGGTATTCCTGTGATGGTTTACAACAATCCGGTTGCTTACGGTGTTGATGTGACGCTGGATATGTTTGCCGAGCTGGCAGACGAGCCGCTTATTGTTGCGATGAAAGAATCCACCGATGACATTCGCCGCGCGACTGAGGTGATCAACCGCTTTGGGGACCGGTTCAAGGTTCTGACCGGCGTTGACAACCTTGCGCTGGAAAGCCTGATGATGGGCGTTGATGGCTGGGTTGCCGGCCTTGTTGTAGCTTTCCCACGGGAAACAGTTGCGATCTATCAGCTGTCGAAAGCAGGTCGTTATGAGGAAGCCCGCGAGATCTACCGCTGGTTCCGCCCTCTGCTTGATCTGGATGTGTCCACTAATCTAGTCCAAAATATCAAGTTGGCAGAGATGGTTGCTATCGGGTCTAATGACCGTGTGCGTGCGCCGCGTCTGGCATTGTCCGGTGCAGAGCGCGCGCGCGTCATCAAGGTGGTGGAAGATGCTATTGCATGCCGCCCCGAACTGCCGGAGCTGAAAGAACTATGCGACGCATCCATGTAATCGGAGCCGGGGTTGTTGGACTGGCAACAGCCTTCGCCTTCAACAAGAAGGCTATGAGGTTGCTCTGATTGACCGCAATGGTCCGGGTGAAATGGCCAGCCGTGGGAACGCGGCTGGCATCGCATGGACCGAGATTGCGCCCTTGGCCTCCAAGGGTATTTGGCGCAAGATCCCCGGCTGGTTGCTTGACCCGCTGGGGCCGCTTTCGGTGCGTCCGGCTTACGCACTCAAGATTTTGCCATGGATGCTGCGGTTCTCGCGGGCATCTCTTCCAGATAAACTGAAACACACTGTGCGGGGCAAGGCTGCGATCAACAAAGCAGCTCTGCCAGCATGGGAGCGGTTGTGGCAGGCGTCTGGAACGCGGCATCATGTGTTTTTGAAGGGCTGTCTGGAGGTCTTTACCGAGCAAAGCCAGATTGGTGACGCGCGCAAGGGCTGGCGAGAACAGCTTGACCACGGCATTGCGGTTGAGGAGCTGAGTGGGGATCAGATCCGGGAGATGGAACCTGATTTCTCGCAGGACATTGTTGGCGGGGCGCTGGTTCCGGGCTGGATTACCGTTGATGATCCACATGCGCTTTGCCTGAGCCTTGCTGAAGCGTTCGAGCGTAATGGCGGGACGATCTTCAGGAAGTCGGTTTCACGTATTGAGCCGCAAGGGAATGTCGTTGTTCTGCATTTGGAAGGCGGCGAACAGATCCTGAGCGATCATGCAGTGATTGCCTGTGGGGCGTGGTCCAAAACGCTGGCGGCCCAGTTGGGGGACAAGGTGCCGCTGGAAACGGAGCGTGGGTACAACACCACGTTTTCTGAGCCAAACATTTCCCTCAAGCACGCTGTGATGGTGCCGGGGGAGGGTTTTGCGGTGACGCAGCTTTCTTCTGGGCTGCGGGTTGGCGGTGCTGTGGAGTTTGGTGGGCTGGAGCTGGAGGCCAACTGGAAGCGGGCAGACGCCATGGCAGAAAAGGCCTCCCGGTTGTTACCCGGGCTGAACCGCGAAAATGGTATTCGCTGGATGGGCCATCGTCCGTCTTTGCCGGATACTCTGCCTGTGATCGGGTCTTCGACACGCAGCAATCGGGTGACTTATGCATTCGGGCACGGTCATCATGGTCTGACACAAGCAGCCATTACGGCTGAGTTGGTGAGTGACATTGTTCAGGGTGAAGCACCCAAAATAGATTGCGCGGTTTATAGCGCACAACGGTTTTAGCAAGAGTTGCCGGTAGAGAGAGAGGGCTCCATCGGACAACTAGGGGCAGCTGGCAGAAATGCCATGAAATAAGGGGAGGGGGACTTGGTCTCCAAGAGTTTTTTTCTGTGTTGACGGGCATACCTGTGGCAATCCTGTGCGATTGGTGGCCGGTGGTGTACCAGCCTTGCGAGGCAAGGATATGCTGGAGAAAAGGGCGGATTTTCTTCAGCGTTATGACTGGATCAGAACCGGTTTGATGTTTGAGCCGCGTGGCCACGACATGATGTCCGGTGCCATGCTTTTTCCGCCGACACGTCCGGACTGTGATGTGGCGGTGTTGTTTATCGAAACCTCCGGCTGTCTGCCCATGTGCGGGCACGGCACCATCGGCACCATTACGATGGCACTGGAAGAGGGGCTTATTGAGCCTCGGGAGCCGGGTAAGGTGTATCTGGATACGCCCGCCGGACTGGTTGTTGCCGAGTACACGGAAAATGCCGGATACGTCGAGAGCGTTCGCCTGACCAACGTGCCGAGCTATCTGGCCGAGGCTGGCTTGACGGTTGATCTGCCGGGGCTGGGAGAGATCAGCGTTGATGTTGCTTATGGCGGCAACTTTTACGCCATTGTTGAAGAGCAGGAGAACTTCCCCGGTCTTGAGAATGTTGGTGCCAACGCGCTGTTGGACTGGAGTCCTCGTTTGCGGGCTGCGCTGAATGATAAGTATAAAGTGACCCACGCAGAAGACGAGCGCATTCAAGGCATCAGCCATATTCAATGGACGGGAAAGCCGAGCTCGCCAGCCGCTGACCGACGTAATGCAGTGTTTTATGGCGACAAAGCATTGGACCGCAGCCCATGTGGGACGGGTACATCGGCGCGTCTGGCTCATTTATATACGAAGGGTGAGTTGAAGGTTGGCGACACCATGCGCATGAATCAATCATCGGCTCTATCTTTGTTGGCGGTGTCAAAGAAGCGACAAATGTGGGTGGGCATGAAGGGATCATCCCAACCATTGAAGGCTGGGCCTGCAAAACCGGTTACAACACCATCTTCTTTGATGAGCGCGACCCCTATATGGCCGGTTTTCAGCTGACTGCCGATGGCGTGAAACTGTGTCCGGAGAAAGCCTCCTACAGTGAGAGCATCACTTGATGCTCAGACCACGATGCGATGGGATGGCCGCCGCTTTGCCCGGAGCAGATGGTCGCTGATCGTGTGGAGGATAGATCGCCGGGTTTGGGAGCTTGTTGCTCTCAGGTTCCGGCGGTCTCTTGCTGCACTCATATGGGAAGTTCGAGGGTCGCTTTCTCGGCGGATACTACAATGGATGTGCGGAACTTTCTCACGTTGGTGTCTGAGAAGAAGAACCGGTGGGTGAAGGCTTCGTAGTCTTTCATATCCTTTGCGACCACGATCATTACAAAATCCGCGTCTCCGGCAATGCAATAGAAGTTCGTGATTTGCCGGTCCTGCCGCGCTTTGCGCTTGAAGGCGTCGATCTGGTCGAGCCGATCGCGCTCCAGTTCAACGGATACTACAGCGGTAATACCGAAGCCGAGCTTGGCCTGATCCAGCACGGCAACTTCTTTTTGAATAACACCGGCTTCACGCAGGGCCTTTAGCCGTCTTTGAACAGAAGCAGTGGATGCTCCGATATGATCAGACAAGTCCTGTATTGATGTGCGTGCATTGGACTGCAGAACGGCCAGTAGTTTGCGATCCGACTGATCCATGATCTGTTTTCCCAAATTATCGTGAGTTTTTGACTTTATACGATCAGTATAACTTCAATTTGTTGGTGTAGTCTATCATATGGCGTCGTTAAGGTGATCGTCATGAAACATGGCGCTTTAACAATTCTTCCACTCGCCGCCGGTGCAGCTGTTTATGGCTTTGCATTTGGCTTATTGGCCGCACAAGTTGGTTTTCCATGGTGGGGCATTGCTCTGATGAGCGGCGCTGTCCATGCGGGTTCATCGCAGATTGTTGCTGTTGAGCAGTTTGCTGGGACGTCAGCCGTGATTGGGGCTGCCCTTGCCGGAGCTGCCCTGAACCTGCGCTACATTGGTATTGTCGCTTCGCTCTCCGAGGTTTTAAGCAGTCTTTCCTTTCGCATGAAGCTGCTGGTCATTCACATTACCGGTGATGAGAACTGGGCGCTGACAATGGCAGAACGGGCGAAAAACCCTGAAATCGGGGCAGCCTTTCTGATTGGCTCAGGACTGGTGATGATTTCGGTCTGGACCTGTTCCACTGCGCTGGGCGCGCTTGTGGGTGAAAGCCTGCCAAATCTTGAGCAGTTCGGGTTGGGTTTCGCTTTCACCGCAGCCTTCATGCTATGGCGAGAGGCCTTTGGCGCGGGGCGCGAACGTTCTGCCATGGGCTGTCAGTTTTGCAATCACGATTTACGCTGTCACCCTAGGCGTTCCCAAAGCTTACGCCATCATTGCAGGGACCGCGTGCGGGCTGATTGCTGCGTACATGATCAGAACCAGAAGAAGGGTTGCCCTATGAGCTTCTCCTATTGGATGTTGATCATTGTTCTCGCTGTTACGGCGTTCTCTATCAGAGCGCTTGGGCTGTTTGCCGGAGACACGATCCGAACCTCCCGGTTCTCATGGGTGCTGGATGAACTGCCGGGTCTTATCATCGTGTCACTGGTGGCGTCCTCGCTTGCCGGCCAACCCATTGGAGTTTGGCTCGCCGCCGCCGCTGCCCTGCTTACAGCCTACTTTGCCAACCATGTAATTTTAACAATGTGTGTTGGCGTCACCGCATATGGCGGGCTGGTCTGGATCGGACTGTGAGATCGGTGTCCTAATCTTATTGCTCTCCCAAATATCAGCAGTACCCACCGCATATGGCTACGAGTTTAGATTACCTTAACGTAATGAGTTCCTGATAGGCGTATGGCACGTCTGCCTTCTTTTGTCGGCCAAAAAGGACCCTTTGCTGATGATCGATATGATTATCGTTGGTGGCTATCTGGCTGGCATTCTTGTGGTGGGGTTGTGGGCTGGTCGTAAACAGCGGGGGCTGAAGGATTATGCGACGGCGGGGCGGGAGTTTGGCCCGCTCGTTATCTTCGCCACGATGTCGGCCTCCTTTATTGGCGGCGGCTTTTCAACGGGCAATGCGGAGAAGGTGTTTCTTTATGGGGTTGCCAATATCGTGGCGCTTTGGGGCTTCAGCTTGAAGGAGGTCGCGGTTGCGACGCTGATAGCGCCTAAAATGAAGGCGTTTCCTGATGCCGTTTCTGTTGGCGATGTTATGGGCAAAGTCTATGGGAAGTTGGGCAGACTGACGGCAGGTATTTGCGGGTGATGCTGTGTAGTGGCATTGTTGGCGCTCAGGTTGGTGCAATCGGCGTTATATTTGATGTGTTCTTTGGGTTGGAGCACTTCTGGGGCATAGGGATCGGCTGCGGCATCGTTATTCTCTACACCACGCTGGGTGGGATGCGGGCTGTTGTTTACACCGATATTGTACAGTTCATTATTCTGGCAATTGGTATGCCGCTGGTTTTGGGTTTTGGCATTTATCAAATTGGCGGCATTGATGCGCTGTTTGCGGCTGTGCCACCGGATCGTCTCAGTCTTCCGGGACCGGACTTTGGCTGGTTGGGGCTTATCGGGCTGATCCTTGTCTTTATGTTTGGTGAGACGTTGGTTCCTCCTTATATGCAACGGTTGCTGGCGGGGAAGACCGCGAGCGCGGCGGCGCGTGGTACGCTTTATTCCGGTCTGTTCTCTTTTCTGTTCTTTGCGATCACCGGTGCCATTGTTGGTGGCTTTTGCGTTGGACCCCAATCTGAACCCCAACAATGCCATGTCCTTTGTGATTGTGAGTGTTATGCCGCCTGTGCTGGAGGGCTGGTGCTGTCCGGTGTGATCGCGATTGTGATGTCATCTGCGGACTCCTATCTGAACTCTGCGAGTATTGCCTTTGTGAATGATGTGTTGCGTCCCCTGAAACGCGAGGAGATGAGCGATGCGAACCTGGTCTTTACCGCTAAACTGGTGACACTGTGTGTGGGGCTGATCGCCATTGTGTTTGCAGTGTCGATTGAAAGCATTCTTGATATTCTGATTTACGCCTACAATTATTGGGCGCCGATTGTGCTGGTGCCACTGGTTGCCGCGATCTATGGCATGCGCCGTGGCAGCAATGCTTTATAGCCGGGGCTCTGACTGGAGTTGTGGCAACAATCTTCTGGGAGCGTGCGCTGGGTGAGCCGCTTGAGGTCCCCGGCCTTGTGGTTGGCGTGTTTGCCAATCTGGCTGTCTTCTTCCTTGTGCCCAAATCTGCCATCCATATTCATGACTGAGTGGGGCCCAGCTCAAGAGATATTGATGTTTTTTGGCTTGTAGGGCGAGAAGAGGACGTTAGCCTTACTCCGATTGTAAAAGGAGGGTTTGATGCGTGCTTTGATTTCCGGTGTTTTCTTCGTCCTGCTGGCTACACAAGTCTGCTGGTGAGGCTGATGTTGTGAAAGCGGATGTGACGCCGCTTGCGGATGGCTCTTTCCGGTTTGATGTGACGGTTCGCCATGGTGACGAAGGTGGGATCACTACGCCGATGCGTGGGAGGTGGTTTCTGAAGACGGGACTGTTCTGGGGACACGTACGCTGCTCCATCCTCATGTGACTGAGCAACCGTTCACGCGCTCGCTGAGCGGGGTGCAGATTCCGGCGGGTGTGTCACGCGTGGTGGTTCGTGCCAGGGATAGCGTTCATGGTTATGGCGGTGAGGCTGTGACGGTGGAGTTG
>BAXV01000049.1 GCA_001310715.1 Pseudovibrio sp. JCM 19062
AAACCTCGACAAAATAAACAGAACAACACAATTTACCGCGGGGTGGAGCAGCCCGGTAGCTCGTCAGGCTCATAACCTGAAGGTCGCAAGTTCAAATCTTGCCCCCGCAACCAAATTAAAACCCGCTATCCCAAAAGGATAGCGGGTTTTTTGTTGGCTGGATTTCTTTTCACATCAAAACAATAGTGGGCTCTTGGGCAGGTTGTATGCACAGTCCTGCGTTTGGCATGTTTGCTTGATGCTTTCTGCTCTCATTAGAAACCATATGCAGCTTGTGAAGTGCGACGGCTTCTTCGATGGCCTCTGCGCTTGCGTTCAATCTGTAAAGTTGAAGCTCTGGCCGGACTGTCTTAGGTCGTCGAAGGTTTTTCCGGCGCAGCTGGGGATGCGGGTTTCGAGGGTTCCGTCAGTGTTTATTGAGAGTTGTACCGGCATGTTGCGAGGGGTTTGTAAAAGGGGGTGCCGTTCTCAGTACCGTCGATGTAGAACACGACGTTTCCGCTTTCCCTCGTTGCGTTGGCCTCCAAAGGACAGACCACGATGTCCGGCGCATCGCCGAATATTCCGGCATTGGCACTGTGTGACATGAAAAGGGCGGCAGTGAGAATTGTGGTGCCGTATAGTTTTGCAAACATCAGTCTCTCCGATCGGTTCCAACTGAGAATTACTCCGCAAAACTATGGTGGCAATTAATCTCCTAATCGCTAATTGATTGAAGGAATTACAACCTTGATTAACAATGCACTAAGTTCATGAAAATAAATACAATAGCATGTACTTGTGCAGATTTTGTTTTGTTTTGAGTTCGTCGTTTTGTTTCTTGAGTTAGTGTTTTAATTTCTATTCGTAGACATTGATTGACTTGCGTGATTTAATTGAAGTTGCACTTCAGCTTGAAAATTACTGTGTTCGCCTTATCGCAGTAAAACAATGGTGCTGTAGTGCTTTGACAAGGCATAGATAGCCGCCAAAAACAATCGCGCTTCGTAACCCTATATGACTGGTGTTTGCCGATGTTAAGACTTGGAGTCTATGCAGTTTCCGCAGGTGTTCTTCTTTTTGGGCTGGCGTCTTGTGGTGGAGAGCCTCAGACGGAAGCGCCCGAGGTCATTCGACCTGTAAAAACCTTTGAAGTTCCAACGCCGGAATCCAGCGGAAACCGTTCTTTCCCTGCGCGAATTGATCTCAACGACGCGCGGAAGTATCCTTCCGCGTGCCTGGTACGATTGTGGACCTGCCGGTGAAGGAAGGGGAGGCAATTGAGCAAGGGGAGATGATTGCGCAGCTGGACCCGACCGACTTCAAGTTGGTTGTGCAGGAGCGAGAGGCGGAGCTTTTCCGGGCACGACGAGATTTTGAGCGTATCGAACCTTTGGCTGAACGCGGTTTCTCTACGGTGAGAGAGAAGGACCGTAGAGAATACAATCTGAAGAGCGCGCAAGCTTCGCTGGATATGGCCAAACAGGACTTGGCTTACACAACGCTTACTGCGCCATTTAAGGGACGGATCGCCAAACGGCTTGTCGAGAACTTTGAAGAGGTTCAAGCCAAGGAAGTTATTGTTGAGCTTAGGGACCTTCAGGCGCTTGAGGTGAAGTTCGATGTTCCCGAGCAAATCATGCTTCTAGTTAAGGAAGCCTCCGCAGAGCTGGAAGAAACGCGTATTGAGCCGGATGTCTTTGTCTTTTTTTGATGCAGCACCCAACAACAAATACGCGTTGGAATTTAAAGAGGTTACAGCCAGCGCGGACTCTGCGACCCGTACTTTCGAAGCGACTTACATCATGCCCACGCCAGAGGATATCAATGTTTTACCGGGTATGACGGCAAACGTTGTTATCGACCTCACAAAATACATTCGCGCAGCCAAAGTCACCTTCATTCCGTCCGAAGCCGTGGTGTCTACCAACGATCTTAAACCGCATGTCTGGATAGTGAATGCGGACAGTCAGACATTGGAAAAACGCGACATTAAGGTTGGCGATCTTCGCGGCAGCCAGATCGCTGTGACGGAAGGACTTGAGCCGGGTGATCGCATTGTGACCGCAGGTGTTCCTTTCCTAGTTGAGGGGATGAAGGTCAGTGTGATGAGTATGCCTGAGCAAGCAGTTGAGAGGCCGGAGGATGTGAGCATCCGCAAGGCTGCGGAACAGGACGCCCGGTCTTCGCAAACGCCGGCTGCAAGTGCTGAAAAAGAGAAGCCAGACTAGAAGAGACCAAGGATACTTCTATGGATATTGGTGGTTACTCGGTAAAAAAATAAAGTTGTTTCCTGGCTTCTGGTCGTTGTTCTGGTGGGCGGCGGCATTCTTGGCTTTGACGCAATGGGGAAGCTGGAAGACCCTAACTTTACGATTAAAGAAGCGAAGATAATCACTACATATCCAGGAGCGACTGCGCAGCAAACGCAAGAGGAAGTCACCTACCACATTGAAGAAGCGGTCCAGAAGCTTCCGCAGCTCAAGCGCATCAAGATGTCGATTTCCCGCCCTGGATATTCTGATATTCAGATCCAGTTTAAGGATGAATATACCACCGAGCAGTTTCCCAATATCTATGATGAATTGCGCAGGAAGATTGCAGATGTAAGGCATAAGCTTCCTCCCGGTGCGGGTGAGCCGGTGGTCGTGGATGATTTTGCTGATGTCTACGGGATCTATCTGGCCATTTCCGGCGTGGGCTATACCTATCGTGACTTGAAAGATGTTGCTGAAGCCCTGCAGCGGCAGCTGGTTCTTGTACCCGGTGTGCGAAAGATCGTGATTGGAGGGGTACAGCAGGAGGTGGTCTATATTGAGATCTCCCGATCCCGCCTTGGGGAGCTTGGTCTTTCTGCCGAACGTATTTCTGAATTACTCACCTCGCAGAACGTTGTTGCAGATGCGGGCAGTGTTCGGGTGGGGGATGAGTACATCCGCATTTCGCCAACGGGTGAGTTCAACTCTGCTTCAGAGATCAGTGGTCTGCTTATTAGCTCGGAAGATGAAGGGGCCGACAAAAAGGCGATCTATCTGGGCGACATTGCCACCATAACACGGGCCTATGAAGAGCAGCCGTCGAAGATGGTTTACTTTGATGGACTGCCCTCGCTTACCCTTGGGATCTCCATGTTACCGGGGCAGAACGTGGTCAATACCGGTAAGGCAATTAACGCGAAGTTTGAGGAGCTGACTGAGACAATCCCGGTCGGTATTCAGGGCCATGTTATCTATAACCAGCCAGAGGCGGTGGATCAATCTGTCAGCGGGTTCATTATCAATGTGGGTGAGGCCATTGTCATTGTGATTGTGGTTCTTCTGCTCTTTATGGGGCTGAGAACAGGCCTTATTATTGGTGCGGTACTGCTGATTACGGTGGCCGGAACCCTGTGGTTTATGCAGCTGTTTGGGATTGAGCTGCAAAGGGTCTCGCTGGGGGCTTTGGTTATCGCTCTGGGTATGCTTGTCGATAATGCCATCGTTATTGCAGAAGGCATGCTTATCCGCATCAAAGCGGGGATGAATGCGACAAAGGCTGCCAGCGAGGTGGTCTCCAGTAATGCAATGGCTCTTCTGGGCGGTACCGTCATCGGCATCCTTGCGTTTTCTGCCATCGGCCTTTCTCAAACCAGTACCGGCGAATTTGCGCGCTCGTTATTCTACGTCATTCTCATCTCGCTTTCGCTGAGCTGGATTACCGCTGTCAGCACAACGCCGCTGTTGTGCGCGCTGTTCCTCAAGCCAGACAAAAAGACGGATGAAAGCGAAGCAAAGGACCCTTATGCGGGCAAAGTCTACCAAGTTTACAGAGGTGCGCTGGAGACTGCCATTCGGCTGCGCTGGATTACAGTCTCTGCGGCTCTTGGCTTGTTTGTGGCGGCGCTGGTCGGGTTTGGCTATGTGCCACAGGCGTTCTTTCCTAACTCCAATACGCCGATGTTCTTCGTTGATATCTGGGAGATTGAAGGCACCGATATTCGGAAAACGCGGGATGACACTCTCAAGGTTTCGGAGTTTGTGCGAAGTCAGGAGGGGGTCACGCAGACCACATCATTGATTGGCGGTGGGGATGCGCGGTTCTCGCTGGTTTATGAGCCCAAGGAAAACAGTCCGGCCTATGCTCAGATCATCGTGCAAACCGAGAGCCGTGACCAGATTCCGGAGGTCTGGGCGGCTGTTCAGAAATACATGTATGAGGAAATGCCGCAGCTTGATCCGATCATTAAGCCGTTACGGATTGGGCCTGGCCGTGATGGTAAAATCGAGGCGCGGTTCCATGGAACGGACCCTGTTGTTCTGCGCAACTTGGCGGATCAGGCCATGCGCGTCCTGCGGGCGGATGAGGAGTCCAAGGATGTGCGGACTGACTGGCGCCAACCGCAAAAGCTGATCAAGCCTGTCTTTAACGAGCAGGTTGCGCGGCAGCTGGGTATAAACCGGCAGGACTTGTCAGTGGCGTTGGCACAGGCCTTTGAGGGTAGCCAGGTGGGGATTTACCGAGACGGTACACGTTTGCTTCCCATTGTGGTTCGCCCGCCAGAGACAGAGCGAAAAGACGTCTCGCATATTCAGGACATTGAAGTATGGAGCCCGGTCCTGCAACGATCCATCCCTGTGCAGCAGGTGGTGAAGCGCTTTGATACGGTCTGGGAAGAGACGGTTATTCGGGGCAGAAACCGCATGCAAACCATCATCGCGTCTGCCAATCCAAAAGGGGAGCTGGCAACGCCGCTGTTTAACCGCATCAAAGGGGAGGTTGAGGCGATTGAGCTGCCTCCGGGCTACTCGTTTAGCTGGGGTGGTGAATATGAAGATTCAGCTGAGGCGCAAGCAGGTATCTATGGTGCCCTACCGGTTGGGTTTGCCTTAATGATTGTTACCTCAATCCTCTTGTTTGGCTCCTTACGTCAGCCCCTTATCATATGGCTGACGGTGCCTCTGGCGATCATTGGTATCACGGCAGGATTGCTGCTTATGAACGGCAGTTTCGACTTTATGTCGCTCTTGGGGGCACTGAGTTTGATGGGCCTGCTTATCAAGAACGCCATTGTGCTCATTGAGGAAATCGATCAACAAGCGGAAACAAAGGACCTTTACCTTGCCATTGTGGATTCCTGTGTCAGCAGAATGCGACCTGTTGCGATGGCTGCTGCCACCACGGTCCTTGGCCTTATTCCGCTATTGCAGGATGCCTTCTTCGTCAACATGGCCATGACCATCATGGGCGGCCTGAGCTTTGCAACGGTGCTCACTCTGATCGTGGTTCCTGTGCTTTACGCAATCCTGTTTAACGTGAAAAGCCCGGCTCCGGAAAAGTCCGAGCTCTCTGGAGCAAGTGTATGAGCAACATTAAAGTTAACTATTACTGGTGTGATATCGACAATTTTGGCGATGAGCTCAATGTGGAACTGATGCGTGTTCTGTGTAATTGGAGGCTAAAGCATACCCCGCCGGCGATGGCTACGGTGCTTGGAATTGGCTCTATTCTTGACAGAGCTGTTGCAACGCAGAACGATGATGTTCCTTTTTTTGCTTACGCGGCCTCCGCTCCACGTCTTCACCTCGGGTATGCCATCGGAGTGGTGGGGGTCCTATCGCAGCGGCGCAACTTTCGAACCCCGCAGTTTTCGCCGTGTTTTGAAATTCTGGGCAGTACGAGGGGTCGGAACACGCAAGATCGTTCAGGATGTGATGGGAAAGGACATGTCTCATTTGACTTTGGGAGATGGCGGATTGCTGGCGCATCACTTGTTGGAAGGTCGCTCAATTGAGAAGAGGCTCAAGGTCGGGATTGTCCCCCATTTTGCTGAAGCGCACCTACCTTTGTTTTCCGAGATGCAACGCCAGATTCCGCAGAGCACCATTCTCGATATCACAAAGGGTACAATGCCGTTCCTTGAAGATCTAGCAAGTTGCGAAGCGGTCATCTCCACCGCCATGCATCCACTGATTGTGTGTGATGCTCTGGGTATTCCCAATTTGTGGGGTCGTATCAGCGAAGCGTGGACAACAAGTTTCAAGTTTCATGATTACTATTCCGCATTGGACACAAAGCAGGCCCCAGTTCAGATCGATCAAGAGCGGGTTTCCTATGAGGATATTGTTGGCCGATATTCAGTAGATCCGGAAAAAGTGAAGGTGGTGCAGGAGAACCTGCTTAAGACACTCCTGAAGATGAGGAGTGCCGTTGAGGCCCAAACGAACCGTGAACCAGATTTTATTCGACATATTGCCAGACCACTTGCAAAGTGCATGCCCTCGCAAGCCCTGAAGGACAAAGTTCGTTCGCGCTATCTTTGGTAGCGGTAGGACCTGATTGCTGGTGTCTTCAGGAAGCTGACTTACTTATTGGTAATGAAACGTTATCAGATCCGTTAAACTCGGGCATCGTGGCATGGCCCTTGGCGGAGATTCCTCTGCGCAGAAGAACCGTATAAACCGTCATGTAGATGATCTTAAGGTCCAGCCATAGACTTTTGTTATCTACATACCAAACATCGAGCTCAAACCGCTCTTCCCAGCTGATGTTATTTCGGCCGTTTACCTGCGCCCAACCGGTAATACCTGGATTTACCTCGTGGCGACGGAGTTGATCCGGCGTACACTTCTTCATAAACTCAACGTCTTGTGGGCGGGGCCCTACGACGGACATGTCGCCGGTCAATACGTTGAGAAAACCAGGGAGTTCGTCCAAGCTCGAAGCACGCAAAAAACGCCCGAAACGGGTAAGGCGCCACTGGTCCGGCAGGAGCTCTCCATCTGCGTTTTTCTCATCAGTCATTGATCTGAATTTGTAAATGGTGAAGATTCTGCCGCCTTTTCCCATCCGCGTCTGCGTGAAAAGAATGGGGCTTCCCAACTTCAATCGAACAAGAACTGCCACAACCATTAGGATTGGCAGCATCGCAACCAGAACAGCGGTACTAAAAACGATATCGAAAAAAACGCCGCATGACACCCACCAAGAACTCAAAATTAATCGGTAATTTTTGCCCGTGATTACCTATGGTAGCTAATTCCACCACTTTAATTTCACAGAAATAACACAATATCGAACCGACTGGCAAATCATGGCAGCGTTGGTTGCAAGGGCGACATGAGTACAGTCATATGAAATTGATAAGTAGGGCCCTTTTAGTACAGCGATATAAAAGCTGCGTATATATGGCTAGTAATCACCGTATACATGGGGATATATTAGGTATTATATTGATGTTGAATATTAAATTGGCTCTATAGCTGTCTTTTATTAAAGTTTATCTGGTGGTAATTACTATTATTATTCTGATTCGTTGAATTTACACATCGATTGGCTTGTATACTTTCCGCAGAAGACTTCATTTTTCGATTGTAAGTTTGATTTTTCCCGGTGTTTGTCGATAATGGCGCCACTGCTTTTCCCCACTTTAAACCTAAAGTTGTATAATTGTGCTGATGTTGCGCCAATATCGTGACAAATTAAGCGCATTTTCGAAAAATACCTAAAAAAAAGCCACTTCATTCTTGCTAGTAAAAATTCCCAGTGCTAATTACAACCATAGATAAATAGATTTTTTGAATTGAGCTGGGACAACTATGCGAAATTTTATTCTTGCGGCTGCCGTTAGTGGTGCAGCTCTTCTTGGTGCGTTTCAACCTTTGAACGCTTCCGCGCAAACAGTATCTGTAGCGTCAATTGTTTCCCAGGTGGAGGCTGATCCAGCTGCTGCCGCCGCGGACTTGCTTGCTTTTGTTGCAGCAGCATCGCCGCAGCAGCTAGCTGACCTCGGTTCGGCGCTGTCTTCCTCTTCCTTGGCACAGACGCCAGCGTTTGCGCAGGCAATCTCTGCTGCGGTTGCTCAGCAGCCACAGCTCGCTCAATCAGTTGCCGCCCTCGCTAGAGTTTCAACTCCAGCTGTTGTGGCGCAGTTGGGTTCTGGTTTGCAGATGGCGGCAAGTTCCCTTGCTGCAAGCGGGAACGAAGCGGCGGTAACCGCTGTGCAGAAGGCTGCGATGTCTAGTTCTCAGTTGCAGGTTGCGTACAATGCAGCTGATGCGGCGAGCAATCAATCCGGTCTTGCTGGAAGTGGTGTTTCTGCTGGCGTGCGCTCAGCGCAAGCGCCTTCGACAACCTCCGGTGGTGGCGCTGGTAGTCTTCCGAGCCCGAACTAAGCGCCTTCCCGTTAACGTATAGAATTTATTTGTAGGAAATGTCGAAGATGCGACTTGTAAAGCATTTGGCTGTCACTTGTTTAGCCACTGTCAGTGTCGACGTAGCAATCGTGAATAGTGTTGCCGCTCAGGAATTGGTAGATAACGGTAGCGGAGTGACTGAAGAGTACCGGGTGCGTTACAGGTCGCGTCCTGAGTATGATGCTCAAGCATTCGCCGTGGAAGCTGGCTCTATTTGCCTTCCGTCACATCCGAGTTGGAATTTGACAGTAATGTCAATAAGGCGGAGAAGGACGGTAAGGATAGCTTCGTTGCACTCTTAAAACCTGAATTGGCGATCCGCTCAGATTTCTCGCGGCATAGCCTGAATTTTAATTTTTCCGGTCGTGAGCGTTATGTCTTTGATGATAACGATGCATCTACGTTCACAGGTCATGCGCTGGTAGACGGTCAGGTTGACGTTCTGCGGGATCTTGCTCTTACGTTCGGCGCTGGGTTCGATGCGAATCAGGATGAACTAGGCGATTCCACAACACCTTCTAGTGCGAAGGAAGGCGTTCGTTCGAACGTTTATAAAGCCAATGCTGGTATCTCCAAGGCATTCAATCGCGTTAATGTTTACACGACTGGTTCAGTTGAAACTACGATTACTTCTCCGTTGAAACAAATGACGGTGGGTCGCTAAGCCAAAACTTCAGAGATGGAACTCGCTATAATGTTCTTTCTAAAGTTTCCTACGCGTACTCGCCTGGTCTTTTCGCTTTTGTGAGTGCAGAGCTGAACAAGCGCGACTGGAATGGATCTGGTACTGCTAATCGTGACTCCGATGGTTACGAGCTGCTGACGGGCCTTGAGTTTGACATGCGCGGCACCCTACACGGTTCCGTAAGCGTGGGTTATCTGGAGCAAAATTACGATCTCGCGTCCTTTGATGACATTTCCAGTTTCTCCTATGGTATGGATCTGGAATGGACGCCAACGTCACTGGTGACAGTAAACCTTAATGGTCGTCAGCTGGTTGAGGAAAGCTCAACGGCGGGTTCGTCTGGTATCCTGACTTCCAACCTCGGCCTTTCAGCTGATTATGAATTCCGCAGAAACTGGCTGTTTACTCCAAGCGTTGGATATGTGCGTGAAGAGTACAAGGGTACGGATCGCGTTGATGATACCTTTGAAGCGGGTTTGCGTACTGACTATATGGTGAACCGCAACCTTGCACTTCAGGCATCTTACGGTTATGAAAGCCGTGATTCAAATGAGGTGGGCAGCAGCTACGATCGCCATATCGGTGGCGTAAGCTTTGTGGTGAAGTACTAGCATAATCTATGAAAAATAATCAGGTGTTGGAGCAGGGCGAAGACCTAATCGACCTTCGTAAAGTTGTTCAGTTTTTACAGCGTTATTACAGGTTGATACTCAGTGTCACTTTCTTTGTAACCATATTAGGTGGGGTTCTATCGTTTGTTGTTGCCCCGAAATATACGGCAACAACATCGATCCTAATCGAGACCCGCGCCAACAATGTGGTTGACGTTGAAGCTGTTCTGGGTGGATTAGGAAGTGATGATAAGGTTCTGCAGAGCCAGATCGAAATCATGGGGTCCAATGCTGTTGCGAGCCGTGTGATTGAGAAGCTGAATCTGGCAGATGCGCCTGAGTTTCTCTCTACCACATCCCTGATCTCCGGGATTTTGGCCAGTGTCCTTCCAGCACCTGATGAGAAAGTAGAAACGCCTGAAAGTGACCCCGCAGATGGATTAAATCTGCGGGTTCTGAACGGACTTTCCGTGAAACTTAGGCCGCGAACAACAGTGGTTGACGTTTCCTATGAGGCGAGCTCACCGCGTATGGCCGCGCGGGTGGCAAATGGTTTTGCCGACTCTTATCTCGTTGATCAGTTAGAAACCAAATATGATGCGACCCGCCGAGCAAATGACTGGCTCAGCACGCGTCTAACTGAGCTGCGTGAACAGGTTCGTGCCTCGGAACAGGCTGTTGAGATCTACCGGCGCCAAAACAACCTTCAGGTCGCCGAAGGCAATACGATCAACGAAGGGCAGCTCGTAAGCTTGAACGAGCGCCTAGTCGCTGCAAAAGCTGAGACTGCGGCTGCGAAGGCTAAAGTTGACCAGATTGAAAAGGTCAAGAAAGACGGCGGATCTGCCGCTACCTTTGCGGATGCTGCGCAGTCGAGCGTCATTACCCAACTTCGTAGTAAAGCCTCTGAAGTAGCGCGGCAGGAAGCCGAACTTTCTACACGGTACGGTGGGCGACACCCCCAGGTGATTGCCGTGCGTTCGCAATTGGCTGATTTCAAACGGCAGATTTCGGAGGAATTGCAGCGCATTGTGAATACCGCAGAGAATGCTCTGGCGGTTGCTCAGAGCCGCGAGCAATCCATTGCCGAAGATCTTGAACAACTTCGCGGCATTACTTCTACGGAAAACCAAGCTCAGGTATACCTGCGTGAGCTGATGCGTGAAGCGGCTGCAAACCGGGCTTTGTACGAGTCATTCCTGACCCGCTTCAAAGAGACTCAATCTGCTGAAAACATCAACGGCGTTGATAGCAGAATTCTGAATAAAGCCGTTGCGCCGGCATCCGCCAGCTTTCCGAACAAGAAGTTGTTCGTCGCGTTATCTCTCGTGCTTGGTGCGATGCTAGGTACCGGGATCAGTCTGCTTCTTGAGTTGTTTGACAACACATTGAAGTCGCAGAATGACGTTGAAGACAGGCTGGGGGTTCCTTTATATTCGATGATCCCGACTATTCAGGAACATGCAAATAAGAATAGTGCCGCAGCAGGTTTCTCTTCGGTACTTCAGAACATCAAAACGAGATTTGGTCTAAAGAGCAAATCAGCCGACGAGTCGAAGAAGATCCGATCCCTTCCGAAAGGGATCGGTTCCTATGCAGCTGATAATCCCCTGCATCAATATGCAGAGTCCATTCGGACGCTGAGGTCTCGTATTCGATTTGCGGGTGTTGATAAGCCAGTAAAGACGATCTTGGTGACTTCTTCCATTCCTGGGGAAGGTAAGTCGACTGTATCGCTGAACCTTGCGCAATACGCAGCAAAGGCAGGTGAGAAAGTACTATTGATTGATGCGGATCTTCGGCACCCGGTTTCCTCAGATGCCTTAACCAAGGGGAAAACTGAGAGCATCATTGATGTTATATCCGGTCAAGCGAAGCTGGTAGATGTTCTTGTCAACGAGCCCGGTTCCAATTTCTACTTTCTACCTGCGGCGCAAGGTAAAAGTATGTGGAACACCGCCGAGGTTCTGTCATCTGACGTCATGAAAAAAACTGATTGAGAGTGTTTCGAATTCGTTTGACCTTGTCATCATCGATAGCTCTCCAGTTCTGCCGGTAATTGATAGCCGTGTGCTTTGTAGGGACGTTGACGGAGTTGTCATGGTGTCCGCATGGGATCGGACAGACCGCGTCGTCGTCGAGCAGGCTAAAGAGCTGATCGAGAATGCTGGTGGACGTGTGATGGGAATGGTCCTAAATAGCTATGATGCCAACCGTGCTAAGCGCTACCGCTATGAAGCGCAATACGGTTACGGATATTATAAGTATGAGGCGTATTCCGCTTAGGGTTCATGTTCGATCGTATCAAATCTTTCTTCTCCGGAAGAGATGAACAAGTTTCAGACACGCGTGTGTTTTCGGTTCCTGAAAACACACGCGTGTATTCTGTTGGTGATATCCATGGTCGATATGACCTATTGCTTGAATGCCTGGAGAAGATCGAACGCGACGCGGCTACGTTTGATGGAGATACTTTTGAAGTATTCCTTGGCGACTACGTTGATCGCGGGCCACAGAGCGCGGAAGTCGTAAAAACCTTAGCGAGTGGGCAAAGTGGTGCGAGAACTCGCATCTGCCTGAAGGGTAATCATGAGGAAATGCTGATGCAGTGTCTTCGTGATCCCCATTCTCTATTCGAATGGTTGAACTACGGCGGTCGCGAAACTCTTGCTTCTTATGGCATCAATGATGGTGGTGGGGACATAAGTCGTGATCTTGAAAGCATCCACTCTCAGCTGTTGGAGGCGGTGGCTGGAGCGCCACGTACTTTCTTTGAAAGATTAGAAAGCAGTTTTGAGCTGGGTGATTATTATTTTGTCCATGCAGGTATTAAGCCCAAAAGAAAATTGAGCGAGCAAACTGACGACGATCGGCTTTGGATACGAGACGAGTTTCTTCAATTCAGTGGCTATCACCCAAAGCGCGTGGTTCATGGGCATACCCCAGTAGCTGAACCCGAAGTCCTGCCCAACCGGATAAACCTAGACACGGGTGCATATGCAACCAACAATCTTGCAGTGTTGGTCTTAGAAGGCAGTTCTGAACGCTTTTTGTAAGTAAATAATAATAGTGAATTCAACGGAATACGTAGATTATGACTGCCAAGTGGTTTGACCGATTAGCTATTTTTTCCATTGTGTTACTATTAGCTTGGGCCCCATTGGTTTTAGGAAGCAACCGACTGCTTCCTTGGGTCGTTAATGCCTCAATTATCTCTTTCTGTTTGGTCTGCTGGTGCCTTTCAAAGGCTTTCGGTGGGCGTTCTACGCTGAAGTTCAGTAGAGTTGCCATACCATTAGTCTCGGTTGGCTTCGTGCTGATCTGGGGTGCAATTCAATGGATGCCGCTGGACTTCGAAAGCCTTTCCAATCCCATCTGGTCGTACGCTGAACAAATTCTTCAAAAGCCCATTGATGGCCGCATCACTGCAAATGCAGCGCTTACCGAACTCTCTCTCCTACGCTTGACATCCTATCTGATATTCGCGTGGTTGGTTCTGTATTATGGGCAAGATGCCAAGAATGCTGAGCTATTTCTAAAAACCATCATATACTCTGCGTTTGGCTATGCGTTTTACGGCGCATGGGCACTTAGTACCGGTCAAACCGATATTCTTTGGTTTGGAGAACGTCCCTCGAAAGTCGATCTTTCCTCCACCTTTGTCAACCGAAACAGCGCTGCCACATACTTCGGCCTTTGTGCGCTCGCTGCGACTGCTTATTGCTACTCAGAGCTACGTAAGAAGTTGAGACGGCGAGGTAGTTCCTATGGACTGTCATACTTTTTCGAGAGCATGTTCTCACGGCAGGTGGGGCTGTTCTTTGTTATAAGCGTCATGCTGTGGGGTGCCTTGCTTCTTACGCATTCTCGGGCAGGTATCTTGAGCAGTCTTGCTGCTCTTTTGGTATTCGTGTTTTTGGTTCTGGGGCCGTTTTCGATCAGAGATGAACGAACCAGTGGGTCCAAAACCTTCTCGATGATTGGCGTTGCTGGAGCGCTCTGTGTGGTGTGGTTGCAATCCTATTTGCATCAGGTCAGGGGTTGGGAAGCCGGCTATACCGACAAGGTCTTGGGGATACTTATCGGTTCGAGGTATACGAAATTGCTTCTAATATGATTTCAGATTATCCCTTAACAGGATAGGGCTTGGGGCATTTCCAACAATGATGCCTTTTTATCCTTCAAGTAATCTGCCAGTGAATCTTGTCTGGGACAAAATACACAATAGCTACCTTGAGCTGATCGTTGGATTAGGAATTCCTGCAGCTGCTATCGTTCTAGCCGTCTTTGGCTGGGCATTCTATCGTTGCATCAAAGGAGCCTATGTACGCAAGAAGTCCAAGAAGTTCCCGGTTATCGGTATTTGCTCGATTGTCATTTTGGGTATTCATTCACTGGTAGATTTTAGTATAGAGATACAAGCTGTGGCGCTCGTGTTTATTTGTTTGCTGAGTTTGGGGGTTTCTCAGTCATTTACTACGCGTGAGCTAAGAAAATAGCAGGGGTAATAGTGCTGTGAAAAATATGATTTGGTTTAAGCTTCCGCTACTCATTTTGGTTGCTGTCTTACAAGGGTGTGTTGCATCCGCTCCGCAGGCTCCAGTCTCCTCTGCGAGCGCGGGGAATTCAGCAGCCATCTCCCAACCTACTGCATACAAATTGGGCACCGGTGATAAACTGCGAGTGATAGTATACGGTGAGGACGAGCTGTCTGGTGAGTTTGTTATTGATGATCAGGGCAACTTAAATATGCCTCTCATCGGCAAAGTCTCAGCTCAGGATAAAACCCTCAGTGAAGTCGAGGAAGCTGTCGTCGCTCGACTGCGTAACGGTTATTTGAGAGATCCAAAAGTTAGCCTCGAAGTTCTGAACTATCGACCGTTCTTTATTCAAGGGGAAATCAAGGAGCCCGGTGAATACCCATACAAGACCGGTTTGACTCTCCAGGATGCAGTGGCGATTGCTGGTGGTTATTCTTATCGTGCGAATGACAAAGCAGTCTTTATTCGCAAAGTTGGAACTGACCGTGAAGTATCTGTAGCGCTTACCGGCACACGTGTTCATATCCAACCAGGTGATAGCATCCGGATTCCTGAGCGGTTCTTCTGATCTGGAACAGTTGCTCCGTGAAGTATGCCTGTCCACCATCTCTTTGAGCTGGACAGGCATCGTTGATGTAGTCCCGGACTCAGATTGCATTCAAGTGGTTCATGATGCGATGACCTAGAAAAAAAACCTCTCGTAAATGGGGAGGTCAATAGGTGCGCTACAAACGAGCATCGTGCGCAACTTTCTCTACAATCATTTTGGTCTGGCGGATATCGAAAGCAAGTGCTTTGGTGCTCGATAATATATCGGCTTCCAAGATTGCCGATGAGCGACCAGTTAGCTCTCTTCAGAAAATGATTTGTCGCCGTAGATGAAGCGGGGGCCGCGGCCGTAGATATTGGCGGCGTCGCCGGCGTTGTAGAGGGTGCATTTTGTCAAGGACAGGCAGCCACAGCCCATGCAGCCATCCAGTGTTGATCTGAGGCGTTCCATGCGGGCGATGCGTTCGTCCAAGTGTACTTTGAATTGTTGGCTCAGGCGTTGCCAGTCGGCCTTGGTGGGGGCGCGACCCGGAGGCAGGGTTCCCAGCTGATCTGAGATTTCTTTGATGGTGAAGCCGAATTCCTGTGCAATTAGCGCAAACGAGAGACGGCGGATGTCGGCTCGCATGAAGCGGCGCTGACCGCCAGCATTGCGGTTTGGGGTGACGAGCCTTTTGTCTCATAAAAACGAATGGCGGAGGTGGTGAGGCCGGTGCGGTCGGCAAGTTCGCCTATTGTCAGGATATTCGCGTGATCCATAAATTTACCGAAAATAGTTCTTGACTTAAACTTAACTTGAAGTCCTACACAGGGTGTCATCAGAAGTCAAAAGAAAGGCTATTGCGATGACAAAGAGTTTTTTTGGAGCACGTCAATATTACCGTATCTGACCCTGTTGCGACCGCGAGCCGTCTTGCAGATTGGTTTGGCTGGCATGTGCGTTGGCAGGGGCCTGCACGGGCTGGTGGAACCACCGTTCATGTTGGAACGATGATAGCTATATTGCCGTTTATTCCCTCGGAAACACCAAGGCGCCTAAAGAGGACACTTACGTTACTCATGGCAGCCTGAACCATGTTGGTGTGGTCGTAGATGATCTGGATGCCGTTGAAAAGAAAGTGCTGGCGGGCGGGTACAAAACCCGAAACCATGCCGATTATGAGCCGGGTCGCCGGTTCTATTTTGACGATGATGATGGAATTGAGTTTGAGGTGGTAAGCTACATGTAGCGCAAACAAATCCGGTGCAGGAGCGTTTCCCCGAGAGGGGAAGCGCTCTTTTTCGTTTTACCAGAGATTTAGCCCAAGAAGCTTTTTGCCGAGGTCGGTTAGCTCGGCGGTTTCAGCATTCTTCTTTTCCCATTCGCGGGGGTCACCGGGGAAGGATGCGCGTTGAGGTGGTTCCATGTTGCGCCATTGATGGATGCGGTCCTGCCTTAGTGCCTCGTTCTGCTGTTCGGCGGGGAACATGGAGATGTATTGGGCGATGCGCACTTTGTCTTTGGAGTTGTTTGGCCGGATCCCATGGGCGAGAAGGGCATTGAAGATCATCAGGTCGCCCGGTTCCATTTCGATCTTCTCGATCTCATAGCCTGCGTAGTCCGGGTGCTTTGGATCACGGTCTTCCGGCTGGGTTTTGACCCACTCCTCGAACTCCTCAAAGAGTTTCGGGATGCATTGGAAGCCACCGGTTTCCTCATCCTGTTTGACCAGCGAGAGAACGCCCTGAACGCTGATTGGTAGCGGGCGCAGGGATGTGTCTACGTCCCAATGGATGAAGCCTGGTTTGCCGTCGCGGTTCTTCTTGGGTGGGTTGAGGTTGGCGCGGTCGATGCTGACCCAGAGGTCTTCTCTATCCCAGATATCGACGAAAGCGTCATAGACCCGCTGCTGCATGCGGTTATCCCACAGGTACTGGTGGTTATAGATTTCCAGCATGCCTGCGTTGTTGAGTTCCTGCATCTTGTGAGCGCGGCGTTGAGGGACGTGCCACGTGGCAGGATCATTGGCGTCCTTCTCGTCGAACTCCCAAAGCAGGTCGACCAGCCGTTTCACGTTGTCCTGTGGCACAGCCTGACGCACGATGACGTAGCCGTGGGTGATCCAGTGTTGCCAGTCTTCTTCTGATAACACGCGCAGGGGCAGTGTCTTCTTGACGTTTTTCAGCTGGGTGTTGGTTGCGGTCGAGCCCCAGTGATCGTCTGCAAGCAGTTCAGCGTCCATTTGTTCCTCCCAGATGGTTTGATGAGACTAAAAGTTTAGCTGGTCCTGTAGCTGAGAGTTGTTCTAAACTTGCTGATACTGATATTATTCTGGCGTTTTGTAAGTTCAGAGGGTGAAATGCGGTCATATCTGGAGAAGGTGCCCGACACTGAGGAGGGTTCATTTAAGATCATGAACGGTGCCTTGACGAGGGCATTCCTTTTTCGTGGCATCACCATCCTGAGTATGAGCTGACGCTGACGTTGAACTCAAATGGGCAACGCTATGTGGGCGATCATGTGGAAGAGTATGGGCATGAGGATCTGGTGCTGCTTGGCCCGAACCTTCCGCATACATGGGCCTCCAGCGGTCGACCCGATGAGAGTAAGCCGCATGTGGTGCTGGTTATCTGGTTTGAGCCAGAGTGGGTTGAGCGGATTACCGGTGAGGTTTCGGAGCTGGCTGGCGTTAAGAAGCTGTTTCAGCGGGCGTTGGCCGGACTTCGTTTTAGTGAGGGGGTACGGCACCGGCTGGTTCCCAAGATCAAGGGCTTCTTTGAGGCTGATCCGTTGGAGCGGCTCTTCATCATTTTAAGGGTTTTGGCTGAACTTTCAGAGGATGAAGGGGCGACGCAGCTCGTCCACGATCCGGTTGTTCTGTCCGGTGTAGATGGAGGGAATGAGCGGATCGACAGGGTGCTGACGCTTATTCACTCTGAGTATACGCGGCGTTGCCATTGGAAGAAGTGGCGGAGACAGCGGCGCTGAGTGTTTCCGGGGTGCACCGGTTGTTTCAGCGTCATACGGGGAAGACGATCTCGGAGTATTTGAAGCGCATTCGGATTGGTGATGCGTGTGCGCAGCTCTCCAGCGGGGATGCTCCAATTTCGGTGATTGCTCATAACGTCGGGTACTCGGCGCTGGCCAACTTCAATCGGCAGTTTCGAGCGGTGAAAGGTATGACACCGCGTGAATATCGGGCCAAGTTTAAGTGAGATAGAACTGGGCAGCTGTGCCGCCAAAGATGGCAGTGTGGTCGGCCTTGGGCATGTCTGCTGTGAATTGTTCCACCATATCCACCCAGTTTTGATAGGTGTTTGCGAGAAGGAGGACCGGCCAATCGCTGCCGAACATGACGCGCTGGGGGCCAAAGCAATTCAGGATGTGGAAGGCGTAGGGTGCGATGTCTTCGAACTCTGCGTGTTCGGGCGCTTCGGTGAGTAGGCCGGAGAGCTTGCAGCAGACCGTGGAGGTGCCCGCGATCTCTGAGAGGTGATCAGCCCAGTCCTCAAAAGCGTGGTTGCGGATATCCGGCTTGGCACAGTGGTTGATGACTGCGCGTAGCTCTGGATAGCGTTTGAGGAAAATTTTGAGATGCGGCAAGTGCTTGGCCGAACCAGCAGGTCGAGCGTCAGGTTGTTGTCTATGAGGGCCTGAATGGCGGGGCGTAGATTCTCCTTTAGCATCCATTCATCATCATCAATGTCATGGATCATCGGACGAATGCCGACGAACTTTGAGTTTTGTGCAAGTTCGCAGATGAGGGGTGGGCCCCAGTGGCTTCCATGTCTACCCAGCCGACAACACCGAGGATCCAGTCGTGTTCTGCGGCCAGTTGCAGGAGGAAGCGAGTTTCTTCAAGGGTATCTGCTGCTTGAACGAGGATGGTACCGTCCATGTTGGCTTGGTTGAGCAGAGGCTGGAGGTCGCTGGGGCGGAAGTCTTTGTAAATGGCCTTCAGGTCCGGTGTCAGCCAGCTGTAGTCTCCTCGGGATTGTTTCCAGAAATGTTGGTGGGCATCAATCCTGAGCATGCTTCACCTCTTGTTTGAAAAACTGGTTGCCAGCTGCGACTGCGGCGTCGATGAGAAGGGGTGCATTTTGTTCAGAATGGCATGGAATTCTTTGAGGCTCATCTCCGGTTTTTGGAAGGCGTGTTTACGTTGGTCCCGGTAAGTAGGCAGCTCCATGTGATTTGGTGAGGTGCAGAGCTTGATGTTGCTCGAGTTATCAATAGCTTGGCAGGGGGCGTTGGCAGGGCAGAGGAGACTGCGACGCTGGCGGTGTATCGGGGTAATGATGAAAGCTCATTTACAACCTGACAAACGCGCGTCATTGATAGTGGCTGGGACACTTAAGAATGAGGGTAGGACATGAAGCTTGTTAGATTTGGTGAGGTGAACACGGAATCGCCGGGTGTTCTGGATGCGGATGGCAATATTCGTGATCTTTCCGGCGTGGTTGACGACATTGCCGGGGATACGCTGAGCGCGGAGGGGCTTGCGAAACTCGCAGCGCTTGATCTTTCCAGCCTGCCAGTGGTGCAAGGTAATCCACGCATTGGTGCTTGCGTTGGCAATGTGGGCAAGTTTGTTTGCGTTGGCCTTAACTACTCCGATCATGCAGCGGAAGCTGGCATGCCGGTGCCGAAGGAGCCTGTGATTTTCATGAAGGCGACCTCGGCTATCTGTGGCCCGAACGATGGTATCGAGATACCGCGCGGTTCTGTGACGACCGACTGGGAAGTTGAGCTTGGTGTGGTGATTGGGAAACACGCCAAGTATGTGAGTGAAGAAGACGCGCTGGATTATGTGGCCGGGTACTGCGTGGTCAACGATGTGTCAGAGCGTGATTCTCAGCTTCACCGCAGCGGCCAGTGGGTGAAGGGTAAATCGGCTGACACATTTGGGCCTATCGGGCCATGGCTCGTGACGCGCGATGAAGTGGAAGATCCGCAGAACCTTTCCGTTTATCTGGAAGTGAATGGCCATCGCTATCAAGATGGATCAACCAAAACAATGGTGTTTGGTGTGGCGCAGGTGATCTCTCATCTGTCCCAGTTTATGAGCCTGCAACCGGGGGATGTGATCTCTACAGGGACGCCTCCCGGTGTTGGTATGGGGCAGAAGCCACAGGTTTATCTGAAGCCGGGTGACAAGATTGAACTGGGCGTGGAAGGCCTTGGGGTTCAAAAACAGGTTACTTACGCTGCTGACTGATGGTCCTGCGCTTGCGGAGCTTCGGCTCCTTCTCTAAGCTTTTCAGAACTCTCCGCTGCTGAGTGCGGCGGAGAGTTTTTTTGTGCGTGGCTTAAAGCAGCCCGCAGGATCTGCTTTAAGCCATTGTCTGTGCGAATTCTGATCGGAAAACCGGTTTCCACTTTTCAGGAATGCGCAGTAAGGAGGAGACGACCATGACCAGTGATGCTGAGCTAATCACCTATTGCAGTTATGAAAGCCCGGTGGGGTCGTTGCTGATTGGCGGGCAGGCTGGAGCACTGGAGTTTCTTCATTTTCCCGAGAGTGCGCGCAGACGTTTTGTTGAAGAGGCTGGGTGGAAGATGCCACGCCTTACAGGGAGTTGATTGCGCAGCTTGATGGTTATTTTGCTGGCGAGCTCAAAGAGTTCTCTCTGAACTGGCAGTTGATTGGGACTGATTTTCAAAAGAGTGTCTGGGAGCAATTGGCGGCGATCCCGTTTGGTGAAACGCGCAGTTATGGCGATATCGCCACGGCGCTGGGCAATCCGGGGGCGAGCCGTGCAGTCGGCTGGCAAACAACGCGAACCCGCTGCCGATTGTCATTCCGTGCCATCGGGTGATCGGGGCAAACGGTGCGCTGGTTGGTTTTGGCGGCGGGCTGGAGACGAAGGTTTGGCTGCTGGACCACGAGGCATTGCGTACGGGCCGGGTGCAAGCAAAGACCAGATGGCGTTTTCTTTCTGACACTAAAAGCGCAGTGCGGTTACTGCGCTTCTTCTATGTGTTTCTTTATTAGGCGGGTGTGCCTTCAGTTTCGTCGAACTGGATACGGACGACCCTTCCTGTTCCAGATTCCCCGCCCCAGACTTCGCCAGGTCGTCCTGCCATGTGGCGAACGTCGGAGTGGGCCTGATCGCTTTTGAAGCTGGTGAACTCTTCTGTATCAGGATCGAAGAAAACGACGGAATCGGTGTCGAAGTCTGTCAGCCAAACCTTGTCGTTCTCGTCAACATACACAGAGTAGGGTAGCGGAGAATCGCCGGGTAGTTTCCATGAGCGCCACGTGTCTTCCTCTGGATTGTATTCGCTGACGTTTCCGGACAGCCATTCACTGATCCAAAGCTTGCCTTCTGAATTAGACCAGATGCGGCGGGGGCCCTGTTCCTCTGTAGGTGGTGTTACGACACGTACATCACCTGTGGCTCTGTCGATGTTGGCGAGGTGGTTTCCGGCGAGAGAGACATACCAGATGTCTCCCTGAGGGGTGAGGGTAATGCCATAGGGGCCGGGGCCTTCAGGGCTTGGCCAGACCTGAATATCCAGTGTGGCAGGATCAACGCGTCCATAGACGCCATTTTGTCCGGTGAACCAGTAAATACCGTCGTTATCGAAGATGCCAGTGTTGAGGTTTGCGTCTTCAAACTCAATTGGTAGCGGAATAAGGGTGACTTCATCTGTGCCCGTATCAACACGGGCAATGGCGTTCTGCCCGCCTTCCGTGACCCACATTGCGTTGTCCGGGCCAAGCACCACGCCGTGAGGGGCTGCACCTTCACCCAGTGAAACAGGGTGAAGGTCTCCGGTAGCAGGATTAAGACGTGTGAGCGTGCCATCTCCTTGTCCGCAATACCAGACCATTCCATCGGTATCGAAGGCCACATCTCTTGGCCGAGAGCCGGCAACCGCGTCAAAGTATGTGACTTTTGCGTTGCTGATGGCGTTTATCGTGTCTTCCTGGGCGATAACTGGCCTCGCAATCATACCCACATAAAAGGTGCTGGAAATTGCTATGGCAGATGCTCCGAGAAAATCTCGTCTGTTCATCCTACCTCTCCCTTGTGCCGTCTCTCTTCATTGCGCAAGACCGGGGTCTTTGCACAAAGACTTTGGCATTGCTTACGGCACAGGCTAGGCGCGTCTGTGGCAAACGACCTATGCGCCTCAAGCATTCTAAGTGAGGTTAAGGAAAGGTCAGCAAAGCGGTGAAATTTGATTTCAACCAAGGTGCTGCTTTCTCTCTGATCTTAGCGTGGTAAATGCTATCGTGAGGTGCGGACTGTTGGGGCATGGGAGTTTGTTTTGATCGAAGACACTCATGGCAAAGGTCATCTCTCGCGACATTCTCTAGAGGCGCAAACAGTTCTTTGGATCTCTTTGCCGAATGGGCTGGATGAACCGGATTAGCCGGTGAAGCACCTTATAATTCCGCATATTAGAATTATATTTTACCTCTGGAATTCCGGTCTTGCGCTGTTAAACTACGGGGAATTGCGAATGATAGTGCGGCGGTGAACTGCGCTTTGCCTTGGGGAGTTTCGAGTGTCTTCTTCATTTAAATCATCAGGTCAGGTTTCCTATGAATTGCGCGGTGATGTTGCGGTGATGACCGTAAGCAATCCGCCTGTGAATGCATTGTCTTTGGCGATCCGGCAGGATCTGGTGGCGCGCATCAAGCAGTTTGAGGAAGACGGAGCAGCGAAGGCTGCGGTGATCGTTGGGGCTGGCAAGGTATTTATTGCCGGTGCGGATATCCGCGAGTTCAAGCAACCTGCGACTGAGCCGCATCTGCCTGATGCGATTGATCAAATCGAAGCGTGCTCCAAGCCTGTGATCGCTGCCATTCATGGCGTTGCGCTGGGCGGTGGGCTTGAGGTTGCGCTGGGTTGTCACTTCCGCGTTGGGGTGAAGGGGGCCAAGGTTGGTCTGCCTGAGGTGCATCTGGGCATTATTCCGGGGGCTGGCGGAACGCAGCGCTTGCCGCGTTTGGCTGGCTACCAGAAGGCGCTGGAGATGATCCCGAGTGGCGCGCCGATTAACGCTGATGCTGCCAAAGCTGCTGGCATTCTGGATGAGGTGAGCGAGGAGACGGATGCGGTTGCCGCTGGTCTGGCGTTTGCGCGCACTGTGATCGATAATGGTTTGCCGATGCGTCGCTGCTCCGAGCTGGTTGCGCCTGCTGTTGACCCTCAGATGTTTGCGATGGCGAAGGCTGAGGTGACCAAACGGGCACGGGGGCAGAAATCTCCGGTGGTGTGTGTTGAAGCCGTTGAGGTTGCAAGCAAAACCAGCTTTGCAGAGGGGATGGACAAAGAGCGTGAGATGTTTATGGAGCTGAAGAACTCGGCTCAGCACCGCGCTCTGGCCCATGCTTTCTTCGCGGATCGTGCACTTGGAAAGCTTCCTGAAATTGAGGGCGTTGCACCTCGTGAGATCAAGTCAATCGGCGTTATCGGTGGTGGTACGATGGGCGCTGGCATTGCAACTGGCGCTCTGATGAACGGGCTTTCTGTTACGCTGATTGAGCGGGATGAGGAAGCTCTTGGTCGTGCCAAGGCGACTATTGCTGCGAACATTGGCGGTGCTGTGAAGAAGGGCAAGCTTTCTGGCGAGCAGGAACAGCGGATCTTTGCAGAGGCACTGTCATTGAGCACGGACTATGCCTCCCTATCTGAGGCTGATCTGGTTATTGAGGCGGTGTTTGAAGACATTGATGTGAAGAAGCAGGTGTTCCAGAAGCTGGATGAGGTTTGTAAGGGTGGTGCCGTTTTGGCAACCAACACCTCCTATCTTGATGTGAATGCGATTGCTGCTGTGACCAAGCGTCCGCAAGATGTGATTGGCCTGCATTTCTTCTCGCCTGCACACATCATGAAGTTGCTGGAGGTGGTTGTTGCGGACAAGACTGCGCCAGACGTGATTGCCACTGGTTTCCAGCTTGGCAAGATCATGCGCAAGGTTGCGGTTCGGGCTGGTGTTTGTGACGGCTTCATCGGTAACCGCATTCTGGCAACGTATCGCACTGCGGCTGATGCGGTCGTAGTTGATGGCTCTACTCCGTTTGAGGTGGATGAAGTGATGCTGGAGTTTGGCTTCCCGATGGGGCCGTATGCGGTGGCTGATCTGGCGGGTCTCGATATTGGCTGGGCGACTCGTAAGCGGAAAGCAGCAACGCTTGATCCACGTGAGCGCTTTTTCACATTTGCAGATCGCATATGTGAAAAGGATGGTTTGGGCAGAAAACCGGCAAGGGGTTTTACGTTTACGAGGACGGCGCACGGAAAGGGACGCCAAACCCTGTTGTTCTCGAAATTCTGACAGAAGAACGCAAAGAAAAACAGATCAACGCACAAACCATCGCAAAAGAGCAAATCCTTGATCGGTATATGGCAGCGATGGTGAACGAGGCTGCCAAGGTGGTTGAAGAAGGCATCGCACTGCGGCCGCTGGACGTGGATATGACGTTGATCTACGGCTATGGCTTCCCGCGTTGGCGCGGCGGACCGATGCAGTATGCGGATGAGATTGGGCTCGAGACAATCCTCAATAATATCAAGGCATACGCACAGGAAGATGCCTATTTCTGGCAGCCTGCGAAACTGCTTGAGGAGCTGGTTGCGTCTGGCCGAACCTTTGCCGATCTGAATGCGGAGAGCGGGGATAAGTTGGCGGCGAGAAAGCGTGAGACTGCTTGATTTTCTTCAGTTGCATCGCCATCTTTCGGTAGTGTACCCTAACGATAGGCTTGATGCTGGTTGTGTGCATTTGCGAGTGCGTGACGAGCAAAAGTCTCTCGTTTGAGCGAAGTATTGGCGCTGGTTTTTACGTAAACCAGCGCGGTGCGCTTCATGGAGATGGTGATAATGAAGTATCTGGAGTACATAACCGGCCGCGTGATTGCGTTGCTGTTCGCAATGGCTCTGCTGGCGTTTATCCTCCTTGTAATAGGGATGGCCTCCGGCTTGATGCTGGCTATCATTGCCATCACGGTTCCCCTTGTGATTCTTAAGATTCTGTTCGGCAAAGATAAGCCGAAAATCACCTATCATTACGAGCGCAAGGATTAAGAGATCGGGAAGTTCTTGATCTCGTTCTCGCCCCATATCTCCATCGCCTGAAGGACCGGATGCAGAGATCTGCCTTTCTCTGAAAGGGAGTATTCCACATGCGGTGGGACAACTTCCATGACTTTGCGGTCCACGATTCCATCCGCTTCAAGCGCTCTGAGCTGCGCTGTCAGAAGGCGTTGGGAGACGCCGGGTAGTCTTCGTTTCAGCTCGTTAAAACGGCAGGGGGCGGGTAAAAGTTCATATATTATCAATGGCTTCCACTTTCCGTTCAAAATAGAAAGTGTTCGGCGTACCGGGCAGGTCTTATAGCCAATGAAGCACCGCCGGGTGTGTCGATGTCGTCTGCGCTCATAGTATGCGGTACCCTTTTGTATACTAGCTGCTAAAATAGTGCGTACTAGATATTTTGTTTCCGTAGTTTCATATGGGTCCTGACTGATGAAATCAAGGGAAACACTCCAATGAACAAACTTAAGACAGCTGTTGCGGCAACAGCTCTTGCTCTTTCAACCGTTGCTGCCGGTGCGACCGAAGCAACTGATCTTTTGAGCAAATTCTATGAAGTTGCGGATACCCGCCCGTTTGAGCCAGCCAAGCTGGCTGAGTTCTATGCGGACGATCTGGTAGACCACAATGGCCGTCCGGGCCAAAACGCCAAGCAGGCTGCGGTTGGTACGTTTACGGCACTGGCAGCAGGCGCACCGGACTCCCGTCACGAGCTTGGTATGGTTGAGCCAATTGGTGATGACAAGGTTCTGATTTACTGGCGTTATACAGGCACTAACACCGACGGCCTGTTTGGTGCTGAGGCCAATGGCAATGCTTTTGATATTGCCGGTTTTGAGGTTTACCGTGTTGAAGACGGTAAGATCCAGGAGTTCTGGCACGTTGAAGAACTTGCTGCACTAGGTGCACAGCTCGCTGCGACGAAGTAAACCAGTAAAGCCCGGTGGAGTGTTCTGCCGGGCTTTTGTTTTCCCTTTTGTCGCAGTTGGTTAGAAGCTAAGGCGTTGAGGTTCTATGCCGTCGATGGCGTCTATGAAGGGCTGCTTGGGTTTGGTAGCGAAGCTTTTTTCGAGCGTATGGGCGTGTTTGATACGGTCAAGCCGGAAGGTGCGGACGGCGTTGCGCAGGTGGTCCCACGCCATGATGTACCAAACCGGATAGCTCAGAAAAAGATAGTGCGGCTCGATGGTTCGGTTGGAGAGGTTGTTGTTCTGGTCGCTGTATTCGATCTGAATACACTTGTTCATCAAGAATGCTTCGTTGATCGGGCTCATGGCCTCGCTGTCGATGTCTTCAAACGAGCCATAGACGGAAAGAGAGGCTGTTTCTCCGATCCAAATGCGGGATTTCAGCGTGTCGACCCGTGACCGAAGCTCTGGTGAGAATGAGGCGATCAGCTTTCTCCGAATGGGCTTGAGGTTGGCCAGCAGGAGTGGGGAGCGCATGTTTTCTGCGATGGCGAGGCTGATGAGCAGATCAATTGCCTCTTTATACTCCAGCTTGAGACGGCCCACACCCCAGCGGGATTGAAGGCGAATGCCGCCGCCGCGGCCTTATCCGCCTCGATGGGAAGGCCGCGCTCGCGCAGCAGTTCCAGATCACGGAACAGAGTGCGCTGGGAAATCCCAAGTTCAACCGCCAAATCTTGCGTTGTCGGGCAGTCGCCAGATTTCAGCAGAGCTTCGATTTGCTCCAGCCGATCAAGGCGTTTCAGTGCTGTTGCTCTTGTTGTCCCGTTTCTTTGTTTGCTCATTAAAGAAATATGTCATTAAGTGGCATAGTTGTCCATACAAACAGGTCATCCAAACTTTTCAGGAAATAAAGATGACCAATCAAGTAGTTGAATTTGCGGCGTTTCACCTCTTATCTAACAAGACCGAGGCGGAGCTTTTAGAGGCTTCTGATCAGTTTCAGAAAGCGTTTCTGGATGGACGGAAAGGTTTTGTACGCCGCACACTGGTAAAGCATGCAGACGGTGCTTATGCTGATATTGTGGTGTGGGCGGACGACAGTTCTTGCAAGGAAGCTGTTGCAGCAGCAGGGCAGGATGAAGCGGCGCAGCCTTATTTTTCTCTGCTAGACCACGCCCGCGAGCATCAGCCGCGCAAAGCGGGCGCGATGGAGTTCTTCAAGGTGGTGGGTACGTATGGCTGAACCTTTCAAAGAGTTATTTAATCAAGCCGCGATTGAACGGATGGCCTCTGCGTTAGCAGAGGTACATTCCGGTTTTGATTCCGCTGGCTTCATTGTTGACGCGCTGGATGGCTTGAGTGATCTGGAGTTGAAGGAACGGTCGTTCCATCTGGCTCGGTGCTTGCGGCGGCATCTGCCTGAGGACTACAGAGACGCGCTGAAGATTATGCTGGCTACGCTTTCGGCGCCGCTGGCTATGGATGATGAGCCGGTGTGGGATAGTCAGGCTAGTGGCTTTCGGGCTTCATAACCATGCCGTTTACGGACTACGTGCTGCTTTATGGTTTGGAGGACTTTGAGCTTTCTATGTCCGCCATGAAGATGATGACCTGCCGGTTTTCAGCCGAGTTTGCTATTCGGCCTTTCATTGAGCGCTATGAGGCGGAAGCATGACTCTTCTGACTGAATGGGCCGAGGATGAGAGCGCGCATGTGCGGCGGCTTGTTTCTGAAGGGACACGGCCACGGCTGCCTTGGGGGCTTCGGCTGAAGGGGTTCATTGAGGCGCCGGAGAAGTGTCTGCTGCTATTGGAGAAGCTCAAGGATGATGAGACGGAATATGTGCGCCGCTCTGTTGCTAATCATCTCAACGATATTTCCAAGGATCATCCGGATTTGGTCGCTGAGGTTTGCGGACGGTGGCTTGAAAAGCCTTCTGTACGGAGAGAGCGGCTGGTGCGTCATGCGCTGCGGAGTAATGTGAAGGCGGCGCATTTGCCGAGCCTTGCGGTGCTGGGGTATGACCCGGAGCATGTGAAAGTGGTTTCGGGGACCTTGAGAGATAATCGGGTGGAGTTTGGGTCGAAGCTGGGGTTCTCAGTGGAGATTGAGAACTCATCGGACAAGACGACTTCCTTCATGCTGGACTTCATTGTGTATCATCGCAAAGCAAACGGTAAACTGGCGCCCAAGGTGTTTAAGTTGAAGCGTGGAACGTTGAAAGCCGGGCAGACTCTCAGTGTTGAGGGTCAGCATAACATCAGGCCGATTACGACACGCCGGTATTATGAGGGTGAGCACAGGTTGGCTGTGTTGCTCAACGGCGTGGAAACTCCGCTGGGTTCATTTGAGCTGGTTGGCGTTGAAGAGATGGCGGTGTGACCCAGCGTTTGCTGTGGCGAGATCACTGCACCTGCTCGTGCTGTAGAAGGTGAGGGGAGCTTGGAAGAGCTGGTGTGGTTACTAGCTCTTAGTGCCGTAAGGATTGATCAGCGGTGATTGGACAGGCGCGGGCGGGCGCCGTTGGCGATCATGCGCAGGCCTTTAAAGTC
>BAXV01000050.1 GCA_001310715.1 Pseudovibrio sp. JCM 19062
GCGAAGGGGGATAATTCTTTCCTGCGGATACTGCAAATATATTTATCCCCGCGTTGAGGCTGATTATCAGTTGAGGGCCTGTACCGAGTTATTCCCCTTTATGAGGTTGGCTTGGCCGTATTGGGAGAGGCAGTGTTAGACGAGTGATGCTGATCCTCCACCCTCATCGTACACCAGAGCTGCTCAAAGCTTCAGCCTCTTCAAGCGCAAGGAATTCATGACCACGCAGAAGGAGGAGAGGCTCATGGCGAGGGCTGCGATCATGGGGGAGAGGAGTGCTCCGGTGAACGGGTAGAGGATGCCAGCGGCGATGGGGACACCGGCAGAGTTGTAGACGAAGGCCAGGAAGAGGTTCTGGCGGATGTTTCGTATTGAGCCTTGGCCAGTTTGCGGGCGCGGACGATGCCGGTGAGGTCGCCATTCAGCAAGGTGATGCCTGCGCTCTCAACAGCGACATCTGCACCGGTTCCCATTGCCAGACCCACTTCCGCAGCTGCGAGGGCCGGAGCGTCGTTGACGCCATCGCCTGCCATGGCAACGATAGCGCCGGTTGTATGGAGCTGATCAATAAGTGTTTTCTTGTCCTCTGGCAGTGCGCCTGCCTTGAACTCGTCAATCCCTACAGATGTGGCCACAGCCTTGGCCGTGAGTGCATTGTCTCCCGTTGCATGATGACCTTGATGCCTGCCTCATGCAGTTGGCTGATGGCTTCGATTGCGTTGTCTTTGACGGGGTCGGAAATGGCAATCAGGCCGATGACTTCTCTGTATTGGAGATGTAGATGCAGGTGTTGCCGTTTGTGCTGAGGGATTGGTAGGCCTGCTTCATCTCCTCAGTGAGCGTGTCTTTGAGGCCAAAGATCTCCGGATTGCCAATGGCATATACATTGTCGTCAATCTTTGCGCTGACGCCTTTGCCGGTGTGGGCTTGAAAGTCCTCGGAGTGAGACAAATGGAGATGTCTGGCCTTTGCTGCGTTGGCGATAGCTTCTGCCAGTGGGTGTTCCGAGCCTTTTTCTATGGAGGCGGCGATGTGGAGCAGTTGCTCTTGGGTATGGTTGACCGAGAATGAGAGGATCGAAGTGACGGTTGGTTTGCCTTTGGTGATGGTTCCGGTCTTGTCGACGATGAGCGTATTGACCTTGGACATGAGCTCCAGCGCAGTCGCGTCTTTGATGAGCACTCCGGCCTGTGCGCCGCGGCCACTGGCGGTCATGATGGACATGGGCGTGGCAAGGCCCAGAGCGCAGGGGCAGGCGATGATGAGCACGGATACGGCCACGATGATGGCGTAGGAAAGAGACGGTGTCGGGCCGACAGTCAGCCAGATGAAGAATGATAGAATGGATATTCCGACAACGGCCGGAACGAAGTAGGCAGAGACCTTATCTGCCAGGCCCTGAATGGGTGCGCGGGATGCTGTGCGGAGGAAACCATGGCAACAATTCTGGAGAGCATGGTGTCTGCACCAACATTGGTTGCCTCGATGATGAGGGTTCCGTTTTTGTTGAGCGTGCCCCCCGTCACCGTATCACCGGTTTTTTTCTCAAGCGCGACCGGTTCGCCGGTGATCATGCTTTCATCAACGTAGGACTGCCCGTCAATGACGCGGGAGTCTACGGGGATGGCTTCGCCGGGGCGGACGCGTAGTTTGTCACCGGTAACAACGTTCTCCAGCGGTGCGTCGTATTCTATGCCGTCGTCGAGGACGCGGCGGGCGGTCTTAGGGGCAAGGTCGAGAAGGGCGCGGATGGCGTCTCCGGTGCGCTCGCGAGCGCGCATTTCCAGCACCTGACCCATGAAGATCAGCGCGAGGATGACGGCGGCTGCTTCATAGTAGACGGGTGGGTGGCCTGTTGCTGTTCTGATGGCTGCCGGGAACAGGAAGGCAGAAAGGTTGCCACCACCGAATAGAGATAGGCGGCACCCACACCCAGTGTAATCAGAGTCCACATATTGAGGTTCCATGTGGTGATTGATTTGATGCCACGTTTGAACAAGGGGATGCCTGCCCACAGAACAACTGGTGTTGCGAGGATGAACTCGACGTAGATGGCTGTCGGCTCTCCGATCCAGTCGCGGAAAGGCAGGCCGAAGAACGGCCCCATGGTAAGGGCAAGCAAAGGAACAGAGAGAATTGCGCTTAGCCAGAAGCGGCGGGTGAAATCGACAAGTTCATGGGAGGGTTCATCGTTTGTGGTGACTGCTACCGGCTCTAATGCCATGCCGCAGATAGGGCATTGGCCGGGGCCTTTTTGCACGATTTCAGGGTGCATGGGGCAGGTGTAGTCGATGTCCTGCGCCTCAGCGTCCTGCTGCTGTTTGCTGTTGCCTGAGGCGTAGAAGTAGGGATCGCTCTGGAAGGTGTGAGCGCATTTTTCGGAGCAGAAGTGGTAGGACTTACCGGCAAAATCTACAGAGAGTGTCTCGCTTGTGACTTCTACCTGCATTCCGCAGACTGGATCCTGCTCTCTGGGAGAGGTGGTCTCGGATGTTTCTGCGTTCGATGCCTTTTCCATCGCTCATACGGCTCCATGATCCAGCGGACTCGCGTTATACGAGTGTCTATCATAAGCCATTGCTTTGCCCGAAAAGATTAATGCCCAGTGGGACCTTCCGGTATCACTAGGCAGAGCTTATTGGAAACTAGGGTATTTGGATCAAGTTGCCCCTAGCGCTTTTATCAGGCCGGGACCGGAAATCTCTTTGTGAGCGCCTCTGGGTAGGCCAGTTCGTGGCGGGCACGCCATTCCGGCACTACGTAGTTTACGATCAGGCTCTTGCGGGCGCCGTTGATATCGCGCTTCTCAAAGCCATGCCAGGAATCGTCTGAAGGGACGAAGAACATAGCTCTGTTCGGGACCCATGGGGTGTTGGAATGGAACGTCTCTTTGTCAGAATAGAGAGAGGTGCCCCATTCTTCTCCGTTGGACTCTGAAAGATAGAGTAGGAGGGTGAATTTCTTGGCACCGATATCTGTATGCGGTTCCAGCCAAAAGCCTTCCTGATCGCATGTGTACTCGATACGCAGATAGGTGTCGGAAAGATCGATCCCACATTTGTCGTAGAGCAGATTCATCATGTGTGGGGACTGGAAGGCAGCAGAGAACTCCTGCTCTTCGCGGAGCTTCATGTAGCTGTCACCGTACAAGTAATGGCGCAGCTTATTATTTGTTGACCGTTGGCCTTCGCTGTAATCCATTTCACGCATGCTGGTGGGCAGATGCTGAAAATCTGTCAGCGTTTGCTGTGGTAGCAGGTTATCTGCGGTCCAATGCTTGAACGGAGCCTTTTGCTGCTTTGCCTGGCGGATGGCCTGGAAAATGGAAGCATTAATGAGGCGTGCGGAGTTTGGGCGGTTCATGAAGTCCTCCGTCCTGCTTGGCGCGTGCCTTACAGGCAGGCTGCTCAAAAACAGGTGGTTCACTGGCTTTGTGCCAGGCGGGAGATACTTAATGCGAGCTTGGGGGCCGAACAATGTCGGTCTGGAATCGTCGAAAACACCAAATTAAGGTGTTTTGCGAGATTTGATATGTATTTGACTGCAGTTGGTCTGATCCGGGTTTCAGGGACTGCTTTCTGCTTCAATAGGCTTGAGATAAGGCTCTATAATCATTGCGAATTTGCGGATGATCTTTTCGATGTAAGCAGGGTCGCTGTGGAACTCCTGCTGGAAGATCATGCCACGGATGAAAGAGCGCCAGATGAGCAGGATCAGAACCATATCCTGCGAGGCTTCCTCATTCAGACCGGGGGGCAGGAAAAACTGGTTGAGCTGCTCATTCCAGTCTTCCAGCTTTGGCGAAATGCGCTCGGACAGAGCCTTGTCTGTGCGTGTGGCCATGATGATCTCAGAAAAAGCACGGCCTTCCGGCGTGTCGACGATGTTCTTCCAGTAGGACACCATTGCATCACCAAGGTCGCCATCACTTGGCTGCGTGATTTGCGGTAAGGGGAAGGAACTTGCGCTTTCCTTTTGAAAATGGCGCAGGACTCTTGAGAGGAGGAAATCGACAGTGCCGATCACCAGATCCTCCTTGGTGGGGAAATGGTGCATTAACGCGCCGCGGCTGACGTCTACGCCTTCCAGCACGCGGTTGATGGAGGTTTCCGCATAGCCAAGCCGGTCAAGACAATCGATAGTCGACTTGATGAGGGCTTTGCGTGTGTTTTCACCGCGCTGCTTCTTCTTGTCCAACTTGCTTCCCATGACCAATCTTAGAGCGGGTTGCGTTCATTTGCATTCACGCATCGGACTCTAACTTTCTTGTTGGAGCGAATTCTTGTCGTTTGATTGAAAACAATCAAACGGAATGCGCCCTAGCCTTAAGACGGAGTTTCTCTGAATGAGTTGACGTATTGGGAACTGTTATATACCGTACGACTGGTATGTAAAAGAGGTTTCCGTTTAGATGAGCATGAAAATCGCGGAAAATCAGAGATTTAAAGACCAAAAGTCGCCTATTCGCATCGGGGGTGCCTGCGGCTTTTGGGGTGATTCCAGCGCGTCAACGGGGCAGTTGTTGCGGGCTGGGGACCTTGATTACATCGTTTACGACTACCTTGCCGAGATTACGCTTTCCATCATGGCAAGAGCGCGTCAGAAGTCTCCTGATCTTGGATATGCAACAGATTTTGTCGAGCAGGTGCTTGGGCTCAATCTGAAGGGGATTGCTGCCTCCAGGACTAAGATCCTGAGCAATGCGGGAGGGGTTAATCCCGAAAGCTGTGCTGCCAAAATCCGCGAGCTGATTGCAGCGCAGAAGCTGGATCTGAAGGTTGCTGTTGTGACAGGTGATGACCTGCTGGATAACGCTGCCTCCTATCATGCCACTGGTGTTACCGAGATGTTTTCCGGCGAAGCTTTTCCGAAGCCGGAGAAGGTTGCGTCCATCAATGCCTATCTGGGTGCGCAGCCTGTTGCGGCAGCTTTGGCAGCGGGCGCGGATATTGTGATTACGGGCCGGTGTGCGGACAGTGCGTTGACATTGGCTGCGTGTGCACATGCTTTTGGTTGGGGCTGGGCTGATTATGACCGGCTCGCGGCAGGTAGTCTTGTGGGGCACCTGCTGGAATGCGGTACGCAAGTCACTGGCGGCAACTTTACGGACTGGCGGGATGTGCCGGATGTGAAGAAGATCGGCTACCCGATTGCGACGGTTTATGAAGACGGCAGCTGTGATCTCAGTAAGCCGGACGGCAGCGGTGGGCTGGTGAGTGTTGGCACAGTTGCCGAGCAGCTGGTTTACGAGATCGGCGATCCGCAAGCCTATCTTCTCCCTGATGTGACCTGCGATTTTTCCGCAGTGAGCGTTGAGGGGAAAGATGCGCAGTGCGTGCATGTTAGCGGGGCGAGGGGGGCTCCTGCGCCGGATCATCTGAAGGTTTCTGCGACCTGGCGGATGGGTTCCGTGTCGGTTGATGGTGCCGTATCTGGGCTTTGAGGCTGGCGATAAGGCACGGGCTCTCGCCGAGCTTGCGGTGGGACGTGCGGAGAGCGTTCTGAAACGGCTTGGTGCACCGGGTTATCAGGAAGTCTCTGTCGAGGTTGTGGGCGCAGGGTCGCAGAGCGGGGAGGCTCCTGTCGGTGATGGCGGCTATGAAGAGGTCGTATTGAAGATTGCCGCGCGGCATGTGGATCAGCGCGCTGCTGGCTTGCTGCTGCGGGAGTTGGTTGGGCTTGGCTTGTCTGTCGCGCCGGGCATGGCGACCTTCAACGGCGGACGTCCGAAACCTTCTCCAGTCGTGCGGTTGTTCTCCTTCCTCGTTTTGCAGTCAGCGGTGACGCCCAGAGTTTCTCTGGAAGGTGAGCCGGTTTCATTTGATCAGGTGATTGCCACAGCGCGCAGGGAGCTGTGGAGGCCACTGAGCTTCCGGCGGTGCCTGCTTGTGATGAGGCCATGAGTGAGGTTCCGCTGATCAAGCTGGCGTATGCGCGCAGTGGGGACAAGGGTGATAAGGCGAACATTGGTGTGATTGCACGTCAGGCCGAGTGGTTGCCGTGGATCGCGGCGGCGCTGACGGAAGAGGCTGTTGCGAAGACCTTTGCGCATTTTAATCCGGGCAAGGTCTCACGGTTTTATCTGCCGGGCTGTCATGCGCTCAACTTTTTGATTGATGATGTGCTTGGCGGCGGCGGTGTTGCCAGTTTGAGGTTGGATCCTCAGGCGAAGGCCTACAGTCAGATACTGCTCAGGCACGCTATTCCGGTTCCACACTCCATTGCGCAGGAGGTGTTGTGATGAGCGATACACGAATATCGCCGGCTGTTCTTGTTACCCGTCAGGAAGGCTGGATGACGATTACGCTGAACCAGCCCGAGAAACGGAATCCGCTGACGGGTGAGGTGATTGCGGAAATCTCGGTGGTTCTGACTGAGGTGCAGGATGATCGCAGTGTGCGTGGGATTACGTTCACCGGAGCCGGTGGAGTGTTTTGTGCTGGTGGTGATCTGAAAGCCTTTCAGCAGATCATGGCTGGTGGGGATGAGGCGGAAGCCATTGCGCAGAAAACCAGTCTGGAAGCGGCGACGTTTTTTTGGATTGATCGCCCATCAACCGCAGGTGACCGTGGCTCTGGTGGATGGTGCTGCGATGGCCGGTGGTCTTGGGATGGCGTGTGCCTGCGATTTTGTGCTGGCTACGCAGGAGGCGAAATTTGCTTTCACCGAAACGCGGCTTGGCCTGCCGCCCGCGCAGATTGCACAATACGTAACCAAGCGTCTAGGTTATCAAAAGGCCAAGAAAATGCTTGTCTTGGGAAGCAGGCTGACTGGCGGCGAGGCCTACCTTATTGGTCTGGTGGATAAGGCTGTTGTTGCTCATGCCGAGCTTGAGGCTGCGGAAGGTGAAATAAAACAGCAGGTTATGGCTTGTGCGCCAGGTGCTGTTGCCGCCACAAAGCGGGTTGTTGAGGAGGCGCTTAGTCTTGAGCAAGATGAGCTGCGCCAGAGTGCGGCGGTCCATTTTGCGAAGGCAATCGTTGGGGATGAGGGACAGGAAGGTGTGAAGTCGTTTCTGCAAAAACGCAAACCATCTTGGACCCCTTAAATTTCGGGGTATTCTTTTCCCTCGGAACAGATGTTCGAATGCGGTGAAGGAAGAAGAAATAGTGAGTATGCTCAACTTATCTGAGCAGACTAAAATGCCGAAGCTTATCGCGCAAAAACGATAGTGTTGGAAACCAGTGGGGAGACTGAACCAACACATAGAGGAGGAAATATGGGCACACAGTACGCACTGCCAATCGAGATGCTACAAAAATGGGCCAAAGAGAAGCCGAATGCGGTTTATCTGAGCCAGCCTGTAAACCGTGAGTATATTAAATTCACTTGGGCAGAATGTTATGACGCTGTCCGGCGTATGGCGACAGCACTGCAGTCAATGGGTTTCCAGCCGGGAGACAGAATCGGCATTCTTTCCAAGAACTGCGCTGAGTGGTTTCTTGCTGACTTTGCCATTCAGGCTGCTGGCTTTGTTTCCGCGCCAATCTATTACACGGCCTCCGCAGATACGATCAGCTACATTGTGGACCATGCGGATGTGAAAGCCGTGTTCATGGGCAAGCTGGACGACCTTGCGCCGAGTGAGGCCGGTATCCGCGATGGCGTGATCAAGATTGCGTTTCCCTACAAAACCATCGACTGCGAATACAGCTGGAAAGAGCTGCTCAAGCACATGAGCCTATCGCGGAAGACAAGATTGCCAAGCCGGAACTGGATGACCTGTTCTCCGTTGTTTACACCTCCGGTTCCACGGGCAATCCAAAAGGCGTTGAAGTCAGCTATCGCAACATCGCTTTTGGTGCGTGGTCTCCGAGCCAGACTATGGAGCTGCATGGCGATGAGCGCATGATCTCCTATCTGCCGCTGGCACACATTACGGAACGCGCGCTTGTTGAGCATGTGAGTGTTTATTCGGGAGTGGTGGTGAGCTTTGTGGAGTCTCTGGACTCCTTTGCAGATGACCTGCGTGCGGCTGATGTGACCATGTTCATTTCCGTGCCGCGCCTCTGGATGAAGTTCCAGGCGGGTATCCTCGCCAAGCTTCCGCAGGAGAAGCTGGACAGGTTTTTGAAGATCCCGGGCCTGAGTTGGTATGTGAAGCGCAAGATCCGCAAGCAGCTTGGCCTGAGCAATGCCAAGATTATCGGCAGTGGTTCTGCTCCGATCTCACAGGCGGTGCTGGAGTGGTATCAGAAGCTGGGCATCAACATCACAGAAGGCTGGGGCATGACCGAGACCGCCGGTCTTGCATGCTCTCACCATCCGTTCCGTGCAGACAAGATTGGCACAATCGGTACGCCGCTTGAGGGACTGGAGATCAAGATCACCGATGAGGGTGAGTTACTCATTCGCGGGGACTCCGTCACCAAGGGTTACTACAAGGATCCTGATCTGACGAAGGAAACCATCGAAGACGGTGGCTGGTTCCACACTGGCGACAAAGTGGAGCAGGATGCAGATGGCTATTTGCGTATTACGGGCCGTGTGAAGGAGATCTTCAAATCCTCCAAAGGCAAGTACATTGCACCTGTGCCGATTGAGGCGATGCTCTTTGATAACACCTATGTGGAGCAGGCTTGTGTGATGGGGTCTGATCTGGCGCAGCCTGCGGCGGTCGTGTTCCTTTCTTCCGAAACCACCATCGGTCTTTCGCGGGAAGACGTTCGCAAGAGTCTTGAGAAAACTTACAAGAGCATTAACAGCTCCGTGGAAAGCCACCTGAAGCTGGGCGCGATTGTGGTCGCCGAGGATATGTGGACGATCGAAAACGGCTATCTCACCCCGACCATGAAGATCAAACGCGGGCTTCTTGAAGATCGTTATCGGGAATTGGTGCGGGCTGTGCCCGGCCGTTCTGTGGTTTGGGAAGACGAATGCATCACCAAGGCTGATGCGCAAGTTTGAAAGGATGCAGATGGTTCGGGGTGACATGGTCACCCCGGGCTCGGCTTTCGGGGCGGACGCCTCTTTTTGAATAAGCCAGCGCGCACGCGTGGCAGGGAGAGATTTGGAATGAGCAGTGAACCGTCCCGTTACGCATCCGTTTTGCGTGATGGGTTGTTTGATGGGCAAACCGTCATTGTAACCGGGGGAGGCAGCGGGATTGGTCGCTGTATCGCTCATGAGCTGGCAGCGCTGGGTGCCCATACCGTTCTCCTTGGCCGTAAAATGGCGAAACTTGACAGCGTAGCTGATGAAATCCGTGCTGATGGCGGTGAGGTTTCGGCCTATTCGCTTGATATCCGCAAGGAAGAGGCCGTTACCGAGACTGTTGCGCAGATCGTTGCTGATCGCGGTGTGATCCATGGCTTGGTGAACAATGCAGGCGGGCAGTATCCAAGCCCTGCGGCGGCAATCAAGAAAAAGGGCTTTGACGCGGTTGTCGAAACCAACGTGACCGGTGGTTTCTGATGGCGCGTGAGGTTTACAACCAGAGTATGCGTAAGGCCAAGGGCGGTGCCATCGTCAATATCGTTGCGGATATGTGGCGCGGTATGCCGGGCATGGCGCACTCCGGTGTGGCGCGGGCTGGTATGCAGAACCTGACCATGACGCTGGCCGTGGAATGGGCGGAAGCTGGCGTGCGGGTGAATGCGGTTGCGCCGGGTTGGATCGCGTCTTCCGGCTTTGACACCTACGACGAAAACTTCATCAAGAACATGTTTGCGCGGATGGCAGGCAACAACCTTGCGCGCCGTATGGGGACTGAGTCCGAAGTTGCCTCACTGGTGAACTTCCTGCTTTCTCCGGGGGCTGCGTTCATGACTGGTCAATGCATTGGCGTTGATGGTGGTGCGCCGCTTTGGACCAACCTGATGCCGGTTGCGACAATGCCAACATGAAGGAATACCAAGGGTTTCATCGCTATGAGAAACCGAAGGCGCTTCAGGCCTGGGAGAAAGAAAAATGCCCAAGCTAACCTCTACGGTTGATCGCGGTGGCGCTGCGTTTTCTCAAAACAAGGCTTTCATGGAAGCCTGATTGCGGAGTTTCGCGGCTATGAAGCGAAGGTTCGCGAGAACTCTGAAAGCAAGCGCGGGAAGTTTGAAAAGCGCGGACAGTTGCTGCCGAGGGATCGGGTGAGCCTGCTGCTGGATCGCGGTGCGCCGTTTATGGAAATCTCCACTCTTGCTGGCCTGAAGATGCATGATGACGATGGCAAGAAGAACGCTGCTGGTGGCGGTTCGATTGCGGGTATCGGTTATGTAGCTGGAAAGCGCTGCCTTGTGGTGGCGACAGACTCTGCCATCAAGGGCGGGTCGGTCTCTCCCATGGGTTTGAAGAAGACACTGCGTCTTCAGGAAATTGCCAAAAAACAGAAGTTGCCCATGGTGGCGTTGACCGAGAGCGCTGGCGCAAACCTCATGTATCAGTCCGACCTGTTTGTTGAAGGCGGGAGGCGTTTGCCAATCAGGCTCGGATGTCTGCCGCAGGCATTCCGCAGGTGACCGTGGTGCATGGCTCCTCGACGCTGGCGGGGCTTACATGCCTGGGCTCTCTGACTACACCGTTGTAGTACGCGGTAAGTCGAAGATCTTTCTGGCCGGTCCTCCGCTGCTGAAGGCAGCAACGGGTGAGATTGCGACGGATGAAGAGCTGGGTGGTGCGGAACTGCATTACAACACGGCTGGTACTGCGGAATACATGGCAGAGGATGACGCCCACGGGGTTGAGACTGCCCGTGAGATTGTGGGCCACTTGCCATGGCAGGCACCACTAGAGGCGGAAGGCGGTGTGCAGCCGTTTTATGATGCCGAAGAGCTTCTGGGTATCGTGCCGGAAGACTCCAAGAAGCCGTATGACGTGCGCGAGATTATTGCGCGGGTTACCGATGGCTCTGACTTCTTGATTTTAAGAAGGAGTTTGGCGCGGCGACTGTTTGCGGACATGCACGGATTGATGGGCAGGCGGTTGGCATCTTGGGCAATAACGGCCCGATTGATCCGCAGGGCGCGGTGAAGGCTGCGCAGTTCATTCAGCTGTGCTGCCAGAGTAATACGCCGCTGCTGTTTTTGATGAACACCACTGGCTATTTGGTGGGCCGGGATGCGGAGACAGGCGGGATCGTCAAGCATGGGTCCAAGATGATCCAGGCGGTTGCCAATGCCACGGTTCCCAAAGTCACCATTGTGGTTGGCGGCGCGTGGGGTGCTGGCAACTACGGCATGTGTGGCCGTGGGTTTGACCCTGATTTCATCTTCTCGTGGCCATCAGCCAAGGTTGGTGTGATGGGACCGGAGCAGGCGGCGACGGTGATGAAGATCATCACGGAAGAGAAGTTTGCGAAGATGGGGCAGCAGATCCCTGATGGTATGACCGATCAGATGGCGCAGAAAATCATCGACCAGATGTCGCCAGAGACCACAGCGCTTTTTGCATCGGCGCGGCTTTGGGATGACGGGATTATTGATCCGCGAGATACGCGCCGCGTTGTTTCGCTTGCGCTTTCCGTTTGTACGGATGCCAGAAAACGCGAGCTTAATCCAACAGCATTCGGGGTCGCACGCGGCTAGGCAGAGCAGCGCATCAGGATACCTCGAACACAGTTCAACATGAGGGTTGCACGATGGAATATACTGAAGAACATCGGAAGATGAAAAGTGCGGTGGTCAAGTTTGTTGAGGCCGAAATCAACCCGCATGTTCAGGAGTGGGAGGAGGCAGGTATCTTCCCCGCGCATGAACTCTTCAAGAAGATGGGCGATCTGGGTTTTCTTGGTGTCAACAAGCCTGAAGAGTATGGCGGGATGGGCCTTGATTACTCCTATCAGGCCATGACCATTGAAGCGCTTGGCGCGTGTACCTGTGGCGGTGTGCCGATGGCGATTGGCGTGCAGACCGATATGGCAACACCAGCGCTTGCCCGTTTTGGCTCTGACGAGCTGCGCCGTGATTATCTGGCGCCTGCCATTGCCGGAGACATGGTGGCGTGTGTTGGGGTTTCTGAGGCCTCGGCCGGGTCTGATGTGGCGAACATCAAGACAACAGCGCGTAAGGACGGGGATGACTATGTGATCTCCGGTTCCAAGATGTGGATCACCAACTCCACACAGGCGGACTACATGTGCATGCTGGCGAACACCAGTGACGGGCACAAGCACCAGAACAAATCTTTGATCATTGTGCCGATGGATAGTTCGGGGGTCACCAAGTCTGAGCGTTTGAACAAGCTGGGGCAGCGGTCCTCTGATACGGCGCAGATTTTCTTTGATGACGTTCGTGTTCCGCAGCGCAATCTGATTGGGGCTGAAGGTGCAGGCTTCATGTACCAGATGATGCAGTTTCAGGAGGAGCGGCTCTGGTGCGCGCTGTCGATGATTGATGGGATGGACCGGATCATCAAGCTGACGGAAGACTATTGCCGTGACCGTGCTGCGTTCAACCAGAGCATTCTGGATTTTCAGGTGGTCCACTTCCGCCTTGCGGAGCTTCGGACCGAAGTGGAGCTGCTGCGTGCGCTTAGCGAGAAGTGCGTGGAGTCCATGGTGCGCGGGGAGAATGTGACGCGGTTGGCTTCTATGGCCAAGCTGAAGGCTGGGCGTCTCTCCCGTGAGCTTTCGGATGCTTGTCTGCAGTACTGGGGCGGTATGGGGTACATGTGGGACAGCCCTGTGAGCCAGTTCATGCGGGACACCCGTCTGACCTCTATTGGCGGCGGGGCGGATGAAGTGATGCTGTCCATCATCTGCAAGCTGGATGGCACTTTGCCTAACCCGAAGAAAAACCGTGCGATGCAAAAGGAGGCAGCTGAATAAGCTGCTTTCCCAGCCCTGATTAGAGGCGCATCTTTTCCGGCAGTGTGAAAGGGAATTTTCGATGTTTGATAGCGTTTTGGTCGCCAATCGGGGGGAGATCGCCCGCCGGGTGTTCCGCACTGCGCGGCAAAAGGGCTATCGGAGTATTGCTGTTTATTCCGAGGCTGATGCAACCGCTCCTCATGTTGAAGACGCTGATATTGCAGCGTGTATTGGCGGGGCGACACCTGCTGACTCTTACCTGAAGATTGATGCAATCTTGGAAGCGGCTCGTAAAACCGGAGCACAGGCTGTGCATCCGGGCTACGGGTTTCTTGCGGAAAACGCGGAGTTCGCGCGGGCCTGTGCGGAGGCTGGTCTGGTGTTTGTTGGCCCGCCAGCAGAAGCCATTGAGCTCATGGGTTCCAAGCGTCTCTCCAAACTGCGGATGATTGAGGCAGGGGTGCCGTGTGTTCCGGGGTATTCTGGTGCGGATCAGTCATTGGGAACGCTGGTGGCTGAGGCGGCGCGTATTGGTGTGCCGTTGATGATCAAGGCGTCAGCTGGCGGCGGCGGGCGTGGGTTGCGGCTTGTTGAGGACCTGAATGGTCTTGAAGACAAGCTGGCAGCTGCGGCTTCTGAAGCTCAGAACGCGTTTGGGAATGGTGAGCTTATTCTTGAAAAGGCAGTCATCAATCCGCGCCATGTTGAAATTCAGGTGTTTGCGGATAAACACGGCAATGTGGTGCATCTGGGGGAGCGGGATTGTTCTGTTCAGCGGCGGCACCAGAAGGTGATCGAGGAAGCGCCGGGGCCATCTGTAACGCCGGAAATTCGTGCTGCGATGGGACAGGCTGCTGTTGAGGCGGCGCGGGCGATTGGGTATCGCGGTGCTGGTACTGTGGAGTTTCTGCTGGCGGAAGATGGCAGTTTCTACTTCATGGAGATGAACACCCGCTTGCAGGTGGAGCATCCTGTGACTGAGGAGATTACCGGTCAGGATCTGGTTGCATGGCAGCTGGACGTGGCGGCGGGTAAGCCGTTGCCTGTGATGCAGGATGACATCTGTTTCAGCGGTCATGCGATGGAGCTGCGGCTTTACGCAGAAGATGCGGATGCAGGTTTCCTGCCGCAGACGGGTACGGTTCTGGCGTGGAACGGTGACGACCTTGCCTTGCGCGTAGATAGTGCCATTGAGCAGGGCAGCGAGATTTCCTCCTATTACGATCCTATGATAGCCAAGCTGATCGCGCATGGTAGCGATCGGGATGAAGCACGGCGCAAGTTGCTGCGCGGGCTGGATGAGTTGGTTTTGCAAGGGGTGGTTCATAACGGTCCCTTCCTGAAAAGCGTATTGCAGGATGAGGTGTTTGCTGCTGGTCAGGCGACAACGGCGTTTCTGAATGATCGGGAGCTGGGATCAGTTGCCGCTGACGCAACGCGGGAGCTTATGCGGGATCTTGCAGTGTGTTTGTTTGCACGCAGCAACGGCCAGAGTCGGTGGACGACTGCGACGCCGTTGCCGGTGAAGATCAAGCTGGATGGTGAAGAGACGACGGTTCGCGAGGACCTGCATATTCTGAGTGATGTGGATCGCGGAGGCATCATTTTTGAAGCTGATGGGGTACGCCGATCTGCGTTTGTAAGCGAAGCTCCTGAGGGTGGTCTCTGGATTTCTCTGGAAGGACAGACGCAGTTCTTTGAGGAGCAGAGCTTCAGTACCAAGAAAGATGAAAGTGCGGCTGCTGGCAGCTCTATCATCGCACCGATGCCGGGGGCCGTTGTGGCACTTAAGACCGAGCAGGGGGCGCACGTCTTCAAAGGGATGTGCTGTTGGTTCTGGAAGCCATGAAGATGCAGCATGAACTGACCGCGCCGAGGGACGGCATTGTCGCCGAGCTTGGAACGCAGGAAGGGGCGCAGGTGAATAGCCGCGATGTGCTGGTTCGTCTGGCAGAGGAAAGTGCCTGACCTACTTTTGAAAGCCCGCTGATTTTGCCTAGAGCCTGTCGCGTTCATATGAATTCACGCACCAAGCTCTAAGCGTTTATTTTTATGCGTATTCTTCTCCGAAAACCGGACCCACTTTTCGGGAATACGCTCTAGGAGAATTTGATGAGTTTGAACCTTCCTGACTTTGGCTTGAAGCGTAAGTCGACCATGTTCAGCGATGAGCATGAGGCGTTTCGTGATGTGCTTTCCCGCTTCATTGCAAGGAAATTTCGCCTTACGTTTCGCAGTGGGATGAGGTCAATGAATTCCCTCGCGAACTCTACAAGAAAGCAGCAGATATTGGTCTGCTCGGGCTCATGTTTCCGGAAGAATATGGTGGGACTGGCGTTGATTATCCGCTGTCTTATCTGGCCTCCGTTGAGCTGGGGCGTGCGGGCAGTGGTGGTATCAGCGCGGGCTTGATGAGTCATGCCATCGGCACGCCACCGATCGCACATCTTGGGTCTGATGAGTTGAAGGCGCGGGTGATCCCCTCTGTCTTGGCGGGCGAGAAAATTTCGGCGCTGGCGATTACCGAGCGGGGGGCGGGTCTGATGTTCAGAACCTGAAAACCGTGGCGCGGCGTGAAAACGGTCATTACGTCCTGAATGGCGAGAAAACCTTCATTACCTCCGGTATGCGAGCTGACTATTACACCGTTGCGGTCCGAACCGGTGATACGGGTATGGGTGGTATTTCGCTGATGTTGGTTGAGAAGGGTATGGATGGATTTTCCCAGACGCCGTTGAAGAAGATGGGGTGGTGGGCCTCTGATACGGCGACGCTGCATTTTGATAATGTGAAGGTGCCAGTGGAGAACCTGATTGGCGGCGAGAATGCCGGGTTCATGGGCATCATGATGAACTTTAACAACGAGCGGTTGTTCCTCAGCTGCGCCTGCTACGGGCACATGTTAGGCGTTTTTGAAGAAGCGCTGAATTGGGCGCAGCAACGTGAGACGTTTGGCAAGCCGCTTATTTACCGACAGGTCATCCGGCACAAGTTCGTTGATATGGCGATGAAGCTGCAGGCGGTTCGTGCCGTTCTTGAGGAACTGACCCAACGCTTGCAGCTGGGGGAAAGCCCGATCACCGAAATCTGTATGGCGAAGAACCTCGCAACAAGTACACTGGAATATGTGGCGAACGAGTGCCTTCAAATCCTTGGCGGGGCTGGTTACATGCGCGGAACCAAGGTGGAACGTATCTACCGCGAGACCAAGGTGATGACGATTGGCGGCGGGTCCTCCGAGATTATGAAGGATCTGGCCAGTCGGCAGATGGGTATCTGAGTGTTCTGTTTGGTATGAAAAAAAAGCCCCGCCATTGGACGCGGTGAACTCACAGGTGCGGGTGGCAATAGTCTTCTTAGAGGATAAGTGGTCTTTGCAATGTGGGGTTCTGAGATGGCAGATATGCGAAAGGGCGGCTGTGATTGTGGGCGTGCGGGTGATGGTGGAGACGGCGCGTTTAGTAATGATTTTTGGGATGATCCTGAACGACTTTCCATGAGGAGAAGTTTGGTTCCGGAGGGGGATATCACCGGATTTGAGCGGATCATGGGAACCTCAGATATCTTCCCCATCAATTACCTGAGCCGGGGGGCAGTTGCTGCAAGATCAGTCTGTAAGGTTCAGGTTTATCGGGAGGGGCGTATCCCTGCTGGGGCGGGTTCGGGATTTCTGGTGGGGCCAAATCTGCTTTTGACCAACAATCACGTGATCAAATCGCGAAAGTCCGCGGCCCTTTCATCGGCCATTTTTTGCTACGAGATGAATGAGGAATTCAAGCTGGATCGAAGTGCCGAGTTTTCGATCACGGATGAGATCTTCTTTACCAGCCCGAACAATGAGCTGGACTTCAGTTTTGTGTCTGTCGAGGAGGGCAACAAGGAGAAGGTTGCCTTGTCCGACTTTGGTTTTCTGAAGTTGCTGCCGCAATCCGGCAAGGCGGTGAAGGGTGAGCCCGTTTCAGTTATTCATCACCCAAATGGCGGCTGAAGAGCCTTTCGCTGCGCAACAGCAAGATCATGAGCGTCAAAGATCACTTCATTACATATTCCAGCGATACGCTCCCCGGGTCCTCCGGTGCACCGGTGCTGAATGATCAGTGGCTGCCGGTGGCGTTGCATCATCGCAGTGTTGCGCATCCGTCGCAGCGGAACCGCTGGATTGCCAATCGGGGCATCCGGATTAGTTCCATCCTTGATTATCTGAAGTTGTATGCGGCAAAGCGTGACACGGACGCTGTAAAGATTATGCAGCTTCTTGGGATGTAATTTCGTTGCAATATCAGTGTGCTAGAGAGACGTATACGTTGATATACGTAGTGCGAAGTGACTAGTAAGCAAACTGCATATATCAATCCCCTTTTTCGCGAATGCTGTTAGACAGGCCCTAACAAATATAAGAAAAATCGACATGGCAGATCCATGAAAAGATCCAGCGTAATATGCACAGCACTTCTGGTAATTCTGGGAAGCGCGCTCTTGAGTGGCGCGGCTGTTGCACAAGAGTGTCCAACTGCGGATACGATGAAGCATGGCATAGTTCTCATAAATAACAGCATCCCCGCGCGTTTGTTTGTTCGGCAAGATGATGCTGGACAGATTACCGAGCTTCAGCTGGACGAGAGATTTGTGGTGATCCGCGACCAGATTCACGTTCATGAGAGGGGATTATTCCTTTCCTATGAACGCGAAGCTCACATCAACCGAACCTACGTGCTGATGTTCCTTTTTCCGAGTTCTTTCCGCTGGAAACGGGGAAGGTCTGGGAAGCCTCAGTGGATGTGTTTGAGAACGAGGAGCTTGTTCGCAGCGGCGTGCCCTACAAGTATTCCGTGGGCGAGCCGGGGCACTTGCAGGTTGGTGGCTGTGCCTACGATGTTCTTGATGTGACGATGGAGACGGAGAGCCTGAAGGGGACGCGATCGTCACCAAGTATGCCTACAGCCCTGAGCTGGGAACGATCCTCAAAGGTGAGGGCAAGCATCTTTGGACATCTGAGAGCGGTGTGATGCAGTTTGATGAGTTGCGTCCGGTCCGCAGCAAGATGTTTCCTTGATTGAAAAGGGGAGACACAGGCCTCCCCCTGATAGGCGATTAAGCCAGAACTTCGCGGCTGATCAGTTCCTTCATGATCTCCGAGGTGCCGCCATAGATGCGCTGCACGCGTGCGTCCACGAAGGCGCGGGAAACGCCGTATTCTCTCATGTAACCGTAGCCGCCATGAAGTTGGAGGCAGCCGTCAACAACGCGGCCCTGCATTTCGGTGGAGCCGAGTTTAGCCATGCTGACGGTGGTGTTGTCGAGCTTGCCTTGCAGGAAGAGTGTGCAGCACTCGTCAATGAAAGCGCGGTGAACACGGACGTCGGTTGCCATTTCAGCCATCTTGAAGCGGGTGTTCTGTAGAGTTGCAACGGGACGACCGAAGGCTTGCCGTTCTTTGACGTAGTCAGCGGTCATTGCCATCACACCTTCTGCGGCTGCAACTGCACCTACGGCGAGGGTAAGTCGCTCGCGTGGGAGTTCGTTCATCATGATGTGGAAGCCGGTGTCCAGTTTTCCAAGCAAGGCACTGGCGGGAACGCGCAGGTCTTGGAAGAACAACTCGGATGTGTCTGAAGAATGCAATCCGATCTTGTCGAGGTTCTGGCCGCGTTTGAAGCCGGGGGTGTCTGCGTCAACGAGGAAAAGGCTGGTTCCCTTGGAGCCGGAAACGTCCAGATTGGTGCGCGCCACAACGATAACAACATCTGCGTGCTGGCCATTGGTGATGAAGATTTTGCTGCCGTTGAGGATGTAATCGTCGCCGTCTTTACGGGCGATTGTGCGGATGCCTTGAAGGTCAGAACCTGCGGCTGGTTCGGTCATTGCGATGGCGCCAACGCACTCACCTGTGACCATTTTGGGCAGGTACTTTTGCTTTTGCTCTTCCGTTCCCTGATTGAGGATATAGGGGGCAACAATGTCTGAGTGAACGCTCAGGGATACGCCCAGACCGGAACAGTTGGCGCGGGTGAACTCTTCAATGATGACCATGGAGAACAGGAAGTTGGTGCCAAACCCGCCGTATTCTTCCGGGGTATCTACGGAGAGCAGGCCCTGTTCGCCCATCTTGTTCCAGATGTCACGAGGGAAGATATCTGCCTTCTCCCAGTCGTCGTAGTGCGGGAGAATTTCTGCTTCAATGAACCGCTTTACATTGTCGCGAAACAGCTCCAGTTCACTCTTCAGGTCTTCGTCAATCATATCCATCCCTTTGTATTTATGTATGAAACGCTTCCTGCCTTGATCATCTCCCATCAGTGATCCGGAAGTGTTTCATGACGTTTGGGGGAAGCCTAAGGGACGTGAACATCCAGCGCAACTGGTGATGAGTATTAGGTGATCGGAATGATTGGTGTTGCCGATGGCTTGACACGTTGATGCGGGTCTTTGTATTAGAAATAACTAAATTAGAATAATTTGTAGTTTGATCTGGATCTAATAGGTTCCCTGATCAAATTCTCAATCAACCGATGTTTCCTCTGACGGGGAAAGTGCGAGAATAAACCATGACTGAGTTTACCCCATATGCCTCGTTAGCCGGAGGTATTTTGATCGGCTTGTCTACTGTTATCCTGCTGCTTGCCAATGGGCGGATTGCGGGGATTAGCGGGATTTACAGCCGCTTGTTTGAAGCGGGCAAGCTTGCCAATGGCAAGTCGGCCTGGGTGAATGGCGAAAAGGCTGGCAACTGGCGTTTGTTGTTGGTTTGCTGCTGGCGCCGCTGCTGCTGATGGCAGGGGGATATGAGATTGTGCAGGTGTTTACTGGCAACCTGACGCTGATCGCTATTGCCGGTGCTCTTGTGGGGTTTGGCTCTGTGTTTGGTAGCGGGTGTACCAGCGGGCATGGGGTTTGCGGGTTGTCGCGTTTGTCCGTTCGGTCGCTGGTTGCGACGGTCACCTTCATGTCGGTGGGCGCGCTTGTGGTGTTTGTTCTTCGTCATGTGGTGGGAGGATAACCATGCAACGTATTATCGCGGGTTTGCTGGCTGGTCTTATCTTCGGCGTTGGGCTGGTTATTTCGGGAATGAGCAATCCTTTGAAGGTGCAAAACTTCCTTGATGTGTTTGGTAACTGGGACCCTAGCCTCGCCTTTGTCATGGGTGGAGCCATTCTGGTGGCGCTGCCGTTTTTCCGGCTGGCCCGCTCTTTGCCGCGTCCATTTGTGGCGGATGATTTCCGGATGCCGACGGTTCAGCAGATTGATAAGCGGCTGGTTTTTGGCTCTGCAATTTTCGGCGCGGGATGGGGATTGATTGGTTTGTGTCCCGGTCCGGCTCTGGTTTCGTTCTCCTTGCTGACGCCCGAGGCGATCGTGTTTGTGGTGTGTATGACGGGCGGAATGCTGCTTGCGCGATTTGTGGCCAATCAGGCGATGCGGCGGCTCTCAAAGAATCCTGATGCAACATGCATTTCTTATACAAATCATGGATTTGTAATTGTATATTGCGATGCATATGAACGCCGGTGGTTTGCCAAAGGCAGAAGATAACACTCAGACTAACTTGAAGGTGCCAGCTAATGTTCTCTAGTCTAGTTCAGAAAATTTCAGGCGGTGATGGTGGCAATGGACAGCTTGAGACGCGTCAGATTGCCGAGGATTACTGGGTTGCGGGGCAGCTTTCTCCCGAGGACTTGAAGACAGCACGGGAGCAGGGCTTCCGGTCGATTGTTTGCAACCGTCCGGATGATGAAGAAGCGAACCAGCCGACGTATCTGGAGGTTTCTGGTGCTGCTGAAGCGCTGGGGCTGGAGCACGTTTACATTCCGATTGGAGCGGGGACAGATTTTGCGGTCGCGGGGCAGGAGTTGACTGACTTTCTTGCACAGGCACCGCGACCTGTGCTGGCATATTGCCGGAGTGGTCACCGTTCGACGGTGTTGTGGAACGCGATCAATACGTGAGTGCTATCAAATTGTTAGATGCGATGATGCCAGTGAAGGAGACTTTGCTGGCATTTTTGCTTTCTGGCGGGCGGGTTTTGTTATGGCCAGCGGGGATAAGCTCTAGACGTTGAGGGCGATGACACCCAATGCAATCAGCGTGATAATGGTTGCTGTAATGCGGACGCCGAGGTAATTTCGAGAAGTGACTTCCATGTTCTGCAGAAAGAAATCAACAAACAACATGCCAGAGAACAGGATGATAAGTCCAAGCAGGAAGATGATGGGTGCGGTAAACAGGAACAGGCACCAACCGGCAAGTGCGACAAAGTTACTCCATAACAGCAACCATGCCCGTCTGGGGTGAGGCGCGATAAAGAACATGCCCCATTGGGTTCCTGCCATAAAAGACAGGATGACAAGGGCGTACAAACTTATCGCTACGACGGTTGCGCCCAAGACAGGCAGAAACGAGTAACCTATTGATAAACCAATAGCTCCAGCGATAAATGGGATGGTCCCGGCCAGAGCGAGGCAAGCATATAGCACTGGGAGTTCACGGTTCATCAGGTTTCAATCCTGCTCATTGCTACTTCTGGTAAAGGCTAGCGGCTAAGGCTGAAGGTAGTCCTGATACGAAGTTGTTCTTTTGAATGAACTGTTCAATACCTTAGGGTAATAAAGACCAGAGGCGTTCGACCATGATGCAAGAGATACTCGCAAAAGCCCGTTTAATTGCAGAGGAAGCTGGTGCATATGCGCTGGAAGTCTTTCATGAACGGGATAAGCTGCAGATCGATAGCAAGGGCCTGCTCGATTATGTGAGTGAGGCGGACCGTGAGGTTGAGCGGCGTATCAAAGCTGCACTGGCAGAGGCGTTTCCCAAGCATGGTTTCAAGGGGGAAGAAACGGGTGGTCTTATGGAGCCACCGTGCTGGGTTATTGACCCGATAGACGGGACGACCAACTATCTTTACGGGCGGCCAGACTTTTGTGTTTCAATGGCTTTTCTTGATGAAGAGGGGCCAGCTGTTGCGGTTGTTCATGCGCCTTTTCACCGCCGGACGATCTATGCTGCACGGGGGATAGGCGCGTTTGAGGATGGGGTGAGATTGCGGCCCAGACAGGCGTGTGACCATGAGCTGGTGGTGAACCTTTGCTTCAACTACAAACGGGAGAACCACCTGGACTTCTTGAAGAAGGTCAACCGGCTGGTGAGCGATCAGCATCAGATCCGGATTTGTGGCTCTGCGGCGTGGGCGCTGTGCGAGGCGGCGACCGGACAGGTGGACGGGGCCTTTAATGGCTGCGTTTACAGTTGGGATGTGCTGGCGGGACAACTCATCTGCGCGGAGGCCGGACTTGAGATCGGGCCTTACGTTTATGATCAGGGTGGTGTCTACACTTACCCGAAAGGTTCCGTGCTTGCGGATATCCTGGTGCCGTACCTATAACAAAACGCGGCTTAATGGCGGGGATATCCGGTTTGCGTTGTTTTGTGCGCTGATTTGCGCTGATTTGCGTTGAAGCTGTGTTTTTTGCGTTGATGGGGTGTTTTGTGGGCGCGGCCTGACGAGCGCCTCGTTCTGGAAAAGTTATTCCCCTCGCAATTGGGTGGGATAGATTTGTTTTTACGCAGCTTTCTGACAGATTGGTTCGGCATTATTGAGGGGTGGGTAATGCGACTGGATAAGATTTTGTCGTGCGAAGTAGGGTGCCCTTTTATTCGGAATGGATTGATTGAGAATGACTGATGTGAAGAACTTGGTTGGGCTAAAGTTGCCAGCGCTGACATTGCGGGCGACGGATGGCAGTGACGTTGATTTGTCGGCGTCGTCCGGTCTTGTTGTTGTCTATGCCTATCCGAGGACAAGTTCACCCGATGGGGCTGCGATTGAAGGTTGGGATCTTATTCCGGGCGCGCGTGGGTGTACGCCTCAGTCCTGTGCGTTTCGTGATCACTTCAGTGAGTTGAAGGCTGTTGGGCTGGTGCGGTGTTTGGGTTGTCTACTCAGTCTACAGAATATCAGTTAGAGGCTGCCGAGCGTTTGCATTTGCCGTTCTCGCTTCTGTCCGATGAGAAATTGGAGCTGGCACGAGCGCTTGATTTACCTAGTTTTGAAGCTGGCGGATTGGTTCTGCTTGAAAGGCTTACGATGATCATAAAGGATGGGGTGGTGGAACACGTTATGTTCCCCGTGAGTGATCCGGCGCAAAATGCCGAGGATGTGATCGAGTATTTGCGGCAAGCCAAGTGAACGCGACAAAACCCCGCCGATGCACCAGCTCGGCGGGGTTTGTTGGTCAGGCGGCTTCTAGTTCTTCTTCTGGGTAGGCTTCTTTGATGCGGTTGGCGTAGGCGATGAGGTTTGGGAATTGCTCGACGGTTTCCTTCCATTGGGCGAAGGGTAGGTCGGAGAGGGCGCACAGGATTTGGGCGCGATGGCAGCATCGGCGAAGCAAGGACGATCTCCGAGCAGGTATGGTCTTTCGCCCAGCTGGGTGGAGATGGCTTGTAAGTCGGCGCGGCCCAAAGCGAGGCGTTCTTGCCAAGTGTGTTGACCGTAGCCGTGGTTGTTGACCTTGGTGATGACACTCTTGCGGGATTCGTTTGCGAGCGGGCTGCGCATTTCTGGTGGGAGGATGCCGAAGAATTCATTCTCGATCACAGCGAAGTTCTCATCTGGCAGCCAGCGGGTGCATACGGTCACGAAGTACAGGGAATGCTCTGCCATACGCACGAAAGCGTGGGCGATAGCCAGTTCTGCCTCGGAGTAGCCGCCTGAAAAATCAGCGTTATAGTTGAGGACCAGATGTCTTTTGATGAACTCGGAATCGGCAATGAGTTCTTCTTTGTCCTTCATGACCGGTAGCTTGCCTTTGGGGGCGGTTTGCAATGCTGCCGGGCCTTCCAGAACATCATGAGAAAGGCCTGCCATGGCGAGCAGGATGTCTACCTTCAGGCAAAATGGGCTTGCGCTGATGCCGTTCAGTTTGGCGCTGAATTTGTGATGTGTGAGCATTTGCTTTCTCCGCTTGTGTTTGCCGGGAGATTGATAGCAAGGTGCTCCTGACAGCATTGTGTCAGGAGTGTTTGGCGTTCCCAAAATTTCTGGCCGAAACTTTCCGGAGGAGTTCATGCGCAGGGCAGATCGCTTGCTACAAATCGTTCAGTTGTTGCGTCGTCATCGTGGGCCGGTGACGGGGGATGTGATGGCGGAGGAGCTGGAGGTTTCTGTGCGCACGCTTTACCGCGATATTGTGAGCTTGCAATCGACAGGTGTGCCCATTCGCGGGGAAGCGGGCGTGGGCTATGTGTTGGAAGAGGGTTATGACCTTCCGCCGTTGATGTTCAACAGTGATGAGCTGGAAGCGGTGATGATGGGCTGCGCCACGTGCAGGTGCGCGGGGATGAGCAGCTTATCCGCACGGCAAGTGATGTGATTGCCAAGATTGCGGCTGTGCTTTCTCCCGAAGCACGGGACGAGTTCATCGAAGCGCCGCTTTACGCGCCGGACTTTGGCGTGGAGCTATCCCCACGGCGCGTATTGAGCTTGGTGATGTGCGCCGAGCTATCCGAGCGCAGAACAAGCTGCGGATTAGCTATGCAGATGCGCAGGGCGATCTGAGTGAGCGTCTCATATGGCCGCTGAGTCTAACGTTCTTTGCGCAGTCACGGATGATTGTGGCGTGGTGCGAGCTGCGCAAGGACTTCCGTGCGTTCCGGACCGACCGTGTGGAGCACATGGAGGTTCTGGAGGAACGCTACCGCGAGAACCGTGTGGTTCTGCGCGATCGTTGGTGGAAGATGGAACTGGCGCGGCGGGAAAAAGTGGCGGTGGAGAAGGCTAAAGAACGAGTTCAGGAAACCCCTGCCACCACTCCTCGTGATTTTCAGAATGATTAGCCATGCCGGGCTTGGTAAGGCACCCTTTGGGGGCAGCGTAACTATCTATTCTGCGTTTCGGGTTTTCATGCCAACTGATGTTAAACGCTGCGAGCTTAGGGAAAAAGTAGAGACCGGAATAGGGTAGGTGATCGTGAATCCACCATGCGAGCTGACGCCAATCTGCCCCGTTTTCGTACCTATCTGTAAACCAGGGAATAACAACACAGGCAGTGGCACCCATGAAGCCGTCTTTGTCCCTGCGATCCCAGATGTGGGCAGCGTAGTTGGCTTCATTCGCTGAACAGCTGTAGTTACTCTTGCCAGCGCGTTGCTGTTCGCAACCAAATTGATTGACGGTGCAGGATCGATATGCTGACCGAATAACAACTTTCCCAAATGTGTGTTGCAGTGGTTCTAAAAGCTCTTCGCAGAGCCTTGTGCCCGCTTTGATCGCAAGAGCGGATCATCCGGAAAGTTTGGAATGCCATGGTAGTTCGCTATCTCGCTGTACAAAAATTCGCGCATATAAAATGATTTGGACAACCGCACCCGACCTAAGTCTGTGAGGCTGGAAATTGATGAAACGCTCATAAATATCTTCTCCAATAAAACTTACTTGGAATCTTCGATCATACTCACTCCGCCACAACAGCCGTGCCATCCGAGACTGTATCTCCCGGAAACTGAATAACAGTGTCGTTCTCGTTCAGGCCCTCTGTGACTTCGGCCATGTCCTGATTGAAGGCGCCGATGGTGATCTTTTGGAGGTGGGCTTTACCGTTGACGACTTTGAAGGTAGCCCAGTCATTGCCTTCGCGGAAGAGGGCGGTCATGGGGACGCGCAGGACGTTCTTGCCGTGCCATGTTTCAATGGCGGCGCGCAGGTGGAAGCCGTGGCCGAGTTGTGGGGCGGGGGTGGTCAGATCCAGAATGGCGTTGACCCGTTGCTCCTCAATGCCCAGAGCCGAGACCTTGCTGAAGCCAGCCGGATCGATGCGGCGGACGGTGGCTTTCAAGCTGTTGCCGCCCCAATCCATGAGCGTTGCCTTGGCGTCCTCTGTGATCTTGACGGCCTCTGTTGAGAGCAGATCCACGACCACTTCAATCTCGGAAGGGTCGCCCAGTTCCATCAACAGGGCACCGGACTGGATGGTCTGCTCGCTTTCGACTGCCAGATTGAGGACGACGCCGTTGATTGGTGAGATCATGCGCACGGCCAGTTCCTCTGAGCGCTCTGGGTCTTGGGCAATGTGTGGTTCAATCAAGCGGGCTTTGGCGCTTTCAAGATCGCTGTTGCGCTGGGCAATCTGGCTTCTGCGCTTTGCACCTTGGCAGCCTTCAGGGTGACGTCAATTTCCACACGCTCCAGCTGGGCGTCGGAGATGGTTTGGAACGGTTGAGGCGCTGGGCACGGACGAGCTCTGACTTGGCGAGTTTGTGTTCTGCTTGGCAGAGGCGAGTTGGCTTCTGCCAGAGAGATGGCGGCTTTGGCGGTTTCAACGCCTGCCAGTGCCTCGGCCTTGGTGCGGGCGTCATGAACGGGGTGGTGAGGGGGTTGATGCTGGCTACTGTGGTTTCACCGCGGACCACAGTGTCACCCACTTCCAGCAGGGAGCGGTCGACCCGTCCGGCGATTGGGGCGGAGATTTTGTAGATCTCCTTCACACGGGTTTTGCCGCCTTCTTCAACGGTGACGATCAGGTCGCCTCTCGTAATCTGGGCGGTTTCAACGGAGATTGGCTTTTCCTGCAAGGCCCATCCAAAGAGGAGAAGAACGAGCAGGGCAACAGCAACATAAGCGCCTCGTTTGACGTATTTACCGTACATTCCTATTCCCTCGTTTTTAGGGTTTTGATGAGATCAAGTTTGCTGACACGGCGGCGCACGATGAGCGCACAGACCAGTGCCGCACTGAGGATAACAAAGCTGGCAATGGCGTAGGTGCTTGGCAGCACAACAAGCGGGATGCGGAACAGGTCGCTGGCGAAACCCTGTATCATGCCCGCCGCCATGCCGTAGCCGATGAGCCAACCCATGGGCTGGGCAAGCAGGACAATCATGGCCATTTCCACCAGAATGACGTGGAAGACTTCCTGTCGGGAGAAGCCGATAACGCGCAGGCTGGCCAGCTCGCGGCCCCGCTCTGAGAGCTGGATGCGGGCGGCGTTGTAGACCACACCAAAGGCGACAATGACAGCGATGATAATGTAAGCCACCAGCATGGATGTGACGCTTTCGTCCATCAGCTCGCGGAACTTCTCGCGGGAGAGCATCTGCATAGCGATGCCGCCGAGGCCCGGGGTTTCTTTCACCGCATCGTAAAGATCGCCCAGACGGGTGCGGTCGATGTTGATAGCCAGATCAGAGATGCGCGGGCCGGTGGGGACGAGGGCGTTCAGCGCGTCAATGTGCATGGAGGCGGAAAGGCCCATGTAGCTGGTGATGGTGCCGGCGACGCGCACCTGCCGGATAATGGAATTGTGTTTGGTCAGCTCCACAGTGACCATCTCGCCCGGCTTTACGCCAAGCTGGTTGGCAAGGTGGGTTGGCAGCATGAGGCCGGTGTGCGGCATTTCGATTGCGCGCTCGTTCAGGTCCAGAATGCGGGAGAGGTTGGCGTTGGTTGGGCGGCCTGTGATTGCCACGCGTTTTTCTCGGGAGCCAAAGCGCAGGATGACGGGCTCCCGTCTGTAGGCTTCTGCGGTGAGCACACCGGGCAGGCGCAGAATGTCCCCCAGAACTTCGGGTGCTTTGTCATCTGCCAGAGTGAGGCGGGCGTCTGCGGTTTCTGCTTTGTTGAAGGCCACGTTGATCATGTGATCCATGGAGTTGGTCAGGAACAGCGCGGAGACGAGCAGGGCGAGTGCGAAAGCCACGCCGACGCTGGTGAGCAGGCTGCGCACCGGATTGTGCATGAGGTGGCGTAATCCCATGGTGCTGAGCTGGGACAGGATGCGCAGGCGTCTGGACTTGAGCGAGAGGAAGCTGCGGAACCGTGGCGGTGCCGGTGGGCGCATGGCGACTGCGGGTGGC
>BAXV01000051.1 GCA_001310715.1 Pseudovibrio sp. JCM 19062
CAAATCAGACAAAAGCCCCCGATGCCTAACAGCACGGGGCTTTTGTGCGTTTAAAGAACCATCCCCTCAAACAATCTAAATGTGCTTGCGCCCAACCGAGTGATCGTGTTTGCGTTGGTTTGTGTCGGTTTGCGTTATTTGCGTGAGAATTGCGTTGTTCTGCGTTGCTATGTTTAGAATCTCGCGCACGAGTCGGCTGCCGGTGTTGCTTCACAGAAATGGCGGAGGAGTATGTCTTTTTCCTGCGGAAACCGCAAATAGATTTATCCCCGCATTACGGTCAGCTATCGTTTGATACTGTCCGCTGAGATATCCCTTAAGAGGCGTTCTTGGTTGTCTCGGGAAAAACAGGCAGGACACCTCGTGAGGATAGAGCGCGTCCCGTTTGATTGGCTTCAATCAAACGGGAAGAAGTCGCTCCAGCAAGAAAGTTAGAGCACAATGTGTGAATGCAGATGAACACGCGTGAAAATAAAGAGGTAGAGTTTGGTGCGTGAATGCATATGAACGCAACATGCTCTAGGGAGAGGAAGTTTAATCTATGACAAAAAGCCAAATCAAATTTGCAGCGGTTGGATTAGATCACCGCCACATTTACCAACAGGCAGCAAATATGCAAGCCGTTGGCGGAGAGTTTGTAGGGTGGTGGACGCAAGGCGAACCCAGTACGCTGAATGGTTTTAAAAAAAAGGTTCCCGGATATTCCACGGATCGAAGATCGGAGATCTTTGTTCGAAAATCCGGAAATAGATCTGATAGTCATTGCCGCTGTGCCATCAGAGCGTGCTGCACTGGCGATTGAGGCAATGGAAAATGGCAAGGACGTGATGGTCGATAAGCCAGGGTGCACTACCGTTGAGCAGCTGGAGGCTATTAAAGAGTGTGTTGCCAGAACAGGACGTATTTGGTCTGTTAATTTTTCCGAGCGCTTTCAGGTGGCGTGCGTCACAAAAGCTGCGGAACTGATAGAGGCTGGTGAGATAGGCGATGTGATCCAGACAGTCGGCCTTGGCCTCATCGTCTCAACCGCGATACGCGTCCCGATTGGTTCTTTGATAAAGAAAAATACGGCGGTATTTTATGTGATATTGCGTCTCACCAGATAGACCAGTTTTTATACCTCACCTCTTCCACCGATGCCGAAGTCACGATGGCAGTGGCGACCAACTATGCCAATCCGCAAGATCCGGGTCTACAAGACTTCGGTCAACTCTCACTGCAAAGCGAAAAAGCGCATGGGTTTATTCGCGTTGATTGGTATACACCTGACGGTTTGCCGACATGGGGTGATGGCCGACTGACCATATTGGGCACGAAGGGTTATATAGAGCTTCGCAAATACACCAATATCGGTGTTGAGGATACAAAAGACAATTTGTATCTCGTGAACGATAAAAAGTGCGAGTACATTGATTGTCGGGATGCAGGATATCCTTACTTCCAGAATTTATCCAATGACATTTGTAATAGAACAGAAACGGCAATGCAGCAGAGCCATTGTTTCAAAGTAATGGAACTTGCTTTAAAGGCGCAGGAAATGGCAGATACCTCTTTGCAGGCTAAAGTTAATACAAGTGCAAAGGCGGAACCGGTCTGTTAAAACACGTTCGGTCATCTGCATTCACGCAACGTGCTCTATGGGGCTGCTCTTCGGGAGATTGCTGGCAGTTGTTGGCCTGATTGGCTTTCAAACCCTGCCGGATGTTGGTGCAGGATTGTTTGTGAGGGAAGTTTATGATCGACAAGCTGGAGATGTTTATTGCGCTGGCGCGTGAGAAGCATTTTGGGAAGGCAGCGGAGGAGTGCGCCGTGACGCAACCGACGCTGTCTGCCAATATCAAGCAGCTTGAAGAGCAACTGGGCGTTCTGCTGGTTTTGCGCGGCTCACGTTTTCAGGGCCTGACGCCTGAAGGCAAACGGGTGCTTGAATGGGCGCGCAAGCTGGTGGCCGATACGCGGACCATGAAACAGGAGCTGAAGGCGGTTAGTGATGGCCAGTCGGGAACCTTGCGCATTGCCTCCATTCCAACAGCTCTGACTTATGTTCCTGAACTTACCACCTGCTTTAGTCAGGATAACCCCGGCGTTGATTTTGCGGTGTTCTCGCGCCCGTCCTCCGAGATTCTGGCGCAGCTGGAAAATCTGGAGATTGATGTTGGTCTGACCTATCTGGACAACGAGCCGCTGGGGCGGGTTTTGCAAGTTCCGCTTTATCGTGAGCGTTACTGCTTTGTTGTTGCGCAAGGCGGGCCGTTGTCTGGCCGGGAGCAGGCGAGCTTGCAGGATGTGAGCGGGGTTCCGCTGTGCCTGCTGACCAGTGACATGCAATGCCGGCGGATCATCAACAACATCCTTCTTGATAATGACGTGGTGGCAAAACCGGTTCTGCAGTCGGATTCCATCATGTGCCTGTTGGCCCATGTGCGGACAGGGCGATGGGGGACGATTATCCCACAGGCAGTGGCGCAGACGATTGCCTCGGATCATCTGGAGATTATCCCGATTGCCGACCTTATGCGAGCATTATGGTGGGCCTGATTGCGACGCAGCGCGAGCTCGTGCACCGCTTCTGGACGCCTTTTTAAAGCGTGTTGCGGGAATTTCGCAGAGCAAATCACTCGGTACGTGCTTACCTTGATAGGGATGTACAATCGCCCAACGGATATATCATATTGATTGCCTGTGACATATTGTGCCTATTCGATGCATTGACGTGCGAGGAGGGAGGATTTTATGGCCTTGCAGACGCAATCGCAGGAGATAGAAAAAGAAACGGCCGCGATTATTGATGTTCATGAGCATCAGGAAGGGCCGCTCCTGCCTATCCTGCACGATGTGCAGAGTAAGTTTGGTTACGTTCCCGAAGATGCGCTGTTACAGATCGCAGATCGGTTGAACCTGAGCCGCGCTGAAGTTCATGGAACAATGAGTTTTTACCACGACTTTCGCAAGGCACCTGCGGGCCGTCATGTGCTGAAGGTGTGCCGTGCGGAAGCCTGTCAGTCTATGGGCGGCGAAAAGCTTGCCGAGGACATTCAAAACGACCTCGGCATCAAGTGGCATGAAACCACGCCTGACGGGAAGGTCACGCTGGAGCCGGTCTATTGCCTTGGACTGTGCTCGTGTGCCCCTGCCGCGATGATGGATGGTGAGCTGCATGGACGTCTTGATGAAGCTGGCGTTTTAAAGCTGGTTGAGGAGGTGAAGTGATGGGGGGTGTCCTTTACGTTCCTTGTGATGCTGCGGCTTTGGCTGTTGGCGCTGACCGTGTGGCTGACGCGCTGCGCGAAGAGCTGAGCGCGCGTGGTGTGGGTGCGAAGATCATCCGCAACGGGTCGCGCGGTATGCATTGGCTGGAGCCGCTGGTTGAAGTGGAAACCGAGCGCGGCCGTATTGCCTATGGTCCGGTGAAACCTTCTGATGTTGCCGATCTGCTGGATAATGGGCTTCTTGAAGGGGCCGAGCATGCGCTGTGCCATGGCCTGACAGAAGAAATGCCTTATCTGAAACGGCAGACAAGGCTGACGTTTTCGCGCTGCGGCATTACCGATCCGTTGTCGCTTGCGGATTACAAGCAGCATCAGGGTTTTCGCGGCCTGCAACGCGCGCTGGAAATGACGCCTGCCGGAATTATCAAAGAAGTGACAGAGAGCGGATTGCGCGGACGTGGCGGCGCAGGGTTTCCGACGGGGATTAAGTGGAACACGGTGCTGAAGGCGCAAGGCGCGCAGAAGTACATTGTCTGCAATGCTGATGAGGGCGATAGCGGTACATTCTCCGACCGGATGATCATGGAGGGTGATCCGTTCGTTCTGATCGAAGGGATGGCGATTGCCGGTATCGCGACGGGCGCGACCAAGGGCTACATCTACACACGCTCTGAATATCCACATGCGGTTGCGATTATGCGCGATGCGATCAGGATTGCGCGAGATGCGGGCATTCTCGGGACCTCCGTGATGGGTTCTGCTTATGCGTTTGATATGGAAGTGCGGGTTGGTGCCGGGGCCTATGTGTGCGGTGAGGAGACCTCGTTGCTCAATAGCCTTGAAGGCAAGCGCGGTGTTGTGCGCGCCAAGCCTCCGCTTCCGGCGATTGAGGGGCTGTTTGGCTGTCCGACCGTGGTCAACAACGTGATGTCGCTGGCTTCCGTGCCGATTATTATGGATCGTGGGGCACGGTTTTATCGCGATTATGGCGTGGGCAATTCCCACGGGACTATTCCGATCCAGCTGACCGGGAACATCAAGTACGGTGGTCTCTATGAGACGGCTTTTGGTCTGACGCTGAATGATCTGATTTATGACATTGGTGGTGGTACGCTCAGTGGTCGTCCGGTGAAGGCGGTTCAGGTTGGCGGGCCGCTGGGGGCGTATTTCCCGCCCTCGCTGTTTGATACCATTTTTGACTATGAGGCGTTTATTGAGCGTAACGGGATGATCGGACATGCCGGGATCGTGGTGTTTGACGATACAGTCGATATGCTCAAGCAGGCGCGGTTTGCCATGGAGTTTTGCGCCATTGAGAGCTGCGGCAAGTGTACGCCGTGCCGCATTGGTTCTGTGCGCGGTGTGGAAGTACTGGACCGGATTGCGCGAGGGGATCAGCCGGAGGAGCAGGTTGAGTTGCTCACCGACCTTTGCGACACGATGAAGATGGGCTCGCTGTGCGCTCTCGGCGGGTTTGTGCCGTATCCTGTGATGAGTTCTGTAACGCATTTTCCGCAGGATTTTCACGTAAAGCCATTAACAGATGCTGCGGAGTGACCCAATGTCCCTGATTAAAGAGAAAGATTACGGCACTCCAAAATCAACCGCTGAGAAAAACGTCACCATCAACGTCGATGGTTTTGATGTGACCGTTCCTGAGGCACGTCGGTGATGCGTGCTTCCAGGGAAGCTGGTATTCAGGTGCCCAAACTGTGCGCGACGGATATGGTGGATGCGTTCGGGTCCTGCCGCTTGTGTCTGGTGGAGATTGAAGGACGGCGCGGAACGCCAGCTTCCTGTACCACGCTGGTGGAAGAGGGTATGAAGGTTCGCACCCAGACAGATCGCCTCAAAGGGCTGCGCCGTGGTGTCATGGAGCTATATATCTCTGACCATCCGCTGGACTGTCTGACCTGCGCTGCCAATGGGGACTGCGAGTTGCAGGATATGCTGGTGCGGTTGGCCTGCGTGAGGTGCGCTATGAGCTGATGGCTGAACCACTTTAACAAACGTGATGGCGGCGGTGAGGTGAATGCCTGCTGGAAGCCAAAGGATGAGAGCAATCCCTATTTTACCTATGACCCGGCCAAATGCATTGTGTGCTCGCGGTGTGTGCGGGCTTGTGAGGAAGTGCAGGTACATTTGCTCTAACCATTGAAGGGCGCGGCTTTGACTCTCGTGTGACCGCTGGCATGGCGGAAAGCTTCCTCGATTCTGAATGCGTTTCCTGCGGGGCCTGTGTTCAGGCTTGTCCGACTGCCACGCTTCAGGAAAAGTCCGTGATTGATATCGGGCAGCCGGAGCATTCTGTGGTCACGACCTGTGCCTATTGCGGTGTTGGGTGTTCGTTCAAGGCAGAGATGCGTGGTGATGAGTTGGTGCGCATGGTGCCGTACAAGGACGGTAAAGCGAACCGTGGTCATTCTTGTGTGAAGGGCCGTTTTGCCTACGGTTATGCGGCGCATCAGGACCGTATTTTGAACCGATGGTGCGTGAGAGCGTTGATCAGCATGGCGCGAAGTGTCGTGGGATGAAGCTTTGAGCTTCGCCGCTGACAAGATGAGGGGCCTTCAGCAGACGTATGGCAAAGAATCTGTTGGGTGATCACATCCTCCCGCTGTACCAACGAGGAAACTTATCTCGTTCAGAAGCTGACGCGGGCTGTGTTTGAGAACAACAACACGGATACGTGTGCCCGTGTGTGTCATTCGCCAACCGGGTATGGCCTTGGACAGACGTTCGGCACCTCTGCGGGGACGCAGGATTTTGACAGTGTTGAGCAGTCAGATGTGGTGGTGGTTATCGGGGCGAACCCGACCGATGGACATCCGGTGTTCGGCTCGCGCCTGAAGAAGCGGCTGCGTCAGGGTGCCAAGCTGATCGTGATTGATCCGCGCCGGACAGATCTGGTGAGATCGCCGCATGTTGAAGCCTCGCATCATTTGGCTCTGCGTCCGGGAACCAACGTTGCGATTGTGACGGCGATGGCGCATGTGATCGTGACTGAGGGCCTGTTTGATGAGGCCTTCATCAAGGAGCGCTGTGAGTGGGACGAGTTTCAGGATTATGTTGAGTTTGTCTCTGATCCGGTGAACAGTCCGGAAGCCGTTGAGCTTTTGACGGGTGTGCCTGCGGAAGAGGTGCGCGGTGCGGCACGGCTTTATGCGTGTGGCGGTAACGGAGCGATCTACTACGGCCTTGGAGTGACTGAGCACAGTCAGGGCTCCACCACAGTTATCGGCATTGCTAACCTTGCCATGCTGACCGGTAATATTGGTAAGGAAGGCGTTGGGGTTAATCCTCTGCGCGGTCAGAACAATGTGCAGGGCTCCTGTGATATGGGATCGTTCCCGCATGAGCTGCCGGGGTATCGGCATGTGAAGAATGCAGATGCGCGCGATATCTATGAGGAGATCTGGGGTGTTACCATCTCGGATGAACCGGGTTTGCGCATCCCGAATATGCTGGATGCCGCGGTTGAGGGAACGTTCAAGGGTCTTTATGTGCAGGGTGAAGACATCTTGCAGTCTGATCCTGATACCAAGCACGTTGCGGCTGGTCTTGCGGCTATGGAATGCGTGATTGTTCATGACTTGTTTTTGAACGAGACCGCGAACTACGCCCATGTGTTCTTACCGGGCTCGACGTTCCTTGAGAAAGACGGAACCTTTACCAACGCAGAGCGGCGTATCAACCGTGTGCGTAAGGTTATGGCGCCGCGCAATGGCTATGCGGATTGGGAAGTGACCCAGTTGCTAGCAAATGCCTTGGGTGCGAACTGGACCTACACCCATCCTTCGCAGATCATGGAGGAGATTGCGGCGACCACACCGAGCTTTGCCAATGTGACCTATGATCTGTTGGATGAGCAGGGTTCTGTTCAGTGGCCGTGCAACGAGGCGAACCCGGAAGGGACGCCGACTATGCACATTGGCGGGTTTGTTCGCGGTAAGGGGCGTTTCATTCGTACCGATTATGTGGCGACGGATGAGAAGACCGGACCGCGCTTCCCGCTGCTGCTGACCACGGGCCGTATCCTGAGCCAGTATAATGTGGGTGCGCAGACGCGGCGGACGGACAATGTGGTCTGGCATGAGGAAGACGTTCTTGAAATCCATCCGCATGATGCTGAACTGCGGGGTATCAAGGATGGGGATTGGGTTAAGCTCATGAGCCGTTCTGGCGAGACCAGTTTGCGGGCGGATGTGACGGATCGGGTCTCGACGGGTGTTGTCTACACAACGTTCCACCATCCAACGACGCAGGCCAATGTGGTGACGACCGATTACTCTGATTGGGCGACGAACTGTCCTGAGTATAAGGTGACGGCGGTTCAGGTCTCTCTTTCCAACGGTCCGACCGAGTGGCAGGAAGAGTATCAGGAACATGCAGCACGCGCACGGCGGATTGTAGCGGCTGAATAGGTTGATTTGACGCTGGGCTGCGCGTGCGTTTGTGTGCGCAGCTTAGGCTCATGGAAAAGATGATAGAGGGAGGAGAGCTGGAGCATGGCGCCGGAAAAGCTCACCTACATGGCAAACCAGATTGCTGGTTTCTTTAAGCATAAGCCGCATGATGAAGCGATTGCGGGCATCGCCAATCACATCAATGATTTTTGGGAACCGCGTATGCGGTTGCAGCTGTTTGACATTGTGAAGAATGGCGGCGAGGGGCTCAACCCGTTGGTGGTTGAGGCTGAACCTTCCATTCGCAGGCCTGCGCAATAATTGATTGCTGTTTTGCATGAGCGCCGAATGCGTTGGCGGAAGTGCCGTTGCACATCTGCAAAGAGGTGGAGCTTTGTCATGGGCTCCTCCGCGTTCTCATTGGTTTATTGGTCTGGCCAGTACTCGCCAAGCTCATTGCGGCAGTTCTCTAATCTTGTGATGTTGTCGATAACACCTTGTCCGCCATCTGCAACAAGAAGGCCAAGGATCATTTCAATGAGTGCTGAGGTGGCAATATAGCTTTCAAAATAATGGGGGCTTTGCACGGGGGTGAGTAGGAGGTCCGTTGAATAGGTGGCCAGCGGGGAGGTTCTGGTATCGGTGATGCCGATTACTCTTGCACCCACTTCATTGGCCCGTTTGGCAACGCGCACAGTGTCTTTCGCGCAGGGGTTCAGGGAAATTGCGATGATAACATCATCCGCGCTGATACTCTCTACCTGATCTGCGATTTCGCCATTCTTGCGGTTGATGAGATGCCAGTTGCGAAAGCACATGGCTGCGACAAAGTGCAGGTAGTTTGCAAGCGCGTGGGACGCGTGCATGCCAATGACGAATACATTGCGTGCGGTCTTCAGCGATGAGATGACGTGTTGCAGGTGTTCGCGGTCGATGGTGTCGAACAGGTGCTTCACGTTGCCGAGCGTGGCACTTTTAAAGCTTTGCAAGGAGGCTTCAATATCTGAAGTGCCTTGGGTGTCCTGAAGGTCGCCTGATCTGGGGGAATGGTTGGAGGAGAACTCCTCAAATGCGCCACGGTATACATCACGCATGGCATTGTAGGTGTCGAACTCAAGTGACTTTGCAAGTCTGTTCATTGTAGGGGGAGGGACGTCTGCGCGGGCTGCGACTTGTCGCATGGACAGTGTGGCAACGTCTCCTGGATATTCCAGAATGTGAGCCGCGCTTTTCTTGAGCTGCTTGCTTAGATTTGGATAGGTTTTTGTAAGTAGTCCCACCGTCTCCTGGTAGCTTTTCGTCATAGTTTCCCCTCCCAAACGAATCATAAATTCAATATCTTTGACCCAAATGAAACAAATGTATCAGCCGTTCAAAATTCTCGTTTCTTGCTCTACGCATTTCTGCATATAGCTTTATTTTCGCAATTTTGATGTTACACCCATTGATATATCAGTGCTTTATTTGGATGTGAAAATTCTCTGTATCCAACTGGTTTTCCTAAATCGCCTTAATTTGAAGAGATATCCGTCCAAAATTTCTTCAAATTCAGTATATATGACTAGAGCATAAGGTAACAAATGGTCAATAGTGAAAAAAAATTATGGATCATTTGAATTAGATCCTGTATGTTTATTGGGTTAGTAAAAGTATGGATACGAAACGCACTGAGCAAGATTGCCGGTTCTTCGCATCTATTCGGGCATAAGGGGACAAGCACTTACCGGAACATCGCTCATCAAAAACAATGAATGAAAGATGTTTTCTGGTTGCGGCCCCTGCGCTGTAGCAATCCAAAAAAACTTGAGTGGCCGATTTGACGTTAGTCGTCGCGCTGCGAAAGCCATTTTCGGCCGTCCGGGAGCTAATGATAAGCAACAGTTGCCTATCTGGATGGTCATTTAGGGAGACAATAATGAACAAACCTAGCCTTAAAACTGTATCTAAGGGCTTCCGTCGCGCACTGAGCTAGGTGCAGCAAGCGCAGTGGCATTGACACTGGCTTCTTCTGTTTACGCAGCAGACCTTCGTTTGAAGATCGCCGGTACAGTTCCTGTCGATCATGAAGGCACGAAGATGCTGAAGCAGATCGAAAAGGAAATTGAGGCAGCAGATGTTGGACTGAAAGTTTCTGTCTTCCCTGCAAGCCAGCTCGGTTCCGGTGAATCTCTGGTTGAAGACACGATCCGCGGTAACGTGGACTTTGTGATGGCGTTTATTTACTCCCACAAAGACCCTGTGCTCGACATCATGTCCATGCCTTACCTGTTCACCAGCTGGGACGATCTGGAAAACGTAATGTTGAACCCAGATTCCGAGTACAACAAGATCATCAACGAGCGTCTTGAAAAACTGGGCCTGAAGCTGTTCAACCACAACCCTGAAGGTTTTGTTGGCGTTGTTGCTAACAAGAAGCCTAATGACTACGCAGGCTTTGGCGACAAAGGCATGAACATCCGTGTTTGGTCTTCTGCTGTTGTTAGAGACATGGCTGAAACACTGGGCTACAACACCACCACCATGGCGTGGGGTGATATGTTCCCGGCAATGCAGTCCGGTATTGTTGACGGCACACTGTGCTGCACCAAGCAGGCTGCTTATACCATCTTCGCAAAGTCCAATGTTGGTAAGTACTTTGTAGAGTACAACGCGATCTCTGAAATCAACTCCTTCTACGGTTCCATGAAGACCTGGAACAAGATGAATGATGAGCAGAAAGCTGTTGTATCTGCTGCGTTTGACAAAGCGTCTAAAGAGTACTTCCAGTTCAACAAAGAGAACGATGCGAAGTTCAAAGAAAAACTCGTAGAATCCGGTTACGAAGTTCTGAGCTTCACCCTGAACAGGAGCAGGCTCTTGCTGCCCGCGTTCGTGAAGAGGTATGGCCAGCAATGGCTGAAGTTGTTGGTCAGGACACCATCGACCGTTTGAAGAAAGACTTCCAGTAAGCCCTTCTCTTCGAGGCCGACGCATATCCGTGCGTCGGCCTTTTCTATGGGTTTTTGTTTTTATAGCGAAGGGCAATTCAGATGAGTATTCTGACAAGCGAACTTCCAAAGCCAGTGGCTAAGCCGCTGAACGGCCTCATTAAACTGATGAACCTCATGATTACAGCAGGCGGTGTAATCATGCGCTCACATTCTTTATGGTGGTGATCGTCCGTTATGGCTTTGGTGGAAACCTATTCGCCTATGAAGAATGGCTGATGACTGTCAGTTTTTGGATGTTCTTCATGGCTGCTGCTGTCGCCTCAGCACGCAAAGAGCATGTCAACGCAGACGTGCTCGGCTTTTTGATCAAGAACCCACGCATCATCTGGTGGCGTGAGCTTGCTGTAGAGATTATCGAGATTGGTGTTCTGTCTGCGGTGACCTATTGGGGCTACCTGATGCTTCAGGAGGAGCTTGCCTCCTACCCAATGTGGCAGACCACTGTTGCGCTGAAGATCCCGTTCTTCGTGCCGCGTCTTGGCATTTTCCTCGGCTTCCTCTTCATGACCCTGTTTGCTGTGCTGCACTTTTACCTGCTGCTCAGAAATGGTCCGAAATGGCCGGTACGCGAACCGCGCGAGATTGCCGAACGTGTTGAACCTGAAGATGAAGCATCACTAACACAAGGGGCTGCGCAATGATTATCGTAGGATCCATCGCCATCTTATGCGGCCTGCTGCTGCTGGGTGTGAGCGTTCACCTGGCGTTTGGCGCAATTCTGCTTTACCTCGCCTATATGGGCGGACACGATGTGGCGGGCTACCTGCCAACCGGCCACTGGAAAATGAACTCCGTGGTGTTGCTGGCTATTCCGCTGTTCATCATCGCGGGCGGCATTATGGAGAAGGGCCGCATTGCAGCTCCTCTTGTTGCGCTTGCCGAACTGTTTATCGGGCATATCAAGGGTGGTCTGGCCGCTGCAACTGTACTGGCTTCGGGTGTATTTGGTTCCATCTCCGGCAGTGCGAATGCGACCCTGACCTGTATCGGTGGCATCATGATGCCGCACCTGCGCAAGGCGAACTACCCTCAGGGACAGTCTGCTGCGCTGATCGTGAGTGCTGCGCCGCTGGGTCTGCTGATCCCGCCGAGTGCCTCTCACATTTTGTATGCATGGGTTGCTCAGCAGTCCGTGCTGCGGGCGTTCCTGTCCACGGTTATTCCGGGCCTGATCCTGATCACGCTCCTGATTATTGTGAACCAGATCATGCTGCGCAAGCACAAGGATATTAAGCTTGCAGAGCGTCCCGAGAACTTCAACTTCGAGTTCAAGAAGCGTGGCCTGAAGGCATTTCCGGCGCTTATGATGCCGGTGATTATTCTTGGCGGTATCTACGGCGGTGTGATGACCCCAACGGAAGCTGCTGGTGTGGCTGTGGTCTATGCGATACCCGTTGCGATCTACATCTACCGTGGGCTGACATGGAAGACTTTCCGTGAAACTGTGCTGAACTCCGGTATCACCATTGGTGTGGTGATGGCGATGATCTTCATGGTACTGATCGTTAGCCGCTTCCTGATCTTTGAAGACATTCCGGCGATTGCGGAAGAGTTCGTCTATTCCGTTTCTGATGACCCGATCATGATCCTGTTGATGGTGAACTTGGTGATGATCATCATTGGTATGCTGATGGACGATATCTCCGGTATCTTGCTGTCGACACCGCTCCTGCTGCCAATCGTGCAGGGCGTTGGTATGGACCCGATCCACTTTGCGGCTGTTCTGGGTGTGAATCTGGGTATGGCAAACATCACGCCACCAACTGCGCCGCTGCTGTATCTGGGGTCCAAGGTGACTGACACTTCGGTTGATAAGATGCTGAAGCCGACGCTGATGTTCATTATCTTCGCGTGGCTGCCAACTTTGATCCTAACCACCTTCATTCCGCAGATGGCGCTGTTTGTTCCGAACCTGCTGCTGAACTAAGCTGTTTGTTGAGAGTAAGCTGAATTTCAAGAAGGCGGGTGTCGTTGGCATCCGCCTTTTTTTATTGAGCGGGGCTGTGGGGGACGATTGGTTCTGGGAATGAGTTTTTGTGATAGATCGTGCCTGACGGGAGGGGATGGATATCCCCATAAGTTACTCCGTTATTTATGGCTGGTAATTCACTTGGTTTTACTCATGGTTCTCTCAGTTTTAGTGGGTGTGTTCTTGTAGTTCAGTGTAATTATTTCTGATTGTTGTCTGGTCCGGTTTTGTAATTGTGTTTGCAACTGAGTGTCTTGGCGGATAGTGGGGAAGCTTACTGAAATTTACTCTCACAAATCATGGCATTATTTGTCCTATTGAGAAGTATATTGATATAACTCCCAGTGCATGATTTGATTGCCTTATATTTTCTTCTTGTTTTCCCATGAGTGAGATATCGGGGCGATGTGGCTCTTCAACCGCAGCGCTTCTGGTTGTCTGCGAGCGATTGCGTTCTTTTGCGTGTCATTGGGCAGGCTTTTGGGAGAAAATCATTGGGGTGTTGGCAATGCTTTTTCGATGTTCTTCTATTGCACTGATACTCTGGGCATTTGGGGCAACCTGTGCCCAGTCCGCATCCTTAAGAGATGCGGTTGAAACTGCTGTTCTTACTAATCCGGATATTTTGGAGAGTGCTGCGCAACGACGGGTGCGTGATTTGGAGCTGCGTGCCTCACAAAGCGCATTCCTGCCAAAGCTGAGCCTGAGTGCCTCCTTTGGTGCGGAGCGTTTTCGTAAAGGCCGATCCACTGCGCCTGACCAGTGGCGGGCGGGCAAGCAACTGCGTGTTGAGGCTGAGCAGTTATTGTATGACGGCTTTGGTTCGGTGAATGAAATCTATCGTCAAAGTGCCCGTGTCGATGGTGCGGCTTTGCGCGTGCTGGAGCGTTCTGAAGCGATCGCGCTTGATGCGGTTGAGGCGTATATTGATGTTCTGCGTCATCAGGAAATCCTGAAGAAATCGAAGGACAATACAGCGCTTCATGAGCGTTTGGTCCAAGAAGTGAAAGAGCGGTTTGAGGGTGGGCAAACTGGTTCTTCGGACCTTGCGCAGGTGCAGGAGCGTTTGGCCGCTACGCGCATGATTACTGCCAGTGTGCGCAAGTCCCTGCTTGATGCAATGGCGAAGTATCGACGGGTTGTCGGGGAAGCGCCCAATAACCTGAGTGCTGTTTCTGTTGCGAATGCTGGGGTCGTCAAGAGCCTTTCCTCAGCACTTGCTCTGTCCCGCCAAAGCAATCCATTGATCCTGTCTGCGCAGGCTGAGACGGATGCGGCGGGTTTTGCTCTGGAGAAAAGCAGGTCTGCCTTACTGCCGCGAGTGAGCTTGAATGGATCGGCCAATTTTGGTGATGATCTGAATGGGTACGACGGGCGCAGTGATGACTACCGCATTATGGTTCGGGTGAGTTGGAACATTTATAGTGGCGGCTATGAAAGAGCGATGCAGGGCCGCGCGGCCGCTCAGTTTACTGAGGCGCAGGTACGTACTGATCGCATACGGCGCCAGACCGATGAGGCTGTTGAGCAGGCCTGGGCTTCTGTTCAGACCACGCAAGAGCGCATCGCCGCGCTGCAACAGACTGTAGCTGCCAACCAGCGTGTTGTGAGTGGATACCGGCAGGAATATAGCATTGGACAGCGCTCGCTTCTGGATGTGCTGAACGCGGAAAATGCACTGTTTAACAGTCGTATCGATCTGGTGTCTGCAGAATACGTCCTAAAGTTCTCGACTTATCAGTTGCAAGGAACTACCGGCAATCTACTGGCAATGTTTGGCATCGCACCGCCACCGGAAGCGCGTGCAGACCGCCGCGTGACAGCGTCAATCTTTCCTCAATCTGACGGGTTCGAGCTCGAGCCCCTGCGCTAAGACTGCAGTGAGCATGCATGGCGGACGTTTGTTTTGAGAAAGGGAGCCTATGTGGCTCCTTTTTGCCGGTTAGCGTGAGGTTTCCTGTGCTGATGTGCAGCCTGCTGGTCATAGGGCTGCCTGCCAAACTTCCCCCTCTCAGTTCTGTGTTCAGCCCACAATATGCCTTACGCGAATAATGCAACTTGTGGCAATAAAAGAGTCGTTCAACATGTGAGTTGTATATGTACTTCAAATGTAATTCACATGAGGTCAAAATGTTTTTAATGAGACGTAGTTTCCTGAGATTGATCCCTAGTCTGGTCGTTTTGATGGGCCTTTCTTTCGTGCAACCTTCTATTGCGCAGTCCTCTCGGTACGAGGTTGGGACGATTCGAGAGACGCTTGGTGAGTTGAATATGCAGGTTTGGCGGGTTCCGGTGGACCTTGAAGATGGCAGTGGAACGATCACCATTGAAGCAGCTGTGTTTCGGCCTGATGGAAATGGGCCGTTTCCTCTGGCGATTTTTACCCATGGAGCGGAACGGAGTGTTCCTAGTGATGGCCCCTATGACTTTCGCCCTGACGCTGCGATCAGATGGTTTATGTCAAAAGGGTATGCGGTAGCTTCTCTCGTACGCAGAGGATACGGGCGCTCGGAGGGCGAACGTTCGCTGATCATTGGTAAGAGTTTGCCAGAATGGCGGACCCCACTTAGGGAAAGGGCTAATGACATACATAGTGCTGTAAAATACTTTAGAGACCAGTCATTTGTTATGGGTGATCACATTGTTCTGGTTGGTCTTTCTGCTGGCGGTAATGCCATGCTTGCTGCTGCAAGTGAGAACCCAGAGGGTGCTCGAGGGGTTATTGCATTTGCACCTGGGAGTGTGAGTACTAATCGGAATGAGGTGGACGATCACCATCTTGTCGAGCGCATTTTCCGAACATTCGGTTCAACCAACAAGCTGCCTGTTCTTTGGATTTATGCTGAAAAGGATGAGTTCTACAGTCCGAAGCTGGCACAGTTCTTCTTCGATGCTTACACCGCCGAGAGTAGTGCAGAGCAGGAACTAGTCATTCTGCCACTTGGGGGTGAAGACGGGCATGACATTCTGCTGAAAGATAATGGACCTCAGATTTGGGGGATGTCGTTGACGGGTTTCTTGATCGCGTGATGCAATAGACGTTGCAGTTTGGGTGGACTGATCGAGACGACCGCGTAAGGCGAGGGAGCGATGCGAAGCTCTTTCGCCTTGCCATTTTCGGCGATGGGAAAGGTGTTGCGTCTGGCCGAGACTGGCTTTCCGACTTTTGAGGCGGCCTGATCCAGTGTCAGTTGATCAGAAGTATCTATTTGCAAGTTACATGCAAATTTGGAATCGCTTCTCGGTAAAGAGGGTATCGGGCGGGTGAACTGGGTTCGAATGAGGCAAAAATCCATTTAAGTCACTATGCGGAATTGTGTTTTACTTATTACTTGACAATAGAACGCGATGAATATCTCATTACCCTAATAAAAATAATGAGAAATTATTTCTTTGGGGGGAGAAGTTTTATGTCTAAAGGTTTTATTTGGAAAGCTAATTTAACTGCACTTCTGTTGTCTGTCAGTGTTCTCTCTGCGGAAGCTGATAGCGTCAAGATTGGGTATATTGATCCGCTATCTGGTCCGTTCGGGAGTACGGGGGATGCGGGTTTGAAGCACTTTCGTTATGCGGCTAATGAAATCAATGCTGCGGGTGGCATGGCTGGTATGCAGGTGGAAGTGATTGGTTTTGATAATAAACTCAACCCGAAAGAGAGCCTCGTTCAGCTGCAGAAGGCGATTGATCAAGGCGTGCGGTTCATTGCGCAGGGAAATGGGTCGAGTGCTGCGAATGCGTTGACTGATGCGATTGCCAAGCACAACAAGCGTAATCCGGGGGAAGAGGTAATTTTCCTCAACTATGCAGCGGTTGATCCGGCTTTGACCAACCAGAAATGCAACTACTGGCATTTCCGGTTTGATGCGCATGTGGATATGAAAATGGCAGGTCTTACGGACTGGCTGCGCGATCAGAAAGACATCAAAACAGCTTACATTCTGGCGCAGGATTACTCGTTTGGTCGGGCCTTTACTGATGCTGCGAAGTCGATGATCACCGAGAAACGTCCGGACATGAAGATCGTGGGAGCGGAGCTTCATCCTATTGGCAGAGTTAAGGATTTCACGCCTTACGTGCAGAAGATGATGAGTGCGAAAGCCGATGTTGTTCTTACCGGAAACTGGGGAACGGACATGACGTTATTGGTGAAAGCGGCCAATGCGTCCGGTCATCAGGTTCCGTATCTGACCTTCTATGGTGGTGGCCTTGGCGCGCCGACTGCGATGGGGCAAAGTGCTGTTGGTCTTGTGAAGCAGATCACCGAGTTCCATGAAAATATTGCAGCCTCGGACGAGCAGATGGCTCGGGTGGATGATTTTGAGGAAACCAACAATCTTGATTACTATTATGAGCGTGTTTTCACCTTGATGAACATGCTCGATACGGCGATTGATAGTGTGGGCTCTGTGGACGTGCCGAAGATTGCGGCGGAGCTGGAGGGCATGACTTATGAGACACCGTATGGTGAGGTGACAATGCGGGCGGATGACCACCAGTTGATCCAACCTCTTTATATCTCAACGTTTTCTGAGGGCGTGGAGCGTGATGTCGAGAACACCGGCTTCGGGTTCGAAACAGATATTGCCATTCCGGCAGCTGCAACGGAAACGCCGACCACATGTAAGATGCGTCGTCCTTCCTAACGATCTTTCCTGATCATTGGCATGCTCGGGCAATCGGGCCTGAGCATGCTCTTTTCTCTTGAGGGATGTTATGGAGACGGTTGTTTTTGCTCTTCTCAACGGGCTGATCTATGGCTTGTTGCTGTTTATGCTGTCCAGCGGATTAACGTTGATTTTCAGTATGATGGGCGTTCTTAATTTCGCTCATGCCAGCTTTTACATGCTGGGTGCGTACTTTGCTTTTACCCTTGGACAGCACACCGGATTCTGGTTTGCGTTGTTTCTTGCGCCGATTTGCGTTGGAGCCGCTGGAGCCTGCGTTGAAAGGTGGGGCCTTCGCAAAGTACATGCGCGCGGGCATGTGGCCGAGCTGCTTTTCACGTTCGGGCTGGCTTATGTCATTGAGGAGCTGGTGAAGATCATCTGGGGCAAGTTTGCGGTTGCCTACGAGATTCCTCCGGAACTAAATTTTTCACTCTTCGAACTTTTCGGCTCGCAATATCCGGCCTACCGGATTTTCATGCTGGTCGTTTCCATCGCGATGCTGGCGGGGCTTTGGTACCTGCTGAAGCGAACGCGGATCGGGCTCATCATTCAGGCCTCTTTGACACATCCGAATATGGTGTCTCATCTTGGGCATAACGTGCCGCGGATCTTTATGCTGGTGTTTGCAGCCGGGTGTGCGTTGGCAGGACTGGCCGGAGTGATCGGTGGCAACTATCTGGTGACCGAGCCGTCCATGGCGTTTTCCATCGGGCCGATTGTGTTCGTGGTTGTTGTCGTTGGTGGTATGGGCAGTCTAGAAGGGGCGTTTATTGCAAGCTTGCTGATTGGTTTCCTACAGACCTTTGCCATTTCCATTGATAGCAGTTTTGCCGAGATCTTTTCGTTTGCCGGGCTGAGCGCAGATGGTGATCTCGGGCGTATCACGATTGCGTCTCTGGCTCCCATGTTGCCGTTCATTCTTCTGGTCTTAATGTTGATGCTGCGTCCGCGTGGCCTGATGGGGGAGCGTGAGTTTTGACCGACTACAGTCTTGACCGGGTGCCTGATCTGGCACCAAGTGCACGCTACAAGTTTGCAACGCGGGTTATGCCGCTGTTGCTGCTTGCCTTGATCCTTCTGAGCATCCCTTTATTTGAGCCGTCAAGAACGTGGCTTTCGCTGTTCAATGCCATCGGCATTAACATGGTTTTTGCATTGTCCTACAATATGTTGCTGGGGCAGACCGGATTGCTTTCCTTTGGCCATGCTGTCTACTTTGGCCTTGGTGGTTATGCGGCCATGCATGGGATGAATGCCATTGAGAATGCCAGTTATGATGGCGGTGTTTGGGCGGCTGTTCCTGTGTTTGCCTTGCCGTTGGTGGGCTTTGCGGGTGGGGCGCTCGCTGGGGCCGTGATTGGTTTTCCATCTTGTCGTCGATCTGATGTGCCGTTTGCCATGATCTCGCTTGGCATTGCTGAACTTGTTGCCGCTGCCGGTTTCATGTTCATCAGCGTGTTTGGCGGTGAGGAGGGTATCACGGGTGACCGCATGAACGGTATTGAGCTGTTTGGGCTCTCTCTTGGTCCGCTAGGGGATGTTTACTGGTTCATCGCGTTCTGGACCTTTGTTGGGGTCGCGTTGATGTACGCCTTCACCCGAACGCCACTTGGCAAGATTGCGCAAGCGGTGCGCGATAATCCGGAGCGGGTGCAGTTTGTGGGCTATAACCCAAATCGGGTGCGGTATCTGGTGTTTATTGCCGCTGGTGGCTTTGCAGGGCTTGCAGGCGGTATGTCTGCGGTGAACTACGAGATCTTTACGCCAGAAAGCCTGAGCGTGATCCCGTCGGGTCTGGTGCTGTTGATGGCGTTCATTGGCGGTGCGCGTTATTTTGCAGGTCCTATCCTTGGGGCTGTGGTGCTGACCTATATGCAGTCCAACCTTTCTGACTATTCAGAGGCGTGGCTGCTTTATCTGGGGCTGTTGTTCATTGGCATGATCCTGTTTGCACCGGGCGGTCTTGCGGGTCTGTTGCTGAGCGGGACAGCTGCCTTGAAGCAATCGTTTTCCAAAAAAGGGCTTTTGCGGGCTTGGTTTTATGTCAGTTCGGTTTTGAAGATTGGCGCTGGCATCATTGTGCTGGTTGAGCTTGCGGTGCGTTACTCCAACGGGTTTGGCGAGGCCTTTGAGCCATTCGGCTTGCATCTTGCTCCTGACCAGATGTTGTCATGGATGATTGGCATTGTACTTGTGAGTGTTGGTGTGGTGTCGCTCAAAGTGCTCTCCAAGCGGGGAGGTATGGCTCATGAATGCACCTGCTTTACAGCTGACAGACCTTCGTAAAAGCTTTGGTCCGGCCAAGATTATTGAAGGGGTTTCGCTAGAAATCTCACAAGGGGAGCGACACGCAATTATCGGTCCCAACGGGGCTGGCAAATCCACACTGTTCAATCTTATCTCCGGTCTGTTTCCGCCAAGTTCGGGCAGATCAGTTTAGGGGGCAAGCAGATCAATGGCCTGAAACCTCATCAGATCAACCGGCTCGGGTTGTCGCGCAGTTTTCAGGTCTCCAACATTTTTGCCAATATGTCGGTGCGCGAGAATGTGCGCTGCGGGGTGTTGTGGTCGCTTGGGTATGGTCACAGTTTCTGGCGCAATATCGGAAACCTGAAGGAGGTTCAGCGTAAGACCGCTGAAGTGCTGGAGAAGGTGGGCCTGCTGGACAAGGCAGATGTGCCTGCTGTGCTGCTGACGTATGCGGACCAACGCACGCTGGAGATTGCCATTACCATTGCTGGCGGGGCAGACGTGATTTTGCTGGATGAGCCGACCGCTGGGATGAGCCATTCAGAGACTGCCAGAGCTATCGAGCTGATCGAGATGGCAACGGAAGGTAAAACCCTCTTGATCGTAGAGCATGATATGGGCGTTGTGTTCGGCCTTTCTGACCGAATTTCCGTGCTTGTTTATGGCGAGATCATCGCAACGGGAACGCCAGAGGAGATTAGAGGCAATGCGCGTGTGCGTGAGGCTTACCTTGGTGATGAAACAGATTTTGCGGAGGTAACGGCATGAGTGGCCCAATGGCAGATGAGATGCTGAGAGTCCGCGATCTGCACGCGTTTTATGGCAAGAGCCATGTGCTGCGCGGTGTGACCATGGATGTGCCCAAGGGAAGCGTGACAGCGCTCTTGGGACGCAATGGTGTTGGGCGTTCCACCACGGCCAAGGCGATTATGGGGGAGGTGGCTCCCAAAGGAGATATCTGGTTCAAGGGCGAGAATATTTCTGGTTTGCCGAGCCACGCCATTGCCTGCAAGGGCCTTGGGTACGTGCCGGAGAACCGGGATATCTTTCCGCTCATGAGTGTGCGGGACAATCTTCTTCTTGGCATCAAGGATATGCGCAGGCCGGGCAAGTGGAGCATTGAAGAAATGCTGGATATGTTCCCTAACCTGAAGTCCCGTGCCGATACTCCGGCTGGTGTACTTTCGGGTGGCGAAAAGCAGATGCTGACCATTTGCCGGACGCTCATGGGAGATCCGGATCTGATTATCATTGATGAACCGACCGAGGGTCTTGCACCAAAGATCGTAACGCAGGTTGGGGAGCTGATTGCGCAGATCGCAAAGGCGGGTGTTTCTATCTTGCTGGTGGAGCAGAAGCTTTCCATTGCGCTGAAGATTGCCCAACAGGTTTATGTGATGGGACACGGGGAGATCGTTTATCACGGCACGCCGGAGCAGTTCCGCGAGCGGGAGGATATCCGGCGGGAATGGCTGGAGGTGTGAGCGGCCTTTTTCTTGGAGAAATGCGGTGGCAAACACGACTGGTGTTCTTTGATGCCTGTGATGTGTGCTAGCAAGTGACTGCACAGGATTGGAATGGGATTGGAACGTTGAGCGGACATGACGAAAAAGACCGGCGTTTTGCAACAACGCTGGCGCGCGGATTGCAGGTTTTGCGGGCGTTTCGCGCGTCAGATGACGGGCTTGGTAATCAGGAGATTTCTCAGCGCACCGGCATTCCCAAGTCCACGGTTTCCCGCCTGACGTTTACACTGCAGCAGCTTGGCTATCTTAGCCATGCACGGCGACATGACCGGTACCGGTTTGGTCCGGCGGCACTGGCACTGGGCAATATTGCCAGTGCCTCGGTTTCCTTTATTGAAACCGCCAATCCCATAATGCAGCAACTGGCTGATGAGACGGGCACGTTGGCTTTGCTGGCGGTGCTTGATGAAAACAAGATGCTACTGACTAAGACATGGAGACCGCAAGGCGCGCCTGCCATCTGGCTGGAGGTGGGGCACCGTATTCCGATCACTGGTTCTTCCTCCGGTCTTGCCTATCTGGCAAGTGTGTCCGACCGCGAGTTTGCGCGGGTGTGTGAGCGGGTGGGCGATCACGGTCATCCTATTGAGGTGCTGGAGGCGGCGCGAGCTGACGGATACTCGCAGATGCTGGCTCAGGGCTTTGTGGTTGTTGGTGAAGACCAGCGCTACGCCGAAAACATCAATGCGGTCTCGGTGGGCTTTCGCTCGCAGGATTTTGGCGAGCCGGTTGCGATCAGCTGCGGGGCAACGCCGGACATGCTTGGTTATGAGCGTATGCATGAGGAAGTTGGGCCCAAACTGCGCGACCGTGTGAAAGAGCTGGAGCGGGCGCTGGGATTGCCCTCTGTTCTGGTGAACCGCGGCTGACCTTTGTGTAGGGCCTGCTATAGTTTTGCATAGTAGAATTGTAAATTACATATTGAGATTATGTTGAGGGACGATACTCTGATCTCATGATGGGATGAGGTGGGCCAGTGTGCTCAGAGTTTTCCCGGCAGTTATGTCCAATGAAGCGGGGAGGGCGGCATATGGACCTGAATTATTCAGCTGAGGAGCTGGCGTTTCGTGATGAGGTGCGATCCTTTTTAAGAGAGAACCTTTCGCCAGCACTTTCGGAAAAAGTGAGATTGGGAAAGCGCCTTTCCAAGGCGGATCTTGAAGGCTGGCACGCGACGTTGAACGCGCACGGCTGGCTGGCGGTCAACTGGCCGGTGGAGCGTGGCGGCACCGGCTGGAATGCGGTCTACCGGCATATCTTTGAGGAAGAGCTTTGCCTTGCCCATGCGCCGCGAACGATCCCGTTCGGGCTTTCCATGCTTGCGCCGGTGCTGTTGAAGTTTGGCAGCAAGGCGCAGCAGGATCACTTTCTACCGCGTATTCTGGATGGCACGGATTGGTGGTGTCAGGGTTATTCTGAGCCGCAGGCTGGCTCTGACCTTGCCTCTTTGAAAACCCGTGCTGTGCGTGACGGGGATCATTATGTTGTCAACGGTCAGAAGACCTGGACGACACTTGGACAGTATGCTGACTGGATCTTCTGCCTTGTGCGCACGGACCCTGCTGCCAAGCGCAGGAAGGTATTTCGTTTCTGCTGATCGATATGAAAACACCGGGTGTCACTGTTCGGCCCATTACGCTGATTGATGGCGGGCAGGAAGTGAATGAGGTGTTTTTTTGAGGATGTGCGGGTGCCTGTCTCTAATCTGGTTGGTGAGGAGAACAAGGGGTGGACCTACGCCAAGTATCTGTTGACCCATGAACGCACCAATATTGCTGGTGTTGGCTTTTCAACGGCAGCTCTTGCTCATTTGAAAGAGATTTGTGCCAAGCAGATGTCTGGTGGCAAGCCGCTGCTGGAGAACCCATTTTTTGCGGGACGGGTTGCGCAGATCGAGATTGATTTGATGGCGATGGCGACAACGAACCTGCGCATGATCGCCAAAGCGGCGGCGGGGCAGGCACCGGGGGCGGAAAGCTCTATGCTGAAGATCAAGGGAACGGAAATCCGTCAGGCGATCAATGATCTGACACGGCGCGCGGTTGGTCGCTATGCCATGCCGTTTGTGTCCGAGGCGCTGGACAGCGGTGCGAATGCGCAAGGTGTTGGGCCGGAGTATGCGGCGGCTGCGAGCCCTGATTATTTCAACAACCGCAAGCTTTCCATCTTTGGCGGGTCCAACGAGATCCAGCGCAACATCATCAGCAAAGCTATTCTCGGCCTTTAGGAGCGTTCCATGGATTTCAATCATAGTGACGAACGGCGGATGCTTCAGGAGACTTTGCATCGCTATCTTTCAGATAACTACGATGTCAGGCAGCGGGCAGCTTCTGTTGGCCATGCGCAAGGCTACTCGGAAAAAGTCTGGCGTGACTTTGCCGAGCTTGGGGTGATCGGGGCGCTGTTTGGCGAAGAGCATGGTGGCTTTGGTGGCGGTGGCTTTGATATTGCCGTGGTGTTTGAGGAGCTGGGCCGTTTTGCCAGCACCGAGCCGCTGATGGCTTCCGGCGTTATGGCAGGGCGGTTGTTGAGTACGCTTGGGTCTGACGAGCAGAAAGCGCTGATCGGCGAGGTGATTGCGGGACAGTTGAAGGTGGTGCCTGCGCTGGAAGAACCGCATTCGCGTTATGATCTGGATGCGGTGGAGACAACTGCGGAGCAGGTTGAAGGCGGTTATAGGCTCAATGGCACTAAGTCGGTGGTGATGGGTGGTCCAAGTGCGGATAAGCTGATTGTGAGTGCCCGTGGTCCTGACGGGCTCCTGCTGTTTGTGGTGGATGCTGACGCCAGCGGCGTGGAGCGGTTCTCCTACCCCAATCTGGATGGTTACCATGCCAGCGATATTGCTCTGGTCAATGTGGAGGTGCCTATTTCTGCGCGACTTGGTGGTCCAGAGGCGGTTCTTCCAGCACTGGAAGCTGCGCGGGCGGCTGGCGTGACTGCGCTGTGTGCCGAGGCCGTTGGGCGATGGAAGCTGCGAAGGATCTGACCGCTGAATACCTGCGGGTGCGGACGCAGTTTGGCCGTGCGCTGGGCAAGTTTCAGGCGCTGCAGCACCGTATGTCGACGATCCTGATTGAGATCGAACAGGCACGTTCTGCGCTGATCAATGTGGCTGGTCATCTGTCTGCTGATCCCCTCGTGCGGGACAAGCATGTGAGTGCAGCCAAGAACCTGATTGGCCGTGTGGCCCAACTGGTTTGCGAAGAAAGCATCCAGCTGCATGGCGGTATTGGTATGACGGAGGAATACGCTCTGGGGCATTACGCCAAGCGGCTCATGATGATCGATCATCAGCTTGGCGATGTGGACTACCATCTGGAGCGGTTTGTTGGCGTGATGCAAACAGAAGTAGCACAGGAGCGCGCGTGATGAAGCATGCATCTCTTGTGAGTGTTGTGCGTTCAGGCGACCGGCTGATCGTCACCAACTGCAACTCCTCGCGCCGCAATGCGCTTTCACCCGAGTATTACGAGCGCTTTCGCAAGCTTTGGATCAGCCAATCAGGAGCCGGAGATCCGCTCAGTGATCCTGCGAGGGGAAGGCGGGTACTTTTGTGCGGGCGGGGACCTGAATACGCTGGTCAAGCGGCGAGAAATGACGGTTCCGGAACGCAGGGATAATATCGAAAAGCTCCATAATCTGGTGAGGCAGATGCGGGGCTGTTTGAAGCCGGTGATTGCGGCGGTTGAGGGGGGTGCTGCCGGGGCCGGAGTTTCTTTGGCCTTGGCTTGTGACTTCCTGGTGGCGGAGCAGCAAGCGCAGTTTACGCTGGCCTATGTGAAGGTGGGCTGGTGCCTGATGGCGGAGCAACGGCATCGCTCTCACGCCTGTTACCCCGGCAGCTGCTCTCAGAAATGTGCTTCCTGGGACAGCCTGTTTCTGCGGAGCGGTTACATCAGCTGGGTGTAGTCAATGTGCTTAGCGACAAGTCAACTCTGGCTGATGTCCACTTGCTGGCAGATCGCATTGCGCAAGGTCCGGCAGGGGCTCAGGGCACCATCAAGCAGTTGGTAAACGCCGCTGATCGCAACAGTTTCGAGGCTCAGATGGATCTTGAACGCGACACCATGGCGGAAGTGCTGGGTGGTGACGAGGCGCAGGAAGGATCAATGCGTTCTTGGAGCGAAGAGCGCCTGATTATGCTTAGGCCTATTTGTTCGATAATTGCTCGATATCACTATTCGTGAACAGGCTCTTAGGCCAGATCGTTGTTCGTAATCGCACTCGTTCTTCAGCTCGGTGGTAGCGTGCATGGAGGGTCTCTATCGAGAAAATCTGCTTCCTTGATAAATTTTTGTTTTCGAATTGACCAGTATGCATAGTGGTGGAAGCTCCCCTCATCCCGAACAAACAGAATTAGGTTTCGAACACTTCTTCGGTTCGTGATACCCTTCGTCAATGATAGAAATCCAAGTTGTTTGACGGACGTCACTTGTTGATTATTGATAGGTGTCTCGAGACACCAAGGACGACCATTTGCAAGCAATTCGGCTTGTTTCATTATACGGATAGGTTGCAATGATCCAACAAATGCAACAGCAGCCAAGACTATGCAAAATGCAGTTCCAAGAGCTTTTCGTTTGAAACGCCAAAGGACTATCAATGCTCCAGCAATAGCTACAATCCCCAATGCCCGATCAAGTAGGACACCTCCAAAACTTCCAGCAAATACGCTTGCAAGATAGCCAGCCGACAGGAGCCCCGCTACACCTCCTATACATCCAAGGATGGCCTCATCCATCCAATACCGCCAATGGGCTTTGGGGCCGGCAAAGGTTTCATAGCTCAACTGCTTACAAACCCGAGCAGCAGCCAGTCGTAAAGCTATTAACACCCAAAGAAATAAGACGAATACAAAGAGCAGAGCTTCGCCAAAAGTGCTACCTACGCCTCGACCTGACCAATGTATTGGCCCCTGTAGAAACTGTCCGCCTATGAACGTTACTGCACACAGTACTTGCACCCGCCACACGAGATAAAGCGGCAAGAAAGGGCTGATGATTGCTAGCACTAGGAAGAGGGGTAAACTGAGAGAAGCGAAACTTTGGATCATCCCGTGACAATGCAAAGAACTAGACAAAAAACAAGCGCAAAATTAGAACATGCAGCTGTATTTGAATATCCCTATTCTTTTTAACAAGCACACGCCTTGGGAACAATTGGCAGGAAGTAATGAAGGGTGCCCTGAGGCCCGTTTCCTTCTCCAGTTTTTAATATGGCCTTGCCTAAGAGTGAGTTGCTCCCTTTTGGGGAGCACTCGGCTCAAGTATTTCCCGCAGTCTCTGAACGTCATGAAGCTGTGACACTAATCTAAACCTCAGTGCCTTGGGCTGAAGTGTTGTCTGATAGAACAATTTCACAGTTTGATACTTAAGCTCACTGGAAGGCGTCAGACCTTCTTAGCGTAGGTCTGGCACTCAAACTCGGTGATCGTCGTTGCGAAGATCTCGTATTCGGCTCTTCGGCTGATGGTGTACATGTTGTGGAAGTCGGCTGTGCTCATTTGCTGTGCGGTTTGGCTTTGTTGCCATGTGAGGATGGCGTTTTCCCAGTTGCCGGTCAGGTGATTGTATTGGGTGAGGTCTGCTTCCATGGTGATGGGGGTGCCGGGATCACTCTGGTTTTCCAGGCCCTGATGGATGCCTTCGAGTATGGCTGCAACGACAGATATGGGTTGGCGTCTGCGCCTGCGACGCGGTGTTCCAGTCTTGCGCCTTTGCCGTGGGTGGCGGGGACGCGGATTGCGGCGG
>BAXV01000052.1 GCA_001310715.1 Pseudovibrio sp. JCM 19062
ATCGAGGAACATGCCCTTGGAGTATTTCGGTTCGCGGTGGTAGCTAGATGGAGTTTTCATACTCTGAGAACTGGTTGACCAAGCCCATGCGATGGCGGTCTTCCGGAACGTGCTCATGCCTTTGTGACGCATTTCCGCGGCATTATGAACGCCTGCAAGATCCAGCTTCTCACCCGACAACTCCATCGTGCCACTTTCAGCACGTGTGATACCGGAGAGAGCGGCGAGCAGCTCGGATTGACCGTTACCGGAAACACCTGCGATGCCAAGAACTTCGCCCGCACGCACTTCGAAGGATACATCCTTCACACGCAGCACGCCACGGTCGTCACGGACGTTGAGGCCTTCTACTTTGAGAAGAGGCTTGCCAACTTCCACTTCAGGCTTGTCCACCTCAAGAAGAACACTGCGGCCAACCATAAGTTCGGCCAGTTCTTCCATGGAGGTTTCAGCAGTTTTGCGTGATGCAACCATTTCGCCACGACGCATCACGGATACCGTATCGGTCACATCCATGATCTCACGCAGCTTATGGGTGATCAGCAGAACTGTTTTGCCCTGATCGCGTAGAACGCGAAGAATGCGGAAGAGGTGATCAGCTTCGGACGGTGTCAGAACACCTGTCGGCTCATCAAGAATAAGAATGTCTGCGCCGCGGTACAGAGCCTTCAGGATCTCTACACGTTGCTGCAAACCCACTGGCAATTCACCCACGGCTGCGTCCGGGTCAATTGTCATGTCATATTCATCTGCCAAACGCTGAAGTTCACGTCGCGCGTTCGCAACACCGTCTTTCAACAGTGCGCCGCCCTCTGCGCCGAGAATAACGTTTTCAAGAACTGTGAATGGATCGACGAGCATGAAATGCTGGTGCACCATACCGATGCCCTGCGAAATCGCGCTCTTCGAATCAGGAATAGTGGTGGCCTTACCATCGATCTTAATTGTTCCACTATCGGCGTTGTAAAAGCCGTAGAGGATCGACATCAAGGTGGACTTCCCCGCTCCGTTCTCACCAATGATCCCGTGAATGGATCCCTTTCCAACAACAAGGTTGATGTCCTTGTTGGCATGAACTGGCCCGAAACTCTTATTTACGCCAATTAACTCGATGGCAGGTACATTGCTTTCAGCCACTGTTGCCCGGCCTTTCTGGTCTATCAAATCAATAACTTGCACGTCGATCTCATTCTTGCTTTCGAAGTACACCTTTTCGAAAACATCGCCCCGCCCCCAGCGGAAGCAGCGAAAAGATCCCGATGTAGTTCCCTCGTTTCCTCTTCAGCCTTCGCTCCCAAAGACTGAAAATTCTACTCGGGCTACAGGGGCACAAGTCCCTCAAATTTTCCTTCGCGGCGTCATGCTTGAAGAAGTGGTCGCTCTGACGAGCAACCCTTAGCGAAATGCCCACACCAGATAGTGTGGGCATTTCTATTAGATTAGAACGGGCAGGAAGAATCCACCATGTAATCGTGGACTTCTACTTTGCCAGAAATAATATCCATTTTTGCCTGCTCAACTGCAGACTTCATTTCTTCAGTGATGAGAGGCGCGTTATACTGATCGTACGCCCAGGAAACACCGTCTTCAGCCAGACCAAGAACTTGAACACCAGAAGTCCAGTTGCCTTCCTGTGCGTCTACAAGCGTTTTATCGACAGCAACATCAACACCTTTGATCATTGAGGTCAGAACAGAGCCCGGATGCAGGTAGTTCTGGTTGGAATCAACGCCGATACCGAACTTGCCTTCATCAGCAGCTGCCTGCAGAACGCCGGTCCCAGTGAGGCCAGCTGCGTGGAACACAACGTCTGCGCCACGTGCGAACTGTGAACGCGCAAGCTCACCGCCCTTGAGTGGGTCAGTCCATGCAGCGCCGGTGGTTCCGGTCATGTTTTCGATGATTTCAATGTCAGGATTGACGTATTTCGCGCCCTGCTTGTAACCACATGCAAATTTACGGATCAGCGGAATGTCCATACCACCAACAAAACCGATGGTGTCAGTTTCTGTCGCCTGTGCAGCAAGAAGACCAACGAGGAACGAGCCTTCGCCTTCCTTGAAGACGATAGAACGTACGTTTGGCAGGTCTACAACAGCATCAACGATCGCAAAGTTAGTCTCAGGGAATTCCTTTGCAACTTTTTCCAGAGCTGCTGCCTGAGCGAAACCAATCGTGATGATTGGGTCAAGTCCACGGCGGGCGAAGTTACGCAGGGCCTGTTCGCGCTGAGATGGATTCTGGATCTCGAAATCGCGGAAATTGACGCCTGTGCGTTCCTTAAACTTCAATGCGCCTTTGTATGCAGCTTCATTGAAAGACCGGTCATTCCGACCACCGAAGTCATAAACGACTGCGGGTTTGAAGGCTTCTGCCATACCACCAGTTGTCATCACTGCTGTCAGAGCAATCGCACCGAGGATTGTTGTGGTTTTCACGGTTTTCTTCCTTATTATGTCTTCCCGTAGAGCGGAAAGGGCTCTCCCTTAAGATGAACTGGCCCCGAAACTTATTTTATTGTTTCCAGTTCATTCTCTTTTAGTAGGCCAACGAGTTCCTTGGCCAAAACCTCATCAATGATCAAATCCTTAATGATGCCGGTCGCCAATGCCGCCAGTGTGGCTTTCGCTTTGCGGTAACCGCCAACGATCGCGACGACATGCGCCTTGCGGACATCATCAAAATGCAGTCCCACTGCTTTTTCAGTCAAAGAACAGGCCACTTCCTTACCGTTGATGTCGACAAAGCGGCCCATCACGTCAGAACACGCGCCGCTTGCAAGCAGCTCTTCGCGTTCTTCCGGGGTAATCAGCTTGCGTTTGACAAGGTGGCCTTCCTTCTCGACCGATCCGATACCGATTATGAACAACTCGGCGGCCTTTGCTCTGGAGAGCAGCTCCTGAACTGCGCCCTGAGACAGGAAGGTTTCTCTTTCTGCTTTGGTTTCAGCAATATATGGAACAGGGAGGTAGAACCCCTCGCCGCCTGTCTTTGCACAAAGCTGCTGCACAACATCATAGGGTTGGCAGAGAGGCGGCGGGTGAGCGAGCCGGATACGGACAGCAGCTCAAGCTCTGGAACGTGGACACGAGGCATCGCCTCGATTGTGGACTGAAGCGTGCGACCCATGCCTACGCCGATGCGTTTAGGCGGGTTTGTTGTGAAAAGTGAATGAAGATATTGGCTAGCGAAGGATGACACCGCAGTAAATGAATCTGTTTCTTCACCGCTGCCAAGGTCCGGAGCAATAAAGCAATTTTCCAAATTCATTCGTTTGCAGAGAAATTGTTCTAATTCAACGCACTCGGAAGGTCGGGCTTCGATATGAAATTTTATCAAGCCTTCTTTTTGAGCATGTGCTATTAGGCGATGAACTTTGCAGGAGAAACCCCAAGACGACCCGCAATCTCCCTTGCGTGCTTCGGCCGATGAAAGACATCCAAGCGGCTCTAATGGCCAAGGATGTGGTCCATTCGTCTGCCTTCATGGTCTAGCCTCTTTTATTCCTAAATGGCTTCACTGAGATGCCTCCAGAAGCCATTCCCAAATTTCTATCTGAATGCCCAGTTTCAGAGCTTCCGGGCACCCCTCCCAAATCAGATTGGAATATTTCTTCACCCCGTGAGAAATATTTCAAGGACACATTTGCATTAGGAGAAACCGAAGGTCAAGGAAATAAACGGCGCGATTTGCAAATTCTTATTGCGCCCGAACTAAGCCACTGTTTTTACCATACTAATAGAATAAAAGAGTTTTGGCTTAAGTACTTGCGGAAATTACTTAGGTAGCGACTCAGTTGAATCACCCGCTTTACGACGTGATCCTTAACAAAATTATCAACTTTATGTAACATTGAATCAAGTTTTAACATTTTTCAAATAAACAAAATATTTTCAACGCACTAACTGGCGCAATATTTGTGCCCTCAAAATTTTCAGAAAGCATTTACTGGCAAATCAAACAATTAGTTTTGATGGAACGGGATTAATACAACCCTATATATATCAATGCTAGTGAATAGTATTCCACATCCATGGATGACCTAAGGAATACTATGGATGTATCATGTTTACGCTAGCTGAGTGCCGATTACAGCAAAATAAAAAAAATTGAGGTGGGAGGTCGTGACCGGGACATCCTGAACCTTGTAAAAAGGAGGCTGACAATGCGGCCCATGTGCACAAGACCCCTCATCGCGATTGCGGGCGCAGTCGCACTTGGTGGTATTTTGCTTTCTTCCCCCATCCTGGCGAAATCCAACACTCATGCATCTTTGAACTTCGATATGTCCAATGAGGTCGACCTGGAACTGGTTCTGGCCGTTGACATTTCGCAGAGCATGGACCCGGAAGAACAGCGCGTTCAGAGAGAAGGATATATTGCGGCTCTTACTTCTGAAGCAGTGCTTGATGCGATCAAGTACGGCCCCACCGGCCGCATTGCTGTCGCCTACATGGAATGGGGCGGCAAAGATGAGCACTTTGTCGTTGCGGACTGGACCATTATCTCAGATGTGGTATCTGCCGGAGAGTTTGCCGGCAAGATTGCCGAGGCTCCTTTGCGCCGGGTGCAACGCACATCCATATCATCGGCTCTAACGCAGGCGGTTAATCTTGTTACCGCCAACCAGTATAACGCATGCGCCGTGTTATCGATATCTCTGGTGACGGCCCGAACAATCAGGGCAGCGCAGTCACCGAGGCGCGTGATGCTGCGATCGCGCAAGGCGTTACAGTCAATGGTTTGCCTTTGATGCTGAAGGAGGAGAGCATTTCGTGGCAGTCCATGCTGCATCTGGATCATTATTACGAGGACTGTGTGATCGGTGGACCGGGCGCGTTTTCGATCCCCGTGCGCTCCAAAGAAGGCTTCAGCGATGCGATCCGCATGAAACTTGTACTGGAGATTGCAGGCCTTGTGGATGACCAGCCCAAACTGATCCGCGCCAAGTCGCGCAGAGATATGGTCATGTGCTCCTTGTTCGACTGATGGGGAGCGCACCAAAAAGTTTCTGAAACCTGTGTATGACCTGCTGCCGTTTGTCACCGCTTAAATATCAGGCACAAACGGCAGCAAGTTGGCTCTTTCAAAGCCTGTCAAGACGCGCTAAAGTAGGTTATCTCAAGAAGCTTGAGCATGCTGCGGGTACTTTCAGGCAAGCTCCAAGTTTTTGCTGGTCGCATCTCTTGGGAAAACGGAACCACCGTTTGGGGATGCGCGCCAGCGACGTGTTGACGGAGCCAAAATGACAGAGCGCAGAACTCTCGCCCTTATCGCCCACGATGCCAAAAAAAGACGAAATGGTTGCATTTGCCAAATTGCACGAGAGCAAACTGGCTAACTACAAGCTGTTTGCAACGGGGACAACGGGTAGCCGTATTCATGATGCATGCCCATCTTTGGATATCGTTCGCATGAAAAGTGGCCCACTTGGTGGTGACCAGCAGATCGGCGCGTTGATTGCCGAGCGCGCTTTGAACGGCCTGTTCTTCTTTGTCGACCCGCTCTCTCCAATGCCACATGATGTGGACGTGAAGGCGCTGATGCGTCTGGCGCTTGTCTATGATATTCCGATGGCTTGAACCGCAGTACAGCAGACATTATTTTGCGGTCTGCCCGTCTTGCAGGGTTGTCCACTTCGTCACAGACCCCAGAAATCTCCAGCCAACAATAAAGTCAAACTCATAAATGCTGCACTCTGCTCCGCTTACTGAAAATCTGCCCTACCCGGTGCTTGTCGCTGACATTGGCGGCACAAATGCGCGCTTTGCACTGATTGAAGGACCCAATGCGCCAAGCAAGTTCTGCGGTCAGGAAGGGACAAAAGCACACGCAACCATTCAGGATGCGATCCGTGCCGGTGTTCTGGAACAAGGCTATACTGCCCCACGCTCTGCAGTTCTGGCGGTTGCCGCCCCCGTTTCCAGCGACCGGATTGCGCTGACTAATGCGCGCTGGGTGATCGAGCCGCCGGCTCTCATCCGTGAACTTGGTCTGGAGCAGGTGGTTATGCTCAATGACTTTGAAGCGCAGGGCCTTGCACTGCCTTCTCTGTCCTCAACCGATCTGGAGCAGATTGGTGGCGGCACAGCCGTGCACAACGCCACCAAGTTTGTTGTTGGTCCGGGCACCGGCCTCGGTGCTGGCGCGATGATCCGCTCCTGCGGCAAGTGGATTCCTGTTCCCGGTGAAGGTGGCCATGTTGAGCTGGGACCTTTGAGCGAAGAAGAGTACCGTATCTGGCCACATCTGGAACGCATCGGAGGCCGTGTTGGCGCTGAGCAGGTGGTATGTGGTGCAGGGCTTATTCGCCTTGCCAGTGCTGTCCTGAAGGCAGATGGCGCACATCGTACCTATGAGAAGCCTTCGGACGTGCCGATGGCAGCGGATGGTGGTGATGAGGTTGCCCAGAAGGTGCTGCGCTTGTTCTGCGCTGCGCTTGGCCGTGTGCCGGTGACTTTGCGCTTACTACGCTTGCACGCGGCGGCGTTTATCTGGCGGGCGGTATTCCCCCGAAGATCTCGCAGTGGCTGCATACGGGCGAGTTCCGGGCTGCTTTTGAGGCCAAAGCACCGCATGACAGTATCATGAAATCCATTCCGACCTATATCATCACACATAAGAGCCCTGCCCTTGAGGGACTTGCTGCCTACACCCGAGCACCGGAGGATTATCTGGTGGACCTGACTGGCCGCAGCTGGCATCGCAGGGACATCAAGAGTCCGGAATAGGTCCAAGCGCGACTTCTGATTTGACTGGAAGCAGCATTGCATTGATTAGAGTATGGCAGGTTCATTTTTATTCACGCCTGCCGCACTTCTTTGATTGACGCCTACATTTTGCGCGGAGCCCATGACGCCTTCTTCCTTGCCCATTGATGCAATTCTGCCGGACCTGCTCTTAACGCTTGAGCAAAACACCAATGCAGTTCTGGTTGCTGAGCCGGGCGCGGGTAAGACAACCCGTGTGCCACTGGCCCTGCTGGATGCGTCGTGGCGTGAAGATGGCAAGATCATCGTTCTTGAACCGCGCCGCCTTGCTGCTCGGGCTGCCGCACGACGCATGGCACATACACTTGGTGAGCGGGTTGGGGAGACGGTTGGCTATCGCGTGCGGATGGACAGCAAGGTTTCAGCCAAAACACGTATCGAAGTGGTGACCGAAGGTGTTTTCACCCGCATGATCCTAGATGACCCAGAGCTATCCGGCGTGGCTGCTGTTCTGTTTGATGAATACCATGAGCGCTCCATGGATGGGGATCTGGGTCTGGCATTGGCGCTGGACGTTCAGGGAGCCTTGCGCGAGGATCTGCGGATCGTACCCATGTCCGCGACGCTGGATGCTGCCGAGGTTTCCAAGCTGCTGGATGATGCGCCAATCCTGAAGAGTAAAGGTCGCCAGTATCCAGTCGAGACACGCTACATTGGCCGTGACCCGCGCCGCAGACTGGAAGAACAGGTGGCAAATGCTGTTCGTGCAGCACTGGCCGAGGACACTGGCTCGGTACTGGTCTTCTTGCCGGGGCAAGGTGAGATCAAGCGCACACAATCCTTGTTGGAAGGGCGCGTGGCTGCCGATGTGGACCTTGCGCCGCTTTATGGCGCGCTGGATAGCAAGGCTCAGGATCTGGCGGTTCGTCCTGCCGCATCGGGCCGCCGAAAGGTGGTGCTGACCACGGCAATCGCGCAGACCTCCCTGACTATTGAAGGCGTGCGGATCGTGATTGATTCCGGGCTTTCCCGTGTACCGCGTTATGACCCGCAGACCGGATTGACTCGTCTTGAGACGGTGAAGGTATCGCGCGCAACTGCGGAACAGCGCAGAGGCCGTGCGGGGCGTGTGGAACCGGGTATCTGTTATCGGCTTTGGGAGGAGGCGCAGACCAAAGCTCTGCCTGCTGCTGAGAAGCCCGAGATACTGGAGAGCGACCTCTCTGGGCTGGTGCTTGATGTGGCGAACTGGGGTGTTTCGGATCCTGCGCAGTTGAAGTTCATGACGCCTCCTCCTGCAGCGGCTTGGTCTGAAGCTAAAGAGCTGCTTGAAGAGTTGGATGCACTGGATGCAGATGGTGGCCTGACAAAAGCTGGTAGCGAGCTTGCCGGATTACCGTTGCACCCTCGCCTTGGGCACATGCTGATGCAGGCAGCACATGAGGGCAGGCGGAACTGGCCTCGCTGATTGCAGTGACTATTGGCGAGCATGGGCTGGGTGGCCGCTCTACAGATCTACGCGATCGTCTGCGCCGGCTGATGCAGGATCAAAGCCCACGTGCGAAAGAAGCGCGGGCACAGGCCAAGCGCTGGGTGAGGCTGGTTGGCGGGCGTTCCTCCCAGCGGGCTAACTTTGAAGATGCAGGCGATATTTTAAGCCTTGCCTATCCGGATCGTATTGCCCAGCAGCGCGGTGCGCGGGGGAGTTTTCGCCTTGCTAATGGCCGCGGAGCACAGCTGGAAGAGAGTGAAGCGCTCTATGCCGAGAAGTTTTTGAGCATTGCCGAGGTTACAGGCACAGCGGCACGCGCCCGCATCCTGTTAGCTGCACCACTTTCCTTTAGTGAGCTGGAGGCACGCTTTACCTCACACATCCGCGAGAAGGAACAGGTGCAGTTGATGCCGGACGGGGCCATCAAGGCCGTTCGGCAGCGGGTGCTTGGAAAGTTGGTGCTGGACGAGAAGAAAATTTCTGATCCTGATCCGGAGGCCATTACCGATGCCTTGATGGAGCAAATTGCTCGGAAAGGCGCAGCGCGTCTGCCGTGGAGCAAAGACCAGCTGCGCTATCGCGGGCGGGTGAATTATCTGAGAGAGACTGCCGGGAGAGACTGGCCAGATCTGAGCGACAAGGCATTGGATGTAGGCTTTGATTGGCTGCGCCCGTTCCTTGCAGGGAAAACCGCCCTCTCCCAGATAGATGCGAGCACACTGGGAGATGCGCTTGCAACGCTGGTCCCGTGGGAGCTGAGCACACAACTGGACACTCTGACACCCTCCCACTTTGTGGTTCCGACAGGTTCACGCATTCCGATTGATTATGGCGGCGAACAAGGCCCGATGCTTTCTGTTCGTGTGCAGGAGCTGTTTGGGCTCTCCGAGCACCCATGTATCTGCGGCGGAAAGGTCAAACTGGTCTTGCAGTTGCTCTCCCCTGCCCAACGCCCTATTCAGATTACCAAGGATCTGCCGGTTTCTGGAAAGGATCATGGGCGGACGTCAAGGCGGATATGAAGGGGCAGTATCCCAGACACCCATGGCCGGATAATCCGCTGGATGCGGAAGCAACACGGCGAACCAAGCCGCGCAAATAAAAAGCCGAAGAGCGCAAGCACTCTCCGGCTTCATGAAATTCGCTTTCGAAAAGCTTATTCGCTTTCGTTTGCAGGGGCTGCCTGCAGCAGACCGTAGCGCTCGACGCCGATCTTTTCCAGAAGCTCCAGTTGGGTTTCGAGGAAGTCGATGTGACCTTCTTCGTCTGCCATCAGATCTTCGAAAAGCTTCATGGTGACGTAATCGCCTTCGTCGCGGCAAACTTCGCGTGCTTCCTTGTAAAGAGCACGTGCGGAGTATTCACCAGCCAGATCGCACTCAAGGCATTCCTTGAGGTCCTGACCAATGCGCAGCGGATCGAGGGTTTGCAGATTCGGGTGTCCTTCGAGGAAGATAATACGCTCGATCAGCTTATCGGCGTGTTCCATTTCCTCAATGGATTCCTCGCGTTCTTTTTTTTCGCGAGCTTTGTGAAGCCCCAGTCTTCAAGGAGACGGTAGTGCAGCCAATATTGATTAACCGCAGTCAGCTCGTGACGAAGCGCTTTATTGAGATATTCCAGTACTTTAGGTTCACCCTTCATGTCACTCTCTCCTTGACAAATTGAGGTATTGTCCTTTTTTTAGAATAATTCCAAGCTACTGTCCAGAGTCATCTTTAACTTGTTCAGCCTCTGCGTATACAACCTCGATGATGCTCTTGAAGCAACCACCGCATTTAGGTCGGTACCCTAGATGACGGAAAATTGCGCCAGGAGTGGGGACACCGCCCTCCGGGTTCTCGCAGAGTTCGCGTGCAGCTTGTTTAATTTGTTTGTCAGTAATGACGTTGCAGTGACAAATGATCATTGTTGGTTGCTTTCGGGCTCCCAATTTCTCTTGCAAAGCATTATATAATCTGTACAGCTTCTAAAACTAGAGAGAAATACTCCAGTTTCCTGCAGTCCTATCACGAGCAAAGCCCCTATGAACACAAACCAAACGACGAAGGATCTCCGCAAAACAATCGTTTTGACAGGCGCGAGCCGCGGAATCGGCCACGCGACGGTTAAAAAGTTTTCTTCAGCGGGTTACCGGGTTATCAGCTGTTCCAGACAACCGTTTTCTGACAAGTGTCCTTGGCCATCAGGTCCTGAGGACCACATTGAAGTGGACCTTGGTGATTCTGATAGTCTGGAAAATGCAGTTTTGCAAATTAAAGAGCGTTTGCAAGACAATGGTTCTATGCTGCACGCACTGGTGAACAATGCGGGCATCAGTCCCAAGGATGAAGACGGGCAACGCCTCGATTCTCTGACAACACCAACGCAAACCTGGCGAGATGTGTTTCAGGTCAACTTCTTCGCGCCAATCATGCTGGCCCGTGGTTTGTTTGAGGAGCTGAAAGCGGCAAAGGGGTCTGTGGTCAACGTCACCTCTATTGCCGGGGGCCGTGTGCACCCGTTTGCAGGCACTGCTTACGCAACCTCCAAAGCAGCTCTTGCAGCATTGACCCGCGAAATGGCGGCTGACTTCGGGCCTCATGGCGTGCGCGTAAACGCGATTGCTCCGGGTGAGATCGACACCTCGATCCTGTCTCCAGGTACCGAGAAGATCGTTGAGACCATTCCTATGCGCCGTCTTGGAAGCACCGCAGAGGTGGCAGACACCATCTACTACCTGTGTTCTGCGCCGTCCTCCTATGTGACAGGAGCCGAAATCCACATCAACGGCGGTCAGCACGTTTAACGAAATCTTCCGGTTCGGTATGAAGGGGCGCATCATGCGCCCTTTTTTTACGAGTGAGGGAAATCCGCAGACCAGCCCAATATGCAATTTTATTAGTTATTTTTTTTAGTGATCTTCTGATCTACTAAGATAATTACTTACTATATTTCTTCTGGGGGATCAGACCGTTGGCTGCATTCAATTTAAATAGGGTACCCATCATTTTATACGCTGCGGTCTTTCTGATCGTACTGCTTGGCATCGTTCAGCAGGTCTTCGTTACCTACGTTGCGTTGAGACGCCTTTGAAAGACCTTCGGCACTTCTCGCTGGATCACGAAACCAATCTGGGCGCATGGTTCTCGTCCATGGTGATGCTCTGTATTGCGGGGCTGGCTGGTTTGATCGGTGTTATGGAGCGGCACTCCAAGCAGCCACAAAACTGGCTTTACTGGATGGGCCTGTCTGTTGGCTTTTTATACATGTCGGTTGATGAAAATATCGGCATCCACGAAATCACCATCAACCCACTGCGCACAGCATTTGACCTGAGCGGTCCGCTTTATTTTGCCTGGGTGATACCGGGAATGATTCTGGTTGCAATGCTCGGGCTTGTTTACCTGCGCTTTCTTGCACGGTTGCCAAGACGGTTTGCGGTTCTGTTTGTGATCTCGGGAACCATATATCTTTCCGGCGCGCTCGGGTTTGAGATGTTGGGCGCAATGTTTGCGGGCAGCGTGGGGTATGACGCGCTTGGCTACAAGATCTTTTATACGCTGGAAGAAACCTGCGAGCTGATTGGCCTGACGACCTTCCTCTCTGCTCTGCTGGCTTATCTGGGTGAGGTTCATGGTTATGCGACCATCACCTTCCAGCGAACAGCAAAGGCTGGATATTTGAAAACAGGCAAGTGAGGGAAAGGGGCAAACGCCCCTTCCCCCAGTTTGGCTAAGCAGATGCTGCAACGGCGCGTTTGGCCATGACTGTCACCAGATTGGCGCGGTAGGCGGCTGTGCCGTGCATATCGGAGAGCATATCGTCAGCAGACGGGGCGATGTTGGCGACAGCGTCAGCAGACCAGTTGCCATCCAGAGCCTTTTCCATGTCAGGCATACGGAAGACACCGCCCTGCCCAGCTCCAGTCACAGCCACGCGAGCACCGGCCCCCGTCTTTGCCACAAACACGCCTGCCATAGCGTAGCGGGATGCGGGGTTCGGGAACTTGGCGTAGGCGGTGTGTGATGCTGCCGGGAAGACAACCGCAGTTACAATTTCATCATCATCCAGCGCTGTTTCGAACATGCCGGTGAAGAAGTCCTTTGCGGTAAACTCCCGCTTGTTGGTCTCGATGGTTGCACCAAGAGCCAGCAATGCTGCCGGGTAGTCCGCTGCCGGGTCGTTGTTGGCGATGGACCGCCAAGGGTGCCCATGTGGCGAACATGCGGATCACCGATATGTCCAGCCAGATCAGCCAGTCCCGGAAGTGCGGCTCTGACATCAGCATTGCCAGCACATCCGCATGGCAGGTTGCTGCGCCAATACGAATTGAGCCGTCAGCCTGTTTGGTGATGCCGGAGATCTCGTCGATGTGACGCAGGTCAATCAGATCACTTGGTGCGGCAAGGCGCTGCTTCATGGTCGGGATCAGGGTCTGACCGCCAGAAAGCAGTTTGCCGTCATCGGCGTTCTTCAGCATTGCGGCTGCATCTGACACTGTCGATGCGCGATGATATTTGGTCTCGTACATTTTTAGCCTCCCATCCCATAGGGGTCTTTGGCAGAGTTGCTATGAGTTTAGTTCAGATAATTCAGCTTTCGGGTACGGAATAGCCTCCAGATCAGAAAAGAAAATCTTGCGATTTTGCTCGCCGTCAATCAGCTGACCAAGCCGCGCTGCTCTTTGGAACAGAATTGCGGCTTCGCTATCGTCACCCGCCAACAACTTGGCGCGTGCCATAAGCTCGGAAGCATAGGCATGATCGAAATCTGCATATCCTCCTGATGCGCTTTGGTCAGCTCCATGGTTTGCAGCGCATAACGCATGGCTGCTTCGATGTTGCCAAGCAAAACATGGACGCGGCCCACGAGCCACAATCCACGTTGCTGATTGACTTTCGTTCCCACCTGAAGCCAGTGCCAGAGGCTGGCGTGCGCGACATGGAGTATCTCGTCATTTTCCTCCGCAGACCGGCTCTCCTTATCCAGAAGAGCCCATGTGCGTTGGTTGAGTTCAATGGCGATGAACTTGTGATCCAATGTCGGTTTTGCGCCAGCCTGTGCCACCTCGTTACTCCGCTGCCTGTTTCATGCCGTTGTCCTGAATGAGCTGCCAGACGCGGTTGGGCGAGGCAGGCATATGCATATCGCGAATGCCGAGGCATCCGTGATGGCGTTGATGACAGCAGGCGGTGAACCGATCGCCCCAGCCTCCCCGCAGCCTTTCATGCCAAGCGGATTGCCTGGGCATTCTGTGACTGTGGTTTCCAGCTTGAAGGATGGAACATTGTCTGCACGCGGCATGGCGTAGTCCATATAGGATGCTGTGAGCAACTGGCCGTCTTCGTCATACTGGGTGTGTTCCAGCATGGCCTGACCAATGCCCTGCACCAGACCACCGTGGACCTGACCTTCCACAATCATCGGGTTGATGATGGTGCCAAAGTCATCGGCTGCCACGAAGTTCTCGATGGAGACAACGCCGGTATCGGGATCAACTTCCACCTCGCAGATGTAACAGCCCGCAGGGAACGTGAAGTTGGTTGGATCGTAGAACGCGCCCTCCTTCAGACCCGGCTCCATGCCTTCCGGCAGGTTGTGGGCGGTGTAAGCTGCGAGTGAGACTTCGGTGAAGGAGAGTTTCTTGTCGGTTCCGGCAACTTTCAACTCGCCGTTCTCGATGGTGATGTCGCCTTCAGAGGCTTCCATCAAGTGGGCTGCGATCTTCTTCGCCTTGGCTTCGACCTTGTCGAGTGCTTGGAAATCGCAGACATGCCGACGGCGCCTGAGCGGGAACCGTATGTGCCCATGCCCATTTGCACCTTGTCAGTGTCGCCATGGACAATGGAGATGCTATCGGTTGGCAGGCCTAAGCGGTCTGACACCAGCTGGGCGAAGGTGGTTTCGTGTCCCTGACCATGGCTGTGAGAGCCGGTGAGCACTTCGATGGTGCCAACAGCGTTGACACGAACCTCAGCAGACTCCCAAAGACCAACACCAGCGCCGAGTGAGCCCACCGCCTGAGACGGTGCGATGCCGCATGCCTCAATATAGCAGGACATACCGATGCCACGGAGCTTGCCAGCTGCTTCTGATTGAGCGCGACGTTGCGCGAAGCCGTTGTAGTCGATGGCGTTCATAGCCAGATCGAGCGATGCTTCGTAGTCACCGGCATCATAGGCCATAATCACAGGCGTCTGGTGCGGGAACTCGCGTACGAAGTTGAGGCGGCGGAATTCTGCTGGTGCCATGCCAACTTCTTTCGCTGCCGTTTCCATCATGCGCTCAACAACGAAGGTCGCTTCCGGACGTCCTGCCCCGCGGTATGCGTCCACCGGTGCGGTGTTGGTGTAGACCGCTTTCACATTCGCATAGATATTCGGAATGTTGTACTGGCCGGACAGCAGCGTTGCGTAGAGGTAGGTTGGCACAGAGGACGAGAACAAGGACATGTAGGCGCCAAGGTTGGCGACTGTTTTCACGCGGAAACCGGTGATCTTGTTGTTCGCATCCAGAGCCAGCTCGGCTGTGGTGTGGTGGTCACGACCATGAGCGTCTGTCAGGAACGCTTCGGTTCGATCAGAAGTCCATTTGACTGGACGGCCAACACGTTTTGTGGCCCACAGGCAGGCGATCTCTTCCGGATAGATGAAGATCTTGGAGCCAAACCCACCGCCCACATCCGGTGCAATCACGCGCAGTTTGTTCTCTGGAGCCACGTTGTAGAACGCGGAGAGAACCAAGCGCGCCACATGCGGGTTTTGAGAGGTGGTGTAGAGCGTGTAGTGCTCTTCCGAAGGATCGAAATGCGCCAGAGCAGAGCGTGGCTCCATCGGGTTTGGAACAAGACGGTTGTTGTCGAGGTCCATCTGGGTGATGTGCGCGGCATTGGCAAACGCTTCATTGGTTGCCGCTTCCTCGCCGATCTCCCAGTCGTAAATGAGGTTACCGGCAGCTTCCGGATGGAGTTGCGGGGCCCCGTCCTTGAGCGCGTCAAGGCTGTCGACAACGGTTGGCAGCTCTTCGTAGTCCACGACAACCGCTTCGGCTGCGTCGCGGGCCTGTTGCAGGGTATCTGCCACTACAACTGCGATGGCCTGACCAACAAAGCGCACGGTTTCCGACTCCAGAGCACGATAAGCGCCCATGTTCATTGGAGACCCGTCTTTGGAATGGATCATCCACCCGCAGATGATATTGCCAATGCCGTCAGCTACCAGCTGGTGGCCATTGAGAACCGCATCAACACCCGGCATTTTCATCGCCTCATCGGTGTTGATGGACTTGATGCGCGCATGCGCGTGTGTTGAGCGAACAAAGGCCGCGTAGCCCATGCGTGGCATGGTCACATCATCGGTGTAGCGACCATTTCCTGTAATAAATCTTTTGTCTTCCTTGCGCAGCACTCGTGCGCCAATTCCTTCTGCTGCCATTTCCATCCCCTCCCGGAAGGTTGACTTCAGCAACTGTTCATAGACGCCAGCACCGCCCCTCCGCGTAAAACGGGGTGCATCCAGCCTCAAAGCCAGTTGAACTCTGAATTACTCTGCGGCTTCGAGAATCTCCGCCATCTCGTCTGCAGCAGCTTTGATCGCCTTGACGATGTTGTGGTAGCCGGTGCAGCGACAAATATTGCCTTCCAGCTCATGGCGGATTGTCTTTTCGTCCAGATCAGTCCCGAGGCGATTAATCATGTCGATTGCGGACATAATCATGCCGGGGGTACAGAAGCCGCACTGAAGGCCGTGGTTTTCCTTGAACGCCTTCTGCATGATGTGCAGCTGGCCATTTTGGGAAATGCCTTCAATGGTGGTAACGGCAGAACCGGAAGCCTGAACAGCCAGCATACTGCAGGACTTAACTGCCCTGCCGTCCAGATGTACAAGGCATGCACCACACTGCGAGGTATCGCAGCCAATGTGCGTTCCGGTCAGTCCCTGATTTTCGCGCAGAAATGTAGATAGAAGGGTGCGGTCTGCAACCTCACCAGAAATCTGCTTTCCATTCACCGTCAAAGAGACAGTCGTCATGGTTTTCCTCCCTCACTAAAGCCTGCATTTTCGCGTCCGCAGGCTATGAAGCCAACAACATTGATCAGGATCACCGCTCCTATCAACGTAGTTGGTTGTAAATTAGGCCGCTGGCCCAATTATTCTCAGGGGTGGTTTTGCGGCAAAGTACGCTCTCCGCACTCTGCCGTTTACAACCACCCAAATTTTAGGTGCCAAGCAACCAATAAAGAGCGATGAGAACAAGCAGAGTTAGAATTCCCCAGCCCAACGGACCACCCAGGAACCCTTTAGCTGCGGCGACCTCTACCTTTTCTTCAACGTCCTTAACCGCTTCTTCCAAAGCATGCTCAGCATCGGCAATCACTTCCGTCGGAGCATCGACCATGTGCTGGTTGGCAATGGTCTTGGCTTCTTCGATTATCGCTGTGTCCGGCTCGTCGTCCGCAAGGGGCTCGTCATCTTCAGCACAGGCGCGCCGCCAAGTTCTCTGTTCAGGTTCGAGAAGAACTCCTCAGCCATCTTTTTGGCTGTCGAGTCGATCAGCCGGTTGCCCAGCTGGGCAAGTTTGCCGCCGACCTTAGCAGTCACCTCATAACTTAAGAGCGTGCCACCTTCGCTTGGTGCCAGAGCTACATCTGCCGAACCCTTGGCAAACCCAGCCACACCGCCTTTGCCTTCACCGGAAATCTTGTAGGAGTTTGGCGGGTTAAGGTCAGAGAGCGTCACTGCGCCTTTGAACTTGGCCTTTACCGGTCCCACTTTTGCGGTGACTGTTGCCGTCATTTCAGTGTCGGAGGTTTTTTTTCCAGACTATCGCAACCCGGAATACACTTTTTCAGCAATTCAGGATCATTGAGAGCTTCCCAAACCTTTTCCTGACTCGCAGGTATTTGCTGCTCTCCAGACATTTCCATAGAGTGGCCCCCTCGTTATTCTCAGTGCTTCCTTTAGGTAGGCTTTGCGCCTTAAGGTCACTTTTGCATTCAACGTCATGTAGATTGGACTTAAACCGAGGGAAAAGACAAGTACCTCTCGTGTTAAAATTGTCATGGATGCTCAAAACTTCTTTTCAGAAGACAGTGACGTTTTACAGGTCCTGCTCCAAGCTGGCGCTCGCACGCTGTGGATACTCACTTAACGGTAAAGGCTTTGTTTTGCGCTAAAGCGTTGACCGCAGGCTCGCATCGCCTTAATGCCTTTTCATTAAACAGATGAAATCAGCGTGAGGCTTTGCCTCGCGTTTGTGCGCAGAAAATCAAAGGCAACATCCTTGAGCAAATCACCAAAAGGCGGCGCTCCACGCGCCCGCAATGCGCAATCCAAAAAAGGCGGAGCACGGCGGGACACCGGTCCGAAGCGTGGTTTTTCTGCCAAACGGGATAGTCGTGACGGGCGTGACCAACGAGAGGCGCGTAATCCCCGCGACACTCGTGGTGGCAAAAAAAGACAGCCCGGCTGCTGCCCGCCCGAACCGGCGCGAGCAAACGCGCAGCGCTCCGGCCACGGCTGTCGTTGAACCGATTGTGCGGGAGCACAAGCCCACATCCGCTCGCTTTGCCACGCCTGCCAGCGTTTTGCCCGTAATGGTCGAGATGGACGCTGGGACGACTATGCCTGTTGGACATGGGACACGGACAGAAGCTGGAGCGGTATGGCCGCTATAAGCTGATCCGCCCCGAGGCACAGGCCATGGGTGCCCCTCGCCTGCCGGAGAGCGAATGGAAGAGCGCGGATGCGATCTTTACCGGTGATGTTGAGGAAGAAGGTCCGGGCCGCTGGAAGTTTGCCAAACAGGTTGATGAAATCTGGCAGATGAAATACGGACCTGCCACGTTCAACGGCCAGTTCATGTCTTTCCGCCATGTGGGCGTGTTTCCTGAACAGGCTGCGCACTGGGACTGGGTTGGCGAGCAGATCAAAAAAGCGGATCGTCCGCTCAAGGTCCTCAACCTGTTTGGATACACCGGTCTGGCCTCGCTGCTGCCAGCTGCTCTTGGCGCGCATGTCACTCACGTTGACGCATCCAAAAAGGCGATTGTCTGGGCGCGCGAAAATCAGGAGCTTTCCGGCCTTGAAGATAAGCCGATCCGGTGGATCTGCGAGGATGCCATGAAGTTTGTGGAGCGGGAAGTACGCCGTGGGAACACTTATGACGGCATTATTCTCGATCCCCCGAAGTTTGGCCGTGGGCCAAATGGCGAGGTCTGGGACTTCTTTGAAAATGTGCCGCATATGCTGGCCTGCGTGCGCAAGCTGCTGTCACCGAATGCGCAGTTCCTGCTTATGTCCAGCTATGCTATTCGCGCCAGCTTCCTTGCCTCTCACGAACTGATGCGTGAATGCCTAGATGGCCTGCCGGGTACGATTGAATCCGGCGAGCTGGCTATTCGCGAACTTAACGGACCACGATTGCTCTCAACCTCCCTTTTCAGCCGGTGGAGCGCACCAGAAAACAATAAGGCTGAGGGAGCATAACCCGATGGAATTCAGAGAAACCCACCGCGCCGGCGCTGTAAAGCAGATCACCTCACACTCCAACCCGATTGTGAAAGAGATCAAAGGCCTTGTTGCCCAGCGCAAGAATCGCAAACAGAGCGGACTGTTCGTTGCTGAAGGTTTGAAGCTGGCAACGGATGCACTGGAAGCAGGCTGGGGCGTGCGTTATCTGGCGCTTGGGCCTGAAGCTCGTGAAAACAAGATTGCTCTGGAAGCAGCGGCTAAAGCAAAAGCGCGCGGTGCGCTCATTCTTGAAGTGAACAACGCTGTGCTTGGCGCGATCACCCGTCGCGACAACCCGCAGATGGTGGTTGGCGTTTATGAGCAGCAGACCCTGAAGCTGAGCGACATTGACCCCCACAGCGCCACCACATGGATTGCGCTCGATCGGGTACGCGATCCGGGTAATCTAGGCACCATTATCCGCACCGGAGATGCTGTTGGTGCGACCGGTGTCATTTTGATTGACGACACTACGGACCCGTTTGCGGTTGAGACCGTGCGGGCGACGATGGGCTCGTTGTTCCATATGCCGCTGGTGCGTTGCACTGCTGATGAGTTTGTTGAGTTCCGCAAGAGCTGGTCGGGCCTGTGGTCGGCACCTATTTGCGGGGTGAAAAAGACTATCGTGCTGTAGATTATAAAGAACCTGTGATTTTGATGATGGGCAATGAGCAGGCAGGTTTGAGTGATAAACTTGCTGATACTTGCTCTGAGCTGGTCAAAATTCCTCAGGCAGGGCAAGCTGATTCAATGAATTTGGCTGTCGCAACGGCTGTGATGCTTTATGAAGTGCGCAGGAACTACCTGAAGCTGTAGACATATGCCGGGGAGCATGGAATGCGCTTGTTGATTTTGGGGGCTGGATATTCGGCTCGTCACTTTGTGAAAATGTTTGGAACCGAGTTCTCATGGATCGGCGGAACCACCCGCTCGCCAGAGAAGATAGAGGAGCTGCGGTCCATTGGCTGGAGCCTATCCTGTTTGACGGTGAGACAGCAAGTGAAGAGCTGCTGGAGGCGATTACGTCTGCGACCCATATTTTGGTTTCAGCTGCGCCTACAGATCAGGGTGACCCTCTGTTGAATGCTGCCAGAGATGCGCTGGCAGAGGCAAAACCAGCGGCCATTTGCTACCTGTCTACCATTGGGGTTTATGGCGATCATCAAGGTCGCTGGATCACTGAAACAGCAGATTGTAACCCAACCTCCAAACGCTCGATCCAGCGGCTGAAGGCGGAGAAGGACTGGCTCGCGTTTTCTGAAGAGACTGGAATTCCTGTCAGTATTTTACGCCTTGCGGGCATTTATGGGCGTGGCCAAAATGCGCTTTGTAATCTGGAAAAAGGCAAAGCACGCCGGATTATCAAAGAGGGGCAGGTCTTCAACCGTATTCACGTGGCGGATATTGCCGGAGCTGTGCAGCGTGCGTTTGAGAACAATGCCTCGGGTATTTTCAACGTGTGCGATGATGCGCCGTGTCCACCGGAAGACGTGGTGGAATATGCTGCTGGCTGATGGGTGTGGAGCCGCCGCCAGCCATTGCCTTTGAAGATGCGGATCTTTCGCCGATGGCGATCACGTTTTATGGCGAAGTGAAGCGGGCAAGCAATGCCAAGCTGAAGGCGCGCTGGGTATAAGTTCAAGTTCCCGACCTATCGGGACGCACTGGACTATATGTGGAAGAACGGCTGGAACTAGAGCCTGTAAAAAAACGTGCTCTGATCCAACCGCGCTCTATTTGCACCGATATTATTCGACTGTTTCGTGTTGAGGCAGGTCTCCTTCTATCTCGTAGTAATCGCCCTTGCTGGCGCAGAAGATGTGACCTGCCAACTTCAAGCCTGTCGGCTCTTCCAGCAGTCCAGCGCTGAAGTAAACTTTGTGAGCAATCTCGGGTATATTATCTCCGTGATAATACAAGCTGCTACCGCAATTGTTGCAGAACGCACGCTTGGAATATTCGGAGGAGCGATAGTAGGAGATGTTCTCCTCGCCGCTCTCAACCTTCAAAGCATCTAGCGGGATTCCCACCGCATGGTACGGGCCACTGTTCCAGCGGCGGCACATTGAGCAGTGGCATAAGCCAACCTCCTTGAGAGGCGCTTCTGCTTTGAATGAGACTTCACCACACAGGCATTTTGCTTTGAAACTTTGCGTTTCCGACATGTCTTCCTCCCTCAATCAATCTTCGTCAGCATGTTGAGGTCGGTCGTCCTCAATCTCGTAGTAGTCCCCCTTGCCGGCGCAGAAGATATGCGGCCCAGCGGTGAGGCCTGTTGGCTGTTCCAGCGCTCCCACTGCAATTGCGATGCGGTCTTTCCAGTCAGGGTGGCGGTCGGCATGCCAAAACAGGCTTGATCCGCAATTTGGGCAAAAGCCGCGGCGGGCAAACTCAGAGGATTCGTAGAATTTGACGGCATCTTCACCTGAGGTGAACTTCAGATTCGCCAGCGGTACGCTGTAAGCATCAAACGGGCCACTGCCCCATTGGCGACATTGCTTGCAATGGCAGCTGCTGACCGGCTCATCCGGTGCGGTGCCTTCAAACGCGACCGCACCACATAGACAGCGTCCCTTAAACTCAATGGTTTTCGTCATCGGACTATCCAATATCAATAAAAAATGATCTCCCGAATCGAGAGAAACCCGATTCCTAAAAAGGAACATATAGTGAACAGTTGTATTCAGCAAGTGTTCAGGCTATGCCTCCTATTTAGGTTTTCATAGTTTCAATTTTTATTCATTCAGATTTGCGGGATCGCGGTTTCGAGTGGACTATTACGAAGGTTTTTTTGGGGATGCGACTAGGATTTATTGTTGCTGCGATTGGATTGACGCTGAGCGGATGTGCCTCACTTTCCGAGGACGATTGCAAGACCGGCGATTGGCAGGGCATTGGGGTTGTTGACGGGCGTGCCGGTTTCACCTCCGACAAGCTCAATGAACATACAAAAGCTTGCAGCAAGTATGGCGTTACGCCGGATGTAAATGCCTATATGGCGGGGCGAACACTTGGCCTGCAAAGTTACTGCACCCCGATCTCCGGCTTTGAGCAGGGCCGTCAGGACAAGAGCTATCGCGGTGTTTGCCCAGTTGCGAGCGAGGAAGGCTTCAAGGTCGGCTATTCACTTGGCAACCAACTTTATGTGGCCAATGAGGCCGCAGAGAGCGCGCATGAGGATATGCGGCAGATTCAGTACCGTATTGATGACCTGGAAGAGGAAGCGCGCGGTAAGAACTGCAAGTCAAGCGAGGACAAAAAGCTTGCCGCCAAAAAGCAGAGGCTGCCCGGATGGATGCTTATCTGGCCCGCGCAGAGCTTCTGCTTGCACAAAACCGCCTCTCCACTATGGAACGTCGACGTGATCGTGTCATGAGAAGCGTCACTAATCAGCTGATGGACCTTGAACCTGGCTACAACCCCTCCTAAAATTTGAGGGCAATGCAGATTCTTTTGGGAAGGCGAGCCGATGAAACGTGGCGTGTTTATCTTTCAGGTGAGATCCACAGTGATTGGAGAGAGCGGATTGAGCATGGTGCGGCTGAGGCAGGCCTGCCTGTCCACTTCGACAGCCCTGTGCTGGATCACGAAGCCAGCGATGATTGCGGTGCAGAGATTCTGGGCGCGGAAGAAAGCAACTTCTGGAGAGACCACAAGGGGGCGAAGGTCAACGCTATTCGCACCCGCACGCTGCTCTCTGGAGCCGATGTTGTCGTGGTGCGCTTTGGTGACAAATGGCGGCAGTGGAATGCGGCATTTGATGCCGGTTATGCATCCGCTTTGGGTAAGAGCATCATCGTGCTGCACGATCCGGCATTGACCCACCCGTTGAAGGAAGTTGATGCGGCGGCGATGGCCGTTGCAGAAGAGCCGGATCAGGTGGTCGATATACTTCGCTACGTAATCCGCGGCGAGTTGTAGGCCCTTTCCGTTTTTGGGAAGGCACTGGTGTTTTAAGGTGGGCTGTGATCAGCCCGCCTTTTTCAGATCAGGCATTAAATGCAATGAGGGTATTGCCCCAGTGGCGGCCTTTGACCCAGATTGGTGCCGAGACCAACTTGATCATCATCACCTTTCCGCCCCCCATATCACGACGATAGGTTTGCAGGCTGTAGTCCTTGGTGTTCTTGCTTGCATTCAACCCTGTGCGATCATCAAACATTCTACGATTGCGGCAGTTTGCTGCGTTCCAGACCGGGTCATTGCCTTGTGGTTTGGAGTATTCCTTGCTGTGGGTTGGAAGGTAGGCATTCAGGTCCAGTGCTGCGCAGAAGATGATATGGTCGTCCTGATTTTTGACGGGCTCCTGAATGAATGGGAGCACCCGGTCAGTCATTTGCGTGAACGGCGCCATGAACTGGGCGGGGTCGGTTCCTTCAATGGGCGTGTAGGTAAAATCGAAGAGGTCGTTGATTGAGATCCGGCCTGCGTCCACTTCCGCTTCAAACGCCGCAATCGTCTTGCCTGCGGTCTCTTTTGCGATTTCGATCATTTTCTGATTGAGGTTGTCGCCATGTTCGACAGCCACTTCCGCCAGAAAGGCGTCGGCGGTCTGTGATGTTTCCAGCATCTGGCCTGTTACCGTTTCGATGCTCTGGGTATTTGCGGAGACAACGCCCATCATTTCATCGCGGTTGCGCAGCAGCTCTTCTGTGTCGGCATCATTGTTGGCGCAAGCTGTGCGGATGCAATCCGTGTTGGCGGAGATGTTCTCGACCGTCGCTTCCAGCTCGTGGAAGAGCTCGTTGATGGATTGGGTTCCGGATTCAGCAGTCGCCACCGTATCCAGAGCGCCCTTCCCCAGATCCACCAGAGTGTCGGCTTCCTTGCCAAGCTGGAGAATGGTCTGGTCGATCTGCTCAGTTGCAACCGAGGTCTGGTTTGCAAGCGCTTTGACTTCGCTGGCGACAACCGCAAAGCCTTTGCCAGCGTCACCAGCGCGTGCGGCTTCAATGGTTGCGTTTAGAGCCAGCAGGTTGGTTTGGCGGGCGATGGCATCAATGGAGCTGGAGAACTGGCGTACGTTGGCAAACGAGGCCTGAAGGCCTTCCAGCTGGCTATTGATGTTACTGATGGTATTCGACAGGCTGTTGATGTTGGCAAGCGCCTCGCTCACCGCCTGCTGGGATTTGGACATGGTATCCTTTGCGCTGGAGGTTTGCTCAGCGGTCTGCTCAACAGCTTCGCTCACTTCCCTATTGCTTTCAACAACGCGCCCTGAGGCCTCCTGCAGGCTCTCCATGGCGGTTTGTAGGGCACCAGCGGTGTTGTTAACGGCATCCAGCTCTCCCGCAGCTGCTGCCATGTCCAGCGCGAGCGCGTCCAGTTCATCAAACAAGCGCGCACTCGCAATGGAGTTGTCCGGCTCTTCTCTTTCCGTCACTGCCAGCTGACCAAGCGCTCCCTCTCGGTCATTTGCGGCGATTTCATCAAGCATTTGTGCGTTGCGCTTAAAAAAAAGCCATGTCAAAACCTCTCAGTTACAGAGAGACTTTCATAGTTTTACTTAAAGACTATTAACCTTGTTATTATTACGCTTCTCAAACCCAACTTACTGGATTACATAGAATAATCGCAAAATCTCCTGTGATAAGACCTCCGTTTTCTACTTACGATGTGTGGTGCATATGTTTTGTCGTGAAATGCGTCTGTCGGATCAAGACGCTGTTATTGCTCTTTGGAAAGCTGCCGGGGTCTACCGGGAGTGGAATGATCCGGTGCGGGATATCGAAAAGGCGCTGGAAGGCGCGCATTCTACGGTTCTGGTGGGTGAGTTGGACGGTGCGATTGTACCAGCATCATGTGCGGCGAGGACGGGCATCGTGGATGGTTTTACTATGTGAGCACTCACCCGATTATCAGGGCAAAGGACTGGGCAAGGCGATTACAAACGCGGCAGAGGATTGGCTTCGGGCGCGGGGCATCTGGAAAGTGCAGTTGCTGGTTCGTGGCGACAACGCTCAGGCAGCAGGCTTTTATGAATCACAAGGCTACAAGGACACCCAGTCTGTGTGCTTGCAAAAGGTGATTGGGCCTGTGTGAGATTACAGTTTTTTTGGGAGCTAATTTCACAGAGAAAGAATGCGTCCTTCTTATAGATCAAGAGAACAAACACAAAAAAAAGCAGGCTCCTTGCGGAACCTGCCTTTTTCAAAAAGCTTCTGCTTTCTACTATAGCACTTAAGCTACAGCAGCCTGCGCCTTTTCAACCAGTGCTTTGAATGCGTCTGGCTGATTGATCGCGAGGTCAGAAAGAACCTTACGGTCAACTTCGATGCCAGCTTTGTTCAAGCCATCGATGAAGCGGCCGTAGGTCATGCCGTGTTCACGGGTCGCTGCGTTGATACGCTGGATCCAGAGAGCACGGAAGTTGCGCTTGCGAGCTTTACGGTCGCGGTAAGCGTACTGTGCCGCTTTTTCGACCGCCTGCTTAGCAACGCGAATGGTGTTCTTACGACGGCCGTAGTAACCTTTGGCTGCCTTAATAACTTTTTTTTGTGACGAGCGTGGGCGGTGACGCCTCTTTTTACACGTGACATGGTAGTCTCCTAGTGTCAGGTTTTAAGGCTTAGCCGTAAGGCAGATATTTTTTTCACGATACGTGCATCTGCATCACACAGCGTGGTTGTACCACGTGCGTTACGGATGAACTTAGTCGTGCGTTTGATCATGCCGTGGCGTTTGCCAGCCTGGCCACATTTAACTTTGCCAGTCGCGGTGAGTTTGAAGCGTTTTTTGGCTCCAGACTTCGTCTTCAACTTGGGCATTTTGCGTCCTTTCTTGTGATGATCAGTAAACTGACCAAAAATTTGCAATGGATGCATCAGAAGCCGCCACGGCATGCCCTATAATTCCTGCTTGATTCTTGTACTAGGACAAGACACAGGAAACCGCCGGGCGACTTTGAACGCGGCCTTATAAAACTGCCAGCGAGGGAATGCAAGAGGATTCCCTCCGGATTTGCTGGGATTGGTCCCAGTTCGCGCAGTTTATCCGCTCAGCCTCATCAGAGTGTGCAAGAAAGCACCGCTGGAGGCCAAAAAAACTCCGTCAAATCACGATGCCGAGCCGCTTATGGGCGGCGGCACATTTTGTGAAGAGATGCTGGCAAGCCTCCCGCTCTACCCCCTCGTAAATCTTTATCTTTGGCCGCTCGACCATATGCTCTGCGATCTCGCGTGCACGCAGGTCCATCTCCTGAGGCCAGAAGTGGGTGGCGTCTTCGTTTGTGTAGGCTCCGAAAACCAGAGTACCAAAGCCAGCCCACACGGTAGCGGCCATACACATGGCGCAGGGTTCGCAGGTGCTGTAAAGGATGCCTCCGGCAAAACTCCGGGTCTTGTGGGTTTTGCTCGCCTGTCGGATGGCGTTGATCTCACCGTGGCAGGTTGGATCACACTCCTTGATCACGCTATCATAAGCTTGTGCCAGCAACTCCCCTTCAGCGGAGTAGACTGCACCGCCAAACGGTGATGGATGGGGTGTTTCCATTGATGTGGCCGTATAAGCAATAAGGCTTTTCATGCGCTGGTGATGCAGTGCCAGTTGGGTGTTAGACATCACTTCCCTCCCCTTACAGACATAAGGTCTGCTCCATCAAACCCTGATGCCGAGCTTAACCGTGGTGCCGACGCAATCAGCAAGCAGCTGACGGCTGGCGTCTCGTTGTGCACCTTCGATAGTCTCTCAATTGGGGCGCAAGATGGCATCGACCGCGATATCGTGTGAGCATACACCCATTTCCTGCGGGCGGGCTGAAGCTGGTCAAGCTTCCTTTTGTGAAGGCACCCTCTTCTGCCTCGTTTTGCAGCCGCCAAATGAAAATACCCGACACGATGTGCCGGGTATTTTCAAAAATCTCTGGGACTTCGGTTGAGTAGCTACACAGAAACCATGCTGGAGCGCTTCAACCTGAGCCTGTTAACGAGAAATAGGTGCAAGCACCATCATCATCTGGCGGCCTTCAAGCTTTGGATGGGATTCGACTTTAGCGATCTCCGCAGTCTCAGCTTTAACCTTCAGAAGTAATTT
>BAXV01000053.1 GCA_001310715.1 Pseudovibrio sp. JCM 19062
GTTGGGCTGGGTCGATTAATTAATCTGCCACAATTGGGTAGTCAGGATGCTATGGCTGTGCAGTTCCAATACGGAAACGGTGCTGTTTCTTACGTGGGCATTGATGACGATGAGGTTTTTGATGCCTACTACATTGGCGGTGATACCCGCAAAACCGAGGCACTGTCGTTTTCCGGCGGGTTAACGCACTACGTGACACCTGATGTGAGAACGGACTTCGATGCGAGTTACGCGGTGGTTGATACGCCGACTGGTGCGCCGCTTCCTGATTTCAACCGAGTTTCACTGGATTGGGACCTTGTTTGGTCGCCTGTAGCGGGTCTGGAGATGGGCGTTGATCTTGGTTATGTGAGGACATCTCCAGAGGAGACGAAAGATTTTGATGAAGCCAGCGCACTGTTCAGGGTCCAAAAGACCTTCTAAAATTCAAGTTTCTTGAAGGACTTGGGAGTTGGATCTTACAATCCAGCTCCTCTTTTTTGTTTGGGTCATGCGTTTGTGAGGATGAAATTCAGAATGCGGTTTTGAGTGAGTTGATCCCAGAGCAAGGGGGCGTGTCCTTGATTGGGAACTGTCAGGACTTCCATCTTCCGGTGCGCCTGCTGCATTTTTTTCGACGGTGTTTGCCGAGAGAAGGGGCGAGTTTTCTCCGTGAATCAGGAGGTGGGGGATTGGTTGCAGAGCGCTGAAAGAGTCCCAGAGATTCCCCTCCGGAGCGGGGTTGTTTTCTCCACGGATCGTGTCACCCAAGCGTTTGTCGTAGCGTAGGACTACGCCATCAGAATCCGGGGCATATAGTTGATTGGCAAAGGTTATCCAGTCTGTTTCCGACATGGTTGTGAATGTGGCTCCATGGATGGATGCCTGGTGTTTGGCTGCTGCCTGCATGTTCGGCTGTTTCATCACTGCGCCTACTGAAGCGATTATATCACCAAGGGCAGCTGGCTCGATTATGGGGCCGATATCGTTGATAATGACGGACAAGAGGCGCTCTGGGTAGCGCTGCGCCATAAAGATCGCATGGAGGCCACCACGGGAGGTGCCGATGAGTGTAAACTTCTCAAGGCCAAGTGCTTCGATGCCGCGATCTATGTCGTCTGCCTCCTGACTGAGGCTGTAGGTTCTGAAGTCATCAGAGTGGTCTGACAGGCCGCGACCACGGTAATCCATGGCGATGACGCGGAGGCCGTTCTTCTTCAGAAAGTTTGCTAGGTGGTAGAAATCTCGGGTGTTTCTTGTGAGGCCGGGCAGGCAGAGTACCGTTGGCTCGCGCGGCTCTTCAGGCTCCCAAAGGTGCGCTGACAGGGTGATCCCGTCGCTGGCTTTCCAAGTGAAACGGGTTGCGCCGGTTACGTTTTGAAGGTCACTGTCAATGTAGTCAGAGGTTTGAAGCATGAAGCCCTCCCAAAATGCTTCCAAGTTTTCAGCGGTTGTTCAGCTGCTCTGCTCGAAATCCGTTTTATCAAAACCGCGTTTGGGTACGGAGTATGCCTTCCTGATGTCCTTGTTTGGTCTCAGGAAAGGAGCCTGATGAATCGCTGACTTTGCTATGATCACCATAGGTCAGGTTTATGCAGGTGTCTTGTCAAAGTTGCGGGAGTTGTTAGGTGATGGGGTCGAAGGAGCATTCTTTAAGAGATGCGAAGAGCCCGACAATATTGCCGGGCTCTTTATATTGCATAGGTTTTGCGCAGGGCTCATTGATAGCCGCGTGTCAGGTCCTGTGTAATGGTGAGCGGCTTGTTTTCGAGCTTGTAGCGATAGACCTGAAGGTTTTCAGTAATGCGCTGCACGTAGTTCCGTGTTTCGGTGTAAGGGATTGATTCAACCCAATCAATTGGATCGACGCTTGGATTACGTGGATCACCGAAGCGTTCAATCCATTCCTTCACCTTGTTCTTTCCTGCATTGTAGGCTGCAAAGGTAAGGATGTAGGACCCATCGAATTCGGCTGCCAAATCACCCAGAAATGCAGCGCCAAGTGTGGCGTTGTAGGCCGGGTCTGAGGTGAGCCGTGATTTTGTGTAGGAGACACCGAGTTTGCGAGCGGTCTCGCGAGCTGTTCCCGGCATCAGCTGAAGCAATCCTAGCGCGCCAGCAGGGCTGCGTGCTTCTGGGTTAAATGAGCTCTCTTGTCGAGCGATCGCATAAACGACTGGTGTTTCAATGCCTTTTGTTATGCGTGTTTTGGGCGGAAGCGCGTTGGTTGGGTAAGCAAGTGGAGCTGCCTCAGCGCGCTCAGCCTGTGCCAGACGTCCCACCATTGTTGACCACTGGTAGATGCCACGGGACTCCGCCAGCTCGGCAAGAAGCCTGAGTTGTCCGTTTGTCGGAAGTGTCCGTGCCAGATGCGTATAGAACAACAGTGAATCATTGTGCAGCCCGGCTTCGTCAATTCGTTTGATGGCATGAACGAGTTCGTTCTGATTGAACGCGGCCTGATCTGCCTCAGTCACTTGCGGAAGGGCTGCTAATGGCAGTTGATTGATGCCGAGCTTTGCCAGTGCCAGCTGACCGTAATAGGAGGTCTGGAACGCACCTGCCTGCTGGTAATATGAGATGGCACCCTGCGTATCATTGAGGGCTTCCCGAGTGCGACCGAGCCAGTAGTAGGCGCGGGACAGGGTTTGTGATGTGGTGCCGAGCTTGGCAATGCGCTTGAAGTGTGGTTCGGCCAGATTTGGATCCCCAACATATCGCAGGGCAAACCATCCGGCATGAAATTCAGCCTCAACAATCATGCCCGGAGTTTCCGCAGCATGGTGAGCGGCAATGTTATAGGCGCGGCGTGGGTGGCCTGCCTCTATCATTTCGCGGGAGATGTCGCGGCGCTGCTGCCACCAACTGTCACCATTGAGCAAAAGGGCGGGATCGGTTGGGGCTGCCTCCATAAGTTTTGCCGCAGTCTCGTAATCGCCTTGCACTCGGTAGTGCTCGATCAGTGCATACTGGTAGTTGGTGTCCGACTGCATGCTGCGCGGGACGTTTCTTAGCTTGCTGAGCGCGTCCCTGTTTTTGCGGATGCTTGCGATGCGGGCGTTGACGTAAGTCTGTTCGTCCTGTGATAGCTCGGAAAGTAGGCGTTCGGCAGCACGGGCTCTGTCACGATAAAGCAGCATTTCTGCTCTGAGGCGATGGTCTTTCTGGCTCAGGAGACTGCCGAAGGTTTTGCGGAGTGCAGCCTCTTCGTCGGGTTCCATGACAGTTTTTTTTGCCAAAGAGTGCGAATAAGTTTTGCAGCATCGCTTTTGTTGCCCTGCGCTAAATAAGCTTTTGCAAGCGCGAGTTTGCCGTCATTGGTCTCAGGTACACTTGAACCGAATGCGCCAATGACTTGCGTTGGTGTCAGGTTGGAGGCCGCAAGGGCGGCTTCTCCGCGCGCGCGTACAACCTGTGCCGTTGGCCAATGTGGAGCGCTTGCTGCGAACTGAGCGATATGGGTGACCGGCGTTTGCGGGCCGCCGCGCAGCATAATGAACCAATCTGCCAAACGGCGGTCAAGGTTGTCCGGTAAAGCATTGCGGGCGCGCAGGGCTTCATCCAGACGCCCGGCCTTGACGTGCTCTAAGACCGTCTTCAGCGGCTCGATTGGTCCGGTTGCTTGAGCTGTGCTCAATCCCTGTGGATAAGAGTTTGTTAAGGATGAAGTTGCTTCCACCGCGTTTAACGGTCTGGAAGGGCGGTTTGCTACTTGATTTTTGCCATTGGGAACAGGTGCCACTGGCGCGTAACTGGACAGCTGAGTGCTGTTTGCGCTGACTGTCAAACCTTTGCCGCTGCAGAGGGTTTGGAGCGCGGCATTGCCATGCGCTGCACGCTTTGTAAGGCGGTCTGTTGGCCTGCCAAGGTAACGGCACGCACGGATTTGACGGGATTCGGAACCGGAATTGTGCTGTGATTTAAAGAGGATACAGCAGAAAATGCCGATGCTGAAAAAGTCGTTGCAATTGCAATTGCACTAACTCGTGTCGATACAAGAAGAAGCTTACGGATACGCATACTACTCGTCGGCCAGTCTCACCTGAGTGTTGTTTATCCGGCAGAATACGCACCGGATGGTTTAATTCGCAAAAAATCCAATACTCTGTTTGCCACAAACAGAGTAAATATCTGTTTAATGTTTCGCCTATCGACCTATCATACTCACAGGTGATGCTGGCCTAAATATGAGCACAAAAAAAATTCCTGAATCTAATAACAGAAGGTCTTGGTGATATTGTCGAGATGGGCTAGATCAAATTACGGTTTGCCACCCCTTTGAGGGATTGGTTAATTTTGCTCTGTTTATATGTAATCCAACGAGGAACCTGAAATGTTAGAGGATCAATCCCAGCACTTGTCACCCCTTTTAAGGATGGCAAAGTGGATGAGAAGGCCTTCCGGGAATTCGTGGATTGGCAGATAAAACAGGGCTCCCATGGGCTTGTCCCCGTGGGAACAACCGGTGAAAGCCCAACACTTTCTTTTGACGAGCATAAGCGCGTTGTACAGATGGCGGTTGAGGTTTCTGCTGGCCGTGTTCCGGTGATGGCCGGAGCGGGCTCAAATAATCCGGTTGAAGCGATTGAATTTGCGCAGCACGCACAGGAAGTGGGGGCGGATGCAATTTTGTCGGTCACGCCTTATTATAACAAACCAAATCAGGCAGGGCTGAAGGCTCACTTCAAGGCGATTGCTGCTTCTGTAGATCTTCCCATCTACATCTATAACATTCCGGGGCGCTCCATAATTGACATGCTGCCTGAAACCATGGCCGAGCTGTTTGATGAAGTGGACAACATTGTCGGTGTGAAAGATGCAACGGCTAACCTTGCTCGCGCTCCATGCAGCGTCATATGTGTGGCAAAGAGTTCATCCAGCTGTCCGGTGAAGATATCACCGCGCTTGGCTTTATGGCTCATGGTGGTCATGGGTGTATCTCCGTGACAGCAAACGTTGCGCCAGCGCTGTGCTCACAGTTCCAGGAGGCGTGTCTTGCAGGAGATTTTGCAACCGCGCTGAGCATTCAGGACCGACTTGCACCTCTGCACGAAGCTATGTTCATTGAGCCCAATCCAGCTGGTCCAAAGTATGCTTTGTCCCTGCTTGGCTTTATGGAAGAGGAGCTGCGCGTGCCTTTGGTCAAAGTTACTGAAGAAACTCAGCAGACCATTCGCAAGGCTATGGTCCATGCTGGCCTGATCAACTAATCCAGTGTTCCGCGCACCTTTTTGAGTGTGCGCGGAGCTTTCTATTGAGTGATATAAGGAAAAGAAATGGCTGCCAAAAAAGGTGGCGTTCCCGGGCGCAAGGTTGTTGCGGAAAACCGGAAGGCCCGTTTTAACTTTGAGATTGAAGATGTGTTTGAGGCTGGCATTGAGCTGAAGGGGACTGAAGTAAAGTCTCTTCGCCAAGGCAAGAGCAACATTGCAGAAAGCTATGCGGCTGAGTATCGGGGCGAGATGATGGTCTACAACATCTACATTCCTGAATACACGCAGGGCAACCGATTCAATCATGAGCCCCGCCGTCCTCGCAAACTGCTGATGCACCGCCGCGAATTGAACAAGCTTTTTGCTTCTGTTCAAAAAGAAGGCAAGACCATAGTGCCGCTCAGAATCTACTTTAATGAAGATGGGCGTGCCAAGATGGAAGTGCTCTTGCCAAGGGTAAAAAAAGCCCATGACAAACGCCAGACCGAAAAGACGCGTGACTGGAACCGCGAAAAGCAGCGTCTGCTGAAGAACCGCTAGAGCATTCCAACATCAAGCTGGTGATGCTCCAGCCTTTTGTCTCGGGCCTATCTTTATGTGAGGTTTCACTTTCTCTGTGATGATATGTCTGAGACACTGTGACTGATCAGGAGTCTTTCCATGAAAGTTGTTGTCGCCTCCCAGAATCCGGTCAAGGTGAACGCCACGCTTGAGGCGTTCAGAGCGCAATTTCCTGCTGACGAGATTGAACTGGTTTCTGCAACTGTTCCTTCTGGAGTTCCTGACCAGCCATGAGTGATGAGGAAACACATCAGGTGCTGTGATGCGTGCGCAAAACGCATTGGAGGCAGAGGCAAATGCGGATTTCGGCGTTGGGCTAGAAGGCGGTATTTGCGTGCTGCACGGGATGGCGTACACCTTTGCATGGATGGTGGTGATTTCTCGTGAAGGGCAGGTCTCGGCCAGCCGCTCCATGCTGCTGCCATTGCCGGAGAAGGTGATGCACCTGATCCGCTCCGGTATGGAGCTTGGGCATGCGATTGACGAGATCTATGGTACGGACAATATCAAGCAAAAGGGCGGTGCTGTTGGATTGCTGACAGGAGGACGCCTGACGCGCACCTCTACCTATGTTGATACTCTGTATCTCGCGTTGTTACCGTTTAGATCTCCTGCGTTTATAGATACTTAGAAGTTTTTTTCTGACAGACAGATTCAGCTGAAACAAAAAACAGAGCCCGTGAGGCTCTGTTTTGTAGGTATACGGCATGGTACGAAGAAGTTGATTCCGAACCTCCGCTTAACTCATTGAATTTCCACCAAACTTGTTGGTTCTTGGGAAGCCGTTTGGTGGTAGGCGGCCCGCTTGACCACGGTCCCCGCGCCAATCCTGAAGTTCTTCCAGTGTGCGTTTGAAGGTGCGGCCAGATGTATCGGTCCAAGTGAGGCCGTCGTCTGAATTGAAGGTTTTTATGTCGGAGATGCCGCCATCCCTGTAGCGTTGCAAGCGTACGCCCCGGCCTCTTGTCATCACTGCAATCTGCGCAAGCGGGAAGGTGAGGAGTTTTCTGTTGTGGCCGATTACAGCTACATAGTCTCCAGAAGCCGGTACGCACAGGACTGCCTTTGCTGGGGCTGTCACGTTGAGTACCTGTTTCCCCTTGCGGGTGTTGGCGATCACATCTTTTTCCTGAACCACAAAGCCATATGCTCCGTCGGTGGACATCAGGAGTTTGCGTTCTGGGTCATGTACAAAGGCGCTGATGATTTCTTGCGTCTCGTCCATATCCAGCATCAGACGGATTGGCTCACCGTGGCCGCGACCGCCCGGCAGCTTGTCTGCGCCAAGAGTATAGAACTTACCACCGCTGGTGAAAATCAGGATCTTGCTGGTGGTTTCTGCGTGGAAGGACAGGTGCAGCTCGTCGCCTTGCTTGAAGATGAGGTTGCTCACATCCTGAACATGACCCTTGAGAGTTCTAATCCAGCCTTTCTGTGAGATAACAACCGTGATTGGTTCCTTCTCGATCATGGCTTGATGAATCTCTTCCAGGTCATGGTCCGTGGCGGTGCTGAAGTCAGTCCTGCGCGCTCCGATTTCAGTCTCAGGACCATAGGCCTTGCCGATTTCGCCAACCTGTTTTGAAACGCGGTTCCACTGCTTCTTTTCGGAGGCGAGGAGGGACTCTAGGCCTGCTTTTTCCTTGGAGAGCTTATCGTGTTCTTTTCTGATCTCGAATTCTTCGAGCTTGCGCAAGGAGCGCAGGCGCATGTTCAAGATTGCTTCGGCCTGAACGTCTGTCAGCTCGAAAGCCTGAATGAGAGAGGCCTTGGCATCGTCCTCTTCACGGATGATGCGGATGACTTCGTCGATGTTCAGGTAGGCAATCAAATAGCCTTCCAGAACTTCAAGACGGTGGTTGATCTGGTCCAGCCTGTGGTTGGAGCGGCGAACCAGAACTTCTTTCTGGTGCTCAAGCCACTCTTTCAAGACGTCCTTCAGGCTCATGACTTTTGGCACGACGCCTTTGGACAGGACGTTCATGTTCAGCGAGAATCTGTTTTCCAGATCCGTCAGCTTGAATAGGGAGGCCATGAGGAGTTCAGGGTCGACGTTCTTGTTGCGGGGTACAAGCACCACGCGTACGTCTTCAGCAGATTCATCGCGAACATCATCCAGTAATGGCAGTTTGCGTGCCATCAGGAGTTCAGCGATTTTCTCGATCAGACGGGACTTTTGAACGAGATATGGAATTTCGGTGACGACAATGTTGTAGGTGCCGCGTGCGCCTTCTTCCTTGTGCCATTTGGCACGGGTACGGAAGCTGCCACGGCCTGTCTTGTAGGCTTCCAGAATGGAGCCGTTATCGTTGACGATGGTGCCGCCAGTCGGGAAGTCAGGCCCCTTGATGTGCTCAAGCAACTCTTCGACTTCTGCATCCGGTTTCGAGATCAGAAGCTGACAGGCGTTGCAAAGCTCATAAGCGTTGTGCGGCGGGATGGACGTTGCCATACCCACAGCGATACCTGTGGAGCCGTTTGCCAGAAGGTTCGGGAAACTGCCCGGAAGGACAACGGGCTCTGAGTCCAGACCATCATAAGTTTCGCGGAAGTCGACAGCGTTTTCGTTGAGGCCATCCAGAATACGGGTGGCCACATCGGTCATGCGGGCTTCGGTGTAACGCATTGCAGCGGCGCTATCGCCATCGATGTTACCGAAGTTGCCCTGACCATCCACCATCGGATAGCGAACGGAGAAGTCTTGAGCGAGGCGGACAAGGGCGTCGTAGATGGCAGCGTCACCGTGCGGGTGGTATTTACCCATGACGTCACCGACAACGCGCGCGCACTTCTTAAAGCCCTGATTTGGATCGAGCTTTAACAGGCGCATGCCATAAAGGATACGACGGTGCACCGGTTTCAAGCCATCGCGCACATCTGGTAGTGCGCGATGCATGATGGTCTCAGAGCGTAGCTGAGGTAACGCTCTTCCAAAGCACCTTTAAGATCGATTGTTTCCGGGCCATCATGGCCGCTCACTTCTTGTCCCATGACACTTGGTTATCGTTCTTGGCTTGTTCTGTCCATGGTCTCGCTTCAACCTGCCTATGAAATCCTCAGAAAACAGCGCTTTTTAAAGGTTTGTATCGCGGTGAAAGAGGCGTGTTCTGTGATACATTGCTGCGAATACTTAATTCCGTGCAAGCAACTGCAAACAGTGGAGGCGAAAACCGGCCTCAGGGATTGCTCGAATTTTCCAAAATGACTTAAGAGGACCTGATTCTCGTTGGGGTAGTCTAGGGCGTGCAGAAAGCTACATGTTGCTGCAGGCCGGGAGAAAAGGTGTTTGCAATGCAAAGTTTAGTGGTGAAGGGTTTTTCGCTGACATGCGGTTTGGTTACGGTTTTGTCGTGCAGTTATGCCGCTGATTTTGACCGGAGCGTGTCTCAGGGCGCGCCCTATGAGCAAACTGCCCCACAGGTTGGCAGCAGGCAGGGTGAGGCGCGGGTTGCTCCGGGCGTGCGGCCAAGCTGGTTTCAGCCACCACCAGAGGATCAACACCCTTATGTGGCACCTCCGACAAAGCGGTATGTGCCGCTTGCAGGGCGTAGTACGGGTCCGGTTATTATTTTACCGGGCGGGAATGGTCCTCAAGGGAATTGACGAAGTTCTTCAATATTCGTCTGCCAGATCAGCGAAGTCTTTTTTTGAGGGCGGTGATATAGCTGTCTCGTGCAGGTGGCCAAGGGATGCCGCGCGCTCGTAAATGTATCTGAATAGAAAGTAGCCGGTCAGGGAAAAGCCTGCCTCCATATCATCCTGCGAAATCTGAACGCCTGTGAGAGGCGCAATTGCGGCGTTTTCATAAACTCTGGCAGTGTCAGGAGTTTGCTGGCGTAGGGTTGGCCAGCTGTTTTGCAGACGGCGCGGCCAGATTTTGGAGAAACCCAAACCAGCTCATCGTTTGTTCCTGTGGCGGCGCACGCCGACAGGTCCAGACCGAAACCAAGCTCGTTGAGCAGCTCCAGTTCAAAACGAAGCACAAGCTGCGCCAATTCGTGGGTCTTCCAGATGGTCGAGGATAACGTCCAGCGCATGAAACAGATTTGGATGGGGATCGCGCTCAGGCAACAGGCGGATCTGCGCACACAGGCTTTGCAGGCCGTGAATGGCGCGAGCGGTTTGCATGAGGTGAGCGGCACGTAATTGCACGGGCTCAACGGTAAAGAAGCCAGATGCTCATCCAGCGGCGCGCCAGGTAAGATTGAGGTGGTTGCCTAGTTGCAGGGCGGGTTGCTGGCGGCGGGATCTGCCGCCGCGAACCAGACCCAGGCAGCGGCCCTTGTCTGGTGTCAGAACCTCAAGCAGGATGTTGTTTTCACCCTGCTTGCGCGTTCCAATGACGATGCCTTCTGCCTGCCACTGCATGGTGTTGCCTAATGCGGGAAGTCCAGTCCCATGTTGCGATAGCGCTCTGGGTCATCAGACCAGTTTTCGCGCACTTTCACAAATACAAAGAGATGGATCGTTGTTTCAAAGGCTTCGGAGAGCTCCTCGCGTGCTGCTTTCGAAATGGCCTTAATGGTCTGACCGTTCTTGCCTAGGACGATTGACTTCTGGCTGTCGCGCTCAACAAAGATTGTTTGCTCAATGCGTACAGATCCGTCCTTCTTGTCTTCCCACTTGTCGGTTTCGACGGTGGAGATGTAAGGCAGTTCCTCATGAAGGCGCAGATAAAGCTTCTCACGGGTGATTTCGGCGGCCAGCATACGCAGTGGAATGTCGGAGGCTTGATCTTCCGGATAGAGCCATGGGCCTTTTGGCATCTGCTCGGCAAAGTACTTCAAGATGTCCTTGGTGCCGGAGCCGTTGATCGCAGAGACCATGAAGGTCTGGTCGAACTTGGTGTACTCGTTGGCTTTCGCGGCTAGGGCCAGAAGCTGTTCACGCTTGGTGATGTCGATTTTGTTGAGGATCAGAACTTTTGGGAGCTTGATGTGCTCCAGTTCGTTCAGGATGCGCTCAACGGATTCATTGATGCCTTTTTTTTCGCATCAATGAGAACGGCAACCACATCGGCGTCCTTTGCGCCGCCCCACGCTGTGTCGACCATAGCACGGTCGAGACGGCGTTTCGGGCGAAAGATGCCTGGGGTATCAACGAATATCACCTGGCTATCGTCTTCAATGGCAACGCCGCGCACGATTGCGCGCGTTGTCTGCACCTTGTGGGTGACGATTGAAACTTTTGTGCCAACCAACTGGTTCAGTAGCGTCGACTTGCCCGCATTTGGCGCACCAATCAACGCGACAAAGCCAGCGCGTGTGTTTTCGTTGAGTTTGCCGAGGTTGAAGTTCATGCCCTCTGGCAGGTCATTGTTGTTGTTTTCGTCGTTCATTTAAGACCTATTCGCTCCATACGCCTTCGCGGCGCAGGATGTTCTCGGCAGCGGACTGTTCTGCAATGCGCTTTGAGCTTCCGACAGCTTCACCGGGATCAACGCCTTCCACATTCACGCGGATTTTGAAGATCGGGGCATGGTCGGGACCACTGCGAGCAATTGTTTCGTAATGCGGGGTAGGACGTCCTTTGGACTGTGCCCACTCCTGAAGAGTTGTTTTGGCATCTCGCAACGGGCCTGTGTAGGATACCATTCTGTCAGCAAAATAGCGCTTGATGAAGCTTTCGGCCTCTTCAAATCCACTATCAAGGTAAATTGCTGCAATCAGGCTCTCACACATGTCTGCAAGAATAGCGGTTTTTGTTCGCCCGCCGGTGTGTGCTTCCGCTTCACCAACGCGCATGTATTGGCCAATGCCGATTGCCTTGGAAACCTCAGCGCATGTCTCGCGCTTTACAAGTTGGTTGAGGCGGCGAGCAAGCTCCCCTTCATCTGCTTTGGGGAAGTTTTCTTCCAGCATTGTTGCAATGGCAAGGCCGAGAACGCGGTCGCCAGAAACTCCAGACGTTGATAAGAGTGCAGGGAGGCCTTTGCCACGGGAAGTGCGCTGGCATGGGTGAGCGCCCGGACAAGGAGTTCCTTGTTGGTGAACGTGTAGCCAATGCGCTCTTCCAGAGCTGCGTCTGATACCGGTCTTTTTCTTTTGCCCATATTCCGGCTAATTCCTTTGAAGACTGCTTTGCAGACTTAAGAAAGCAGTTTGGGTGATTATTAGGATCACCCAAACTGCTTCAAATGTAATTATGCGATTTTCCGTGAACCGGAAACCCTAAGGGGGGACGAAGCTCTTTAGAGCAGGTCGCCAATTCTATCCCAGCGGACGCTCCAAGGCCATTTCCAGAACATCCATGCAGGCTGATTGTCTTCGATTGAGAAGAAGATAATTTCAGCGCGGCCCATAAAGTTCTCGAATGGGACGTAGCCCACGAGGGACGTAACACGGCTGTCCTGCGAGTTATCCCGGTTATCACCCATCATGAAGTAGTGGCCTGCTGGTACGTGATAAACACCCGTATTGTCCAGCGGGCCATTGGTTGTGAGATCGAGGGTCTGATAACTCACGCCATTTGGAAGTGTCTCAACGTAGCGCGGAACCTGTTGGATGTTGCCGTAGCTGTCTTTCTCGATGTAGTCGTCAATACGTCTGCGCTCAACAGGTTCACCGTTGATGTGCAGAATACCGTCGATCATCTGAATTTCATCACCCGGCAAGCCAATGACACGCTTAATATAGTCAATCGAGGTGTCTGTCGGGAGCTTGAAGACTGCAACATCGCCGCGTTCGGGAGTAGCGCTCCAGACGCGGCCGTCAAACGGGGCCAGACCAAACGGGAAAGAGTACTTTGAGTAGCCATAGCTGTATTTGGAGACAAAAAGGTAGTCACCGATCAGCAAAGTGTCTTTCATGGAGCCCGAAGGAATAAAAAAATGGCTGAAAAAGAAGTGTTCTAACAACCAGAGCGAGCAGAAGAGCTTGGGCGATGACCTTAATGGTCTCGTATACGCCGCCTTCCTGCTCCTTTTCTTTGGATTGGCTCATGTTCATCCTTCGTGGTAAGAGAATACTCGCTCGGCCTAGTGCCCGTCACTTTTGTAAGGCGAGTCAGTCCCCGACAATTATATTCACATAGGTGGATCTATTAGCGGTTCAAGGCCACTTCTGCAATCCAGTTCATTTACGTTTTCACGCTTCGAGGCCGGGCCAGTCCTCTGGCCACGCTGAAATTACAACAAATGCCTGTGCTAGTGGGTAATCATCGGTAATTGTAAGGTCAATTCGTGGCACAAAGCCATTTGGTACAAGTTTATCCAGTCTTTCTTTTGCGCCGCCAGTCAGATGTATGGTCGGTTTACCGCTTGGCAGGTTCACCACGCCCATTTCTTTCCAGGCAACGCCCATGGACAGACCTGTGCCCAAAGCTTTGGAGCAGGCTTCCTTGGCCGCAAAGCGTTTTGCATAGGTTGCAGCCTTGTTGGCGCGACTTTCTGCTTTTGCCCGCTCAATCTCGGTGAAGACGCGTTGTGTGAAACGATCCGGAAACCGGGAAAGTGTTTTTTTCAATTCTGCGGATATCGCTTAGATCGCTGCCAATGCCAATAATCATCTGTGCCTCGTTGTCTCACGGACATATTGGCCTGTGAACCTACATGTCTCAAGCCTTCAGAGTTGGTTGTTCAGGTGCTTCGTTCAAAAAAGGAGGCGGGCCGCACGTTCTGTTGGTTCGCTCATCGCCAAGAACCCAGTCATCGGTTCGCGTTACTTGCCCTTATTTTTTTCTTCTGTTTTTCTCTACCAGCTTTCTTTTCGTGCGAAAGCGGTGATGCCGGGCTTTTTGATAGGTTGATACGGAACCGAGCACAACAAAATAGAAAAAGATGCCGACAGCCAGACCCAGCGGGACTGAGCCGATCAGCATGGGTTTTAGGATTGGCCAAATCGTGTCCAGAGACTGTGACAACATGGAATGGTCCAGATGGTCACTGAGATCTGGTAGGGGCTTGTCTTCCTGATCGAGGATGTAAAGGCCAATCTTGTATGTGCTGGCCCAGATGAACGGGAAGGTAAGGGGATTGCCGACGGCGGTGCCCAATGCGGCTGCAAGAAAGTTCCCGCGTAAGATGTAGGCCAGTATGAAGCTGAGAATAAAATGAAAGCCAAGGAAGGGTGTGAATGAAGCTGCGGCGCCTGCGGCAAAGCCTGCTGCAATCTTTCTTGGGCTGGCTGAAAGGCGGAGAACACGTTTTGAGAAGTACCTGAAGGAGCGAGACCAGCTATGGCGCGGCCACACAGCTATGCGGATACGTTCTATTCTCGTTGGTTTGTCCCGCCGTTTAAAAATCATTTTGGGTCAAGTGCTTTGCTTAGTTTTGATCTTGCCATTTAAACGGCTCGACTGGGGTTGTTTCTATGGCCGGTATCTCAGCAAGTTCCCTTGGTACATTCTCGGCTGCATACACTGGTAGTTTTAATGGAGCAAGAGATATTAGAGGTATCCCTAGGTCCGGTTCGTCGAGACTCCTGTCGATAAAGCAACCAATCCCTATGGGTTGATGCTCTTTGAGCGGAGGGCTTCAATTGTGGATAGGCATAGATAACCTGCTCCGACAACGTCTTGAATTATAAATATATTTGAATTTTTTTGGAATGGTGGCTGGGCCGGTCGTGAACTGTCCGGCTTCGCGGCGGAGCCATAGGGCACTCTTTTGCATAATCCGTGCAGTTTGCAGTGCGACGATTAGGCCGCCTAAGCTGGGGGCAACAAAATGCGAGAAGTTGAGAAGCTGGTTAGCTGCAATTTTCTTCACCAACTCGGAGGCCAGAATTTCGACCTTGTCGGGATGCTCTAGCAGCTTTTGTCGTTGCAGGTAGGCTGAGCCGTGCCAGCCTGAGGGAAGGACGAAATGTCCTTCCCTCAGGGCGTGTGTTTCTCTGAAAACGTCCAGGACTGCTTTGGGGTCCATGGGTTTCCCTTTTTTTTGTTTTCAGCGGCTAGCCGTTTACTCTTTGCGCTTCGGAAACATTAGGTTTGGCACGCAGCTGGTTCAGGATCAAGTTCAGGTGCTTTAAGTCCCATACCTCAAGATCAATTAGCATCTCGTGAAAATCAGAGGCTTTTCGGATCATTTTGATATTATCAATGTTGCCGCGATGGTCGCTAATCACTTTCGTGATAGCCGCAAGTGAGCCGGGTTCGTTGACTGCGAACACGCAAATTTGCGCCGGGAAACGCTCCGGTGCGTTGGGGTCAATGTCCCAGCGTACGTCAAGCCAACGCTCTGGCTGGTCGTCGAATTCCTTCAGGTCCGGAGATTGGATCGGATAAATGGTGATACCAATGCCCGGTGTGAGAATACCGACGATCCGATCACCCGGGACTGCGCCTCCGCTTGGGGCAAAACGCACAGGCAGGGAGCCGGAAACGCTGGTGCGGATCGGTAGTGAGCCGTTTGAGCTGTTGCCGGGAGAGCCTTCAGGAATCTTGAACTTCACCGAGCTGCCCTTGTCCAAGTCAAACCAGCCTCGGAGGCGGAGCCTGCCGCGGGTGGTGTGCTTGCATTGCGCTCTGCGCTCATCACAGGGGCATAGTCTGGATAAGCGACTTCCAGAATGGCATTTGCCTGAAGATCTCCACTTCCGACCGCGACGAGCAGGTCGAGCGTGGTGTCCATGTTGAACTTCTTGATGTGCGCTTCGAGCGCCAATTCATCAAAGTCCTTGCCAGCGTGGGAGAAGGTGCGCTCAAGAATGTGCTTGCCAAGCCGCCATATTGCTGGCGCGCAGAGGCTTTGGTTGCTTTGCGGATGGCGGAGCGGGCCTTGCCGGTTACTGCGATGTTCTCCCAGGCTGGAGGAGGGGTCTGGGCCTGTGAGCGGACGATGTCTACTTCATCGCCATTGGTGAGTTCGGTGACCAGCGAGGAAATACGTCCGTTGATCTTACAGCCAACGCAGGTGTTACCGATGTCGGTGTGGACGGCATAGGCAAAGTCGATTGGGGTCGCACCGCGTGGTAGTGCGATCAGGCGACCTTTTGGTGTGAAGCAGAAAACCTGATCGTGAAACAGTTCCAGCTTGGTGTGCTCCAGAAATTCTTCTGGAGACTCGCCCTGTGCTAACAAGTCGATGGTACCACGCAGCCAGCCATAGGCGCGTGATTCAGCGGTCATGGACTGAATGTTGCGGCCACCGGTGACGCCGTCTTTGTAGAGCGCATGCGCCGCGATGCCGTTTTCTGCAATGCGGTGCATGGCTTCGGTGCGGATCTGCAGTTCAACGCGCTGGCGCTTGGGGCCAACAACGGTGGTGTGAATGGAGCGGTAGTCGTTCTGCTTGGGCGTGGAGATGTAATCCTTGAAGCGGCCCGGTACGCATGGCCATGCTGTGTGAATGACGCCGAGGACGCGGTAGCAATCTTCCGGAGTTGGTACGATCGCGCGGAAGCCGTAGATATCGGAGAGCTGCTCGAAGCCCAGAGACTTCTCTTCCATCTTGCGGAAGATGGAATAGGCGCGCTTCTCGCGGCCGCTGATGCGTGCAGTGATGCCCTGATCGGCGAGGCGCTGGGTCAGGTCCTCTTCAATATCAGTGATCAGGCTTTCGTTCTTACTGTGCAGAATTGCGAGGCGCTCGCGAATGGTGTCGCGGGCGTCTGGATACAGCGTTGTAAAGGAGATGTCTTCCAGCTCATCGCGAATATCCTGCATACCATTCGGCCTGCAAGGGGAGCGTAGATCTCCATGGTCTCTTCTGCAATGCGCATGCGCTTGTCTTCACGCATGTGATGCAGGGTGCGCATGTTGTGCAGGCGGTCAGCGAGCTTAACGAGAAGAACGCGAACGTCATCTGCAATCGCGAGCAGAAGCTTGCGGAAGTTTTCAGCTTGTTTTGCTTTGCGGGAGACCAGATCCAGACGCTGGATCTTTGTCAGGCCATCGACCAGCTTGCCGATTTCCTCGCCAAACATGCGGTCGATTTCTGCACGAGTGGCGTCGGTGTCCTCAATGGTGTCATGAAGGAGGGCGACTGCAATTGTTGCGTCGTCAAGCTTCAGATCCGTGAGGATTGCTGCAACTTCGAGGGGGTGGGAAATATATGGATCCCCAGAGGCACGAGTCTGGGTGCCATGCTTTTGCATAGCATAAACATAGGCCTTGTTGAGCAGTGCTTCATCCGCGTTAGGATTGTAGCTGGTTACTTTCTCAACAAGTTCATATTGACGCATCATTTTCGGGCGGCCGCTTCACTTTAAATAAGCTAGGGCCGGACCAGAAAATGCGAGGCGCCGGCCCGGCCGACGCCGACATCTTGCAGAAGGCGGTTTAGTAGTCGTCGGAACGTTCCGGCGGTACCAGGCTTTCAAGCCCCTTCAGCATTTCTTCTTCAGTGATGCTGTCGTATTCTACTTCTGAATCGTCAACTGCATTAATCTGAAGTTGTTTAGGGTCACTAGGAACCATTGGAGCTGTTTCTGCTTCCGGCTCGTCCACTTCAACGAACTTTTGAAGAGAGTGAATGAGGTCTTCTTTCAAGTCCTCAGGGCTCACTGTTTCTTCAGCAATCTCGCGAAGTGCGACAACTGGATTTTTATCGTTGTCGCGGTCAATTGTCAGCGGCGAGCCACTGGAAATCATCCGGGCGCGATGGCTGGCAAGCAGAACCAGCTCAAACCGGTTTTCGACCTTGTCGACGCAATCTTCGACGGTCACACGTGCCATTCGATCACTCCATAATATCTGGGAATTCAGAGGCCACTCATAGAATGCTTCTTGTTTTAAGGCAAGAGCCATTTGCTTATTTTGTGTGTAACTCCTTTACATCCTATGAGGAAAAAGGGGAACTTCTGCTTTTTAGGCGCGAGTTTAGGCCATAGAAAAATCGGGGCTTTAGGTCTGTGGCACATGATTTTATCTTTAATACTCTTAGGGAGAGTGGAATTGGCGTGTGGGGGCAGGCCATAATAATCGCTTATTATTGTATTACACGAGCTGGAAGAACCGCTGAGTCTGCAACTCCTTAGCGAAGCTCGCGAGCCAAAATCATATTGAAATTGGAATAGATGAAAAAAAGTAACACAAGGAAATTGCCAAATTTAGATGGCTAACTATTATCTCAACGCGCTGTATTTTTAAAAAACAGGGAAACTTTGTTTCTCTTAGAACCTATAGTATCCCTATGTGAAGGTTTGTTTCTAAGCTAAATTGTATCTATTATCCAAACTAGGAATATTTAGTGGGTTCTTGTTAATTTATGCAAGATGGCATCTGTAAATTTCATTCATCTTGTTTTAGTTTCTGGCCGGTGAATCGAACCGCACTGATCCAATATTAACAAGATCAATGCAATATATATGCTTTGGGGCAAGGTTTTATGTTTGTCCGTAACGAATGCGTATTCGATTTAACGTAGAGTGCAACCGGGTCAATTAGAATGGCATACATTCCAGGCATGTCACGTCAGCAAATTTGCATGCCCGGAAAGTGATTGCTTATAACAAGTTACTGACTTACGCGTCTGTGCAGCGGAAAGGCTAAAAATAATATGTTTGATCCCCGCGAAAAGATTGCTTTATTCATTGATGGAGCGAACCTTTATTCGACGGCGAAAGCTATTGGCTTCGATATCGATTACAAGCGTCTCTTGAAAGAATTCCAATCCAAGGGTTACCTGCTACGCGCTTACTATTATACTGCGTTGGTGGAAGAGCAGGAGTATTCATCCATTCGTCCTCTGATCGATTGGCTGGATTATAATGGCTATAAGGTCGTTACTAAACCTGTTAAGGAATTCGTGGATTCTGCAGGGCGTCGCAAGATTAAAGGCAACATGGATATCGAGCTGGCTGTAGATGCTATGCAGCTGATCGACCATGTGGACCATATTGTACTGTTCTCTGGTGATGGTGACTTCCGTTCTTTGGTCGAAGCGCTTCAGCGTCGCGGCCGTAAGGTTTCTGTTGTTTCTACACTGCAGACACAACCTCCAATGATTGCTGATGACTTGCGTCGTCAGGCTGATCATTTCATTGAGCTGTCCACGCTGATGCAGCGTGTTGGCCGTGATCCAAGTGAGCGTCCACCTCGTCTTGAGCCCGAGGAAGAAGAAATCGGAGATGACGACTACTAAGGTCGGTCAAGCTATCGAGATTTTGCAAAAGCCGGGGACGGAGTGTCTACTTTGTCCTCGGCTTGTTGCATACAGGGAGGAGCTGCGCAGGCTTCATCCTGACTGGCACAATGCGCCGGTGCTGGATTATGGTCCAGTTGATACTTCCCTTATTGTTGTCGGGCTTGCGCCCGGACACAAAGGTGGTAACCGCACAGGTATTCCTTTCTTCGGTGATTTTTCCGGTGACATGCTCAATGGCGCACTGACGGCCAGTGGATTTGCGCAGTACACCGATTCTGCGGTACCTGAGCTGGGTATCGAACCGATCGACGTGCGTATTACCAATGTTGTGAAGTGCATGCCGCCGAAGAATGCGCCAAAGCCTGCTGAAATTCGCAGCTGCCGCCCGTTCTTTATGGAAAGCCTGCATGTGAGCGGTGCCACAAGAGCTGTTGTGGCTGTTGGGCGCACGGCGCACGAAGAATTGCTCAAGGCGTTTGAGTTCAGACCTCGGGACCATCCTTTTGCTCATGGTCTTGAAGTGCAGCTCACGCCTTCACTGCGACTGTTTTCTAGCTTCCATTGCTCGCAGTACAATATGAACACGCGGCGGATCTCCGCCGAACAGTTTACCTCTGTGTTCTTGCGTGTGCGCACCTATTTGAAATCTCTGTAGAATTCTGGGTTGGGATGCCGGTTATTCCTGCCGTTCCCAGCCTTGTGCGCCAAGGTGCTCCTGAGGCCTGAAGCGCTCTTTGTAGGTCATTTTGGGCGAGCTGAACCCAATAGCCTAAATAGACGTAGGGCAGCCCGAGGTGCTGGGCGCGCGTAATGTGATCGAGGATCATGAAGGTCCCGAGGCTTCGGTCGGTTTCGTTATGATCGAAGAACGAATAGACCATGGACAGGCCATCGCAAAGCCGGTCTGTGAGCGCCACACCAATCAATGGTCCTTCGCCTTGGCCGGATATAAAGGAGTTTGGACCTCTACGGCGGTACTCGATTATGGCTGTGTCCACGTGGGTATCTTCCACCATCATGGAGTAGTCGGTGGGGGACATCTCTGTCATTCCGCCGTTGGTGTGGCGGGCGTTCAGGTATTCATGGAACAGGTCGTATTGCTCAGTGGATGGCCCGGGTGGCAGTTCGGTCCCGATCAGATCCTGATTGTCTTTCCAGACCCGCTTTAAAGACTTCGTCCATTGGAACTCTTGCGCACAGACGCGGATTGAAACGCAGGCGCGGCAGTCTTCGCAGGCTGGACGGTAGGCGATGTTTTGTGAACGCCGGAAGCCGCCTTGTGTGAGGACATCATTGAGCGCAGGTGCATTGGACCCGACGAGATGCGTGAAGACTTTACGTTCCTTACGATCCGGCAGATAGGGGCAATCCGTGGGGGCAGTTAGATAAAACTGCGGGTTATCATAGGCTTGCCGTGTCACCTAGCGCGTCCCTCTTTGTGGTTTATCCTCATTTCTCCCTACAGATTATAATAGTAAGGAGCGACCAATGAGAAGGTCAACCATATGATTATGGCAAGAGGCGTGCCGGCCAGAAGAAAATCTGAGAAGCGGTAGTGACCCGGACCCATAACTATGAGGTTCGTCTGATAGCCAATTGGCGTTGCAAAAGAGCAGTTTGCCGCAAAAATCAAGCAGATGATGAATGGCTCGACGGGGACGCCGGTCCGGTGTGCCATCTCAATTGCGATGGGAGTGAAGAGCACCGCTGTTGCGTTGTTACTGAGTAGATTGGTTAAAATCGCAACAACAGCGAAAAGCAGAGAGAGGACAAATGCCGGAGATTGCCCGTCTGCAAGGTAGAGGAGCGCGAGTGCTATGGCGTCGTCACCACCGGTTGCCTCCAGGGCTTGCGAAGCGGCAATCGAGGCGCCGATCAGCATGAAAATCCGGCTGTCGATAGTACGCAGGGTTTGGCGAATGTTGAGGCAGCCGCATGCGATCATTGCCAGTGTGGCGCCCAGAGCTGCGGTCATGATCGGCACGATGCCAGAGATCGCTAGTGTGATCATCACAACGAATATTGCCAGTGCCCGACGGGCATATCTTCTTTGTGGAAGTTCTGTTGCGGACCAGTCCATGAGGAGGACGTCTCTATTGCCCCGCAGGCGGTTGATTTCCTCGCGATTGCCGGCAATCAGCAAAACATCCCCGGATTCCATACGGATATCGGTCATTGGCATGCGTGGCATACGGCTGCGGCGCTGCAATCCTGTGACCACGCAGCCGGTGTCGGCGTGGAAACTGGTCATGGAGAGCGTACGGCCAATCAGGCGTGAACCGGGGGCAACTACTGCTTCGGCCAGAGTGAGCGCACCGGATGGAGAGGCGTGTTCTGCATCGCTGGTCGGGCTTTCGTTGGCGTCGGCCGGGAGGAGGGGGTGGCGTTGGCTGATGGCGCGGGTGAGGGTTTCGCGGGTGGCGGCTACGATTACGGTGTCGCCCGGCCTTAGCTGGATATCCTCAAAGGGAGGCAGGAGTGGGCGTTCGCCGCGCTGGATCAGGCGAACGGTCATTTCCTTCAGGGCGGGGAACATGCCTGCGATGGCTTTTTCCCCGACCAGTGGATGACCGTAAACGATTGGAATCTGTGCGATAAATTGGCGTCCGTCCTTGCCGGTGAACTCTTCCGCCATTGTTTGGCGTGGCCGCAGGATGCGTGGCAGGATGAACAGAACATAGATGGAGCGACGGCTGCCAGAATGGCGCCAAAGGCGGTGAAGGTGAAGAAATTGATCTGAACTTCGCCAGTTGCGTTGGCGACGTTGGTTACGAGCAGGTTGGTGGATGACCCGATCATGGTTGTCATGCCGCCCAGGATCGTGATGAACGAGAGGGGCATAAGAAAACGGGAGGATGAGGTGTTATGCGCGGCGGCAACGGTGGTCAAAATTGGAAGCGCGATCACCACAACCGGTGTGTTGTTCAAGAAAGCGCTGACGATGCCGACGGTGATAAGCAAAGGACCGGTTGCGAGCCAGCGACGCTGTCTTGAAATGCGCAGGATTGCTTGTGCAGGCTTGTCCAGCGCATCTGTCTGGAACAGACCTTGCCCGACAATCAAAAGGCAGATCACGGTGATCAGGGCCTGATTGGAGAAGCCGGAGAGAAAATCTTCCGGCCTGACGGGCAGTCCATTCAATGTTTGAGGGAAAACCATGAAAAGTATCATGAGGCTACGATTGAGCCCAATGCTACGATTTCAATGGCGACGTGTTCGACCGCATAAAGGACAATCGTGAATCCGATAATCACAAAGGTCAGGATCATCGGTATGTTCAGGTGCTCCATGCACGTCCCCGCTCGTTCTAATCTCCTACACGTTATTAGAGGGTCTCGGCAGGTTCGTCACTGCACGTTGCATCATTGGCTGGTTATCGATGCAGACTATCCACCGGGGAATTCATAATAACGGCACCAAGAACGATATCATGGAGCAGACGCTTTTGGTCACTAAACAATGAGACTATGAGAATAAAAGGACTAAGAATTGTTACTGAAAAATAAAAAAAGCACTACGTGAATTGCTGCATACAGCGGGTAGGGACGGGAGCCGTTTTGCAACCGCATTTCCAATCCGAGGCCCGCATACCCGGTGTTGCAGAGTTGAATCCACCCAGCGAAAACGCTGTGTAGGCCAAGGCAACAAGTGGCCAGATTGCAGGGAATAACAACCATGCGAGGCCAAGCGTCAGGATGCCAAGAAAGCCAACGACAAAGTAGGCGATACCAGAAAGTATCGTAATTGCGATAACGTCGATGACGCACGCAAAGATCCGCTTTTTCCGTACACCTTCAAACAGGTGTGGATTGAGATAGGGATCGTAATAGGTGTTCGGGTGCGTGCTCACTTGTTGGCTCATTTTTGCCTCGGCTGGGTTGGTCTGTGCCGGGCCTTCCCCAGCGTCTCTTTGTAGAATTAGGTGTGCGTTTTTTTAGGTTTCAAGCGGGAGTAGCAAACAAATTTTGTAGAATCCGGCAATGAGAGGATAAATTTTCATCTCTCAGGACGCAAGCCCCCGCGCCGGAGCAGCATTCGGCGCAGGAGACGATCGTAGTCAGGATTGGGTGGCGGGGATATTCCTAGAATCGCATATCGCCGGACGACAGTAGAGTGACGTGGATTTCTCCTGCTTCCAGCGCTGCGATGATTTCGTTTGCGTGCTGCTTGTCGCGGGTCTCGATGGCCACGTCCAGTGTTGCCCCTTTGACGGAGACATCGAGGAAGAGGCGGTGGTGCGACACTTCCAAAATGTTGCCGCCCAGCTGGCCAATGGTTGTGGAAATCTCGCCAAGGATGCCGGGACGGTCCGGAATGTTGCAGCGGATATGGATGATATTGCCGAGGCGCACCAGCTGGCGCAGTGCAATTGAAGCGAGCAGGCGTGGATTAATGTTGCCTCCACACAGGACAAGTCCAACCTTCTTGCCTTTGAAACGATCCGGATAGGCGCACATGGCAGCAAGGCCGGCAGCGCCAGCGCCTTCGGCCACAGTCTTTAACCGGGTGAGGAAGATGTTGATGGCTTCCTCGATCTGGCTTTCGCTCACCAAGAGAATATCGTCGACGTACTGCTCAACCAGTTTCCGGGTCAGGGCACCGGGCTCTTTTACGGCAATGCTTCTGCCAGTGAATTGCCGCCGCACTTCATTGGCTCGTTGCGCAGGCTTGCGTACATGGAAGGGTAGAGTTCGCTTTCAACGCCGATGATTTCGATATCAGGATTGATCGCTTTGGCCGCCACAGCGATGCCGGAGATCATCCCGCCGCCGCCGATCGGAACAATCAGGGTTTCAAGATCCGGTTGTTCCTTGAGCATTTCCAGGGCGATAGTGCCCTGACCTGCAATGACTTGCAGATCATCAAAGGGGTGAACCCAGATGTAGCCGTGCTTTTGGGAAAGGTTTTCGGCCTCTTGCTTGGCATCGTCTACGGTTTCACCGGCAAGAACCACTTTGGCGCCATAGGCTTTGGTTGCCTCCACCTTCACATAGGGTGTGCCGTTGGGCATGACGATGAGTGCCGGAATGCCCAGACGCTGTGCGTGAAGCGCAACCGCCTGCGCATGATTGCCTGCCGACATGGCGATCACGCCACACTTCTTCTCGGCTTCTGTCAGATGAAGCAGTTTGTTGAGGGCGCCGCGCTCTTTGAAAGCTTGGTGGCCTGCATGTTCTCGTATTTGACGAAAACCGAGGCGCCTGTCATGGCATTCAATGAAACGGCTGGCAGGAGCGGTGTTTTGATCACCGCGCCTTTGATGTTGTTTGCTGCCTCTTCAATATTTGACAGGGTGAGAAGAGGTGGGGCCACCTTTGGCATGTTTTTTTGTTCTCGCAGCTGTCTTGTTTAATGGGCTCTATTTGCCGTTTAGCTTTTTCGCAAGTTCAGGTGCAAAGTAGGTTAAGACACCGTCTGCGCCTGCGCGTTTAAACGCCATCAGGCTTTCCAGCATGGCTTTGTCCTTGTCAATCCAGCCATTTTGCGCCGCTGCGCAGATCATCGCGTACTCACCGGAGACCTGATAGGCGTAGTTGGTGCAAGGAAGGTCTCTTTGATGCGACGGATAATATCGAGATACGGCATTCCCGGTTTGACCATGATCATGTCTGCACCTTCTGCCAGATCAAGCTCCGCTTCTTTGAGGGCTTCATCTGTGTTAGCCGGGTCCATCTGGTAGGTGCGCTTGTCACCTTTCAGGTTTGCGTTGGAGCCGACAGCATCACGGAACGGGCCGTAGAAGGCAGAGGCGTACTTGCGGAGTAGGCCATGAGCTGAAGGTTTCATGGCCCTGAGTGTCCAGTGCGTAACGAATTGCGCCGATGCGGCCATCCATCATGTCAGATGGAGCGATGATGTCTGCTCCAGCTTCGGCCTGAATGAGCGCCTGACGGCAAAGCTGTTGTACGGTTTCATCGTTGATAATCCTGTCGCCCACCATCAAGCCGTCATGGCCGTGGGAGGTGTACGGGTCGAGGGCCACGTCCGTCATCAGGCCAACCGGCAAGCCTTCGGCCTTGATCGCCTGAAGCGCGCGGCAGGTCAGGTTGTTGTTGTTCAGCGCCTCGGTGCCCATTTCATCGCGCAGATCAGGGTCGGTGTTCGGGAACAATGCAAGGACCGGAATGCCCAGCTCAGCTGCCTTTTCGGCAGCGCGCACGGCCATATCGACTGAGAGGCGGTCAACGCCTGGCATGGACGAGACGGGTTCGACTTTGTTTTCGCCATCAATCAGAAAGATTGGCCAGATGAGGTCGTCTACCGTGATCGTGTTCTCGCGGATCAGACGCCGGGACCAGTCGCTGGAACGATTGCGACGCATTCGGCGGCCGTTCAAGATCTGGTTCATGTCTATGGAAGAATGCGATTCATTGGCAAACGTCATGGTAACTCACCTGAATGACTGGTTGTTTGGCCTCTGCAATTTTGAGTGCGCAGGCTTACTCGGAACTGGCAGGGCATTTCCTGTCAGATAGCACGGTGTGTTTGCTTGACAAAACTCATTTTCGTTTTGTGTTCTGCAGGTTCGATAGAATCGCAGAAAGGTTTTCGGTTTTTGTGCAATTTAGCGGTGGACGAGACAGTTATGCCTCAAGCGTTTGCAGGCGGGGCGGGAATAAGCAGGGGAATCACTTTCGCGTGCCGGGGCTTTTGCAGGTTTGCGCGATTTTGTGCGTTGGTTTGCGTAAATAGCGTTTTATGAACGTTGTTGTGTACGGTTCTACGTTTTGCTGCGCAATTGGTCTCATCTTGGTCTTTCCGAGAATTGACGCAGTTTGGGCGCGGGTCTACCGATTGACGCAATACTTCAATATTGGCGCTGATGGTTGTGGGAGGCTGTTGGCGGGGAGGACCTTTCCATGGAATTTGAGTTGAACGAAGATCAGCGTGCCTTTGTGGACATGGCTGCCGGTTTTGCGCAGGAGGAGATGGCACCATTTGCGGCGGAGTGGGATGCAAATTCTCATTTCCCTCTGGATGTGCTGCGTAAGGCGGCGGGGCTTGGTCTTGGCGGGCTTTATGTGCGCGAGGATGTGGCGG
>BAXV01000054.1 GCA_001310715.1 Pseudovibrio sp. JCM 19062
CGGACCAATGACAAGCCTGGTTCCGGTTTTGGGTGACAAAAAAACAAGGCTTTGACCTCCTCCACGAAAGAATGAAGGAGGGTTCTAAGCCAATCAGGATCAGTTACTCCGTAGTTTTGTCAGCGCCTTCCAAGAAGCGCGTGGAGGCTGCTGCAATTGCGGCGCGCAATATCTGGCGTGAAAGTAGATTTGAGCTTATGGAGGACCGCTATTTGCAGCTTCCGATGCTCTTGAACAGTCTACCTTTGTGTACTGACGCTAAAGCAATCAAGGATTTGTTTCGTTATAAAACCCTCACTGCGGAACATGCTACAGTCTTGGCACCCATTTTTGGAGAATGGAAAGGGACAGGCACCCCACACATTGCATTAATGAGCCGAAACGGTCAGTTGATGACCTTGTCTTTGCATGACAGTAACTCAAACAAAAATGCGGTTATTGCTGCTGAATCAGGCAGCGGAAAGTCATTCCTTCTGAATGAGCTTATCCTTGCTTATATGTCGGAGGGTGCTCAGGTCTGGGTTATCGACGCAGGTAAAAGCTACGAAAAACTGTGTGATACCTTGGATGGTGATTTTGTCCACTTTGAGGAAGGAACCAATGTTTGCCTGAACCCATTTGAGCTAATCGATAGCTACGAAGAAGAGGAAGATGGCATCGTTGGAATTGTATCCAATATGGCGTCACCCAAAGGGACATTAAATGAGCTGCAAGAGGAGCGGTTAAAAGAAATCATCAGTAAAGGATGGGCAGAACACAACAAAGCGCTCAAGATTGACCATATCGCTGAAGCTTGCTTGAAAGATACTGACCAGCGTGTGAGGGATATTGGTGCTCAGCTGTTTTCATTTACTTCAAAGGGCAATTACGGTCGGTATTTTTCCGGCAAAAACAGCATTAACTTTCGTAAGCAATTGACTGTTCTTGAGTTAGATGAGTTGCAAGGGCGAACAAATCTTCGCCAAGTGGTTTTGCTCCAGCTAATTTATCAGATTCAGCAAGAAGTGTATCGGGGCGAGAGAAACCGAAAGAAAGTTGTCATCGTCGATGAGGCTTGGGATCTTCTCAAAGAAGGTGAAGTGGCGAAGTTCATGGAACATGCTTACAGGAAGTTCCGTAAGTATGGTGGATCAGTGATTATCGCAACTCAGTCAGTCAATGATCTTTACCAGAATGCAGTAGGTCGAGCGATTGCTGAAAACTCAGCAATGATGATGCTCCTGGGTCAACGAGACGAGACCATCGAGAGTGTTAAGAAAAATGGCCATCTATCAATGGGAGAAGGCGGTTTTCGAGCCTTGAAAACCGTTCATACAATAGCAGGTGCCTACTCCGAGATCTTCATCAAATCTAACGTCGGGACCGGTATCGGCAGGTTGATTGTTGGTGAGTTCCAAAAGCTTCTTTACTCGACTGATCCAAGAGATGTCCAGCGCATCGAGGAACTACGCAGGCATGGATACAGTGTTTCTGATGCCATCCACATGATCATAGATTCTCGCACTCAGAACTCGGAGAATGCAGCATGAAACCGTCCACTGCTATGACAGCTATTCTCGCACTTGGCTTAGCATTCGTCAGCTACACAACTTATGATTTGCGTTTAAAGGTTGAAGGATTTGAACAGGACTTGCAGAGAACACCTCCAATTGCGGTGGTAGACTTCTTGGAAGTTGCAAAAAGCATGGGTCCAGATGCCTCCGCAGAAGACGTTAGCAACATGCTTCTAAAGGTCAATAACGCGACCATGAAGCTGAAAGAGGCTGGCTATCTGGTTCTGGACAGGGAAAAGGTTGTCAATGCTCCTGAGGACTTGCTTCTGCCGTTAGAAGCTATAAAGCAAGCAAACATCTCCAATCCATGATGAAAATGAGACGGACAAAGCAGTCTTGGAGGCTATTTGCCTTCAAGGCGCTATCGATTGTGGTTGTGTTTTTTTTGTTTCAGCAGAAGCATTTTCAGCTCGTTATCGGATTGCGTATGACCCTCAGGAAGTAAAATGCCTGCCCGATTATAGCGTCTATCTTTTGGATACTTGGGACACCTCACGAGAGAGAGGCGGATTGTATTTCTTTGACGCTCGCGGCCTTGAACCGATTTTTCAAGATGGCACTCGACTGGTGAAAATTCTGTCGGGACTTCCGGGTGATCAAGTTGAGGTCAAAGAAGATGGCGTGTTTGTAAACTCAACGAATCTGGCTCAAGGCCTAGCCTTGGCCAGTAAGCTTGGGAGCAATCCGGAGAAGTTTTTGGTTTCCGGCACATTGCAAGAAGGAAACTATTGGTTTCTTGGTGAGCATGAGCTGAGTTTCGACTCCCGCTATTGGGGAGCTGTCAACGATGACCAAATTCTCGGCAGAGCTATCCAATTTTTTTAAGAAGCCAGTTCGTTTGGATGCACGAGGCTTCATTGTTTTTTCTGAACAGGTGTGCTCATGAAACAATTCTTATTTGCAGCATGTTCGTTGCTGATGCTCCTTCAACACGGTGTAGCTGAAGAGCTATCGATGAAGCAGATTGTTGACGGAATTCGCGAACAGTCCGAAGAGATCCGCAACGCTTCGCCAATAATTTCTATGGAAGGTCTCTTGCCAAAGGAGAGGGTCCAACATGAGGCCCAACAAGAGGCAATGGGTCTACTGGAAGAATTGCAACGAACCAACAAAGACATGCGAATGTTGGCGGAAGCTCAGGAGAGAAAGAGCACCTATACAAACCACAGCTGGCTGATTTTTGCATCATTGGGTATGGGGGAAGATAGCTTTAACGCCGTGCTTCAAGCAGCTTCATTGCAACGAGACTCCATTGTTCTTCTGCGCGGTATTCCCAAAGGTGCAAAGCTTGCTGAAGCTGTGCTTGAAGTACAAAAACGCGCGTCTAAATTTGATCCTGTGCCAAACGTTGTAATCAACCCGGACCTATTCCAAAAGCACAACATTCAATCGGTTCCTGTTGTCGTGAAACTCACTTCAAGAGAAGGTGCGTCAGGCTTGCCCAAAGAGGTTGCTCGCGTATCTGGCCTGAGTGATACTGTTTGGTTAGAGCAAAAAAAATTGAGGAAGGTCGCTCTGGGGATCTTGGAGCGAGGGGGCCACTTGCCGAGATAACAGAGCAAGACTTTGTTGAAGCCGCAAAAGAGAGAGTTGCGGCAATCGATTGGGAAAAGAAAAAAAGAGCTGGCCGTTGAGAATTTCTGGCTGAAGCGTTCCTTTGACGAACTCCCTCAGGCAACTCAATCTCGGACACGGCTCATTGATCCTTCGTTTGTAGTGACTGCAGATGTTAAAGCGCCGAATGGCCAGCTGATCGCGTATCGCGGACAAACCATAAATCCGCTCAAAGTGCGCCCATTTCCTCAGGCTGTATTGGTGTTCGACCCACTCTCAAAGAAACAGCTTGAGCTCGTAAAGCAGCTTTCTCTGAAACTAAATAATGATAGGCGGTTTTCGCGTGTGAACCTGATCGCAACGCGCATCGATCGGGAAGCAGGGTGGGGCTCCTATGAGGAGATCACTGACTATCTGCAAGAGCATGTCTATTTGCTCACCCCGGACATTCGGCGGACGTTTGAACTCGAATTCACACCCTCGCTGGTGACATCCGCTGACCTCCATTTCCAAGTAGAAGAATTTGGTGAGGACGAGCTATGAAGAAGCGAACAATCAGACGGTCTGTCCTTGGTGGGGTGGTTGCTGGCATTATCAGCATGTGGAGTGGGCAAGCTATTGCTGCAGCTGGTTGCTACTCATCGGACTTTATCGGCCCAAAAATGATTACGGATGTATGTTGGAATTGTGTTTTGCCGATCAGAATTGCTGGCGTACCGATGGGGGAGATGGGTACTACCCCGAGGACGCTGCCAAAAACCCGCTATGCATTTGTAAAGATGGCGCGGGATTGCCGCATCCAGGGGTAACAACCTCGATGTGGGAGCCTGCGCGGCTTGTAGAGTTTCAACGTGTTCCGGGTTGTTCCTCAATTCTCAACGGTGTCCGCTTTCCGTTTAACCGGACCTTTCAAGGATCCCATGGAAACGCTGAGCATGGTGGTGGTGATAAGACATTCATGCACTACCATTACTTTGCTTTCCCTCTACTGGCGATCTTGAATCTGTTTGTGAAACAGTCTTGTAATCCAGACGGATATTTGGATATGGACATGATGTATATGTCCGAGATTGATCCAACATGGAACAACGACGATATGGCGTTTTTTTGCCAATCCGGAAGCTGCAGCGGTCGCCAATCCAATTGCAACAACTGCATGTGCTGCAGATGCCATTGCATCTACAACAGGCGTCCAATTAAAGAGATGTTTTGGTGTGCTGGGTCGTGGGGAACATTGTACCCGTTATCAGGCAACAAAGTAGGGAACTGGAGTATTGTAAATGACACTTCGTTACTCACAGCCAGAGTATTGGCAGCCCTACACCGGCGCGGTCTTGCATGGAAAACTTCAGGCAAAAAAAGCAATGTGTGAAGGCAAGATCCATCCAACACTACCCAAGCAGCAATATAAGTTCACATCCGTTTACCCACGTCCTGAAACCAAGTCTGCTCATGTAATGGGTGAAAGCACGATGAAATGGGGACTGGCCAGGAAGGTCCCCGCCGTCGGTGAAGATCTCGTCTACATGATTTGGAGATGGAACGACTGTTGTAATTATTGACCAGAAGACCTTTGCCGCATGTTGCCGATTTTTGTGCGGCGATGACCAAGAGCAAGCATCTACAACCTGAGTAGTCCAAAAAAATGTAAACTTAGAGCAAAGCTGCCGAGAGGCAGCTTTTTTTTTGTCTAAGGTCTCGGCAACATCGGCAGGGATCAAAGCATGACAGTTCTCAAGTTTGCGAGTAAAGGCACTTCGATACTCGTCTCCACCGCCTATCTTCTTGCAATGCAACCGGCACTATCCGATACGATTGCAGAAATTGGCAGAAGTGGACAAAGCTTCGGCAAGGAAGTCAGCCAACAATTCAATCAGTCCCAACCTTCAATTTCTGGAGACACGATAACGTTCCCCGGAGAGGACGGAGGTAGTCTTGATATTCAGGATCTTTATCCGGGGACCAGCAGCGAGAACACACGACCATCGAGCTATTATTTCCCTGATACAGAAGGTTCAAGCATAGGTGATCTGCAGAGTGCGTATGATCGCAATTCACTTATGAACTCAGCTGGTGATGGTGCGTTGACAGGTTTGGAAGCTGATGTTGACGCAGGTGTAAATACACTGGGTGGTGCAGCATATGAAATCATTATGCAGGCAGCAAAGCGTGACCGCATCGACTGGGGCGAGGATCCGGTTTTAAGCACCACAGAGGACATTTTTGGTGTAATCGATGTCACCGATGGGTTTGATGACTGTTCTATTGACAGAGCCGTCCGTGAGACGCGCCTGAAAGCACATGTCCCAGACAACTATACCTGTGATCGTATTATTGACGAGACTGGTTCAGCGGACGCTTTACACGATTATTCAGGAGCCGTGGTCAGTCACTATTCCGGCCCGTATAATATGGATAGCTGCGGCGTTGATTGTGTCGAGGTATGGATCGGTAGAGTTGGCGATAACTATTGGTCGGGAAATTGTAAAATCTACGAGGCTTCGACACAGGTTGAAGTATTAAATCCTGATGCGATCACAAGCGTAAAACTAACCTACGCCAAATGGGATGACTACATCCAAGTGTATGCAGGCGCCCTAGATCAGGAAGAGCTTGTTTGGCAAGGAAACAAAAACTTTCCACCCGAAACATCTGGCAGATGTGAGCTTAAAACATCCTGGGTGAAGAACGACATCAACAAAGACATAACACCTCTGTTTAAAGATGTTGAGTCAGGCACTGTCGTCAACTTCAAAATCCGCGTGAGTGTTACAGGGGCAGGGGAAGGTTTCGGGCGCCTACAAATTCGTTACGATCCAACAAAAGTGATCACTGGAGATCACTGGACGCCTCCATCCGCTTTAAAAAAAAGCACAAAGCATTATAGATGGGTTTGCGGAAGGCACCTTTACTTGCATCAATGACCCTTCTGACGATTTTGGTTGTGCAATGGTCGATGGTTACAAGATCTGTGAAGACCAAGTGCAACCAAGCCCATTTCCGGGCATAAGTCCGCTTTGTAAAGCTGTTCGTATTGAAGCTGAAACTGATTTCTACAAAGGGCAGTTAGGTTGCTATACAGACGTGAATGGTGTTGAGCAGTGCCCAGTGAATGAGGGTGAAAACACCAATAGCTGTTCTCAGTATGCAGAAAATCCTGATTGTGGTTTCGTAAGGTCGACTTGTGTTGAAGGAGCGACTGGCGAAAGTGGGCGATGTTATCTTTATGAGGACACCTACGACTGTGGCTACACATCAGAAGTCCCGTCTTTTGCGATTGATGAAGAGCTAAATTGCTCCGGTCCTATCCGGTGTATGGGCGATGATTGTCTCGACCTTGAAGGAGAACAAAGCGAAGATTTCGCGAAGGTCGCAGCTCTACTGGATGCGGTGAAGTTTCTTACTCAAGACATGTCGTGTACGGGTCTTGATGGGAATGACGTACCGACGGGAGAGGAAGACGTTAGCTGTAAGGTTTTTGCCGGTGAAAAGGGCTCCTGCAAGGTGGCTGTCGGGGGCGTGCAGGATTGCTGTGAGAAGCCCCAAGATGTCTCTCTGACAGACTATATGAACCTTCTTGTCACGGTTCCCAAGCTTGAAGCTGGAGCATCAATGCTCGCGGGTAATCTCGGCTTTGAAGGCGCCTATACTGCTTTAAAGACGGGCATCGTTGACGGCTTCACACAGATCACCCAACCGTTCTCGGGTATGGTGGAGAACCTCTCTGGTATTGTGGACACAATCACGCAACCAATTGCGGATCTTGCTGCCCAGATAAGCCAACAGTTCGCGACCACTGCAACAGAAGTGGCGGCTGAAAGTATGGGGACTCTTGCTGTCGAAGGTGGTGAGGCACTGGCAGGTGAAACAGCCGGGAACTTGACACAACAGTTGCTCGGGGAGACGGGGGCACAGCTCTTGTCGACGGTAATGTGGGTCTACTCTGTCTACAGTGTAACCATGCTGCTCATCAAAATTATTTGGGCTTGTGAAGAAGACGAGCTTAAGCTGAATGTGAAGCGCCAGCTCAAGAGTTGCACTTCGCTTGGATCGTACTGCAAAACTGAAGTACTCGGACAATGCATTGAGAAACGTAAATCCTATTGTTGCTTCAACTCACCGCTTTCTAGGATCATTCAGGAACAGGCTCGTCCGCAGTTGGGAGCGTCATTCGGATCTGCAAAGAACCCGCAATGCGGCGGGCTAACAATTGAACAGGTGGGTGAACTCGATTGGGATCAGATGGATCTGACTGAATGGATTGGGATTCTGGATCAAACAGGAAACTGGCCAAACGCAGAAGACATGACGATTGATAACCTTACGGGTTTTGGTAGTGATCTCAATACTGACGGAACACGAAAGGATGTCATCACGCGCACAACTGATAGGTTGGATGAGATTAACGTGGACGCATATCGCGAGAATGCCTACGAAGATTTGAGCCCTTAATACGGTTCTCAATAGGTCCAGCGGAGAGAGGATTTCCGCTGGATCAATCCGCAGCTTGAGTGCGTTGTTCCCGCCTAAGAGAATTAATTTAGAAAACTGGGCGGAAGCTTCGTCCAGTCAGAACAACTCTTCAATAGATTGATTTGCAACAACCGTACTCGCGATTCAGATCATTCGAATGAGGCACCAATGAAAGATAGGTTCATCAAGCACGCCCTACTGTACTTAGTGGTTTTGGTTTTGCCGCTTGTGTGTGCGGCTTATCTCGCATCTTTGGGGCATTACCTTTGGGCTGTACCATTCGTGGTCCTGGCGGTCTCTAGTTTGCCATCAATCAGACATTTCCGCGAGGGGTGAGGCGACGAAGATATCAAGTCGAAGGGTGAAGTAAATCTTATGGCCCATTCTTACCGGTGGCCGTCCTGGATGTTGAAGGGGCAACCGGCAAAACAACTTAGGGCTAGGTCTGTGCCGTTGTTTGAGCGAGTTCGATTTCCTGAGCAATTGCTTTGAGCGGCTTGAAAAGAGTCAGGTCATCGTCTTTATCCGCTGACCTAATGAAACCAAATTTCTCATAGAATGGTACTAGATCTTCGGAAAGTGCATGAACAACAACTGCGGCTACACCAACAGTTTTACTAACCTCAAATATTCGGTCAAAGGCATCCAAAAGTAGATCCGTTGCTATGCCTTTGCCTGCCCATTCTACATCAACCGCCAATCTGCCCAGAATAATCACTGGCAAGGGATCTGGAGAATTTCGTGTAAGTTTCTTCGGAGCAGCTTTGCGCTGGACTTGCCCTGTTGCCAAGCAGTAATAAGCGACTACCCTGCTATCGTCGTTAGCAAGCACGAATACACGAGAGCCGTTGCTTCGTTGCCATCTCATAGCCGTTTGCTGAAGCCAATGGTTCATGTTGGCGGTTCCGCAATCGAACTGGGAGATGTTGTGCTCACTATTCAGAATTTCAGGTGGTCTCATTCCCAAGACCGTTTTTGCTGTCGAGCTTTGATAACGTGTTCGGAAGGCTGTGCAGGCTTTTCAACAGCATCAGTGAACGCTTGGTATCCGGCTTCATCCCAAACCATTGTTGTTTGATCAAGTAACTGCTCTTCTGCGTAGCAGGTAGTCGCTTCGATCACCACGTCAGTCTGAGTGCGATCCTGTAACTTAGCCACGCGATCAATGAGTTGGATAACACGTTCTGGCATTCTGTATTGCTTAGGACGGCGTTGGGATAAGAAATCTTCGCTGTCGCCCTTCGAAGTTGAAATCATAACGGGCTCCGTTCTTAGTGGTAGGGCTTCACAATAACACACACCAACCTGCAATACAATGTATTGCTAGTTATATAGAGGCCTGCTTATCCTCCGGTCGTATGGTGGAGCTAAGAGCGGGACCGGCCCAACCCTCTCAACAACTGCTCTGTTTCTTTGGTAAGGAAACCTTCTTCGTCAAACTTGATGTCGGAGATTGAGAGGCCACTTTCTGTCAGAGACTCGGAAATAACGACAAGTAGTTGGATGGCCAGAGCTTCGGACTTCGAGATACCTTTCCCTTTTACACCTTTGAGCTTTTCGCTGATGTTTCCTCGCTTGGAGTTGGTGAGTGGTCCACCCAGATCCATCAATCGTGCGAGATCACCTTGATTGCCTGCAAAGCGTTCAAAGCTTTGCCGGTAAATTTCGAGACGTTGTTCTGGTGTTGACATAGTAGGTCCAATCATTGATAGCAAAGGTCTTACCCCAAAGCAGTTTCCTCGCTGGAAGGTAAGTTGCCCCGGACGTGTACCAGACGCCGGGGCGTTTTTTTATGCAGCTGCTTGTTGCTGTATTGCAAAGGGCGACATCTGGTAAACTTCCTCGCAAAAGCGATTGAGCAACGTATCCAAATGCAAGAATTCTTCTTCGTCATCCATTTGTTCACCGTAGTCTAAACCCGCTTCAGCTGATGCTTTCTTCCAGCTCACGAGCTGCGCTTGATAGATATCGATGCTTCCAATGAGGTGACCATACTCAACTTCCACGCGCTGTGTCTGGCTTGGACGCTGCGTTCTGAAGATCGCTTGTTCTTCTTTGGTAGCTGACCAACCTCTTTCATAGAACAAGACGACGCCAGCCTGCTCCAGATTTAGCCCGCGTTGGCCGACCCAAGACGACAGCAACACGGGTGTATCGCCGTTTCGAAATTCATCATCTAGGATTTTTGAACGCTTATTAATGTCTTGCTTGCCGGTGAACAGCACTGACGGAATTTCCATCTCATTTAGGCAGGCGTGTAAGCGTTCAAGCACATCTGGTGCTTCTGCATATAGAATGATCTTCTTGCCTTGCGCCGTCCAATGCTTGATACGCTCCAAAGCCCAACGTTGTTTAGAGGTTAAAGGCTGGTACGTGCCAAGGGTATTTTTGCTCGAAACGTGCGGAGCATTTGCAGCGCGTTGAACAGCGGTAATTCGAGCCAAAACAGCAACGAGGTTCAGCTTGTTGCCTTGATCATTGCGCACGGTTTTGTACCAGTTGGCAAATTCTAAAGCTACGCGCAAGTAGTGATTGAAGTGCTCCGCGTCCAATCGATTGGGTACACCGTGCAATTAGGTTTTGGGCAATTATTGAATACTGCTAGCTCCGGTTCTTCCCTCAAGCGGCGTTGAACGTGCGGAGCGAGCCATGTACGGAACATCGGCAAGTTATTGATCTTGGGTACTTCACGCTTGCCACCGCTTTGCAGGTCTTCTCGAAACTCATTTGTGACCCACTGAGTGACAACATGATTATCAAAGAAAGCATCCTCACCGCGTTGAGCATTCTTCGTGGTTTCAATAAGTTCAGGCTTTATATTTGCTTTCCCACGAATGCCGTAGGCCTGATGGGCAGTGCCGTTACCTGCGCTAATTTCTGACAAAGGTAACAAGTCGCGGGGGTAATTGTATTGAGGGGTTCCATCGAGAGGGATGACCTTTCGACCGGCTAACTTTCTAACTGCGCGTGTCTGTTGAGTGTTGCTGTTGGCCAAAACGCCGCCTTCATCAACAAGCACATTTCTGAACAAGCGTCTCCATTGGTCAGCGGTTGTTCTGACGACCTTCTGTTTAAACTGGGACTTGAGCTCGCCGTTCTTCAATGTGGTCCGTGTGTAGCTTATGCGAATACCAGCGCGCAGTTCGCGGTATGTGACAATGCTGATTTTTGTTGTTGGCATATCGCCTCTTTTCAGTAGGCGCCAACAGTCACCAGACAACCCAATTTTGCCGATCTCTTTGAGCATTTCGGGTAGTAGGCCAGGTTCCACAACAATAAGGCTTCGTCCTGGCTCAAGCAGCGCCAATGTAAGAGCGTAGCGAGCCTTTCCGGAACCTTGTTGCCATGCGCCAATGTATCCGTATGGAGAAATCAGACCTTCGATCACGCTGTATTTTTGAAAATCTGCAAGCCAAGAGATCCCTGCTTTAGAAATGATGCTCTCATACTGGCGGGCCATTTGAGGGAAATGGACGGGTAGGCCTTCCTCCTTAACGACCCATTCTCCCTTGGCCGTGCGTTCGTCATTCAAAATTTCGTACCGCTTGACCACATCGTCGCGGCGCAGTGTGACAGTCTGCCCTTTGTGCGTAATCTCATACGCCCCACCAAGGGGCTTAGCGTGCAGCGTGTCGCCCTTACTGACAGTTGGGCTCTTGAAGTTTCCCGGTTCCAATAGAGTGCTACGACGCGCTCTAAGCACGGTTGTTCCATTTGATTTTGTTTTGATCACACGACGCATGGGCGTTATGGCTCGGGCATGTCGTTTAATTAGTTTTCCAAAGAAACCGCGCAGGGTAGGGGAGATCCAAGCGGAACCACCTAAAGCGTTTATTTCGTCGGTCAAATCTTGAAGTGCCTGCTCGGGTTGATCCTGAAGCAAGAGGACATCGAGCAGAAATTTACCTTCGCCCTCATGTTTTAGGTTGGCTGGGAGGCGCTTACCTTCTGCTGTCTTGCGTAGAAGGCCATTTGCCACCTTCGCTTGAACAAGGCCGCAATGGTACTTTAGCGTTATGCGCCGGTTATTGTGATGCAGCTCAACGCGATTATTTCCTGTGACAGGCAAAGTAATGACCGGCTCGGAGCTATCTACACCTGCAAGCGAAAAACTTGGTGCTGTCTCCCAATATCCATGCATTTTGTCCAGCTGATACGTTGGCCAGACATCATGCATCGAAATTTTCGTGCTCTGTACTTCGTTTTTGTTTGGGTACTTTGCAAAGAAGAACACAGCGCATTTGATGTTTGCACCTTCAGAGAAAAAAAGCGGCCTGCGGCAAATGGACGATATGAATTAATCGCTCTTTGGACCGGCAATAGGCTTCCATGGACGCTGGCAGGACTGCTGCAACAAAACGTGCCGAATTCAAGGCATGTTCAAGCGCGTATTCATGGCTGAGCGCTGACGTTCCTTTTCCGAAAGGCCCAAAACTATTACAGCCGAAATCGATCAGATTAGGACTTTCCAGCTGCAGCGAGAAAGGAGGGTTGATAACTGCGAAGTCAAAGTTTTTTTGCGCGCAGATCTGCCATGCTGCCAACGAGAAATTCATAGTCCAGATCTGCGGCATTCGCATCATCAGAAAGCGCCTCAATGCAGCGGGTGTCGGTGTCGATTCCGAATAGTCTCAGTTTCTCGATGGGAGCACCCTCAAAGAGCATTCCTGAGCCTATGGAGTTGTCTAGTACAGAGAACTTGCTTTTGGCATTCTGCTCCCCGGCTGCGAGGTATGGTGCAAAAAAAATGCCAGATGCCGCGTGCAACCCAGTCAGGGGTAAAATATTGTGAGCGAGTTTCGTTTCTTCTTCTATGCAAATCTGCGAGGGATACCGCTTTTGCAGAGTTTGAGCCGAGAGATGCGATTTTTTTGGGAACGGACACGCCAGCTCATGATTGCGGCTCCTGCTGTTTTGTCAGGACGGTGGAGATTGCGCCGGACATAGCCCAACCTTTGTAATTCGTTTCTTCGTCTCGATGGATCTTGTTGCGCAGAAAGACACGACAAGGCGATCCATCAGCGGTTCTTTCAATGCCCAGTACATCGCCAATAATCGGTGTTGATCGTGAAGATTTGCGGATGGTTACGATGTGGGGTTCAGAGCCAAATTCCACGCTGATATTTACGGTTGCTGTCATCACTCCACCTCCAAATCGCGCAGAGTGTCAGAACAATGATCGGTGAGAAATGAGATGAGGGCTTCAAAGGCGGAAGGCGCAATGTGGTACTTGATCTTTTCTTTGTACACCACGGCTTCAACGTCAGAACCAACATTGAACTTGGTTCGGCTCTCGAAATTGTCACTCGTGGAGTAGCAGGCCTCGAACAAGGTTTTAAAGCAGGAAAGAAACCCTTCGGTGCCAGTCTCTAATTCGAAGGTGTTGGCCGGTGCAATGAGATCTCGATACTCTGTCCAATTCCTGTGGTGTTTATCAATGAAGTAGCTTTCAATGATGTAGCGCCCCTTCTGACGCTTAATCTGCAAAGGACTTGTACGGCTATAATCGGTGTTTAAACGAAACACTTTTGAAAGCCGGTAGGCGGCGTCCCTCATACTTGTTTTGCCAAGATCGGCCTTTGCTTTTTCCAGTGCGTGAAACAGAGCTTGAGCGTCGTATCGTAGAAGCGCACATTGCACCACTTCTCTTACAGGTGCTTCGTAAATTGATTTGCTAAGAATAGCCTTCATTCTCGCATCAATTTCAAACGAGTGTCTGCGACTTCGAAATACCAGCGATTGTAGATCTTCCGGCAAGCTGGATGGTTCGATTTTCAAGTGGTGGTTTTGCTGAACCTTGTCAGTCGCTTGATCGCATTTAGTTTTGATCCAGCTGTTGACAACTTTTTCGACTGATTGTTCAGGGTTTAAGGAGTCAGTGCGTAGATACTTACCAAGGAAGGAGCCCGCCAGCTCGTATGCTTCATATTTCGCTGCAAAGTCTGCCAACAATTCGATCAGCTCTTTTTCTAATGCTAATGCACCATGTTTGGCTTTTTGTACCTCATCATGAAATAGGCTTGGCTGACAGTTCATTTTATTCCCCGCTGAAAATCTAGTTTGGCAGTACCAGTGCCGTCGTTAGATATACTAATACTCCCATAAAGGGATCATGTCAAATAAATACTCCCTTTATGGGTGTGCGGCTGTTCAAAAAAAATACCCGCATAAAAAGCGGGTAAGTTTGGGAGAGGATCTTTTTCTTAGGAGAGAGAAATGCAGTCTAGGCTACTTCCTTTTGAGACTGTTCTGTTTCGTCTTCGTCTTCGTCTTCTTCTGTTGGATCGGGCATGCTTTCAGCTGCAGGGTCTTTGCCCTCCAGTTCACTCTCGGGCGCGTTTGCTGTAACATCATTCAACTTTTTGTTGGTTGTGCCGCCAAGTGCAATTACGCGATTGCTGACTTTTAAGAGGCGCTGCTGCCATTCATAATTTGCTTTGGAACGTTGGTTGGGGTCGAAAACGCCAGACATCCAAAGAGTGTCGATAATGGAAACCAGGCTATCCAGTTTGAGAAGTAGGGTAGAAAACCTCATCATTCCTGGAGAGGTAATGCCAAGCTGAAGTTGTTCCGGGTCCGAGTAGTCAACGTTTTCAGCAATTGCATTGTCGCTCTTTAGCTTTTCAAAACGTTCAATTTCTTTGGTGACAGCTTCATCAAATTCATCCAGCGGATCAGTTAGAAGCTTGGAGAATTCGCCCAAAGAGGAGGCAAGTTCCTCGTGGCGACCAGCGATATTCGGAAGATGCACCTGTACCGTATAGCAGGCTTGACTCATCTTCCGGCTGACGCGCCTTGCAACACGTTGTGCGTGGATCGATTTCAAGCTCAAAACCTTTGTAATGGTTGGGCGGCTTTGAGGCTTCTGGTTTGTCCGCGTTGTGTTGCGGGGTGCGCGCTCTTCAGTGGAAGTGCTGGTTTGTTCAAGGGTCTCAGTCATTGTTTGCTCCAGTAACAAATGAACTTCGATTGTGAAGTTAGCGGTCATCACTGAGTAGCGAGCGAAGCTACGCACACATTTTGAATTTTCGTTGCAAATCTACTGAAATTGTGTACTGTTTAATTAACGGTAGCTGACCGTCGAACAGCATTTCAGATTTTTAATCTCCCACCGCAAATCCTACCGAAGCAGACCTCCAAGGTTATGCTAATTGCTGTGTGGTCAGAGATTAGGTGATGCGACTGCATTACCTTTGAGGAGCTAGCTGGGCTCTACAAATAAACAGCACATCAGTCCAGAGGGGCGTATGCCTCTTTGGGAGACATGCGCTCCTTTCTCAAAGCGAGGAAGCGAAATGACCTTCAATATCACTTTCATTCGGCAGGAGGGCACTTGATGACCTCTTTCCTACTCTTTGCTCAGATCTTGATCGGTCTGACAATTCTGTTGCTCGTGGGTGTTCATCTGCGTGCTCAATTGACAAAGAAATGTTGCGTGACCGGCGATACGCCAACCTTCAGCAATAATCACATGCACCCTTTCTATCCAACACAAATCACTGAAACTCAGTCTATCTAATCTGAGTTTTTTTAAACATCTGACAACCCTCTGGCACATCACACCCAGCGGGTGTGGTGCGCTCTCCAATCGGAGAAGAACCATGCAAATTCAACACTACCCAATTGCTAAAACCTTCGCTCAGGAAGGTGTTCCCGAAAACATCACTACTATGGGATTAGCTCCTTCAGACAATCCATTCATTCCCAATATCAAGCAATCCTACGTATTTCGAAGGGAGCCATTACGAGAGGTTTTGGCCTTTCTGAACGATCCAATGGGAGATGCGTTGAATGTATCCGGCCCAACCGGCTCAGGTAAAACCTCGCTCATTTGTGAGATTGCCGGTCGCTTAAATTGGCCGGTACAATCGCTCACAGGGCGCGGAAAAATGGAGTTCACTGATTTGACAGGCCACTACAAGCTTGTTTCTTCAGCTCCAGGCGAAGCACCAAGCATGCAGTTTCAATATGGCCCGTTGCGAAAGCCATGAAGGAAGGACATATTTGCCTGCTCAATGAGATTGATCGCATTGATCCCTCAGAGATTACAGGTCTCAATGACGTACTTGAGGGACGACCGTTAGTTTTAGAACAAAATGGTGGTGAGGTGATCAAGCCACATCCACATTTCCGTTTTATTGCGACGGGAAATTCGGTTGGCAATGGCGATGTGACCGGTCTTTATCAAAGTGTGCAACAACAGGACATTGCTGCAATGGATCGATACCGGTTCACCGTAGTTCAATATCCTGATCCAGAAGATGAACTTGCGGTTCTTAAAGGAGCTGCTCCCAGTATCCCGGTAAGCATCCTGGAGTGTATGATCAAAGTTGCAAACGACATCCGACGTTTGTTTGTTGGAGAAGACGGTAACGGTGGTGAACTTGCAGTGACAATGTCAACTCGCAGTTTATGCCGATGGGCAAGCCTCATGACTGTTTTCCAAGGATCAGAAAACCCAGTTCAATACGCATTGCAAAACTCATTCATGCGTCGTTGTAGCCCGGAAGAGGCTGCAGCTGTGGATCGTATCATCAAAGATACGTTCGGCTTGAGCTGAGAAATTTGAACTAAACATCAACCCTATGGGGCACTGCCCCATTAGGGGTCGTGCCCCCATTTTAGAGGACACGAACATGTCTAATATCAATCTTGAACAATTGGAACTTACTCAATCGCTCGCACAAAAGCGGAAAATGACGACGGATGCATTTCTGGCTTCATTTAGGAAATACGTGCTGGCGAATTTGAAAGGAACCATCAGCAATGAAGAAGTGGTTTCTTTGCTCACAATAGCAGAGCGCTATGACGTTGATCCCTTTCTGGGGCATTTTTATGCATTTCAGACTACAGAGGGCAAAATCGTTCCGGTGCTTACGTATGATGGGTGGGTTCATATTGTTAACCGCAATCCTCAGTACGACGGCGAAGCTTTTGCTTTTTCGGAAAGCAGGGTCGGTGAGCCTGTTACACAAAAGAAAGTGCATGAATGGATTGAATGCACAATTTACCGAAAAGATCGACAGTATCCAGTTGTCGTCAGAGAGTACTTCAATGAGAACTATCAAGACGCCTCTGTAAACACTCAAGATGCTAATTCTGATCAGGGAGCGTGGCAAAAGCTACCAAACCGCAGATTACGGATGCAGGCGTTCGTGCAAGCGGCGCGCTTAGCATTCGGAATAACAGGTGTCTATCATCAGCAAGATCTGCAACAGACCTCTGCTGTGAAGAGAACGCCTGCTGTTGATGCTCCGGGACAACAACAGGTGGAACAACCTGAACCAATAGTATCTTTGAAACCTCAATACGTGAATGCCGAAAAAGTAGAAGCTTTTGTAAAGCCTCTTATACAACGAGCGAAAGAGCTGAAGGCTTGGGGCTTCCTTGAACCGTACCTCAAAGGTCACATTACTGATAAGGACGAGCTCCAATTTGCTCTGCAACTTATTGAGAAGGCTATGGCGGAACATAAAAAGTCTTCGCCTGATGAAGATAAATGCCAGCGCTCAGAAGAGGTTGGTGTTGATCAGGCTACTCTGGATGTCACGCCTGTGCAGAACGATGAAACCATTGAAGCTCCACAAGTCTTCAATGCGATCAGCAACTCTGCTCAGGTTGAAGGCAACTTTGGAGTATTGCCATGAGAGTGATTGATCTTCTCCAAGAAGGGAGGATTGGCTGAATTGGCGGCGTCAGGGGTTATCTGCCTCTGATGCTCCAATATTGATGGCAAGATCTCCTTACAAGACGCGGTGGCAGCTTTGGCTGAAAAAACAGGGTTCGCCACTGAAGTTGATCTTTCAATGAACCCCCTTGTTCGAAAGGGCAAGGAAAACGAAGGTAAAGCGAGGTGTCTTTGGGAGCAGAAGCACAACGAGATAGCCATCCCGTTATGTGTTGAAAGCGAAGAGATGCCTCTCATCAAAGCTTCATTGGACGGTCTTACTCTCAAAGGCTGTCCATTGGAAATCAAGTGCCCGAGCGAGCCGTCTGGAAGGCGGTTCTGGCAGAAGGTGTACAATCGGAAGCATACCAGCTTTACGTTTGCCAGGTTCATCAACAAATCTATGTAACAGGTGCCCCATTTGGTATTCTGGTTTTCTACTTTGAAGGCCAGATAAAAGAGTTCATTGTTGAGCGAGACGAGCGGTTTATCTTTGAGCTGAAGGCCGAAGCTAATAAGTTTTGGAATGAAGTTGTAGAGAATATTGAACCTTCTCAAGATCCGCAGCGAGACAAATATCTCCCTCGCGGAGATGATGCGTCAAGTTGGATATTTGCTGCAACACAGTATCGGAATCATCAACTCCAAATTGATGCTGCCCTTGCTGAAATTGAGCGTTTAAAAAAAGCTTCAGGCACCACATGTGGATACCTTCAAACGCTTGTTGGGAGAGTATAGATCTGGCGAATACGCTGGGATTCTGTTCACGCAGTTCACTGTAAAAGGTGCCCCAAGATGTAAGGTAACACTTACTAAGGATATGGAGCCAAGAAACATAGCCAACGCAAAGGTGTTGGAGCCAATCAAAAAAAGGTACTCCTGCGATTGCACAACGCTATTTTTAGCGTATCTTAGTACCTAAGAAGTAGACGAGGGGATTCCCCTTGCCTGCTTTCCCATAAGCGTTTTGTTTATCGGAAAGCAGGTTTAGCAATGCAATTCTGCGTTGCTGAGCAGAGCTAGCTGGGCTCTTAAATAAACAGCATTGAAGTAAGTAGAAACCTTAGGGTACATCGTGCCCTGAGGGCTGGTGTGCCCTTTTTTTAATGGAGCACACCATGAGTGACGTACAAATTCTTCAAAACATTTCTGTTGTTTGTGCCGATTTTAAGATCTGGACAGGACAGGTGAAACTAAGAGCAGAAGACGTGCAATTGGGCGATGGGGGAGAACTTCCACCCGAGAAGATTGCAATGCTGGGACAAAAGAAAATATTTGACCCATCTAGGTTGTCTTGCTTTTCAAAATTGAAAACAGCAGCAAATCGCTATCTGGCAAAGTTCGGGATGCCATTCTTGAATGGTTTTGCTATCCCTGCAGGTCGAGAAGATGAAGTGCTGCGAGATTTAGAACAGATAAAACGGGAGTTTTATTCAGAAAAACAAAAGCTTTTAACATCCTACAACCAGGATGTAGAAGCATGGATTTTGGAAAATCCTGGATATGAAGAGGTAATTCGAAAAGGCGTTCTCTCACTAGAGAAAGTACAAAAGCGGATCGAATTCGAGTTCAATATTTTCAAAGTCACGGGCACTGAAAATGATGAGTCTCATCGTAAGATGGAGGCTAAGGTGTCTGGTCTTGGAGAAGACTTGTTTTCCGATGTCGTTCGCGATGCTGGCGCGTTCTATGAAAAGAACCTCTCAGGTAAAACAGAAGTTCACAAAACTTCCAAAACGACAATCGTCAACCTTAGAACGAAAGTAGCTGGCCTTGTTTTCTTAAACGGAAAACTGCGTGTTCTGCTTGAGCTTCTTGACGATGTTGTTGCTGCTTATGAAAGTGCATCCGGCAAAAAAGGAACGCACTTGACGGGCGAAAACTTTGCGAGGGTGAACTCAATTATCTCAATCCTGGCAGATCGCGATAAAATACTAGCTTATTGCGAGCAACGTCGCGACGAAGTTAAACAAGTTGCTGCTGATGAAACGCCAGTTTCAGACGTGGCACTACTTGAGACAACTGTTGAAAATCAGCAGGTGGACCAAGTTGAAGCAACTGACATTGCATCGGAGTTTGAAAAGTTTGTTGCAAGCGTTGCTGGCGAGAAGAAAGAGGAGGAGACTCCAAAGCCGGATGCTGACGATGACTACCTTCATAAGACGCACCCTGCACAATCAAATAAAGCGGCTCAACCGGATCTTCCGGGCTTCTTTTTCTAACATATAATTAATCAATCCCTGAGGGAGTTTCTCCCTCGTGGGGAAGCTCTCTCCAAGCATGGAGAGACAAATGAATACTAAATACAATGCTAAGATTTTAGCCAGCGCAGTGCCTATCGTGGCAGCGGCATATGGTAGAAAATTTGGCGTCAAGATTGTGTTTACGGGTGATCGGGCAATGACAGATGGCAAGACAATAGTATTGCCTTCCCTGCCGCCTGATACCGCATTCAAAGATGTGGTCTGGGGCTATCTTGCCCATGAGGCTGGCCATGTTCGGTTTACCGACTGGAAGCATGTTCCAACAGCTCCTAATAGGCAATCTATGCTCAACGTTGTTGAGGATGCACGGATTGAACTTGCAATGATGCGAGCCTATCCAGGAACCGCGACCACTTTGAATGCTGTGGCGAACCATATGGCTCAAGCAGGTCATTACGTCCTGCAAACAGCTGAAAACGACCCCTTCGAAATTCTGTTTTCGTATTGTCTTTACAATTTGCAATGCAACGTTGTTGGACAAAAGGGCCTCAAAGAGTTCTGGCTGGCTGCAGAGCAAGCTTTCACTCAGGTGTTTCCAACTTCTACCAAAGGCAAACTGGATCAACTCTTGCAAAGCGTCGTTGGTTTGGAGAACACAGAACAGGCTTTGAAGCTTGCAGATCAGATCCTTGAGCTGCTGAAGCAAGAGGCTTGCCGTCCAAAACCTGATGACCAAGCACCAAACCAACAGGAAGATTCTTCTGGAGGGGAAAGTGCTGAAACAAATGGTGGTGAAACGGCTCAAAGCAAACCAGAAGACGGACAAAAGCAATCTGACGGTTCTTCAGATCGGTCAGATAACCAATCGTCTTCTGATAAGGGGAATGGTCTCTCCGTGGATAACCAAAACGGAGAAGCCGGAAAACCGGAAGATGGTTCACCAGACAAAGATCAACAGTCTGGTGGCTCCAATGATCATTCGGACAGCTCATCGTCTCCTGTCAAAGGTGATAATTTTACCGATGGCCAACAGCATGCAGACGCTGATGGTGGAGCAGAACTACCTGCCAAAGTTGTATCAGGTGAGGAAGCAAAAACTCAGTCTGAGGCACGAAGCAGACTTCAGCAAGCGTTGAAGGAAGGTGAGTTCAGGAGTTTCGACCCCAGGTCAAAACTTCGGTCTGAGCTTTTTGCAAATAGCAATCAAATGGAAGAGCAAACGCTTTCTGTACCAGATGCTATTTCAATATCAACGGATGCTGCGGCCAATTCAAAATGGAACCGTCGCGCAAAAAGTGCGGCTTCCGGAATTCGTCAACGGCTAAGCGGTATGGTGCAAGCTAAACGCCGCTCTGGTTCAATATCTGCGACGATTGGGAAGCGTATTAACGCAACTGATATTCATCGTGTTTGCACGGGGGATACAAAGGTGTTCCGTAAGACCTGGACTGAAAAAAAAGCCAGATACTGCGGTGCATATCCTAATCGACAATAGTTCATCTATGAAAAGGCCGGATTTTGAGATTCCGGCTAAAGAAGCAGCGCTAGCGTTGGGTGTGGCCTTGGAAGCAATTCCGAAGGTAAATCCAGCAATAACGTTGTTTGGCGATAGCTTTGAAAGGCCGGTCTATCCGGTGCTGAAGCACGGACAACGAACCGCTTCAACTCTCGGAAAGGCTGATTTGAGCCTTCAGGGAACACGCCAATGGCTCAGGCAATTTTGTATGGGTTATTTGAACTCAGTCAGCAGCGGTGCAATCGGGCAATGTTGATCGTCGTAACAGATGGTCGTCCGTCCAACTCGCAAGCTACTCGTGATGCTTTGGATCTTGCAAAGCGAAGCGGTGTTGAAGTTTTTGGGATTGGCATCAAGATTGGTGCAATTTCCAACTACATCGAAAATAGCGTCATCATATCAACTGCATACGATCTCAAATCAGTCTTGTTTGGCTTGATGAAAAATCAGCTATAGCAAACCTCCAAGGATATAAATCAATGAATTCCATCCAATTGGAACGGGCGCCAAATCGAAAGTTGGCTGCTCTTCCTGTTCATGACAGACGTAGGGTCGAGCGGGCGTTACGCGCTCTGCAAGAGTTTCCGAACTGTGAGCACATAACCAAGCTGCGAAGGGAAGCAAACTTGTTCCGCCTGCGGGTGGGCTCGTATCGGGTTCTCTTCAGGCACTCAACGGTGAAAAAACAGATTTCAATCTGTGATGTTTTACGCAGAGATTCCAAAACATATTAATCCCTGATGCTGTTTTGCCAGCATCAACATTCCCTTACGGGCCGCGTCCCGTATGGGCGCGGCCTTTCTTATTTGAGAGGCACAATGTTTAAAAACTCAGTCGTGTCGTATCCTAGTAGGGGTGCGTACGGGAACAACAAGTATCGGGGCAACTGCACCGGCCACATCGTTGCTGACTATGTTCGCACCTACATGCCGGAAGGTAATGGATTGCTTGCAGATCCAAGTATCGGCGGGGGAACCAGTAGCGACGTTGCAAGAGAAATGGGAATTCGTTTCAAGGGTACAGACCTCCATAGAGGCTTCAACCTTCTAACGGATGATTTCAGCTCATTTCTCGGAGAGAAGGCCGACCTTGTTTGGTGGCATCCTCCATACTGGAACATGATCACCTATTCAGGTGAACAATGGGGCGAAGAGAACCCTTGGGATCTTAGCCGACTGCGCCTTCCTGACTTTGTGGAAGCGTTGCAGTTGGCCACAATGAATATTCACGACGCTGCAGGCCTGGAGGGTATTACGGTATTCTCATGGGCAATCTGCGCCGCGACGGCGAATACTACAATCTCTCCAGTTTGGTCGAGCGCATTGCTCCGGCAAAGCTCGTGGATGAGATCATCAAGACACAGCATAACTGTCTGAGCGACGCTCGGAAGTACAACTCCAAGATAGTTCGAATTGCTCATGAGAAGCTTCTTGTGTTCCGAAGGGACGATAAAGGAGCCCTTTACATGGTCGCGTTGGTGAACCGGCGCGCTCAGAACATGGTCAGAACTACATGGAAGGCAGCAATTCGAAGAGTTCTTCAGGGGCGTCAGATGTCCTTGCAGGAGCTCTACACAGCGATGAAGCCTTTTGCAGTGACAACACAAAACAACCACTGGCAAGCGAAAGTGCGCCAAGTGGTTCAAGATGAAAGATATTTCACGCGGGTTGATAAGGGCGTTTATCGCCTCGCTGCGTGATTTGAAAAACTAACCCTAACGGGGCCATGCCCCGTCAAGGGGTGTGGCTCGTTTTCTAATGAGGAAGACAATGCCAACAATCAAAGTTTTGAAACTTGGAACCACGAAAACTGGAAACCGTCGTTTTTGGGCGGAAGGCTATTACCTTTGTAAAGAAGGCTTCACTCCAGGGATGGGCTACAACGTCCATGTGGTTGATGATCAAGTCCAGCTGAAGGCTGATACACTTGGCCAATACACTGTGAGTAAACGAGGCAAGGAAGGTAGGCTAAAACCTATTATTGACCTCACGAACAATGTTCTGGCCGAACTATTTGAGGGTGTCGAACGTCTGCGCGTTCAAATCTCTAAAGGGAAGATCGTCATTACGGCGCATCATCAGGAGATTAAAACACGCAAGCGGGAAGCGCGGCTTAAGGAGAAAGTTCAACGCGGGCAGTCTTTATCAGTTTGCAGCATGTTTCATGGCGGCGGCATACTTGATAGGGCCTTGCATTCTGGCATGGCGCAAAGTGGTCTACGATCCGGTGTTTCGATTGTCAGCGAGCTAGAGGATGAATTCCTCAATCACTCGATGGCCAATCAAGATATCTGGAGCGATGATGTCATAGCCTTATGTGGGCCGGTTGAACTTATGAATCTTAGGAAAGATCCGCCTGAAGTGGACGCCCTTTTTGGTGGGATTCCGTGCACAGGTGCTTCGCGAGCAGGTAGAGCGGCAAACAAGTTGGACATGCTGATCTCACGACAAGGCAGGGGCTATGTTTTTTACCACTCTAAGGTTTATTGAGGAGCTGAATCCAAGCGTTGCAATTTTGGAGAATGTTCCTGAATACCAGAATACTGCTTCCATGGAGTGATCAGATCTGTTCTCACCAGCATGGACTACAAACTCTCCGAAAGGGTGTTTGATGGTAGTGAGTTTGGTTCACTTGAGAAGAGAAAGCGATTGTGTGTGGTGGCCGTAAGTCGTGGGATGGATCCCATCGATCTTGATGCGATCCTTCCACAGTTGCTCAAACCAGTAGATCTTTCAGCAATTTTGGAAGATCTCGCTCTCGATGCGGATGAATGGAAGAGCCATGCGTCCAAGGTCGAAAAGGAAAAACGTGATCGCAAAGCCGGAAAAGGTTTTCGGATGCAGTTACTGGATCCTGCTGCTCCCTCATGTGGGACGATTGGGGCCGGTTACAACAAAAGTCGTTCAACTGAACCGCGATTGATTCATCCTGAAGATCCGGATAAATCACGTCTTTTCACTCCCGTGGAACATGCGCGGGTCAAAGGCATACCTGAAGAATTGGTTGCTGGTTTGCCAGCTACCACAGCACACACCATTTTGGGCCAATCGGTCATCTGGCCGGTGTTCGAAGCTGTTGGTTCAGCTATCGCAGAACATGTCCAACGATGGGCTTTTGAGGGCTATGCAAAGCTAGAAATGGCTGCGTGAAGTTCAAAAGAATGTATGAGAGGTTCTCCGGCGTGCGTAAGCATGTCGGGGAACAATCTGTGCTTGTATTGCACCATGGAATTAGTTAGTTTTCATATAGTTCAATTCCCCATACCGATAGCGGTATCGGTAATCGAGCTTTGTGATGCTGTTGCATCGCATGGAAAAGCTAGCTGAGCTTTGCAAACAAACAGCAACGAAGCGCAACTGCGCAAACATGTTTCAACACCCTGCCGGGAGATCTCCCGCAGGGGGACTTCTCGGCTCTATAGTTGAGGAGTAATCCCAATGACAAATCCATCTTCAAAATACGATGAAAATATCTTGTTGTTTATCGCAAGAGGCAAATGGCAAGACATTGTTCAAAATGTGAAACCGACTATTGAACCCGCGACACTCAAGCGGATCAATAAGGTCACCGGAAGTGCGTCAATTAATGGTGCACGTTTCGATAATGGTATTGCGCTGCTCATTTGGGGGCTGAACAAACCCAAGGCTGAAGTAGTCAACTTGCTCGGTGAACTTTTAAAGGCTCCGGTCGACTTAACTGCAGAGCAACTCACTGGTGTTGTCCCATTTGCTGTAAAGCAACAGGTCAAAACTGAAGAGAACAAAGTCGTTCAAGCTCCGAAAGCTGAACGATCGATCGGAAAAAACTGGATTAGGTGTAGCGATGAACAAGCGAGGCCTGCCCAGAAGTTTCTACTCCAAAACGGGCTGAACCGTATACTTGATTTGGAGAGAAGTGACATTTGGTTTGTTCCTGGCAGGACGGGCCTATTTTCCTTCGGAAAGACTACTCATAGCATTGTCTGTGGTAGTCGAAATTCCAATGGAGAACTTGCAGCTTATTATCGCATTCCAATTTCCCCTGAGGGGATCTTATCGGGTGAGATAAAGCGCTACAGTTCCGAAAAGCAGTCCACGTTTGCCAATACAATGCCGGTTCGTCTGGGCTTTCCTGACAATGGTACTCTGTATCTGGCTAACGACGTTTTAAGTGCAATGGCAATCTTCGAAGCAACCGGGATCCCCACTTGGGTGAGTATCTCGGGCGACTGGCAAGAGATCACTCTTCCCAAATATGTTTCGAATGTTGTTCTTTGGGCTAACAAGCGTAGCAAGGATATCCCGGCCCTGATGTTGAGCATTTCTTTGATGTTCTACGAGGGCAGGGCAGAGCTTGCGGATTGTTAACTCCAACAAGAGATCTAAAAGTCGGAGAACCAGAATTAACATGGTTTGATGTGTGGCACACGGAAGGCGTTAAATCGTTCCCAACGACCGCACATGCCCTATCTGTTGTTCAAAGTATAAAGGCCTCTTGAACTTGATTGATTTGGCTTTGGCCAAGCAATCTTAAAGCGCGCAAGCGCTAAACATTAACCCATGCCGGGGAGACTCCCGGTGGGGGCCTCCTTGGCATTTTTTTTCTTCTCCAGCGGGGTTTCGTTGAAATCCAGTCGTCTGGGTTTGAACGAAATCTCGCTTTAGCCAAGGAGGTAAGTACGATGGTTTCTTATGACGCGAAGGTTGTTAAAGAGAAAGCTGCAGGCAAATGGGGGCAGATTGCAAGTGATCTGGCTCCTGATCTCCAGCCAGCCTTAGACGCAAATTTCAGGCATGTTCCTTGTCCAATACACGGCGGTACAGACGTTTTCGACTAT
>BAXV01000055.1 GCA_001310715.1 Pseudovibrio sp. JCM 19062
TGAAGTCCTTGTAGGGCGCTTCACCCATATGCTGCAAAGAACAGCCGCCGCAAACACCATAGTGCTTACACACCGGTGCGATACGATCTGCGCTTGGCTCGATGACTTCTTTAAGGTCCGCACGCGCTCCCAACACGCTGGCGCTCACAAGCTCGCTTCAAGGGTGTAGGGAACAAAGACTTGTCCGGCATCAGTCTCAGCAACGCCATCCCCTTTGTGGGCAAGGCGTGTGATACGGAGGGTTTTTATAGTGGCTTCAGGCTTCTTAGACATGGCTCTGGCTTTACAGCGCTGCTCTCATTCATGCAATCGCTTTCCTGCATTTATGAGAGGTACTCGTGGATCGCTCAACCTGTCTTTCGGCAGGCCATTAGATATTCACCGTTCCCGTCACCGCCTTTGATAGGCGAGGGGGTCACGCCCAGAACAGTCCAGCCCGGCTGCGCATTCATCCAGTCCTGAAGCTCACCGGAAATCTGCTCTGCGATCTCAGGGGCAACAAGACCGCCCTTGCCAATCCGCTCGCGTCCGGCCTCAAACTGTGGTTTCACAAGAAAGAGGCCAACAGCACCCGCTGCTGCAAGCTCAAGGGCAGGGGGAAGCGCCAGCTTCAAAGAGATAAAACTGACATCGGAAACCAGAAATTCCGGATGTTGGCCGTCAAGATGTTCAAGGGTCAGTTCCCGCGCATTCAGTCCGTCTTGACGCTGTACACGTGGATGATTGGAGATTTTGTCTGCCAGCTGATCGTGGCCCACATCAATGGCATGCACGAGTTTCGCACCATGCTCCAGCAGGACCTGAGTAAACCCTCCGGTTGAGGCTCCAATGTCCAGACAGATCTTGTAGGTAGGATCGAGCTTGAAAAACTCCAACCCCTTAATGAGCTTCAACGCCGCGCGTGATACATATGCAGAAGCCGGGTCATCAATGGAGACCTGCATTGTTGGGGCAATCTTCTGCGATGGTTTCTTGGCAGGCGCGCCGTCCACCGTGACCGTATTGCGCAAAATCGCATCACGAGCGCGGGCGCGCGTTTCGAAAAAGCCATGTTCGACGAGGTATTGATCAAGCCGCATAGGTCACCTGACTGGAGATAAAAAGGTTCGATCTAAAGACCGAAGCAACCAGCCAGTGCATTTAACAGTTTGTCTGAGAAAAGCAAATTGCCATACCGCATCCACAAAAATGCGGTGGCTCCGATCAGCAGAAGTCCAACCGCGCTCGCGCCTGCATACAAAGCTGCATGATCTTTCATATCTTTATCCAAAAAGGGTGCCTGAATTCTCAGACACCCTAAACTTGAATTAGCTACCAAGCAACTTTCGGATTTTAGGAAGCGCTGTGTCCTCCGGTTCCTGATAGCTGATGGTTCCCACGAAATCCTGATCACCGTCCAGCAGGTAAATGGCTGCGGTGTGGTCCATGGTGTAGTCGCCGTCTTCCAGGGGTACTTTTCTCGCGTAAACGCGGTAGTCTTTGACGACTTGATTAACCTGGTCGACGGAGCCAGTCAGTGGAACAACGCGCGAGTCAAACGCAGCAACATAATCTGCAATTACGTCTGGGGTATCGCGCTCTGGATCAACGCTCACGAAAACGAAGTTCAGGTCATCTGCCTGTGGACCCAGATCCTCAATCCAACCCTGCATATCAGAAAGGGTTGTTGGACATACATCAGGCAATACGTGAAGCCAAAGAACATCAGGGTTGGTTTGCCATTGAGGTCCTTTTCCGTAAAGACCTGTCCTGTACCGTCAACCAACTCAAACGGACCACCAATGGTAACGGTTGCCGCTTGTTCCACATCCTCATCAAAAAACTTCGTCACTGTTACAGCAGAAACTGCGGCAACGAGTACTACGACTGCAGCCCACGCTCCATATCGAATTGTTTTCGCAACGTTCATCTTATTCCATCCGTGCACAGTTCAATTGGTTAGTCGGAGGTCTTAGCCGATTTTGCGCCCATATTCAAAACAGGGACTGTTACGTCAACCGGATCAGCGTTGTCGAACTCCAGCGTGACCTTGAGTTCTTCGCCCATTTTGAAGGGTTGCTTCAGGCCCATGAACATGACGTGGTAGCTGCCCGGCTTAAGCTCAACCGTTTCGCCGGCAGGGATAACAACACCGTCATCGGCCTTGCGCATTTGCATCACACCATCATTCATAGACATCTGGTGAATTTCGGTGCGCATGGCATAATCGGAAGCAGCACCAGTCAGGTGCGCATCTTCGGTGCCGTTGTTGGTAATGGATACAAAAGCGCCACCACCCTTTGCATTTGGAGGAGTTGCGCGTGTCCAGGCGTCTTTGATGGTCAGACTGCCATGTTCAATGGTTTCCGCAAGGCTGGCAGAAGAGGTAAATGCAACAAGAGCAGCTGCAACAAGTAGAGCACGTGTTTTCATAATGTTCATCCAGGAAAGAGCTCTCAACCTGTAAACCGAGGTCATAGAGAACTGTCAAATCAGGTTTTGTTGATCAAGAAGAAAACCTAGACGAGCGGAGGGGCCCGGATGAGGAAATTATGACCGCGGAGGCTTCCCGGATTTAAAAGAGCACTTTCAAGGGATAGAGAACCGACCACCACAAGGGACGGCGTTTGCCAGCTCTCCGGCTCTATGGATAAATAGGAGGCCTGTTTGGACGTATGCGGGCACATGTGCGTGCAATCGCAGCCTATTCCCAACGGATTTTTGGTGTGGGTCGAGCCTTCAATTTTGGCAATGTGCGAGCCACCGGAAGGGGCGCACAAATGCATGAGCGCAGCAGTTGCAGGGTCAGCAGAAGCGGCGGTTGAAAAACTCAGTGCAAGCAGGAGGACCCGAGCCAGCATAGCGATGCTGGCAAGCAAGGCAAGCGGATGCCGCTCGCCTCTTAGGACCTGTAATGTTTTACCCTGCTTGAACATGGGTCTTACTTAATTGCTCTTGCCGAAACTGTCTACACTCAGCCAGGAGGTAATCTGGAATTATCCTGACCCCCTCCATTTACAGGAGGATCGGTATCATCATCATTGCGATAAGGCAAATCCCCAACCTCTTCCTCAGCGATACCCTCGTCCTGCTCATAGGCAGGAAACTCCTCAGGCGGAATAACGTAAGGATCTTCAACGTCTAGTGGATCAGGCGTAAGAACGGCACCCATGTTGGATGTGGCACCATATTCGAAGTCTGTCTTCTCCAGCCCTTCTTCTGCAGGGCGAATGAGAAGCCGGCTGACAACGAAGAATGCCAGTGCTAGTTCTACAACGGCAACCCAGACAAAAAGACCAGTCGGCCCAACGCTGTACATGAGACCTGCTGCAACGGTCGGCCCAATCATGGACCCGATGCCATTTGACATCAAAACGCCGGAGGATGTCTCCACATAGTCTTCTGCTTCCACATGGTCAAAGGCGTGCGCAGCAACAATTGCGTAGGTCGGCTGACTAGCCATTCCTAGCATCAAAAAGATGCTACAGGTCGCCCAGAAGTTTCCGCTCTCCAACATGAACAGTGCAAGAGCTGCAACTGATGCACTGAGGCCAAGAAGCACAATAATGAAACGCCGGTCAATGCGGTCAGAAATACGCCCAACCGGCCATTGGGTAATCGCGCCGCCCAAAACAATAGCTGCCGCAAACAAGGCAGCTTCATTGGTGCTGTAACCAATCTGGGTGGCATAAAGCGGAGCCAGTGCCCACATGGAACTGTTGGCAAGACCAATAAAGAGACAACCGATCAGCGCCACAGCAGATGTCTGGTAGAGCTTGACGGGCCTGAAGCGGACCAGCGTAATCGGTGCCGGCTGGGCAGCCTTGGTAAGGGTCACCGGAACCACAGCCACACTTACGAGGATAGAGGCGATGGCAAATGGCACAAAGGTCGAGACATCAAAACCAAGGATCATCAGCTGACCACCCATGGTCGCTCCAAGGTAGCAGATGATGTAAAGCGACATCACGGTGCCGCGGTTCTCATTTGTTGCCCGGTCATTGAGCCAGCTTTCCACAACCAGACAGATGCCTGCAAAACACACACCGGTAATGGCGCGAAACAAAGCCCATGCCAACGGGTCCACCAGAATAGGGTGGAATAGGGCGGCGCCGGACATCACAGATACAAGCGCTGCAAACGTTCGGATATGCCCAGCCCGCATGATAAGAAACGGGCCAAAGATACACCCGATCACAAAACCAACGTAGAAGCTGGACGAGATCAGACCAATCTGCAGGTCAGCAAACCCAGCAAGGTTCGCTCTGAGAGGGATGAGCGTCGAGGATAGTCCATGTCCGGCCAAAATGAGCACGGTGGACAGCATCAAGGACGCAAAGGTTGCAAGCAGCAAGATCATGCACGTACCAGCCAACAATATGAAACTGGCGCCACATTACATATCGTGCATTAAAAGGAAATGGGGAGGCAGTTAAAGCTGAACCTCCATTAATTTTCCGCTCAGTTATGAACACAAATGCGCTGTTCTAAACAAGCCTCAGCGGAAAATCCTCTGCCTTACCAAGGGTTTCAAAGACGCGATGTACAATTCCTGATGCATCCAAGCCCGCATCCTTGTACATCTGCTCCGGCTTTGCGTGGTCTTGGAAAGCGTCCGGAAGAACCATGCAGCGAACCTTGAGCGATCCATCAATCAGGCCATTGTCAGAAAGGAACTGCATCACCTGACTTCCAAAGCCTCCAATGGAGCCTTCTTCGATGGTGATCAGCACGTCATGCTCTTTTGCAAGGCGGCCAATCATCTCGGTATCCAGCGGCTTAGCAAAGCGTGCATCGGCAACAGTGGTAGAAAGCCCTGCTGCATCCAGTGTTTCAGCTGCTTTAAGTGCTTCCTGCAAGCGGCCACCCAGAGAGACCAGCGCAACTCGTTCCCTCTTTCACAATACGGCCCTTGCCGATTTCCAACGGCATTCCAACTTCCGGCAGCTCAATGCCAATGCCTTCACCGCGCGGATAACGGAAGGCAATAGGACCTTCATCATATGCCGCTGCAGTAGAAACCATATGCACAAGCTCAGCTTCATCACCCGGAGACATGATAACCATGCCCGGTAAGCAACCAAGGAACGCGGTATCAAACGAACCGGCATGCGTCGCACCATCTGCGCCAACCAGACCTGCACGGTCAATCGGGAAGCGCACTGGCAACTTCTGGATCGCCACGTCATGGACAACCTGATCATAGCCGCGCTGAAGGAAGGTGGAGTAAATCGCGCAAAACGGCTTGAATCCTTCAGAGGCAAGGCCAGCTGCAAAGGTCACCGCATGCTGTTCGGCAATGCCACATCAAACATGCGGGTTGGGTGAACCTTCTCAAATACGTCCAGACCCGTCCCATCCGGCATGGCAGCCGTGATGCCGACAATCTTGTCGTCTTTGTTCGCTTCTTCAATCAACGCATTGGCAAATACACGGGTATAAGCAGGTGCATTCGGCTTCGGTTTGGACTGCTCACCAGTCACAACATCAAACTTGGCAACCGCATGGTACTTGTTGCTGGCGTTCTCTGCTGGCAGATAGCCTTGCCCTTTTGGGTCACCACATGAACGAGGATCGGACCCTCTTTGGCGTCGCGCACATTCTTCAGGACAGGGAGCAGGTGGTCCAGATTGTGACCATCAACCGGTCCCACATAATAAAAGCCCAGCTCTTCAAACAGCGTGCCGCCGGTAAAGAAACTGCGGGCAAATTCCTCTGCCTGCGCTGCCTTTTCCTGTAGCGGCTTTGGTAGAGCGCTCGCAACCTGCTTGGCTGCCTCGCGGAAGCCCGTGTAGGTCTTGCCGGAAACAAGACGCGCAAGGCTCGCGGAAAGGGCGCCAACAGGAGGCGCGATCGACATATCATTATCGTTCAAGATAACAATCAGGCGAGAGTTCAGTGCACCTGCATTGTTCATGCTTCATAAGCCATGCCCGCTGACATAGCGCCATCGCCAATAACAGCAATTACATTGTTGTCGCCGCCCGCAAGGTCGCGGGCCACGGCCATGCCAAGACCAGCACTAATGGACGTAGAGGAGTGACCGGCACCAAATGGGTCGTAATCACTTTCAGTGCGCTTGGTAAAGCCGCTCAGGCCGCCGCCCTGACGCAGTGAGCGCATGCGCTCCTTGCGTTCGGTCAGAATTTTGTGCGGGTAGCACTGGTGCCCAACATCCCAGATCAAACGGTCTTTAGGAGTGTCAAAGACATGGTGAAGCGCAACGGTGAGCTCCACAACGCCCAGGCCAGCTCCTAAATGCCCCCCTGTGACAGAAACCGCATCAACATTTCCTCTCTCAATTCTTCAGCAACTTGGTGAAGTCGGTCCTCCGGGACCTTCTTGAGATCAGATGGGTTATGAATTTGATCTAGCAGGGACATCTGGGTCTTCTTAAGTCTTTTGACTATTGGGCAGCTTAACACAGATCGATCCGACCATGGCAAATGTTCCAAATTATGGTCGATGCGACTGTCTTGTGTAATTGACCACGAATATAGCAAGGCCGCTCACTGTGCAATTGCCTGCCGTGAATTATTGATTGTTTATACTAGGTCCTTTTGTAGGAGTTTCTCCTGAAACACTCTGTCAATAGGGGATGACCCCCTATTTTTTTTCCATTTGCTCCTATTAATTGCCCCTTTATCACCCCATGGGGTGATGCAATCTGCGACGAAACGTCCTATGTCGAATATGTGGTCGATGGGGCCACGTGCACAGTGATCGACTTGGGGCTACGGTTTTCGTAGCCCCCTTTTTTTTGTCTGTACCAATATCCAGCGAAAGATGAAGAATACTTTCTGGTTTAGACTAGTCTATCTGCCAGAAATACGAACCTGTCCGAAAAATGTATTCTTCTCTGGGAAATAATATTCTGTGAAATATCTCAGGATAAGTATTGTTCAAACTAAGACTTAATATCACTCCAAGTAACAACTGATACGAAACATTGGCAGCAGGCTCTATCCGATTTTTCTTAGTTGGCTAAGCAGGTAGCTATCGTGCAATTTTTATCAGCGAAGCAACGTGATATTCGCAATGGTTCAAAGCCAAACAAAAACCCCACACGAGGCGGGGCTTGTTAAAAAAAATGAACGCGTGTACAATAGGTTAAATTCTATTTATGGGTTTGCAAATAGAATTTTGGTTCTGGAAAAATGAGTTCCCTTACTCATCCAGCGCTTCTGTACCAACTGCAGTGCCAGCATTGTTCATCTGGATTTTTTTCCACCTTTTCTTCGGCGGCTTTAAGCAGGCCATCGCACTTCTCGCGCAAGGCCTCACCACGTGCATAAAGCTCAATGCTCTTTTCCAGCGGCACGTTGCCTTGCTCCAGATTGCGTACGATGGTTTCCAGTTCAGCCAACGCTTGCTCAAAGCTAAGATTTTCAATGGAACCGGTTGCTTTTTCTGTCACCAAACTGTCCTCGCTCAGTTGGGAGTTGGTCACTCCCAATTAGTAATCCATCAATGTCATTACATGAGCTGCAGCAGATCGCGCAAGACCCTCCAGATCATACCCACCTTCTAATAGAGACACGACACGCCCTTCACAGCGATCATCTGCAATTTCGACAAGTTTGCGCGTCGCCCATGCAAAATCCAGCTCTGTGAGACGCAATCCGCCAAGCGGATCACGCTCATGCGCATCAAAACCGGCAGAGATGATGATCAGATCCGGTGAGAAATCCCGAATACGCGGAAGGATCGAATACTCCATAGCCTCGCGGAACTGGGTTCCGTCATCACCAGCAGATAGCGGAGCATTGACAATGTTGTTGTGCTCACCCGTCTCATTCACCGCACCGGTGCCCGGAAACAGCGGCATCTGATGGGTTGAGGTGTACATCACAGAGGGGTCGTTCCAGAAAATCTCTTGCGTCCCGTTCCCGTGGTGAACATCGAAATCCATGATCGCCACTCGCTCCAGACCATAAGCCTCCTGCGCATACCGAGCGGCAATTGCTGCGTTATTGAACAGGCAAAAGCCGGAGGTCACCGCAGTTTCGGCGTGGTGACCCGGAGGTCTGATGGCTGCAAACGCGTTGGAAACCCGCTTGCTCATCACCTCATCCACACAGCGCGTCGCACCGCCCACGCCCCGCATGGCAGCTTCCCAGCTGCCCGGCGAAAGGCTGGTGTCAGGAGCAAAGTCGATGAGCCCCTCCTCAGGGTTCATGTTGTGAATGGAGTTGATGTAGTCGGAGGTGTGGACCCGGGCAATATCCTGAAAGGTCCCAAATGGTGCAATATCGCGATCCAGCATGTGGAAGCGTTCGTTCTCAAGCAGACGATCAATGGCCCGTAAGCGGTCGGGCCGCTCCGGATGACCAAGCGGGGTGAGGTGATTTAAAAAAAGCCTGATGGTGCAGAAGTAAAGTACTCAAGATATTGAACCCGTGAAACATGGAACAAGGTGCACAACGAAAAGCCGAGTTGATTGTGAAGCGACCTAAATCCAATCCTGCGAAAAACTGGGCGAATTATGTATACAAGTCCACAATGCTGGGTGCTCTGTCAATTGCACACCTTATTAGTTTATCTCGGCAATTGGGATGAGGTGAGGCCAAATTTCTTTTTCCAGCTCTTAGGAGACCGCGGGGTGTCCTGCGAGGAGACAAGAAAAATCCGGGAGTGCGTGCATAACACACAGTCCCGGACTAAAGGTGCGAGCAATCCGTGTTGCTCGTGGGGGAGGTCCGCTGCATCTCTAAGAATTACATAACTGTAATATTGAGCTAATTCTTGGAATTTGCACGCCCATTATTCTCGTACTCCTTGAATTCATACTGAGAGAAAAGAGAAAAGGTTAAGCTCTATTCTTTCTGTGTTGCATAATTACCAAATTTACTAGAATAAACAAAGTATTCAGGGGGAGTTATCCTGTGCTCTCAAAGACTTGCAGCGCAGCTGATTTGGAAAATACAAAGAATAGGCTTGAGCGCTGCGAGGCTGCAGCGCTTAGTGGGTGTGTTAACTGCGCGGGGCAGCTGCACGGGCAAGCCTGTCATTTATGGCTTCCCCCAGTCCAAAATGCGGGATTGGCATAACGGCGATGCGCCCGTTCTCACCCAGATCCGCCTGTCGCAGCGCCGTAAACAGACGAGCCGCCGCCTCTGTTAGATCTTTTGTGTCGCTCAGCGGAACCAGTTTAGCAGCCCTCTCTGCCCCTTCAGGCAAATCCGTGCCGAACGTAATCAGCGCTTCGCCTTCATCTACATGTCCCGCATTCAGACGAATGTGGGAGTTGGGCGCATAATGGGAGGTCATCATGCCCGGCGCTATTGGAGCACTGTCATTCGTTCCGGCGCGCACCAGCTTTTCGCCTAGCACAACTTCAATGTCTTCACGGGCAACGCCGCCCGGACGCAGCAAGGTCGCATGCTCACCTACAAGAGACACAATCGTTGATTCAAGCCCCACAGGGGTCGCTCCGGAATCGATGATGTACGACAAGTGATCTTTTAGATCGTTGATAACATCTTCCGCCGTGGTTCCGCTGATCCGCCCTGAAAGGTTAGCTGAAGGGGCCGCCAGGGGGCGTCCAATGCTCTTGCACAGCGCCCGCATAACAACAGAGCGAGGCACCCGCAGCGCAATGGTCTCAAGTCCCGCCACGGTCAGGTCGGAAACAGGACTGGTCGGCCGCTTTGGCAACACAAGAGTCAATGGTCCCGGCCAGAATACCTCGGCCAGCTTGAGCGCCCGATCATCAAAAAAGCGTGCGTTTGTGCCGCTTTCAGGCTGTCGATATGAGAAATGAGCGGGTTGAAGCTTGGTCGCCCCTTAGCCGCATAGATACCAGCACAGGCCTGTCCATTGGTCGCATCGGCAGCTAGTCCATACACCGTCTCGGTAGGGATCGCGACGAGCTTTCCGTCGCTCAGCGCACCGCAAATATCCTTGAAAATTTGCGTGTCTTCCAACTGAGTGTCAGATGGGTTCAGGCGCCAGATCTTCATACCTTTTCTTTCTTACTTATACGAATGTAGGGGGCCATCTGCTTTAAGAGATGCTTGACGTATAGGTTAATCACAGTACTGTCCCAAACAGGAAAAATTCTGTAGCGGACTTTTGATGGGCAAATCCCAATTCGTCAAGTCGCTAGAGCGTAGTCCTGAAAATTGCACGCCAGTTTTCGGAGAATGGCTACGTGGAAATACATCTCTGGTGCGGTTTGTCGGCTTAATGTGGGCGGCAAACGGCGTCAGAGGGGAGGAAAGATAAAATGTATCGTGCACCACTAAGTGAAATCATGTTCACGCTGAAAGAAGTTGCTGGCCTGAAGCAGTTGCAGGCGCAACCGGGACAGGAAGAGCTTTCGGACGACTTGATTGAAGCTATTCTGGGAGAGGCTGCCAAGTTCGCTGAGGAAGAGATCGCACCGCTCAACCGGGTTGGGGATGAAAATCCCGCGCAGTTGATTGATGGAAGCGTCAAAACCTCTCCGGGCTGGAAAGAGGTCTACACCGCTGGCGCGAGGGTGGATGGAACGCGCTGACCGGCGATCCGGAATTTGGCGGCCAGGGCTTGCCAAACCTGCTCCACACTGCGGTTTTCGAGATGTGGAATGCCGGCAGCATGGCATTCACCCTGTGCCCGACACTGACCATTGGCGCTGTTGAAGCTATCGAAAAACATGGTGCACCGGAGCTTAAAGCAAAGTACCTCGAAAAGCTCATTAGCGGCGAGTGGACCGGCACCATGAACCTGACCGAGCCGCAGGCAGGCTCAGACCTCAATGCGCTTCGTGCCAAGGCAGTACCTGTGGGCGACGGATCCTACAAAATCTCTGGCCAGAAGATCTTCATCACCTATGGCGATCACGACATGACGGAGAATCTGGTCCATCTTGTCTTGGCACGCCTGCCGGACGCGCCTGCTGGTACACGCGGCATCTCGCTGTTTGCCGTTCCAAAGTACTTCGTCGACGACGATGGCAGCCTCGGTGACAAGAACGATGTCACCGTCGCAGGCGTTGAGCACAAGCTTGGCATCCACGGTTCTCCAACTTGTACCTTGTCCTTTGGCGACAACGGTGGTGCAATCGGTTGGCTCATTGGTGAAGAGAACAAAGGCCTCGCGTGCATGTTCACCATGATGAACAACGCGCGCCTCGCTGTTGGGGTTCAGGGCCTTGGCATTTCCGAACGTGCGTTCCAGGAAGCTCTGGCGTACTCACTGGACCGCAAGCAGGGTCGAGGCGTAGGGTCGAAGACCGATGGTATGGACCCGATTGCAGTTCATCCGGACATCAAGCGTACCCTCCTTTCAATGAAGTCTCAGACACAAGTCGCCCGCGCCATCTGCTACGCCTGCGCCCACGCACTGGACATGGCGAAGATGGCAACAGACGCGGATCAGAAGAAGTTCTGGGCAGAGCGCGCTGGTTTGCTGACACCAATTGCAAAGGCGCTCTCCACTGACATTGGCGTTGATGTGGCCTCCCTTGGCATTCAGGTCCACGGCGGAATGGGCTTCATCGAAGAAACCGGTGCCGCACAGCACCTGCGCGACGCCCGCATCGCTCCAATCTATGAGGGTACCAACGGCATTCAGTCCATCGACCTCGTGATGCGCAAGCTTCCCATGTCCGGTGGTGATCAGGTCCGCAGCCTGATCGAAGAGATCAAACAGATCGCAGCCAACGTGAACGCCGACAACACGGGCGAACTGGGCGACCTTGGCACCAAGCTGGAGGCTGCTGTAGCCGATCTGGAAACCGCGACCGAATGGTTGCTGGCTGCGCAGGCAGACGGCAAGGCCTCTGAGGCTCTTGCAGGCGCAACTCCATATCTGCGTTTGGCAGGCATCACGCTGGGAGCAGGGCTGCTGGCAAAGGGTGCCCTAGCATCCAAAGATGCACCAGAGGCCCTGAAGAAGCCGCGTTACCTGATGGCCCGCAGCTTTGCAGAAACCGTTTTGGGTGAAAGCGCTCCATTGAAAGACGACGTTACCCGCTCAGCTGAAACAATCTTGGCCTTTGATGCAGCGGAACTTGCCTGATCTGAAGCGCAAGTAAACCCTATTAGAAATATACAAAATGGTGAGGCCCAAAGGCCTCGCCCAACAAGTTGGGAAGGGACACATGATCAGCATTGAACGGGACGGGGCAGTCCAGATCATTCGCATGGACCGCGTTGAAAAGAAGAACGCGCTGACACAGGCCATGTACATGGGCTTGGCAGAGGCACTCCAGACAGAAGACGAGAGCATTCGCTGCAATGTGGTGCTTGGCCGTCCAGGCGTGTTCACCGCCGGCAACGACATTGCAGACTTCCTGCAGGCAGCGATGTCCAAGGATGGTCTGGAAGCAGGTGCCGTCGGCAAATTCCTCGGCGCACTGCATCAGCCGACCAAGCCGGTAATTGCAGGTGTTGACGGTCCGGCAATCGGCGTGGGTGTGACCATGCTCTTCCATTTTGAGATGGTGTTTGCCACGGAAAATGCGCTCTTCAAAACGCCATTCACCGATCTTGGTATCATTCCGGAAGCTGGTTCTACCATGATTGGTCCGGAGGTCATGGGCTACCAGAAAGCCTTTGAACTGCTGGCACTGGGTGAGGCATTTACCGCTCAGATGGCGAAGGAAGCAGGCTTCGTAAATCACGTTGTCTCGCCTGAAGAGCTGGAAGCACGCACGCTTGAGGTGGCACACAAGGTTGCGTCCAAGCCTCAAAACGCAATGCGCATTTCCAGAGAGCTGATGCGCGGCAAGCGTGAAGAACTCGATAAGCGCATCTACGAGGAAATCGGCCTTTTTGGTCAGCTCCTCAAGTCCGATGAAGCGCGCGAAGCCTTCATGAAGTTCATGAGCAAAGCATAACTATTTCGAGAGCGGTGCCAGACACCGCCTCACATTTCAGGAATTTGGGGGAAACATGGGAACTCTGAAGGGTAAAACGCTGTTCATTTCCGGCGCATCTCGCGGAATTGGTCTTGCCATTGGTAAACGCGCAGCTCAGGACGGCGCCAACGTTGTGATTGCAGCGAAAACGGGTGAACCGCATCCAAAGCTGGAAGGCACGATCTATACAGCAGCCAAGGAAATCGAAGACGCTGGCGGTCAGGCACTCCCGATCGTTGTTGATGTGCGCAGCGAAGAGAGCGTTGATAACGCTATGAAAGCTGCTGCCGAAAAGTTTGGCGGTATCGACATCCTCGTCAACAACGCTAGCGCGATCAACCTGACACCGGTTCAACAGATCGACATGAAGCGTTTTGATCTGATGCACCAGATCAACACCCGTGGCACACTGCTGTGCTCCAAGCTGGCAATCCCATATCTGAAGCAGTCAGAGAACCCGCATATCCTCATGCTCTCTCCGCCGCTGGATATGAAGGAAAAATGGTTCAAGAACCATACCCCGTATTCCATCGCAAAATACGGCATGAGCCTTGTGGTTCTAGGACTGGCAGGCGAGTTGCGCTCCAAAAAGATTGGTGTAAACGCCCTGTGGCCACGCACCACAATCGCAACGGCAGCGGTTCAGAACCTGCTTGGCGGTGACATGATGGTTCAGGCCAGCCGTACTCCGGATATCCTAGCAGATGCTGCGCACCTGATCTTCACCAAGCCCGCTGCGGACACCACCGGCAACTTCTTCATCGACGATACGTTGCTTGCAGAAAACGGCATGAACGACTTCGATAAGTACCGGGTAAACCCGAAGGTCGACCTGCAACTCGACTTCTTCGTTCCAGACGACAGTGTTGCACCAGCCAGTCTGGCAGCGCTGGAAGCTGAAGGATAAAATCTTGCACCTGAGCACGTCAGGCTACGCAAAATAAAAGGCGGGGTAACCCGCCTTTTCCATTGAGCTCATCAATCTTGTGAGCCCCGCTTCTTTGGAAGTGCTGATTAGTCGAATTCCGGACCGCGCGCCGTGTAAGGCTTCACTTCTTTCCAAGCCTTCATCAGGTTCGTAAGCTCTTCGTCGCTCTGCTCAGGCAAAACAATTTCAAGGCTTACCAGAAGGTCACCGTGGCCGCCTTCCTTCTTCGGAAGGCCCTTGCCCTTCAGCCGCATGGTTTTGCCGCTGCTGGTATTCTCCGGAATTGTCAGGTTCACCGCGCCGCTCAGCGTCGGAATACGGACCTTGCCACCAAGCACCGCCTCATAAAGGGTGAGGGGAACCTCCACGCGAATATCTGCACCATCCACCTTAAAGAGCTTGTGTGTGGAGATGCGCACTTCCACCAGTGCATCCCCGGCCTGACCGCTCTTGGCGGAAGCAAACCCTTGCCCTTTGAGGCGGATCTTGTCGCCGCTCTGCGTCCCAGCCGGTATTTTTACGTTCACGGTCTTGCCGCTTGGCAACTTCACCTGAACCTTGCCGTGATTGGTAAGATCCTCAAGCGTGACCCGAGCAATCAGATTGGCATCTGCACCCTTGGTTGGTCCGGCGTGAAATTGAGATTCTCCGCCCGCGCTGCGACGCTTGCCGCCACCAAAGCCACCAAGAATATCGTTGAGGATGTCATCGAAGCCACCCGCGTCCTGAGGTCCGCCCGGTCCACCGCCTTGCTCAAAACGAAAACCGCCACGACGCCCTGCATTGCGGAAACCCGAGAAGCCTTCAAAGCCAGCACCGCCGCCGCCGGGACCGCCGTAAAACTTGGGCTTACCCTCCGCGTCGATCTCGCCGCGATCAAACTGTCCGCGTTTGTCTTTATCGCCCAAAATCTCATAGGCTTGGTTCGCTTCGGAAAAGCGCTCCTTAGCCTTTGGATTATCCGCATTCTGGTCCGGGTGGTATTGTTTGGCCAGCTTGCGGAATGCTTTTTTGATCTCTGCCTCACTGGCATTTTTGGTAACACCAAGAACAGAATAGGGATCTCTCATTGTCATCCATCAAATAGAATTTTGGGGCAGTTTACAACTCACCCATTACATAACCGTGCAGCGGACGGCGCGCAAGCAGCCTGTGCTGAACTTAGCTAATCATACGTGAGTATTTCAGTGGTTTTAGCGTGTTGGGTGCCATCGCTTCGCGAAGCTTGTGCCGCAACGGCTTATTCAGTCCTTGCGGTGTCCGCTCGGAGCGGTGCAAGTTGGACAATCCTCATTCTCTGATTGTTGTCCGGGCAGCTGCGTCCCTGATAGGCTCTGATCCCGCCAACCGTATTGGCACTGGTAACGAAATCCGTGCATCCAGCGATGCTACCAGACCTGTCAATGGACATGAGAGACGTGATCGTCCCGCTGTTTCCGCTAACCGGGTTTCTCCACGCCATCGGCGCAAACCCACCCCGTCCCTCGTTCAAAGCTTCCTCAATGGTATCTGTAATAACCGTACGGTCGGTGCGGTCGATTTGGTTGTCCGCGACGTTTTGCGCAGGCCCAACCCCCTCTGTCAGGTTGAGAGGTTCTTGATACTCACCCTTATTAACAGATATGGACATCTGAGTGCAGGCAGGAAGGGCCAGCAAGAGCGCAGCCGGGACAAAACACGACTGGCATAAACGGGTTATCTTGCTATACAAAACTGCCATACTACTACTAGAGCCTCAGGTTGAATCCGTTATCCGACGAATCCTGGTTCATCCAAAGTATGAGGCCCCAAAAGGGACTATTAACTATGAATGGTGACATCCAAAATCTGGAAGAAAAGTTTACAAATAGTTACGCTGAAAGCGTAGAGGTTCCTTTTCAACTATTCGGCGAATGGTTCGCACTTGCAGAAAATAGCGAGCCGAATGACCCAAATGCCATGTCAGTCGCAACTGTAGACGAAAATGGCATGCCAAATGTACGGATGTTACTCCTAAAAGATTACAGTCCACAGGGTTTTGTGTTTTATACGAACTTCGAAAGCACTAAGGGTCGGGAAATTCTTGCTCATCCGAAAGTTGCTCTATGCTTTCATTGGAAAAGCTTGCGTAGGCAGGTGCGAATACGTGGAAATATTGTCCGCGTAACTGACGAGCAAGCAGACGAATACTATCACTCGCGTCCACGAAAAAGTCGCATCGGGGCCTGGGCATCTAAGCAATCCCGTCCGTTGGAAAGCCGTTTTGCGCTTGAAAAGGAAGTTGCCAAATACGCAGCCAAGTACGCCGTCGGTGAAATCCCCCGTCCTGAGTATTGGAGCGGATGCATTTTGCAACCGCTGGAAATTGAATTCTGGCACGACCGCGCTTTCCGTTTGCACGACCGGTTCGTCTTCAAAAGAGACAGCGTAGACGCGAAGTGGGACAAGGAGCGCCTGTACCCCTGATACAGGGCGTGCACACAGCAAGCCTAAGGGCACTTGAGAGATCTATGTAGGGCATGAGCGCGCTACACCATTTAGCCAGCGCAAGGCAGGCAAAATTTAAGGCGGCTCGCAATCCTGCGGGTCGCCTTCTTTTGATTGAGGGCCCAAATGCTCATATAGATCATTTAGTCGACGCGAAGCTGGGTCGAGAAGAGACGCAGCCGCGCGTTGAGGCAGTCATCAGTGTAGCCAGAATACACAGTCAGACACTTCCGGTCTTGAAGAACGAGCCGGGAGACCTGATCGTCAGTCCCTGACGCGTCAATCGGTTGGAAGCGGGTATTCTTCCTGAACCTTAGGCCGGGAAGCCTCTTTTTGTTTGCCACCGCAGCATTTCGCAGCATTGACAGCCTGAATACCGACTGGACGATACAGTTTGTCCAAGTCAGGTTTCGCGTTTTTCTTTTCTTGCTCAGTCGTTCCGAAGGCCATTATAGTCCGTCCCCTTGGGACAAGTTGTGTTGCAGACATTGCGATGATTACCCGAAAAAAAGTTTCCGGATAACCCTATTTAAGCTTTAGCTTATATGTAGAAGTGGTGCTTAATTCGGGCATGAATATGTTAGCGCGAAAAAAAATGAAAAAAAAGCTATTCTAATTCGGAGGGGGAATTTGCTAATAAACCCAGCTATTTGAATGTATGAAGCATAATGTTAACCATGCGTCCAAACGACCCCCAGAAAATATATGTTATTATACAAAAGGATAGGTAGCTGTCATAGAAGATACGAAAGAAATTTCAGAGTGATCTATTAATGTATCACTTTGTTTTCGGTGGCATTTGGCCGCAATTTCTTTGCCTGCGAACCTATCAAAAAACTGTGTATTTATCCTGCCAGTAATGTCATTGCAGATTGAATGGTATCGATCACAATGATTTGTGCTCACCATACCGTGAAGAACTGCGTATATTGAGCCGTCCGGAAAGCACCTTATCTGCTCGGGCACCCCTGAAGACGGTCTCCTGCATAGGCTGTCACTTGCGCTGAAGGACAATAATAATGAACGTGCGCGCCGTACTGTTTGACCGTGATGGAACCCTGATTGATCTTAATAAGACATGGGGCGCTGTGATCCAGCATGTTCTGTTGGATCTGGCAGATGGAGACGTGATGCTGGCCACTGAACTCGGCCATCTCGTCAAATTTGATTTTCAACTATGCGCATGCCTGCCGGGAAGCCCAATCCTGACCAGTCCGCCAAGCGGCTACACGGAGCCATGGGCAACCCATCTTGGCGTTGAATACAACCGCGCGTTCCTCGATCGCATCGAAGACCTCCTTCTGGCACGTGCCGCCGAGTGCGTCGCACCCTTTGCGGACACCACGTCCGCCATCAAGGCACTGGCTGAGGCTGGGGTGCCGATCGGTCTGGCGACCAACGGAACAGAAGCCAGCGCGGTGGCCCAGCTCAAACACCTCGGTATCTTCGACTACTTCACATTCGTCGTCGGCTATGACAGCGGTCACGGGGAGAAACCTGATCCGGGTCAGCTCATCGGATTTGCTCAGCACACCGGCATTGAGCCCCATCACATCGCCATGGTGGGTGACAGCCTGCATGATATGCACGCAGCGAAAACCGCAGGCATGCTGCGTGTGGCCGTTACAACCGGCGCGTTGACTGCTGAAGAGCTGGAAGACCACTGCGATCACCTGTTCGATAGCCTGACAGAGCTCGTAAACCTTATGGACCTGACACCCGCAGGTGAGGGCGCAGCAGCCTGATCATACATTCTGAGAGCGGCGGAACCCCGCCGTCATCACCTCACCGCGAAGCCAGAACAAGAAATCCAAGAGCATTCAACCCTCGGTAATTCTGAACTGCTATAATCTGCTATCGCAAAGTCATGAGCTGTATCCTTCACAAGGAACGGTTAAGCTAAACACTGAGCTGCAGATTGAAGAGAGTGGGATAGAATGACCCTGCAACTGCCCTTAAGACATTCTCGCACTGCCATGCGCGGTCGTCGCATCGGCGCAATTGCGATTCCGTTCCTGCTCCTCTCCATTGCTGGCCATTATCTGGAGCTCTTCAGCACCGAAGTTCTGCTCCTGCTGTTCGTCCTCGGCTTCTTCATGGGCGCTGCAGCCATCGTAATGGCAAGCATCGCGGTGGTTGACCTATGGAACGAGGGCGGAAAAGGCTTCAGCGACTGCTTCTTTGGTACTGTCTACGGATCCATCGTGCTGGCACCCTTGTTCCTTGCGGCATTGGGCTTTATCTGTTTCCCCCGCTCAGTGATGTCTCGACGGATCTGGAAGAACCGCCCGGACTCGTTGCAGGAAATCGCGATGACCAACCAATCGGGCCGGATAAGCAGCTGATGCAAAAAGCAAGCTATCCGGACATCGTCCCACGTCGGTTCCGTCTCCCTCCGCGTGAATTGCACTATGCAGTCGCTAGTGTGGTCACCAGCCTCGGGTGGAAGGTCCTCTACGAACTGCAGGCGAGCGCTCCTGATGAGCCAGTTACCTGCTTCTGGAAGCACGAATGCCGTACTTCTCCCTAAAGGATGATGTGGTTGTCCGCATCCAGCCAGACAGGGTGGGGTCACTTCTGGATGTCCGCTCCGCGTCCCGCTTTGGCAGTCATGATTTTGGAACCAACGCGCGCCGGATCAGAGGCTTTTTGGAAAGTCTGGATCAGGTGCTCTTGCGCAACTACGGCACCACAGCGCGGGTCGATGCGCCTGAACCGGTTCGCTATGACGGAAGTGCACTCTCCAGAGCGCGCCTGCCCCAGACCGTACCGCCGCTGGAAGTCTCGCTGAGCAACCCGGCATCTATTTCATATGTCTTGAGGAAGCGAGGGGCTGTTCCGGTTCCTAAAGAGAAACCAGCGCAGTAAAACAACACCAATGGCTCACAGGCATTTTGGGAATAAAAAGCGGAAAAAGAGGCCCTGAAATGACATAACCAGCGCCGGGGGAGCGCTGGTTATGAAAGCTTGTGTGAGCAATGAGTACCGCATGAAGGCTATCGCGAAACTCGATGAGTTCTAAGGCCGGGGGAGCCGTCGAACTCAGTAAATCTAATATGACTCAGTTTATAGCATACGTGTGTGATAATTGTCACTCTTTCATAAAAAAATACGCCTGCGAACAGACGTATTTCTAGCAACATAAAATATCACAGATAAATCAAGCGCTTGTTTGCGCCCTAAGGTCTGCAAAAACATCTTCCAGACGTTTGATTGCTTCTTCAACGGTTGATCTTGGGCAAGCTAGATTGAAACGCAGGAACGTTTCGCCGCCTTTTCCAAACGTTTTGCCAATGTTGACTGCAATCTTCGCCTGCTTCTGGATACGCCGCACGATCTCGTCAAGCGGCAGGTCCACATCCTTGAAATCAACCACTGCAGATAAGTGCTCGCCATACGCATCACCTTGGCACCCGGAATGGCAGCTTCCAGTCCTTCGATCAGTAGCTCCTGATTGCCCGCAATATACTCGCGTACCTCGGCAAGCCATTCCTCTCCGTGGTTATACGCTTCCATGGTGGCCTGTGACCCCAGTGGAGTAGGGTCCACACTACACGCGGTACAGACCTTGCTGTACTGGTCACGCAGCTCTTTGTTGCTGATGATACAGGCAGCCGTCGCAAACCCAGCCAGATTGAAGGTCTTGGAGGCAGAGGTGAACGTAACGGTCCGTTCCGCAATCGCTTCAGACAGGGTTGCCGTCACCACATGCTTGGACCCGTCCAGAATAAGGTCGTGGTGGATCTCGTCGGAGATGATCAGGATGTTGTGCTTGAGGCAGAACTCGCAGATGCGTGTCAGTTCTTCTGCTGTCCATACGCGCCCACCCGGGTTATGCGGGCTGCACAGAAGAAGGATCTTGGTGCGCTCGTCAATCTGGTCCTCCAGATTGTCGAAGTCCATATAGTAGGCACCATCGCGCTCAATCAGCTGGCTCTCTACAAGGCGGCGGTTGTTGTTGCGCACCGCGCGGCCAAAGGCGTGGTAGACCGGAGAAAACACCAGCACCCCATCGCCTTCCTCGGAAAACGCTTGAATGGCGAGAGAATATCCCGCCACAACACCAGGAACAGTACGGAGCCACTCAGGGGATACATCAAACTGATGACGCCGCTTCATCCATGAGATAACGGCGTCCTTGTAAGGCTTATCATTACCGTAATAGCCGTGGATGCCGTGCTCCGCAGCCCGCGCAAGCATGTCATTCACCGCTTGTGGGGGGCGGAAGTCCATATCTGCAACCCACATCGGTAAACCGTCGTCAGGACTAATACCATAGCGACTTTCCATCTCGTCCCACTTCAGGGAATGAGTGTTTCTGCGATCGATCTTCTCATCAAAAATACTGGTCATAACGTCTCGAGGTGTTGGAGATACCGATGTCTTTGCGGTGTGATAGGACACCGTAAGTTGGCCTATGCTAACTCACGTAATGTAAATTTTGCGGAGAGTGTAACCTTACCGTTGCACAAGACAACCCCTTGCGCGATCAGGTCATCCAGCTGCGCAAGAACATTGAGCGCCGCCGCGCCATGCAGCTTGGGGTCCACATCCGTGTAAATGGCTTTCACCATGGTCATGACATCATCATCGCCCGCCCGCAAGCGCGCAAGAATGGCATCGGAGCGCATCTGCCGATGCTGTTTCAACTGGGCAAGAAAGACTTTCGGATTGAGAACCTCGCCGCCATGAGAGGGGAAGTACCGCGTCTCGCTGCGCGCCATCAGCTTGTCCAGTGACTTCATGTAGGCGTTCATGGAGCATCGGGAGGGGCGACAATGGTCGTGGACCAGGCCATCACATGGTCACCGGGCAGCATCACTCCTTGTTCGGGAAGGGCAAAAGCAAGGTGATTCTCCGTGTGTCCCGGGGTCGCAACCACCTCAACCACCAGTCCATCAACAGAGATTTGCGCGCCATCACTCAGTTCTTCGTCGGGCACAAAGTCCTTCTGCGAGCTGGCATCCATAGGTGTTTCGTCCATGTTGGCAAAGGACGCTGCACGTCGGTGAGGCCCGCAGCCCATGATCGGCGCACCAGTCTTTTCTTTCAACGGGCCTGCAAGCGGGGAGTGGTCCACGTGGGTATGGCTCACAAGAATGGCCTTCACGGGCCGGCCATCAATGGCCACCATCAAAGCCTCCAGATGCTCCAGGTCCATCGGGCCTGGATCAATGACAACCACCTCGTTTTTGCCCACCAGAAACGTGTTAGTGCCTGCAAACGTTAGGGCACCGGGATTATTGCAGGTCACGCGCGAAAGCTCCTCGGTGATCCTTACAAGCTCGCCATGCCGTGCCTCAAATTCTCGATTGAAATCCATCTTGCTCATCTCAGGTCCCTCCCGTTGCGCTTATAAATAAGCCTTTGGCAAATAAGAGGCAATGGCAACTAGGCGGGATTATTGGTCGACTTTCTGCGCAAGTTACACGTCCTCTCTAAATAGATCCGACAAAACCAATTTCCGAAATCTTCATTTTTTTTATTGCTATTAAGAATGAGTTGCAACTAGACTGCTTGATGAAACTGGATGTCCGCCGAAATATGATGGTATCCATATATAAAGAGCTCAGGGCGAAGATAGGTGGCAGTGGTCTGACTGGCCCCGATTGGAGAACTGCGAAAGATGAAGCACCTCAAGGGTTGCTCGGACCGTATTGGAAAGTTGGATTTATGCGCTACTTAACGGCAATTGTATTTGCAGTGATTACAACGGTCTTTACAGGCTTTTCTATCCTGCCCTCTGCGCTTGCCAAAACGCCGATTAACACAGTTGCCACTGTCGGCATGGTCGCCGATGCGGTGCGTGCGGTTGGCGGCGACAACGTCACCGTTGAAGCGCTCATGGGAACTGGCATTGACCCGCACTCCTACCGCCAGACCCGCTCTGATGTTGTAAAGCTGGGCCGGGCAGATGCGATTTTCGCCAATGGCTTGTTTCTGGAAGCGCAGATGGAAGATCTGCTGCTGAAGTTGCAAGAGCGCAAGCCCGTCTTCTTTGTCGGAGAAGCCATTGATCCCGCAAAACTGGAAGGCTCAACCGCCTATTCAGGCCGCTATGACCCGCATGTCTGGATGAGCCGACCCTTTGGAAAGGCGCAGTGGATGGGGTGACGGAAGCCTTGATCTCCATTGATCCTGAAAATGAGCAGGAATACCGCGACAACGCAGCAGCCTATCAGGCGGAGATGGAAGAACTGGCGGACTACGGTGACAAGGTTCTGCAAACCGTCCCGCAGGAACACCGCGTATTGGTCACCGCGCACGATGCCTTCACCTATCTGGGCGGTGACTTTGATCTGGAAGTCGTTGGCATTCAGGGCATCTCCACCAATTCTGAAGCGGGCCTGCAACGCATCGAAACGCTGGTTGATCTTCTCGTGGACAGAAAAGTCACAGCCGTGTTCGTAGAATCGTCAGTATCAGAGCGCAATGTGCGTGCGCTGGTTGAAGGCGCAGCGGCCAGAGGCCACAAAGTAGAGGTTGGCGGCGAGCTCTTCTCAGATGCGATGGGTCAGTCCGATACCTATGAAGGCACCTATATAGGTATGATCGACCATAACATGACATCAATTGCCCGCGCTTTGGGCGGGGACGCACCCGCACGGGGAATGCAAGGCAAACTTGGAGCAGGTCACTAAGATGCACGATAGAAGCCCCTCTGGTCTGCACCTGTTGCACGACACCGACGCCACAAAGAACGGAAGCTCTGCTGATCTGCCCTTCACCGTGCAGGGCATGACGGTCGCCTATCACCATAAACCCGTGCTCTGGGGCGTGTCTTACTCCGCCCCAAAAGGTTGCCTTACAGCCATTATCGGCCCTAATGGGGCTGGCAAATCCACCTTCCTGAAAGCCGCGCTTGGTCTGATCCCCAAACTTTCTGGCGAAACCAGAGTCTTTGGCGAGCCGATCGAAAAGGGCCTTAAACGCATCGCCTATGTGCCGCAGCGTTCTGCAGTGGACTGGGACTTTCCGGCCACCGCAATTGATGTGGTGCTGATGGGCCTTTATGGCCAGATCGGCTGGTTCCGCTGGCCATCACGCAAACATCGCCAAACCGCGCTGGACTGCCTGAAGTCCGTTGGTATGCAGGATTTTGCAGATCGGCAGATCGGCCAGCTTTCCGGTGGCCAGCAGCAGCGCGTGTTCCTTGCAAGAGCACTGGCGCAAGATGCCGAAGTCTATCTTATGGACGAGCCGTTTGCCGGTGTGGATGCGGCAACGGAAAAGGCCATCGTGACGGTGCTTCGCCAACTGGTGGCCGAGGGGCGGACCGTTCTTGTGGTCCACCACGACCTTGAAACGGTGCGTGACTATTACTCCCACATTCTGCTGCTCAACGGTCAGCATGTGGCAGATGGTCCGGTGGAAACCACCTTTACCTCCGAGAACCTGCAAAAAGCCTATGGCGGACGCCTCGCCAGCACACAGCTGGATGGCCTCTCACAAGCATCAGGTGCGTAAGGCAACGTCATGGAACAGTTCTTTGCCGCCCTTACTCTGTCAGCAGGCTACAACACCGCACTGGTCTGCATCGGCGCTGCCCTTCTGGGCGCGGCCAGCGGCGCTATCGGTGTCTTTGTTCTTTTGCGAAAACGCACACTGATCTCGGACGCCGTCAGCCACGCAACGCTTCCTGGTGTCGCCCTCGCATTTATCATTGCGCAGATTTACTTTGATGCTGGCCGCTCTTTGCCAGTGCTCTTGTTCGGTGCGGCGTTGTCCGCAGGCATCGGCGTTTTGGCGGTCGATTGGATTAAAGCCCACACCCGCCTGACAGAAGATGCTGCCATCGGCACAGTACTGTCGACGTTCTTTGCGGTCGGCATGGTGCTTTTGACCGTCATTCAGTCCTTATCCCTGACCGGGCAGGCGGGGCTGGAAGGCTTCCTGCTGGGCGCAACTTCCGGCATGCTCAGGTCTGAAGCGCTGACCATCGCCGTGGCCGCAGCTCTCGTCGGCTTCGCTGTTGTGCTGCGCATGAAAGAGTTCTCCCTGTTGTGCTTCGACGAGGCTTTCGCCGCAGCCAGCGGTACAACGTACGTTGGCTGGACCGCACACTGCTCCTGCTTCTGCTCGGTATTGTGGTGATTGGTTTGAAAACCGTAGGGCTTGTTCTCATCATTGCTCTGGCCATCATCCCGCCCGTGGCCGCCCGCTTCTGGACAGACCGTGTGCCCGTGCTGGTGGCTATCGCAGCAGGGATCGGCGCTTCAGGAAGTTATATCGGAGCTGCTCTCTCAGCCAGCGCCCCTAACATGCCAACAGGTGGTTTGATTGTGCTGGTGCTCTTCAGCTTCTTTGTGGTTTCCCTTCTTATCTCACCGGTTCGTGGCATTCTGGCCGCAGCGCTCAAGCACTACCGCTTCCAGCGCATTGTGCACCTGCGGCAGGGCCTGCTTGCTATCGCACACGAAGAGCCGGTTATGGAACCGCTGACCCGCTCTATTCTACGTCGCGGTGGTTTCATGGGCGGCGACGGACAACCCACCGTAAAAGGCCAGTCAGAAGCACGCCTCATTGAGCGCGACCAGAAACTATGGAACCTCTACCGCGAAATGCACCCTGAAGAACTCCCA
>BAXV01000056.1 GCA_001310715.1 Pseudovibrio sp. JCM 19062
CGCGGCAAGGCTGATGCCGTGCCCACCAAAGGGCGCGCCCAGAACCGACCCAACGCCGGTCCAGCTGAAAAGCGGGCCCGGAGTCGGCTGGTACCCAAAGCTGCGCAGGATCGAAACACCTGGAATATTCTGGGAGGCCATGGTCACGATATAGATCGGAATTCCGATCCCGATCAACGCGGCAGGAGAAAACTCCGGCATCACAAACACTGGCGCCTGCACCAGCTCAAGCGAGCTCACGCTTGATGTATCGGCATGAAAATAAAGCACAACCAGAAATGCCAGCAAGGCCGCAGGAACCGCGAGCAGCTTGTTGAGCTGACCAGCAACGAACCATGCCAGCACCACAGGCAAAGCAAGCGCCGGGATCTCTGCGACAGCTTCAAATGGCACCAGACACAAGGGCAGGCTCACCCCTGCGAGCATGGCTTGTGCCAGTGGAACAGGGATCATGCCGACAATGCGGCCCAGAGGTTTCCAAAGACCGGTGATCACCACAAGCACGCCAGCAAACACGAAAGCACCAACCGCCGCCGCAAACCCGCCCTCGGGAACGCCCGAGGTTGCCAGCAGCGCGGCACTGGGTGTGGACCAGGCAACCGATATTGGAATGCGCTTCCAAAGGCTGAAGCCAATGCCGCAAAGCCCCATGGCAACGGAAAGCGCCATTAAGCCGGAGGTAGCTTGTGCTGCGGTGGCGCCGACACCGCTCAAGCCATGTAAAACGATTGCAAAAGAACTGGCAAAACCGACAAATGCAGAAAGAATGCCAGCGCTGGAGGCACTAGCGGAAAACGAGGAATTCATTGAGGCCCTGTCACAAGCGTTGGCGTGAACCACTCAAAGTTTGGGGAACAGAGAAGTCACGAGAGGCGCGAGGAAATACACGTACAATGCTAACAGCAGCGACGCGAGGAACAAGCCTTCAACAACCAAAAATATTTGAAATTTGCTCAACTAATGCGTGTGTGCACTCATCCCTTTGAATACACGCAGGTTTTCTTCCAGCCAAATTATCGGGAGAGGTTTTTCAATGTTTACCGCTCAAGACAGCCTGATAGGCTCTGTCCATCTCTGACAGCATCACGGGTTGGCCTCATGTTCTCGCTTGATGACCGGCGCAGAATTCTTGTGACAGGAGGCTCCGGCTTTCTCGGTTCCTATCTGTGCGAGACCCTTTTAAGGGCAGGGCATGAAGTGCTGTGTCTGGATAACTTCTTCACTGGCGCACGCATCAATGTGGAACACCTGCTGGACCACAAACGCTTTGAGCTGCTGCGCATGATGTGTGTCAGCCGCTATTTGTGGAGATAGACGAGATTTATAATCTGGCCTGTCCGGCCTCTCCCATTCACTACCGTTTTGATCCAGTGCAGACCACCAAGACCAACGTACTTGGTGCCATCAACATGCTTGGGCTGGCGAAGCGTGTGAAGGCGAAAATTCTGCAGGCTTCGACCTCTGAAGTCTACGGCGACCCGCAGGTCCATCCGCAACCGGAAGAGTATTGGGGCAATGTAAACCCGATTGGGGTACGTTCCTGTTATGACGAAGGAAAACGCTGTGCGGAGACCCTGTTTTACGACTACCACCGCCAGAACAACGTCAACATCCGGGTCATGCGGATCTTCAACACCTATGGGCCGCGCATGCATCCCAATGATGGGCGGGTCATTTCCAACTTCATCATGCAGGCACTCATGAACAAGCCGCTCACACTTTACGGAGACGGACTGCAAACCCGCTCCTTCTGTTACCGTGATGATCTGGTGGACGGCATGATCAAACTCATGAACGCGCCCGATCACATTTCCATGCCCGTTAACATGGGCAACCCAAAGGAATTCACCATCAAAGAACTTGCAGAGCTTGTGCAGGAGCTAACCGGGTCCAAATCCCGGATCATCCGGGAACCTCTTCCTCAGGATGATCCGCTCCAGCGCAAACCGGAAATTTCCCGCGCCCGTGAACATCTGGCTGGCAGCCAAGCACAGAGCTGAGAGACGGGCTGATCAAAACCATCCAGTACTTTGAGGATCTCCTCTCAAAGCACCCACACGCAGAGACGCTGAAGCTTGTTCCGGCGGGGTAGGGCACCTTACGTCCCTTTTTACTGCTACCAACCCCTCGGTTGGTGGGGCCATCATCAAGGCCCGTTTAGTGTAAAGTCGTCCAGACCCTTTCCCTCTTCAATGTCATAGGCAAAGCGGAAAGGATCGGGGTTAAAGTACTCGCGATAATATCGAATCTTGCCGTGAGGCACATGGAACAGACCGCCGTAAACCTGATTGTATTCCCGCCCTGTGGTCAGAATTTCCACTTCGCCGTTGAACTGGACGAACACCCATTCTGGCGACAACATCGGGTAGAATTTCAAATTGGAGGTAAAGTCCGCTTCGCCTGCATTTTCAGGCCATGTGCTGTAGTACTTGATAAGATTTTCCTTGCCCTCAACCACATCAGGAAATCCATCGGGCGCATACGGCATATCCAATACCGCCTTGTCGGACCATACATCCGCCAGGGCTTCCATGTCCTTGTTTTCAAGGGCCTTTAGAAAATTCACCACCATTGCCTGCGTCGTGCGCCGCTTTAGAAAATCCGGTGGCTTCGCTTTGGCGTTGCCTCTGGCAATATCCAGAATATCGCGGTTGCCATTCTCGCTTTTCAGCACAAAGTGGTGTTTGAAGATGCGCCATTGATTGCTGCGTTTGTGAAGGCGGAAGTAATAGAGCCTTCTACCTCCCACAGTTTGTCACCAACAAAGAGCTGATTGAAGACAGCGCAGGATGCATGCGCAATATCTTCCTCAAAGTGAACGCTGATATCACTCAAGGTATGGCGCACCTGATCAAAGCCCGGCAACAGTTCTGCCCAGTCCGAAAGTTGCTGCTCCCGGGTTTGTTTGTGCACCATGTCCTTAAACAGCGAACTGTAGTCGATCTCTATATGATCGCTGTAAAAGTGACCTAAAGTATCGAAGTCCGCTCGGTCAAAGCAGTTCACAACACCTTCCAGCACTGTGATTACCGCTGCGATATCCTTGGCATTTTCAAAGTCACTGGACTGGTGCATGGAAGATCCTGTTCAAAGGGTTGAAAGAAAATGTTCAGCGACTGCGTCAAGCGCCCGGTCAACCGGTTGGGCCTTGTCGTAGAAGTCAAACTGGGTCACCCCCTCAAACCAGAGCGTGGTTGCGCGGTCTCCCATGTGGCGTGCAAACTCCTTGGCGCCCATTGGCAGGGCTGCTGCTTCGCTGTGCACGATCAGGGTTGGCTGGTTCTGTTTCTCCGCAGTGCTCACACCATCAAACGTGAGCCACGCTTCCCAGGAAGCCAGATTGAACTTGTTATCAAACTCAGGGATCAGACCACGATCTTCATCGGTGTAATACTCCGTCTTGAACATCAGGCGGTTTCATCCACCTTGCTGGCGGCAACAATGTAGCGTGGCTTTTCGTGGGTCAGCGCATCACGGCCCAGTTTCAGCAGAGCGCTGACACCTTCCACACCACCGTAAACCTCTGAAACAATTTCAGGATTATGCAGATAGGGCGCTACGAGGCCAGTGAGTGTACATGCCGGTTCCCCCCTGTTGCCGCGCTCATATATCCGGCAGATTCAGAGAGGGCCAAACCGGAAATCCGGTCTGGATCAACATCCGGGCATCGACCCATAAAGTCGATGGCCGCACGAATATCGTCGGTCTTGCGGGCCGGGTCTTCCAGATACTTCGTTTTGCCCTCATGGGCAGAACGGCCCCAGCCGCGGAAGTCAAAGGCTAGTGCCGCAAAGCCGCGCAAAGCCAGTTCTGAAGCATATAGGCCGGACATCTGTTCCTTCACCGAAGTCCATGCGCCCGTGACCACAACACCGGGCAGTTTACCTGAGGCAGGTCTTTGTTTTGGAAGGTAAAGATCCCCGTGCAACACCTCGCCGTGGCACTCGAACTCCACGAGCTGAACCTCCACCTTTCTCAGATTACTACTGAGTTTTTTTCCTCTCAGGCATTTGCAGATCCTTGGTTCTGTAAAGACAATCTCTTAGCAAGATCTCTCGTAGACTAGAAAAATGCCTTTAACGTGCAGCAGGGGCTTGCCCACATCGTAAAAACGCGGCTGCTCAGACCCTACAAAATCGCTTAAACTCCTAGATGAATGGGGGTGGATCTCCGGTTCTTCAGGGCAATACTCTGATTGTACTTTAGATCATTCTAAATTATATATTATCCTTGTAACCACTCATGCCCAACACGCTATGTTGCGAAAAAGAAGCCCGAGATAAGCTCAAATATGAACAGGCACATTTGTAATAATATTTATTTACTAGACGACCGGTCTATTTTAATTTAAAACACCTCACATGAAGAAAAGTGAAGCCACAAGACAACACATCTTAGAAACCGGTCGCAAGCTGATTGCAGAGCAGGGTTTTTCAAGCATGGGCCTGAGCCTGCTGCTGAAAACAGCGGGCGTTCCGAAGGGCTCATTCTATCATTACTTTGAATCCAAAGAGCATTTTGCTGCGTTCTGGTCCAGCAATACATTGACGAGTACATGGCAACTCTGGACGCGCTGCTTGAGCCGGGTGAGCTGACCTATCGTGAAAAGCTGTTCAGCTACTGGAGCCGCTGGAAGACGACCCAACATGCCGAGGACACCTCCAAGCACTGCCTGATCGTGAAACTGAGCGCGGAAATCGCTGATAGCTCTGAAGATATCAGGGAGCTGATGGCACAGTTGGCCAATAAGGTGGAGACAAAGCTGGGGGATATCATTCAAGCTGGCATTCAGGATGGATCAATCGCAGCAGGCGTCGATCCTAAAGTGACTGCTCAATTGCTCTACCAAATGTGGCTGGGGGCCAGCCTCATTGGCAAGCTGACACGAGAAAAGAAACCGTTCTATCGGGCACTGGAATTCACGGAAATTCTGTTGCCTGCAGCACAAACCAAAGTACAGGGCACAAACGCCTAACCCATCAGGGTTAAGCGGCGAAATCGCAAGGTTTCGGGCACCCCTTCCAAAAGTTCATGGCGCGGGCACTCCACCACCAGCGCCGCCTGATTCAGCCCCCTTTGTGGTGATACAAATAAGCTCGTCCATGCTGGGATGATGTCGAAAAAATAACAATACAATTACTGTCTTAAATTGAGGAAATAAAAATGGCACAAACTGCAGAAGTAAACCGCCAGATCGTATTGGCAGGGCGTCCAGTTGGCGCACCAACCGCCAATGACTTCCGTCTTCAGGAAGCCCCGATCCCGACACCGGGTGAAGGCGAAATGTTGCTGCGTCAGGTTTACCTGTCTCTGGACCATACATGCGTGGCCGCATGAGCGAGTCCAAGTCCTACGCTGATCCGGTCAACATTGGCGACCCTATGGTCGGCGGAACTGTTTCCGTTGTTGTGAAATCCAACCTGAAGCACTTCAGCGAAGGCGACTGGGTTGTGAGTCAGGGTGGTTGGCAGGATTACTCAATCTCCAAAGGCGACATGGTTTTCAACCTTGGTAAAGAACCAGCAATGCCGTCCTGGGCACTTGGTGTTCTTGGTATGCCAGGTTTCACAGCCTATGCTGGTCTTCTGGAAATTGGTCAGCCAAAAGCAGGTGAAACCATTGTTGTAGCAGCTGCAACAGGCCCTGTTGGCGCGACTGTTGGCCAGATCGGCAAGCTTAAAGAGTGCCGTGTTGTCGGTATTGCCGGCGGCGCAGAAAAGTGTAAGCACGCAGTTGAGGAACTCGGCTTCGATGCATGTATCGACCGCAACTCCCCAACCTTTGTGCAGGAACTGAAAGATGCCTGTCCAAAAGGAATTGACGTTTATTTTGAAAACGTTGGCGGTGCTGTCTTTGACGCGGTTCTTCCGCTGCTCAACCCAAATGCACGTATTCCGCTGTGTGGTCTGATCTCCCAGTACAACGCAACCAGCCTGCCAGAAGGTCCGGACCGTATGGGCGCGCTGATGGGTACTTTGCTGGTGAAGAAGATCCGCATGCAGGGCTTTATCATCTTTGATAGTTTCCCAAATCTTTACCCAAAATTCGCAGCAGACATGCAGCAGTGGATCGCAGAAGGTAAGATGAAGTATCGCGAACAGATCGTTGAGGGATTGGAGAATGCTCCGGAAGCATTCATGGGCCTTCTTGAAGGTAAGAACTTCGGCAAGCTTGTTGTAAAAGTCGCCGACTAATCTCCAAACGAGAATAACAAGAACAAGACAAGCACCAGTGCCTGTAGGCACTGGTGCCAACTTACCTTATGGCCGCAGAAAGGTTGATCTCTATGAAAGTGCTTATGGTCCTCACATCCCACGACAAACTGGGAGATACAGGCGAGAAAACCGGCTTCTGGCTGGAAGAATTTGCTGCCCCTTACTACACCTTCAAAGACGCTGGTGCGACAATCACACTGGCTTCTCCTGCCGGTGGTCAGCCTCCGCTGGACCCTAAGAGCGACCTACCAGATTTCCAGACAGCGGCAACCGACCGCTTTAAAGAGGACGCGGCAGCCAACAAAGCGCTGGCAAATACTGTGAAGCTGGATAGTGTTTCCGCAGATGATTTTGACGCGATTTTCTATCCCGGTGGCCATGGCCCGCTGTGGGATCTGGTTGACAATCGCAAGTCCCTCTCCTTGATCGAGACCGCTTATTACGCAGGCAAGCCAGTCGCGTCGTCTGCCACGCTTCCGCAGCGCTGATCAATGCCAAAGCCGAGGACGGCACTCCGCTGGTCAAAGGCAAGAACGTCACTGGCTTCTCCAACTCCGAAGAAGACGCCGTTCAGCTGACTAATGTTGTGCCAGTGCTGCTGGAAGATGCTCTGCAGGAAAAGGGCGCTATCTACCAAAAGGGCCCGGACTGGGGCTCCTTCATTCTGGAAGATGACAATCTGATCTCCGGTCAGAACCCTGCTTCCTCTGAAGCTGCAGCAAATGCAATTCTGGGGCGTCTGGCCTAACACCGGCCCCGCCTCACATGAGAACAACCGGTACAGAGGTCTACTCTGTGCCGGTTTTTTTTATGCCCGCCGAGCAAGGGGAATAACTCCCTCGGCGCAGTTTGCGTTGATATGTGCGTTGCTTTGCGCAAAAGCGCGTAAACTGCCGTCCTTATGTCGTTAGAGCCATCTCAGCCAAGCTCGCTCAGTCCAATTCTCCCTAACTCCCATTGTACTTCAGGTAGAGCAGGTTGGCCTCTTTCGCCTAAATTTTGACAATTGGCGCAAAATGTATAATATTATGCCAAATGGCATTACCCACATTTCACCTCATCAATGAGAGACATCATGCCCAGCCTTCGAAAGATTGACCAACCTGTGGCACCCGGCGGACCCAGGTTCACCGAGGAAGAGGTGCATGCCATGCAGCGCGCCGTGATCAACCTGTTTGAGCGCTGGCAGCTGACTGATGAGCAGGCCACCATGTTGCTGGGAGATATCGCCAAGCGCACTTATCAACGTTGGAAGGTCAAACAGTATGGCCGTGTAAGTGTGGACCTTGCTGCACGTCTTTCCAACCTGCTTGGCATTCACAAAGCGCTTCGGTTGTTGTTCAGCGATGCCAATCGCGGCTATGGTTGGGTGAAACGGCCCAATACGGATTTCGGCGGTAAATCCGCGCTTGAGATCATGCTGGGCGGGCAACTGACGGATTTGATGCGCGTGCGCAGATATCTTGATGCGCAGCGAGGCAACTGGTGAGCACATTAACTCTGGTGGAAACGGGCCTGAAAGCCCCGAGACTCATGTCAGCTGGGACAAGTACTATCGTCTGGTCAACTCGGCTACCCACCTATAGATTTGTTCGAAGACATTGCTGATCCTGCTGACTGGGAGTTGCTGGCGGCGGCAGAAAGCCGGACCAATCCGCGCCTTGCAGAAACCATTGGTAATCTGGACCTTGTACCAGCCGAGCGCCGTGTGAATGGAACCGGTGCCTCTTACCTGATGGCTCCGTTCACCCACGCTTCTCCAGACCGTGCAGGGCGCTTTCACGATGGCTATTTCGGCGCGTTTTATGCCGCCAAATCCTTTGAAACCGCGCTGTTCGAGACCGTGCATCATACCGGCAACTTTTACGCGGCAACGCAGGAAGCTCCGGGTTGGATAGCACAGATGCGCGAACTGGTCGGCAGCGTGGATGCGAAACTCACCGATGTGACCGATTCCCGCTTTGAAGTACTGCTTCACCCGCAAGATTACAGTGCCTCCCAGACCTTCGCCCGCAAACTACTGGAAGACGGCGGCAATGGCATCCTGTACCCCAGTGTCAGGGACGAGGGCGCCTTTGCATCGCAGCGTTCTATCCTGACGTGGTTGCAGCCCCCGTTCAGGCACGGCACTTCAGCTATCACTGGAACGGAACCGCCATCAATATGATCAAGGACCTAACCTCCGGCGAAGTCTTCGAGATTGCGGAGTAAGAAGCTGCCCGCTGTTTGTCATGGATGGCCCGTTGCCACCAGCCCTGCAGCACACAGCCAGCTAGTTCCACATACAAAAATGGCCCGGCGATGAAACCGGGCCATTCTTATTTGAAAACTGTGTTTTCTCTTATTCAGCCGGAGCCTTAGCAGCTTCTGCAGCCTCATCGCGTTCAGCGAAGTACTCTTTGGTCAGCTTGAAGACCACAGGGCTCAGCAGTACCAGCGCAATCAGGTTTGGAATAGCCATCATCGCGTTGAGCGTATCAGCCAGCAGCCAGATGAAGCTCAGTTCTGCAGTTGCGCCGAAGTAGATGGCAGCGACCCAAAGAACACGGTACGGCATCAGTGCGCGTGGACCGAAGAAGAAGCCAATGCACTTCTCGCCGTAGAAGCTCCACCCCAGAATGGTGGTGAACGCAAACACGGAGAGCGAGATAGCGATGATGTAGCCACCAACGCCCGGCAGCGCCATTTCAAAGGCCAGCGAGGTCAAACCAGCACCGGATTCACCGGAGGTCCATGCACCGGATGCCACAATCGCAAGACCAGTGATGGTACAAACGATGATGGTGTCGATGAATGTGCCCAGCATCGCGATCAGACCCTGATTAACAGGGCTCTTGGTTTCAGCAACCGCGTGAGCGATTGGCGCAGAACCCAGACCAGCTTCGTTGGAGAACACGCCGCGAGCAACACCAAAGCGGATCGCAGCCCAAACAGCAGCACCAGCAAAACCACCTTGAGCAGCAGTTCCGGTGAACGCCTGTTCAAACACCAGCTCCAGTGCACCACCGATCGCGTCGATGTTGACAAACAGAACAACAAGGCCAGCTACAATGTAGGTAACAGCCATGAACGGAACCAGCTTACCGGCAACGTTACCGATACGGGTTACACCGCCCAGAACAACAGCCGCAGTCAGCACCATGAGGAGAACAGCGGTTGCCTCTACCGGCATGCTGAAGTTCTCGTTGAGAACGTTCGCAACACTGTTGGCCTGTACTCCGTTACCAATACCAAACGCAGCAACACCGCCACACAGGGCAAAGGTTGGCGCAAGCCAGTACCACTTCTTACCCAAGCCGTTCTTGATGTAGTACATCGGGCCGCCAACATAGTTGCCAGCATTGTCGCGTTCGCGGTATTTCACCGCCAGTACAGCTTCTGCATACTTGGTCGCCAGACCGACAAGTGCGGTCATCCACATCCAGAACAGAGCACCAGGACCGCCAAGGAACACCGCTGTCGCAACGCCCGCAATGTTACCTGTACCGATTGTTGCTGAAAGAGAGGTCATCAGCGCGTTGAAGGGGCTGATTTCGCCACCACCTGCGCCTGTGCGACCTTTCCAGAGCAGGCTAAAACCCGTGCCCAATCTAAAGATGGGCATTAATTTAAGTCCGATCTGGAGAATTAGTCCAACCCCGAGAATGGCAATAAGCATTATCGGGCCCCAAACGACTGTGTTAATCGCGCCTAGGATATTCGTCATTATTTCCATGGTTAGCCTCCCACCATGCATTTTTATTAAAAGACGTTTTACATCTTCAACATGCAGCCCGAATACATCTACATTAGGCTAATTTCAAACTTTATTGTTTTATTTCAATGACTTAATGGTGGAAATAATTGATTTTGCGTATAATTTTACAAAATTTTTGGTGAAAATATCCCGCATTACGGGTTCAAATTATCGATTTCAACCTCGTGATTTGAAAGAATAAGGAAAATTCATCCCGCTTTTTGAGCGCTAGAGGATAATCTAACCAGAGCACGAAGAGGCCCGAATTGCTGAATGCAGCGCAGCAGAAAACGGACTTCCAGAGGGAGATGAAGGGGCGCAAATGAGGGGGAGCGTTGTTAGGTGCAAGGCTGTGCACTGCAATAGAGCGTGCAGCCACTGCTATGAAGCTGCCTCAGGAACAGGCAGCTTCAAAATGTCATGGATCAGGCCAAAGCCGGAAGGGCGTGGGGGAGTGGTCTGGAGCCACATGGACCGAACGGGATTTCACGTTCCTTGAACCATGCGCTCCAGACCATATGCCTTAATCCGGCATCTTTGCTCCTATGGAGCTCGCTTAGGGAATAATCCGCTCGGCTCTTAGTCGATCAAACAGGTCGATGAAGCTACGTTCACTATCCTGAAACTCGTTAAACCCAAGCCTGCGGCTTTTGGTCATGGACATGAGCAACTCGAGTGGACGGCTAAGGTCCAAGTCCGAATGCCAGCCGGAAGCCAGTTTATCCAGAGGGTTCCGTTGCAAGCCATGCTTCTCAGTCAACTCGTCCCAAGTGCCAGAGCACCCTTTGAGGAAATCTTCGAGTGAACATGTCTGCACAGGCTGTGCTGGAACCTCAAGCTCGAAATATCGCGCGATCGTGGCCCACATATTGCGCCACCGGATTACTTCGCCATTAACACAGTTAAACGCTTCATTTCGTGCATCCGGTTCCGTCGCAGCCCAATGCATTTGTTTTGCGAGGATCCGAGCGTCTGTAAATCCATAAAGACCATTGTAAGAAAACTCAGTTCCTGGAAACGCAAATGGCCGTCCGGTGGCTTTACATATGGAAGCGAACGTCGCCAGTGTGACGCCCATATTCATCAAGTTTCCGAGGGTATACCCTACAATGGTATCCGCACGATGGACTGACCAACCACAGCCATTTTGCTCACAATGTTCGAAGAGAACGTCTTCCTGCTCGTAATAAAAATTAGGCTTGTCCAAGCGCGGAAGATCTTCGCGAAATGGAGTTTGTGCTGAAGCAGGATCAAATTCACCAAACGGGCCTACATAGTGTTTTCCGCCCGTAACAAGAGCGACATGGCGCAGACGAGAGCTCTTCCTGAACGGAGCAAGCGCCGCTCTCATCATCTCACCGTTAATGCGAATGCTGTCCGCCTCATCTTTTCCCAGTGCCCATGCACAATAGAAGATATGGGTGGGGTCAATCTCCGACAATTCTTTGGCTGCTTTCGCGCGATCGTGGAGGTCTACATTATGACATGTAAGGTACGAGGCACCGCGGACAGGCTGTCGCGCAACTCCATGAATCTCCCAGTCATTAAGGCTATTCAAATGGGCTGCCAGATTACCACCAGCAATTCCCGTAACTCCAAAAATAAGTGCTCTTTTTGCATACATGAGTGTACCTCCTAAAGGTTAGGCAGGATATAGTTATAGTTGCATGGCAATATTATGTCTTCATGCACTATATGCATCATGTAGATATTCTTTTTCAACGCTTAGAAATATTGCAATAAAATTGATTATACATTGATTTACTAAGTAATTTAGAATAGAGAGTCACCTTCGCAGTGCAGCTTATCTCAGTTTGAAGGTGGTCGGGGAGATTGCCGCTATAACGGCTTGCAAGGTGTGCGCCTGACAGGATCACACACGCTACTGCTGTCAAATCGGGAGGCATATGCCTCCCGATCTATTTCTAAACAGTGCCTTAAAGACCCGTCAGAACCAATTGTGGTTCACCATCAGAGGTCTTCTCACTGGTCGTGCCATCCGCATTCACAGTGCAAGTCACCCGTTGGCGGTAAGCAGAGAAGCTGTCAAAGCTCACCACATCCACCGGTTGGTCAAAGTGCAGCGTCAGGCGCATCCGGCAGGCGGCCACCGAGCTTTGCACGCCAAGTACCTCCGCATTAAACCGCTGACCAAGATACCTGCCAGAGACCCGGTCTCCGGGGCGCAAGTACAGCACAGGTGGACGGTTGCCGACTGCCGCATAAAGGGTGTTCCAGTCGCGATAGCCTTGCTGTTGGGCAATCAGTTCCAGTGTCTGGGAGTGGGATATGGTTTCGCCGCGCTTTTCCAGCGCAACACGCAATTGCTTCGCCTGCGTTTTTAACGCGGAAAGGGAAGGAAGAGATCCGTTCATTTCATAGCCTCAAACTATGCGGGGATCAATTTGATGGGGCTCGCATTGCCATCAACCCGCTTGTCTGGGCTGAGGTCGTCTCTCTTGTTTCAGGCTTCACCATGAGCATTGCTCTGCGAGCGGCAGGGGCCTGATCCCGTGCCGCGCAAATTACAGAGGAAAGCCCATGCTGTCAAATAAAGACAAAAGATTTTAGTAAAACTTACCTCTCGCCGTCACCGGCCAAAGCGTTTCTACCACACCGTCCCGCACACCCACATACCAGTCGTGCAGGTTACAGGTCGGGTCACAATGACCCGGCACCAGTTTGACCCTTTCATTGATGCTCAGCGTGTTTTCTGGATCTTTCAAAACCCCGTGTTCATCAGAAAAACCAAGGGCTTGCAAGTCGGGCCGCTCAAACACAGTGGGTAGGCCGGAATCGATGCTGTGCGCCTTCAGCCCCGCATCACACACCGCCTGTCCATCAACATCGATGGACATGATTGAGGTGAGCACAAACAGCGCATGGTCAAAGGCAGGCAGCTGTCGGCCAGCCTTGTCCTTCACCTTCCTGTAGTCAGCGTCCATGAACAAATAAGAGCCACATTGTAGCTCGTTGTAAACGCCGGAGGACGCCTCAAACGGATAGGTTCCGGTGCCTGCACCGCCGACGATGTCGCACGAGATCTGGTTTTCCATCAACAGGTCCACCGCCTCCTTGGTGATGGTGATTGCCGTATCCATGAGGCTTTACGGTCTGCGTAGTCATAGGCATGTTGCGCGGCGCCTGATAGGACTGAATGCCCGCAAAGCGCAGCTTTGGCGCGGCAAGGACAGCAGTTGCCAGCTCCAATACGGCAACACTATCCGCAACTCCGCACCGACCACCGCCGCAATCCAGCTCAACCAGAACTTCCAGTTCCGTGCCATGCCTCACTGCGGCCCGCGACAGATCCGTGATGTTCGCCAGATTATCCGTGCAGACGAGAATACGCGCGCCAAGCTTGGGCAGCTGCACCAGCCGGTCGATCTTGTAAGGATCACAAACCTCGTTGGAGACCAGAATATCTTTGATACCCGCCCGTGCCAGAGCCTCGGCCTCGCTCACCTTTTGGCAGCACACCCCGCAGGCCTTGCCCAGTTCCATCTGCAGTTTCGCGATATCGGCAGATTTGTGCATTTTGCAGTGGGCACGATGGCGAACACCGTAGCGGGCGATTTCATCGCGCATCTTCAAAAGGTTATGTTCAAACGCCTCAAGGTCTACGATGAGCGCAGGCGTCTGCACCTCTTCCACTCGCATCCCCGGCAGCAGGAATGTCATAGCCAAGCGTGTACTGGGAAAAATCTGAGGTCACGACAAAGTCCTTGAAACAAGCTCAAACGGCAGAAGCACTGCACCACACAGCGCTTCTGCCTGCAAGCTTAACTCGCCTTGATGTAGCGGATTTTGCCGCCCGTGGAAATCGTCTCCGCTGCCCGCAAGATGGACTGGGTGTCGATGCCGTAATGGGCGTAAAGCTCCGCGATGGTGCCCGTCTGGCCAAAGTGTTCAACACCCAGCGTGCGGATGGTATTGCCCTTAACCGCGCCCAGCCATGCCAGCGTGGCCGGATGGCCATCCAGCACTGTTATCAGTGAGCAATGGTCCGATACATCATCAAACAGGCGTTCGATATGGCTGCGCGCCTGCACCGTCCCGCGGTCCCGCGCCCGCTGTGCCGCTGTCCACCCTGCGTTGAGACGGTCAGCGGAGGTGATGGCGAGCAAGCCCACGTCGCGGCGATCTTCTGCCATCAGGCCAACTGCGTTGATGGCCTCTGGTGCGACAGCGCCAGTGTAAGCAATCACGATTTCAGCATTTGGCCCCGGCTTGCGCAGCCAGTAAGCACCATTGACCATATCCTGCTCCTGTTCCGCCGAATGGTGCGCTGTGGCTGTTCCAGCGGGCGGGTGGACAGACGCAGATAGATGGAGCCGCCGGTCTGATCCCGCAGCCACGTGCGCTCATCCGGGTCGCCTTCACCATCGCGCTGCATATAGTCAAACCCAAACCGCATGATAGTCGCCAACTCATCCACGAAGGCAGGCTCAAACGCGGCTAATCCATCCTGTGCCATGCCGATCAGAGGCGTGCTGATAGACTGGTGCGCCCCACCTTCTGGTGCCAGCGTCACGCCTGAGGCGTTGCCACCAGCATAAAGCGGGCGTCCTGATAACAGGCGTAGTTAAGCTGATCCGCCGCGCGCAGAATGAACGGGTCGTAGACCGTGCCAATGGGCAGCAAACGCTGACCGTTAATGCTGTGGGACAACCCCAGAGCGGACAGCAGCAGGAACAGGTTGGATTCTGCAATACCCAGCTCTATGTGCTGGCCTTGCTGCGAGAACGCCCACTTGAAGGTGGAGGGAATACGCTCGGCCTTGAAGGTATCGGCCAACTCTTCCTTGGCAAACAGACCGCGCTGGTTGACCCATGGGCCGAGATTGGTTGAGACCGTTACATCCGGCGCGGTGGTGACGATGTGTTTTGCAAACTCTTCATCCTGCTTGGAAATTTCGTGCAGAATCTGCCCGAACCCCATCTGCGTGGAGAGCATCTTTTCTGCTACATTGGGCGCGGGCAATTTGGCTGGTACTGGCACGGTTTTCGCGGAGTACCGGCGACTGCCCTTTGAGAAGAACGGCGCTTCAGCAACGACTTTCTTAAGGCTCTTCGGGTCAGCAGCGCTTTCCCACTTATCCCATTCATGCCCTTCGCGGATGCCTTCCTGCTCGCGGTAGGCGTCCATCTGCTTGGAGGTCATCAGCTGCATGATTGTCTTTATGTCCGGCGAGCGGCAGGCCAAAGCCCTTTACCGTGTAGCACAGGAACAGGACTGGCCGGTCATGGGATTGTGCTGCCTCAAAGGCCTCAATCAGCGAGGGCAGGTCATGCCCACCCAGATTGCACATGAGCGTTGACAGCTCGTCATCACTGCGCCGGTTGATCAGCTCGCTGACCTTGCCTGATCTCCCAGATCATCCAGCAATCGCTTGCGCCATGCTGCCCCACCTTGATAGGCGAGGGCGCAGTAAAGCTGGTTGGGGCACTGGTCAATCCAGTCCCGCAGCTTGTCGCCGCCCGGCTCCTTGAAGGCCTCTTCCTGCAAACTGCCAAATTTGAGCGTGACGACATCCCAGCCGAAGTTGCGGAAGATACTCTCGAACTTCTCCCAAAGCCCCTCACGGATTACGGCATCAAGTGACTGGCGGTTATAGTCCACGATCCACCAACAGTTGCGCAGGCCATGCTTCCAGCCTTCCAAAAGCGCTTCGTAGATGTTGCCTTCGTCCATCTCCGCATCGCCAACCAGCGAAATCATGTGCCTTCCGGCGCTTTGTTCAGCCGCCGTGGGCCTTCACATAGTCCTGCACCAGAGAGGAAAACAGGGTGTGGGCCACACCGAGCCCAACAGAGCCGGTTGAAAAATCAACGTCGTCAATGTCCTTGGTTCGGGAAGGGTAGGACTGCGCCCCATGGAACCCGCGAAAGTTTTGCAGTTTCTCCAGCGTCTGGTTGCCCGCCAGATATTGGATGGCATGGAACACCGGACCAGCATGAGGCTTCACCGCCACACGGTCTTGCGGGCGCAGGGTATGGAAGTAAAGCGCCGTCATGATGGTGCTGATGGACGCGCAAGAGGCCTGATGGCCACCGACTTTCACATCACCAACATCTGAATCACGCAGATGGTTGGCATTATGAATAGTCCAGGAGGCCAGCCATCGCACACGGCTTTCCAGCGTACCCAAAATTTCCAGTGAAGCTACGTCCATTAAATTCCCCGTCGGTTCCATCGGAATCTTTATTATCCGCGAGGCTATCAGGTTGTACGGGGAATATATCTTTTGAGCAGATTGATTTCCCTTCATGAATAAGGGAAATCATCCCGCATCCCTCCAATTAAGGAAAAATGCTTCCGGCAAGTGGACAATCTACGAACATTAAGCCCGATGTCTACGTTGAATTATGCGTGGTCCTCCACGATAAAATTCAGGCATGCTGAGCCGTCAGGAAGGCTGTAAGTCGTCCTGCTTTACTTTGGAGAGTCTCTCCATGAAAGCCGGGTTATTTCTTTCAACAAAAGCGATAACGCATACTGCCACAGCCACACCAGCAAACAAATCGACTAGGTGGTGCCCACCATCGATCGGCACAGATATTAGAACAAAGATATTCAGCACGAGGATTGGCAAGAACGCAAACCGAATGTTCCAACAAGCATAAACCGTGAGTACGGCCATCACAGTATGAAACGATGGCAAGGCAATGAGCCCGGTGAGCTTACTCACCCACAAAGTATCCCAATCGCCGTTACGATATTGAAGGATCAGGTCAACATTTGCTTTATTAACAACCACTCCAGCAATATCTGGAACTTCATTGGATAAAGTGTAGTGCACATAAGACCCAAATGACGGTAAGGCCGCCCAAAAGAGGATCGTGATCAAACTACTAATTACATAGGCGTTTAACACACGATCGAGTTTCTCAAGTTTTCCAGAAAAACTTAAAGCCAGAACAACAAACGCAATCTGCGGCAATGATGAACTATAAGCAAACGAGCTTAGCGTATCGAGCCAACCAACATTTTGGACAGCCACAATGAAGTCAGGCCAATAGAATCCGAAGGCACGGTCCCAGGCTGCTAGCTGACCGTCAATTGTCGGTCGGCCCAGCAGCACAAGCAGATGGTTGAAGATCGATCCTACCATCGTGTAAAGAACGAGATGCAAAGTTGCCTTGCATGCTTTTGCAATTTTGGGCTCATCACGCATGTAATGGTAGTAGACAGCCACTCCTAATAGAAGGAAGCTAACGCCGACGCTTAAACCAAAACCAGCATAGTCAGGCCGCTTTGCAAAAAGATAGAAGAGGAATGCATCAAGCAGAAGCAGGATGAGTATAACTTTGTTCCTGAAAGTTTCTGCTTTTGACCACATGCTATGGATCCTGAAATTTTACACCTATAGAATCCATAGTTTCAGTATTTTAAATTTCATTTAAAATTTTATCGCATGCCTTCATTCAGTTTGTTCGGCCTGACCCTACGGAGCAGCAGGGGGACGAGGATGGTCAGGAGGAGGAGGCGGAAGACGTGATGGGCGGCGACGAAGGTCGGATCGAGCCCACTTTGCACGGCAATAGCCGCCATGGCCTCAACGCCGCCAGGGGCGAACGCCACAAACAACAGGCTTGGGTCAAGGCCCACAAGAGCCATGGCCAAAATCACACCAAGAACCGCCATGCCAACGGTGATGAGGGTGACCACAATCCCTGCGCCAATGGCCTTTACAAACATGTCTGCACTGATGCCTTTGAAGCGGGTTCCAATCAACGCGCCCATCACCAAAAACGAAGCGAGCGTGGCCCAGTCCGGCATTTTTCCCGGTGTCAGCTCGGTCAGGTGCCCCAGCGAAGACACCAGCATACCGCCCAGCAGGAATGCGGCGGGGACTTTCAGTTTTTGGAAAATCGCTCCCACAATCGCGGCACCCAGCAGCACATAAACTGCTGAAATCGGGGTGATGTTATGTATTGGAAGGAAAGATTCCTCCGTTGCTTCAAACAGCAGCGCGATGAAAGGCGGAACGCAGATGGTGAGAAACAGAACCCGCGTGCTTTGTGCAAGGCTGATGCGGGTCACATCTGCCTTCGTGTCAGCAGCCATGCTGAGGATATAACTCAGGTGCCCCGGAACCGAGGCCAACGAAGCGTTGTAGGCATCAAACCCGAAGAACCGCACCAAGACTGCGCGGCTGAGCATCATACTCAAGGCCAACGTTATGCCAAGTGCAACAAAGCTGGCAGGCCATGCCACTGCTGCATCAAGAACGGCAGGCGTCACACCGGACCCGATGCCAGCTCCCAGCACGATAAAGCAAATTGTACGCAGCCAGAGTGGGACGACGACGGGCGCACCAAGTACTCCGGCTAGCGTGACAGCCAGTGCTGAACCTGTGAGGGGGGCTGCCGGGAATCCAATCAAAGTGAAGAGACCAGCCCCTGCGCCTGCAATTGCAAGCGTGATAGCCAGATTGGACAGGTCAACTTTGTTAATGCTCAAAACTTGAATTCCAGCTGCCTTGTTGTTGTTTCTTATTAATCGCTCTCGGCGGCTTGTAGTTCCTGCTTTCGCACGCGCGTGCACGGATCAAGGGCAGGACGACCAGAATAACGGCCAGAACCAACAGGCCCATAGTCATCGGACGTTCCAGAATAAAGCCAATGCCGTCATACAGTTGCATGGAGCGGGAGAAGTTGTCTTCCAGCATACTGCCTAAAATGAAGCCGATCAACAAGGGTGCAAGCGGGTAGTTAGCAAACCGCAGAAGCGTTGCACAGACCCCGAAGCCCACGAGCATCAGCAATTCCGTAGCGTTATTTTGCCCAATGTACGCCCCCATTAGGGTGAAAAAAAAGGATAAACGGAATAAGAAAATTACGCGGAACAGCCAGCACTTTGGCGATGTATGGGATCAGTGGCAGGTTCAGGATCAGCAAGATCACATTGCCCACGTACATGGAGATGATCACGGACCAGAATATCTCCGGCTGATCAATCATCAGACGCGGTCCCGGCGACACATTGAGCGCGATCAGCGCACCCAGCAAGATTGCCGTTGTGCCGGAGCCGGGAATACCAAGCGTCAGCAGAGGCACGAAGGAGCCGGTACATGCCGCATTGTTGGCGGCCTCAGGCGCTGCAAGTCCTTTGACGGACCCTTTGCCGAATTCTGCCTGCTCTTCTTTGGAGGCAATATTGCGCTCAACCGCATAGCCCAGAAACGATGCGATGGTCGCGCCAGCACCCGGCAGAACACCGATCAGGAAGCCTGAATGGATTGGCGTCCAATCACCGGCGTAATTTTCTTCGCTTCTTCCTTCGTGATGCGCAAATCCTTGATGTCATTGCTACTCCCGCCTGAGTTGGAACGGGACGGGTCCAGCACAAGGAACAAGGCTTCCGGCAAGGCGAACATGGCCATGGCCAGAGTGATGAACCCGAAGCCGGACTGAAGGTCCAAAATACCCATGGTGAAGCGCGGCTGGTTGAACAGCGCCCCTTCGCCAACAGTTGCCATCATCAGCAACAAGCGTCATGAGCAGAGCCTTGCCAACCTGTCCGCTGCCCGCAAAGGCGGCGATTGCAGAAAGGCCGACGACCATCAGCGCGAAGTATTCAGCAGAGTGGAACAGCAGAGCAACAGAGGCCAATGCCGGAGCAAAAATCATCAGTAGAATTGCGCCGATACTGCCACCTGCAAAGGACGCAATGGCCGCAACAGTCAGCGCCTTACCGGCTTTCCCCTGACGGGCCAGCGGGTAGCCATCAAAGCTGGTGGCAACGGTGGAGGCAACGCCCGGCGCATTGATGAGGATGGAGGAGGTGGAGCCCCCAAAGATCGCGCCGTAATAAACCCCTGCCAGCAGGATCAGCGCGGCGGAAGGATCACCGATGGAGATTGCCACCGGATCATGATGGCGATGATGGACATGGCCCAAGGCCCGGCAACATGCCGATGAACGTGCCGATGAGGCAGCCGCCAATCACCATCAAAAGATTAGAAAACGTAAAGGCCGTAGAGAGGCCAACCCAGATACCGTCTAACATATTGGCCTCCTAGCTTAAGAATGTTGGCAAGGGGCTGAGGTAAATTCCCAGCGTTTGCTGCACCAGATACCAGACCCCACCGGCAGCAGCCGCAGCCACAGGCACAAGAATGACAAAGCGACGCTCACCGAGCAGCGCAGCGCCAGCGACCAGAAACACAAGTGTGGAGAGCAGGAAACCGGCAGGACGCAACATCAGCGCGTAAGACGCCATCAGCACCAGCAGGAATACGGCCTGCCCGATGTTGTAATCACCCAACCGGCTAAAATCGATCTCGCCTTCTTCTGCCTCAGCGGGCTTCTTCTCGAACCCCAGCAGAATGGCAAGGCTTGTAATTGCGGCGAGTACTGCTATGACTTTCGGAAACGTGCTCGGCCAGATCGGGTTAAACCGCATAAACGGCGGCAGACCTGCGTCCATCATAAAGAACGCGGTGTATCCGTAACTTAGGCTCACTGCCAGAATGACAAGTGCGATCCATCGGTCCAGTGCCATTATCCCCTCCCGTTGACATGGCAAGTGGATGCGCTGACGTCAGCGCATCCCTTGATTCTTCTTGATTTTAGAGGAAGCCCAGCTTCTTCATGAGGTCGCCAATGGCCTTTTCCTGACCTTCCAGGAAGGCGTGGAAGTCTTCACCAGAGTTATGGATGTTGACCCAGCCGTTGCGTGCCCGCACTTCTTCCCACTCAGGGGTGTCGTACATCTTTGCAAGTGCTTCCTGATAGGCTGCCACTTTTGCGTCTGGCAGGCCCGGTGCCCCGAAGAAACCACGCCAGTTGACGAAGGTGGTGTCGATGCCCTGTTCCTTCATGGTTGGCGCATCTTTGTAGGCTGCAACGCGCTCGTCGGCAGTCACACCAATGATTTTCACTTCACCGGCGTTTGCAAGATCAATCGCCTCGGAGAAGCCGGTTGAAAGCGCAGAGATTTCGCCGGAAAGCAGCGCCGCCATGGCCTTGCCGCCTGCATCGTACGGAATGTACTTCACCGCGGTTGCATCTTCGCCAGCCGCTTCCATCACCATGGCTGCAACAAGGTGATCCATACCGCCCGGTACAGAACCGCCACCAATCGCAGTGCCGCGTTTGTCGGCCTGATAGGCTGCAAGCAGGTCACTCATGGAGTTGATTGGACTGTCCTTGCCAACTACGATGGCAGCATAGTCACCAATGGTGCCGGCAACCAATGTCAGGTCACGGAAGTTGTGCGGGAATACGCCGGTTAGGGAACGGATCACGATTGGCGTGGAGTTCACCATCAACGTACCGTGCTGGCTTGCTGCGTTCTCGATGAGGTAACCGATGGCTTTACCGCCGCCGCCACCAGACATGTTTTCAAAAGAAGCTGTGCCCGCAAGGCCGGACTTGGTCAGCGCTTCGCCGGTTCCGCGTGCGGTGCCATCCCAGCCACCACCTGCGCCACCCGGAATGAGGAAGTGGATGCTGTCAACTACTTGGTCCGCCATGGATGCAACTGGCATGGAGAAAGTCATCGCGGCCATAGCCGCTGCCGCAACTACGCGGCGCGCCCGAATAAAACTCATTATGTCCTCCCATTTGACAAGGGCAGCAATTGTCGCCCATGACTTACGTGAAACCACGGAAACCTGACACAGACCTGTCACCCCCGTGATTTTTTGGGGAAGCGAATAATGAGATTTCTTCTGGTAGAAGATAACGCCAAGCTGGCGACCTCCATCGTAGAGCGCTTAACGCTGGACGGGCATGTTGTTGATCATGCAGCAGAAATTTCAACAGCTCAGGATTATGTCGCCACCGCAGACTACGACATGATCCTGCTCGATATCATGCTTCCTGATGGCGATGGACGAGATTTTCTAAACGAACACCGGGGCCGTCAGGATGACACGCCGGTCATTGTTCTGACCGCACGCTCCGAGGTTTCCGACAGGGTCGGGGTGCTGGATCTGGGGGCGGATGATTATATCACCAAACCCTTTGATTTCTCGGAGTTAGAAGCCCGCTGCCGCGCTGTCATGCGGCGCAAATCCGGTGGTGTCACAAACGCCAAGCGATTCGGCGATCTGGTGTTCGATCCGCTGGCAGGCACGCTCAAGATTGGCAGCAAAACGGTCACTCTGCGCAACAAAGAACTACGGCTTTTGGAGATATTTTTTTTAGCGCGCCCGATGTGATTTTCTCAAAAACCAAGCTTGTGGACAGATTATTCTCCTACAACGAAGACGTTTCCGAGAACGCCATTGAGGTCTACGTTGCCCGCCTGCGCAGGCACATCTCAGCATCTTCAGTGCAGATTGTCACTGTGCGCGGTCTGGGTTACCGGTTAAGCCTGACATGAATGAAGTTGCCAACATATCCGGTTCCATCCGCCGCCGCCTGACGCTCCAGCTTCTGGGCATCGCCGCCGTACTTGCCGCCCTGTTGTTTGTGATGGTGATGACCTATGCCAAGCAGGTGGCAGAGGAATCTCAGGACAACATCCTGTCGGCCTCCGCCACCGCCATTTTGGACAGCGCGGCGATCCAGAGCGGTGAGGTGACGGTCGATATTCCCTATTCGGCGCTTTCTATGCTCGGCAACGTGAGTGATGACCGCGTGTTTTACCGCGTTGTTGCTGATGGAAACTATCTCACCGGATATGAAAGCCTGCCGGAAACCACGCCGCCCAGAGGGCAGGAGAACCGACAGTTCTTAACCTCCCACTATCTGGGCGAGAGTATCCGCATGGTGTCGGCAACCCGCCGTCTTTCCAATGCAGCGGGTCCCGTTGAGGTCACCGTCTCCGTTGCCCAGACACTCAAACGCCAGCGCGAGACATTGGAGCGCATCTCTACCAACGCGGCCTATATTGGGTTCGGCTTCTTTATCGCTGCCGCTTTGCTTGCTGTTTTGGCCGCTCAATCTGCCGTGCGGCCTGTACAGGCCCTTGCCAACTCCGTTTCCAGACGCGGACCGCAAGACCTGCGCGCCGTTCAAGCTCCGTACCGGGAGAGATGGCCCCGCTTGTTGATGCGCTGAACCGGTT
>BAXV01000057.1 GCA_001310715.1 Pseudovibrio sp. JCM 19062
GCGCCGATGAAGGTCAGCAAGCTCTGAGCTGTCATAAAACAGTTTAGGAAACGGTGGTTTGGCAGATGGTCGGGAAACTCGAAAATCCGCACTGATATTGTTGAATAATATTGTCTGTTTACCCTGTCTAGAAATCACCGTATGCTTTCCGTTACGTGACTTGGGTTTCTGGATGATTTGTTATGCTGGTTGGTTATGCGCGGGTTTCAACAGAAGATCAGAGCCTTGACTTGCAACACGACGCGTTGCTGGCGGCGGGCTGCGAGCGCATTTATGACGACAAGATCAGCGGGGCGAAGGCAGAGCGCCCTGGCCTGACCATGGCTCTGGATCAACTCCGGGACGGAGATACGCTGGTCGTTTGGCGATTGGATCGTTTGGGGCGCTCTTTAAAAGATCTGATTACCCGTGCCGAGGAGTTGAAAGAAAGAGGCGTTGGCCTCAAAAGCTTCAGGAATCCATCGATACGTCCTCAAGCGGCGGCCAGCTCATCTTTCACATGTTCAGCGCTTTGGCTGAGTTTGAACGCAATCTCATCCGTGAACGCACACAGGCCGGTCTCAGTGCAGCCCGCGCTCGGGGCCGTAAAGGCGGGCGTAAGAAGGCGCTCAGTTTCGAGAAAAGAGCGCATGCGGTTGAACTTTACCGTTCACGTCAACATACGGTGCACGAAATCTGCAACCTAATGGAGATCTCCCGTGCGACGCTTTATGCCTATATCGACGAGTTTGCCAATGGCAAATAGAGGCATCCGCATACCGCCTGAGACGCTGTTATCACTCAGAACAAGGTTGAGCAGCCTGCCACCGCGCTCAGCAGCACGGCGCGAGGAAATTAACCGGATAGCCGATCTTTTCGGCGTCAGCCCGTCAACAGTCTACCGGGCGCTTAACGCGCTCCATAAACCCAAAGGCATGCGACGCTCTGACCGCGGTAAGCCGCGTAAGGTCCCAGAGCGTAAAATGGACCGCTATTGCGAACTCATTGCAGCCTTGAAGATCCGCACCACCAACAAGAAGGGACGGCATCTTTCAACGAACAGAGCGATAGAGCTTCTTGAAGAGCATGGTGTTCATACGCCAGAAGCTACTTCCAGCCTCAAAAGGGCCTCTTGAAACGCTCCACGGTGAACCGTTGGCTGAATGATTGGGGGCTGGATTACCCCCGCATGACACGTGCAACACCAGCAGTTCGCTTTGAAGCCCGTCATTCCAATGCGTGCTGGCAGTTCGATATGAGCCCGTCGGACCTGAAGCATATCCGCCGACCTGCCTGGATTGATCCCAAACGCGGTGAGCCAACGCTGATGCTCTACAGCGTCGTTGATGACCGCTCCGGCGTTTCCTATCAAGAATACCGCTGTGTCTACGGCGAGGATGCAGAAAGCGCCCTGCGGTTTTTGTTCAATGCCATGGCTCCCAAGGAGGACAATGCGTTTCAGGGCATTCCCGACATGCTGTATCTGGACAATGGACCGTAGCGAAGAGCCTGGTGTTTCAGTCTGTCATGGAAAGCTCGGCGTTGCTTGGCAAACGCATATGCCAGCCGGGTCTGACGGCAATCGTGTCACCGCCCGGTCCAAAGGCAAGGTCGAACGCCCTTTCAGAACCATCAAAGAGGCTCATGAGACGCTTTATCATTTCCATGAGCCGGAAACCGAAGCGGAAGCCAATCTCTGGCTTAAGAACTTTATTAGCAAATATAACGAGAAGTCACACCGGCGCGAGGCTCACAGCCGGATGGAGGACTGGAGCACCAATTTGCCGGACAACGGCTTGCGCGAGATGTGCTCGTGGGAGCGCTTTTGCGCTTTTGCGCGGGAACCGGAACGGCGCAAAGTAGCCGCCGATGCGAGAGTGTCAGTTGGCGGGGCGTATTACGAAGTCGATGGTGAGCTGGCTGGCGAAGAGGTGCTGCTATGGTGGGGATTGTTTGACCATGAGCTGTTCGTGGAATGGAATGACAGGCGTTTTGGCCCTTATCGCCCAGAGGGCGGTCCGATCCCGCTGCATCGGTACCGCAAGCGTAAACCGTCTCGCCGCGAAATTCGCGCCCAAACTGTAGCATAGCTTGCCGAGCAGATAAGCCTGCCGCGTTCAGCGCTTGCTGGCGGGCGAGAAGTAGAAAGAGTTTCTGCTGATATTGTGCCCTTGCCCAAGGTTCGGTTTGTGGACCCTGATCCATGGGGCCAGATGAGTTATGAAAGCACGCTCAGCGCCCGCCGAGCAATCTCCGACATTCTGGACCGTCCGCTTGCGGAGCTACCTGCTGACGATCTCAGCTTCATCAGCGATCTCGTTGGCCGGACACTTAACAAGGCAGAGGTTGAAGACGCAATCAAGGACCGGTTCCGGCGCAATTAATTAAACGGCAAGATATAAGGGGGAGGCACATGCTCAACACACAGGTTATGAATCATTTTCGCATCGAACGATCCTGGAACCAGGCGGGCTATTTTGAGACGGAACGACAAACCCAGTTCAGCGATGATGTGATGGCGGCCATTATGGCGGGGCACCTGATTGCCATTTCCGGCCCCGTGGGTACCGGCAAGACAATGATGATCAACCGCCTTCAGGAGCAGATCATCAAATCAAAGAAGATCATTGTCTCCCGCAGCCTGTCCGTGGACAAGCCAAGGGTTGTTCTGCCCGCGCTGATCACCGCCCTCTTTCTCGATATCTCTGGCAAGTCGGATCTCAAAGTTCCCAAACAGCCGGAACAACGTGAACGGATGCTGCAGGAGGCTGTGCGCAAGGCCCGCAAACCTATTGCCCTGTTTATTGACGAAGCCCATGACTTGCACGGCCATACGCTCAACGGCTTGAAACGGCTGAAGGAAGTCATCAGTGCTGGTGGCGGAACCCTGTCCATCGTTCTTGTCGGCCATCCGCGCCTTCGCAACGATCTTCGGCGGGCCACAATGGAGGAAGTCGGGCACCGCACCGTGAAGCTTGAGTTTAACAGTATCAGCGATGAACGCCGCGAGTTTCTTACCTGGCTCCTCAGTCAGTGTCTTGCAGAGGGTGTGAAGCCTTCGGATGTTATCGAAGAGGCAGCTCAGGACTTTCTGGCTGAACGCCTTTCCACCCCTTTGCAGTTTGCCGAACATCTGGACCGGGCATTTTCTGATGCCTATCGGATGGGTGCTGAACAGGTCTCCCGTGAGATTGTAGAGGAAACCATTTCAATCGGGTTTGATGATCTGGATGCCAAACTGGCACGGATCGGATACGGCCCAAAAGCTCTGGCCGAGATGACCGATAGCCGTGTACCCGAGATCCGGCGCTTTCTCAAAGGGCAACTGGACGCCGACAGAACCGATGAAATTTCAACAATAATGCGAAGAGCTGGACTACCATTGTGATATTGAGTGAAGAACTGGCGGACGCTGACTTTGAGAAACTGGATGGGATTCTAGCTCGTGTCAAAGGCGGGGCACTTCCAAATGTGGAAGCGATCGACGGCTTCTTTGCCGCCCTTGCCTGCTGCTGCCGTGGTGCAAATCCCGTGCTTCTTTGAACTGTTCGCAATTAATGTGGGTCCAGACTTATGATTGCAGGCTGGTCGCAAATAATTTGGGTTCATTCGCAGATAATGCGGGTTTGGCACCTCAGATAGATGCAGATAATTCGGGCTCAAAACGACGATAATTGCAGGCTCAACCGATTATGTTTGCAGGTCGGCACAATTAGTTCATATCCGGTCTGAGTTTGGCTTGGATTTGTCATCACCACCTCCTGCACTACGGGGCGTCAAAACTATAATAAATGGACAATAAATAGACTGTAGCATTACAACCTTGCATTGTCCATAAATAATCCATATATTCGGAGCAGAAATTAACGAGGCGTAGGATAAGTGCCCCAAAAACCCAGAAAAATAACCAAGGATACCCCACGAAGAATTGGTTACGCTCGCGTATCTACACAGGATCAAAACCTCGATATGCAAATAGCGGCATTAGTTCAGGCTGGCGTCCCAGAGACTCTCATCTTTACGGACAAAATGTCTGGTGCGAGCAACGATCGTCCTGGCTTTCTTGAGGCGTTGCATTATGCTCGCATCGAAGAAACAGAGTTTGTCGTTTGGAAGCTGGATCGGCTTGGACGTTCAATTTTGGGATTACAAGAAACCCTCAAAATCTTTGAAAAGTACGGCATCCGACTAATCAGTCTCACTGAAAACATCGATCAATCGACAGCTTCAGGGAAGTTATTCATAAACATGCTATCGCTTGTGGCTGAGATGGAGCGCGACATGATCCGGGAGCGAACTCTAGCAGGATTAGCTCGCGCAAGGGAGCGTGGAGTTGGACCTGGTCGTCCAACTGCAATGACGCCGGAACGAGTAGAGAAGGCAGAAAAGTTGTTGTCTCAAGGTATTCGTGGTGCAGCTGCATTGACTGAGCTTCAAGAGATGGATGGCCCCCATCTTGGCCGTGCAGCGTACTACAAATGGCAAAAAACTGGGATGAAGATCAAGTAGTTGAAGATTTTGAATTGCCATGAAGGCAATCCATAAAAGGAGCATTAGCCATGGAGAGCATCACAGGGCATCAAATTGATAGTAAGTACAACAGCACCTACATGATACCATTCAACAACGGAACTTTAGGCGTTTCAATTGAGCGCTATATTGAACGCGAACCGTTTGTAGACTGGCTAGAATACAGCGCGCTTAACAACGAGCCTTGGCTGAATTATTACATTCGGGCGGAGATACTCGATTTATTTCCAATTCTTTACGAAGACCCAATGGCGCGACGAATGGTAGGGCATCTGGTGAGGTTGCGACAAACTGTTTTGGGCAACCGAAAAACAGGTCAGAGACATACTGTAAGTGGGGCGCAAGACACACATGTATTTATGACCTGCCATCTTTATGCCCCTGCTCCATCCTCAGATCCAATCCAATTAAGGATTTAACAGATGGCACACTTAGATAAGCGTCTCTCAGACCTCGCAGACAAGCTATTTGAGAGTAATGGGAATTACCGAGGAATTGAGTATAGAAAAAGTATCACCATTACCTTTCCCAAAGCAGCTATATGTTCCGATTTTTCAAGCGTTAATCTTCTTGAAGTAGAGAGTGAACCCGGCACCTATGTATTTGAAGAAAGCTCTCTTCGTGCTTTGTGCAAAGCTAAGCGATGGGACGTTGAAAAAGTTCTTGCTGAGAAATGCAGGTCCCCAGACGAGTATCCAGATGATTATGCATCCAAGGTGTTTGAAACTGGCCCACTTTTCTCGGACCACTCCGAATAGTCCATAAAAGGAGATCGGCACAATGGCGCAGTGGATCATCAGCAAATACGATAGCTTAGAACTTTTGCAAGAATGGCGCATTCCAGGAAACATTTCTGCTGGTCAAATAGAAGAGCTTTTAAAACGACTGGCCAGCCGTGATCTTACCGAGATGGAAGTGATAAATAGCTCGCTAAGAAAAAATAGCGAGATAGGATCAATCTACTTGATCGTAAGGGTACTGGGCCTGAGATGCATGTCGGTGAAAACCCATATTATTTAGCGCACCGGGAGCAGCTCTAAATAGGAGTAAGGCATTGGAGAAATTGACCCTGCCTTTAGCTATAGTGATTGGCGCTACAATACTCGCAGCTGCGCACTATCATAAGCCTAATAGTTACGAGTCGTGCTGGCAACTGAACGAAGGAGGAAACTACGTTCCAGCTCTCGTGTGTAGAGACAAGAATTGAAGTGTTCGTCAAACTCTGCAGAGACTAACGGCAGTCCAAAAAAGAGGGAGCTCAATCGTCAGCTTTAAGCGCAATGTACGTTTTTCCGTCATGCTCGATTTTTGGCAAGGGCTTTTCGTTGACTAACCTGTATATGAACTCTTTCCTTGAGAGGAAGTAGCCAAGAATAGCATGTAAGTAGGGTTCACTCTGCCAGATTAGCTTTCTTCTTCGATACCTCTGACTTCTATGGTAAATGCTTCCCGTAGTATCCAAATATCACCGCCAAATTCGGGACCAAAATCAATTGCAACTGGTACGCCTAAGTTCCACCATTCAGACAGAATCCGGGTAAAAATACGGTCGCCAGGACGGAGCTCGTAAACAGTGGTGTCAAGGTGGAATTTGTACGCATCCCGCAAAGTGGATCTGAACTGTTTTACGTCATTCACTCTGCGCTGGCCATCAACTATCCAAACCATCGACTTATAGAAATTCGTGCGCAGTCTAATTTCATCGACATGAATTGGCGAGTGTTGAAACTCATAAACCAAGCCGTTTGGTGTTTTCACATCGGCTATATGCAACTCACCGCTATCATCGCGTGCTGCCACTTCCTGCCAGTCTTTAGGGAAGTGATTCTTCCATTCGCGGTGCCATTCCGTTTCATTTTCCCACCATAAATCACAGTGTCGACGTCCTTTATGCGCCCAGTGCCAAATCTTCTTAGTGCCACACCTTGCGGCCAGATCTGCTCCGCAACCTGGACAGATACCTTGTGCCTTTGGTGTAGCTTCTATTTTTTTTCGCCTTCAGAAATCGCGTACCTCATAAACATAGGCTAGCATACGTCAACAAGGTTAGCTTGCGAATATTTCGAGGGTTTGACTGCCTTGAACACACGGGAGTCCACAAAAGGAGGCAACTATGAAGTTAGAAAAAAATCTTCCCTGATCTAAATGATGATTCAAAATATAGGTTTCATCTGGCGAAGCAGGAACCTGGTGGCACCCGTCCTATCGATGTATTGGCCAGAAGCAAAGATGAATGGCGTGCTTGGCAGGTTTATAGCGGAACAAATAAACAAAGGTTCATTCAAGATAAAATCGTTAGTTTTGCACAAATTTCAAATTCAAAATTTCTGTTCGGCGGTATCTTTAACATTACTAATCGGGGTTCGGAAGGATACCAAGTAGAACCAGACGCAGAACACTCCGAGCTAATTCGTCGACTAACGATCGATTACAGCGGAAACAACATTCGCAGTACTGTTTTCACACCGAAATATATTTTTTCCAATTCAAGTATCTCCTCCATCTTGGAACATCCTTATCAGGGAGAGCGATTTGTTTCGTTTGATAAAATTAACCACAGCTTTGAAGCTATGAACATCATAGTAAGAAATGAACTCCATGACTGGAAAGTGGCATTAAGTAGTGTTTATGGAGTTTATCTGCTTACAGATACAAAAACGGGCAAGCATTATGTTGGGTCAGCATACGGGGTGAGTGGAATTTGGGGAGATGGTCTGACTATGTGTATGGATTCCACGGCAACAATAAAGAACTCAAAGAACTTTACCGTATGCATTCGAAAGAATATTTTGAGAGTTACTTTAAGTTTACAATATTGGAAGTTCTGTCAGCCTCGCTTACTCCAGAAGAAGTCATACAGAGGGAAAGCATATGGAAGTCAAAACTTCAAACTATCCAATTTGGTTATAACGCATCATAACCGTTTAATTCAGAATGTCAGATCAAATGGAAGATACTTTGACGATCTGCTGAGTTAGCAAGTCCAGCAAAGGATGCCAGCGCAAACCGCGGTAACCTCACCAAGTCAGCGCTAACCGCGGCAACTTCACCAAGTCAGTGTTGACCGCGGCAAGTTCAGAAGCTAGTGCCGCGGCAATAACCACGGAGTCCATAAAAGGAGATTATATGTTGCACGACTTCAGCCAAGACAAAGTTACGCTTGTGAAAGCAGACGGTATGGTTGCAAAAGAACAAGTTCCCGCGCTCGTCACAGGGACATGATCTTTACGGCAGATAAGAAACTACCTGTCGAGGTAGGCGATTATCTTTTACGAGACCTTCCGAACGGCTTGGTCGAAAAGTACGAGGTCAGGAACCCAAAGTATTACGACGTTGGGCATAGCATGGACGCGCATTTCCAGATTGATGTGGCGCGAGTTGGTTCGCCACAGGCACAAGCGGTGGTGGTGAAGGGTATCACCAACAACTTTACGGGCCCAATTCTCGTGTGAATATCAATTCCACCGATAATTCGATCAACGTATCGACGGATTTTTCATCCGAACAATTGCGCGACTTCATTGAGCAAGTGCGGCCAGTGCTTTCTCATCTCCCAGAAGATAGCCAAGAGATCGTGGCAGCGCAGCTTATCGCCATTGAAGAAGAAGCTGACAAACCAACCCCCGCTAAGATGCGGTTCTTTCAGCGCTTCAATCCATCAAGTCGGTTGCTGAGGGCGCGGGAGGAAACCTCGTTGCGGCAGGCATCATTAGCCTGATCAGGTCGCTGTGTTAATCAATGTGAATCCAAACTGGTTGAAACACGGGTAAGGTGATCTGAGACAACAACCGAAGCTTGATCGCTAAACACAGTCCAACAAAGCAGCAAACTATAGGGGTTTATTCTTGTGTGTATATTGATTTCAGAAAGTTAACTGAGGAGCAGAACTGTGACAAATCGATTTTTAGTCGATGATTTTGCAGCAGCAGATGCATTCGTGAAAGTGCTGCCTCCGATGATTAAACGAGAGCGGTTTAGTATCGACATTTTGACAAACAAAGCAAAAACATGGTCGCCTGAGCATGTTGTTCTTGCCGAGGTTGAGGGAAAAATTGTCGCTATGGCTGATGCGTTTTATAGTGACGAAAAAGAGGCGGCTAACGGAAGCTTAGTAGCACTGAGAGGACATGGGGCCTACGCTTTGCAAGCACTCTTGAAACTAAAGAGGGAGTTTCCTTCTCAACATTGGCAATCTTGCTTGCGTGAACCAACTGCTGCAACGGTCGGTATTTCATTTAGGTTCTTTGACGCAACTTATGACCAAGCGACATGGGAAATCTCCCAAGTACTTATGGAGCGATTGGGGCCGGATCCCCGGTTGCAACCAACCCCAATTATCGCAAATCAGAGCCTGCTGAAGCACTTTGATCTCCCCCCTGTATCACGAATGGATATGCAGCTAAAGAAGGAGATCGTCGCGACCGCGTTGGCCCCATCCGCCGATAATCATTTGCATGTTAATGGAAGTGTCCTTGATGCATCGAGCTTGATGGCACTGTCGTTCGATATTGCCAATATTCCTTATAAGGTCAGGCAAAATGTCACTAGACTTATGATCGTTGGTATGGGGGCACTAGCGCCACAGATAGGAGATCCTGCTGCAGTGAAAAGAATAGTGAAGCCGCGTTTCTTATCCAAGTACCGGAGTGGGCTAGAGAGTTATCTGAATAGCCAACTAACATTTGATGGGTGTCCATAAAAGGAGGAATTGATCATGTCTGTAATTGAGTGGCAACAGACAACGCAAGAGATTGCTGATATTATGCTGAAGCACACACGGCCCTTCGTAACAGCTCTCAGCACTGAGACGTCCGACAAGGTCCGTCTCGTAGGCACCGGTTCGTTTCTCGATACAGGGAACAAGCAGCTTCTACTGACTTGTGAACATGTAGCCCGCGATCAGCCAATGCATTTCTGTTTTAGTGGATCAGATGATGTCTTTAAGCTGCCAGGGCCGTGGACCATGGATAGTCATCCCATCGATGCAGCGTATGCCCAGGTTAACTTGTCTCCGCTTTCCGCTCAACAGCACCGAGCTCAAGCTATTCCATTAGCACGTTTCGCAGAACAGCATAAGACCATAGAAAAGGCGGAACTTTTGTTCTTTAGAGGGTTTGCAGGCGAAAACGCACACTACGGTTTTGGAGTTCATCAAACGAACGGTACTGGGTACTGTTCCCAAGAAAAGGAAGGTACTGGGGATAAAGAAAATTTTGAAATTTTTTGGGAGCCCGATCAAACACAGTTCACACAAAATACCCCAACCGAAGCTCAAAGAGAGATAAAGTTTGAAGATGCCCGTGGCTACAGTGTTCTCTTGTTTGGAATACGCGATATCTTGAAATCACCCGTCAGGGTGAGCGTGCTTGGACCCCAAACGATGCTGTTGTGACTGGGCTACTTAGGCGCTGGGACCCAGATACTAAAACGCTTTTAGTATGGCGGATCGAATGTTTTAATGCATGGTACCGATCAAAAGACAGCTAGTCTTACACAGGGCGACAGGCCAGCGCTAACCGCGGGAACCTCACCAAGTCAGTGTTGACCGCGGCAAGTTCAGGAGCTAGTGCCGCGGCAATAACCGCGGAGTCCATAAAAGGAGCGTCAAAGCCCCAACGATGCTTCAATCATTGAAACATACTTTGATGCTTCTGATTTTCTCAAGCCCGGATTGGGTTGTGATAGCGCTCGCTCGATGCCAGCTCGTAGCATTTTGCCTTTTTCAATATGCTGCTCGATAAAATCGAGTACTTCATTCAACTGCGGCCCTCTTGGGTCTGTTTCATCGCAATTCATCGCTGAAACCCGTAAAATAATAAGGACATCCTGAAGGCCATCAGCCACAACAAGGCCTTCTGACCAATCTCCACCAAATGCGACATTGCTCAATTGTTTCTTGCGTTCTACCATGGGAACAAAATAAGAACATGAGCGAGAGAAAGCAAGCTGGTAGGAATTGCAATGACCGCTTTTAAGACCCTCTACATTGATATGAACAGCTTCTTTGCATCTGTTGAACAACAGATCGAACCCGCCCTACGCGGTAAGCCCGTTGGGATTACGGCTGTAGATGCAAATAGCGGCTGCGTGGTAGCCGCTTCCTATGAAGCCAAGGCATATGGAGTTAAAACCGGCACACGAGTTTATGAGGCTCGGCAGCGATGCCCGCAGATCCAGTTCCGGCCCAGTCGCCATAAGCTATATGTGAAAGTGAACCAAAAGATTGCCCGCGTTCTGGATAGCCTAGCTGAATTAGAGCGTGTCAGATCGATTGACGAATTCCAAGTTGTTTTGGGTGGCAGAACAGCCGAACGTGAAAACGCTTTGGCTCTTGGGCGTCAGTTGAAGAATGCGATATTGACTGAAGTTGGCTCCGAGTTACGCTGCTCAATCGGCATTGGCCCCAATCAGCTTTTGGCCAAGATTGCAGGAAAGTTGGAGAAGCCAGACGGTTTGCAATGGCTCTCACCAGAAAATATGCCGGATCGTTTGAGCGACCTTAATCTTGATGATTTACCGGGGATTTCGAAAGGAATATACCAGCGGCTTTTTAAAGCGCGTATATATGACATACCCTCCCTATATAATCTCGACCCGCGTCACGCCCGTTTGATATGGCACTCAGTCGAAGGTGAGCGGTTTGTACGGGCGTTGCAGGGAGAAGATATCCCGCTGCCAGAAACTAAGCGTCACGGTTATGGGAATTCAAAAGTCCTCGCACCGCAGTATCGTGTCGCCAGTCAAGCCAGATTGGTTGGTCGCTGGCTTGTAGAAAAAGCCGCCGAACGACTGCGCCGTGATGGGTATTGTGCAAGACGCTTCAGCCTGCAGCTTCGTTTCTTACCGTCTGGTGGTTGGTCGCAAAAACAAACCTGCGTTGCTTCACAAGACACAGCATTGTTTTTGGATATCTATGAACAGCTTTGGCAACAGATGGCGAAGCGCCGACCCTATCTCATTGGCTCGGTATCAGTTCAACTAGCAGATGTCCTGCCCCTTGAAGAACGAACAGGGGAACTCTTCACGCCGCTGGAGGCAGGGAAAGCCAACAGTAAGGAAAAACTGGCGACAATCGTGGATAGGATAAATCGGAAGTATAATAGCCGGATGGTACATTTCGGTGTTCACCACGCTCATCCCGGCTTTTTTGAGAAGGGATAGAACACACTAAACACCGTCTGCCGCTGTGTCTGCCATCAGTCCGGAATTACAAAAAAAACGTTCAGAGCTGGAGAGAGATCGATCTGTCTAGTGCTATCCGTCATCTGGGCAGCATTATGCCTTGTGTAGGCGTCTGCCCGATAAACTGCCCGAGGGCTTGGTGCAAATTGATTGAGCGCATCTGAAGAGGAACTGAAACAACTTACGGATTTTCAGGTTCGTCAAATCGAAGAAAGCCGCCAAATCAACCTATGCTTTGACGCAAGAGCCTAGGTTTCTTGCAAGTTTCGAGCTGCAGTCAGAACCACTTAAGTTAAAGGCTATGCCTCAAATGTCATACGTACTTTTTTCTCTACTCTTTGGAATTGAATCTCTGTTCTTCTATTTGTTGATCGCCTATATAGAAGGGCGCAAACAGAGCGTTACCTTTTATTTTAAGGGCAGATCGCGAACAATTTATATTGTCGGTATAGCCGGAATTCTCGCGTTGTGGTCCAGGTCTGAAATTCTTTCTATTGTCTTGGTCTCGATGGCAGTTTTGGTCCAGATGTGGAACCTGAATGCAGTTGTCGGAAAACGGATATGACGTTTATGGTTATGGCGAATAGGCGGAAGTTGCTATTGGCCCAGTGACCAACTCAAGGAGTTATCCGGATCTATTACACACTAGCTGTGTGAACTTGGTCGAGGGTTCTTCGTTTTTTCGGACATTTCTTCTCTTGATAGGGAAGCAGCCCCAACTTCTATCTTTTATTTTCCGGGCATAAAGCAAACTCAGCAAAGCGGTGTGGTAAGTTCAGTTTGGTTATTATACCAAACGTGAACTTACCACTGAGATGTTTCTCTGCCTCGCGCACGTACTCTTTGGCGCTAAGCCTTGATGTTTTCTTCGTGTTCAATAAGCATGTCGTGATACTTTTGAGCTTCCTTATTATTCCGCTTTGCAAGCGTCTCGTACTTGTCGCGTAGCTCTTCAGCTACTTTCAATTTGGCCACCAATTTTTCGCTATCAGCTTTTACAGTCTTGAAGCGTAGATGGATCTTGGTCGTTACAAGAATTGATGCAAACAAAAGGAGGATGAGTAGGAACGTCATTGTGTGTCTCCTATGGAGCCGAAGATCGGACTACTTTGTAAGGCTGTTGGATTTGATTTGAGCTATGCCATCAGTATGGGTAAGACGCTGCTGAGAAAGCCAATTAACCCGAGCGCCAACCCCACTACCCCAAGACGTACTGAGAGCTGTGTAGGAAGGTCCTTATGGTTCCAGAACCAAGAGTACACTTCCCACTGTGATGCCCTGCGGGCTGAAGTTCGCATGTCTCTTTAAACTTGATCCCGAGAGCATCAACTCCGTCATAGTCCAAGCCTATTGCTGATTTTTTGATTGAGTATGTTCCCGCATTCCCCATCGCATAGCGGATGACGCGCTGATTGTTTTGTGTATTTACAATCACGACTGGTTCCCGCCTGAAAAATTTGGCTGGATTTTGCCGGTTGCTGTCGATCAACGTATTGTTGAACCTAACAATCGAATGATGAAGCCCACTATCTTGTTCAGATAAACGAACAACATGGTCGAGCATTGCGGGGGTGCTTCTTGATATGATCATCTATAACTCCAACTGGAGCTGGATGCATTCCCCTTGCCGGGATATGCACCCAGCGGGGATCTTAATTAAGGAACTCGCGTCACTTTAAAACTGACCGTTCTTTGTCGACATAGAGCACCTCACGTTTTGGTTCTGACTTCTTTTTGATTCCAATCCGAACCATTGAACTTTCTTCTGCGATTTGAAGACCAAAGCGAAATTCTGGTTCTTCTGAACCAATTCTCTCACCCTGATAAATCTTGATCTCGATGAGTTCCATGGCTGCGAGACTGGTCGTGACAGTCCATGGGATCACATCCAGGTCGTAAGGTAACAACCTGAAGTATTGTTCCACCTTGTGAGGCTGTGGTTTTGAACCTTCGAGTAGGCTCGCGGCCAAAGACATAGCTCGTTGAACATCTGCTTTTGTTTTTGGATACTCGTTCGGTTGATCTTGAGTGTTTGAATTAGACATGGTGCGTTTCCTTGAAAAAAATGGATGCACCAGCCCTGTTGGGTGATGCACCCAACGGGTTTGAAAAGCTTCAATTATTAAGCTTTTAGTTTATTGTTTGAGCATCCAATTAATTCGGATGGTCAATGTCGAAACCATGATCAAGTAAGGGCCACCCACGGCGTGTTAGAATGCCGATAACACTGAGCTGCCCACCTTGTGGTGTTGTAAACGAGACATGGTATACGCGTTCGGAGGGAGGTAAATCCCCGTCTGTAGTGGTCACTTCGATATTGCACGCTTTGAGTATCGCGCCAAAACCGGCATGAGCCATTTTCTCCGTGGCATATCTTGTAAGTCGTTTAGCTAGGCCAGTGCTGATGTGACCACAATTCAACAACTCGATATTTGGTTTGTTGTGCAAATCATTCCAGCTGGTCTTAATTTTCTTGAAGCTTGTTGTGTTGATCATTTCATTCATAGTCTAAGCGGCCTCGGACGCTTCTTCGAGCGCACTGCGCTCATTGATTTCATCTTGAGCCTGTTTCAGCTTTACATCGCACTCAGTGATCTCCTGAGTCGTGCGACTGGCTTCTGCATAGACAGATATTGGATACTTGCCATTGAACCAGATATCGCGTTCAACTGGCAGTAGCTTCTTGAGCCTTGGTGAAGACTTTCAAGTTCGGATATTCGGACGTAACCCAACTCCGGGCTTCCCAGACCTAAATCACAAAGACCAAATGCTAGATCTGTATCGTCTGGCATCACCTCCGTGAGGATCCAAGTTGCGCGAGCATTGGGTGTAAAGAGCTTTGCAGCAGGTATCTGATCAAGTGATCCTGGCTCTGCTTGCATGGCTTGTTTCTTGCCATTGGCAAGAAGTATTTTGTGTACGGCCTTGCTGAGAAGTTTGCTGTAATTATTCATTCCTGTCTCCATTAAAAGTTGGGACAGTACCCCTCAGGGACGCTGCCCCAGTGGGTTGAAATTGTGTGTTGTTGTTGAAGGTTAGACTAAATTAGTCTGTTGAAGTTGCCCTGAGCTTCAGCAGATGCTTGTGCTCATGGATGTTTATTTCTTCTTGAACATCGTCATCTTTTTTTTGAGTACTCTGCGATTTTCGCGCATTCCTCAACGAGTTCGTAAAAGAGACTGATATCATTGTGAAACCCATGCTGCTCGGCACACCTATGAATGAGGTTGAGCTTTTCTTCTACAAGTTGCTCATGGGTTAATGTGTCTCGAATTTTGAAAAATTCGTGCCTGTACATATTGGTCGCTGCATTGAGCTTATCCTCATTGCAGTTGGAATTAGGCGTGCCGTTACCATATAGGCGTGCGAACGGCACGAACTCACGGTTGATGGTGATCTGATCACGAGATGAGCAGAGAGCTTTTTAACGGCTTTTGCTTTTGCTTCGTTTTCTCCATTTGCCATAGCAACAGGTACATCGACAGTGATGGATACTACCGCACGCTTTCCAATTGGTGCATAGTCTTTTGAGAATCCCTTGGTTTTTGCAGCTATCCAAGCTGGTGCCCAAAGGTCTGTGCCGGTGATATTCAAATCACTCATGGCTTCGCTGAGAAGAGTGCAGGTCAGTACAAACCTACCACTCGCACAATCGTTGATTGTATTTGGAATGTTCTCTTCATTCAAAGCATCAATTTTCCGGCAAACCTCAAGGCTTACGTGGCTTTGCACTTTGCGAATGAAAAGCGAAACAAGTTGCTCAAAACAGTCTCCATCGGTCGACTGCTCAATATTTGTGATGCCGGTAACATCACGTTTTAGATTTCGAGAAGTGAGATTAATTGTCATTGCTGTGTCCTTTGAAATTTGGACACAGCACCCTCCTGGGTCTGCACCCAGAAGGAGAGGAATTGATCGCTGTTTGTTTGCAGAGCCCAGCTAGCTCTTAGAGGCAATGCAATCGCATCACCTAAACCTGCTTGCCTATATCCGTTATGAATAGGGAAACAGGCCATATGCGTTAAGCACAGGCTAAAGGATAACGATAGTTGCGCTACCATACAAGACTGCTATCGAGATTGAGGTTGGAATTGAACGGTTACGCCTTCGATAATATCGTGGTCCAGCAAGCGCCTAGCTAATTCAGTGAGCTGCAACCCGTCGCCGGTAACGTAAATGGCGTGAGCCTTTTGCGTGATAGATTGTGCGGCGCTAATTATAGCTGTTGGGCTACCTGTCAGTAGCCAGTTCTTGATCAGATCTTTTTTTTGTAAGTGTTCTTAATCGCGAATTGCTTTTCACATGCGGCGTCTGCAAAATTTTTCCTGAACATAACAAGTTGTATATGTAGTTCACTCTTAGTCATATCTGAGAAGGTTGCAAATTCCAACAAAGCTCGCTCTCCTGTTGCTTTGAGTATGTGGTGCGAGCATAGATGGTTGATTAGGAACCTACTGAGGCTTTGGACGCATTTTTGAAATGAAAATAAAAAACCCCCTTCGGAGAAGAGGGTTTTCTACTTGGGGCTTTCTGGGCGCTAGGAGTTTATGACCTTTCGGACGTAGCGCTTGATCTCTTTTTCACGCTCAATCAAATTTACAACGGGCTTACCAACTGACTTTTTGTAGTGGAGGCTGATTGGTTCCCGGTCACAATAACTTTAGAGCCTTTGCGATGCGGTATGATCTCAATCGTCACTGATGCGTCACCTTGTTTGCTTTCTTCAGGGATATCCAACACGAACTTATTCCCACGGCTACCAAGTGGATAGGCGGCTTTATTCTGCTTGAAGCTGGCGATTATAGCCTCTGTTGGGTACGAAGATGTGATTTCCTGTCTGAAAGAGTAAGATGGTTGGGAAAGCATTCGTTCCAGCTCACGGAAACTGGATGCTTGAGTGGAGTCACCCTTCCACTTTAAAAAATCTACTCGTTCATATGGGGTGAATGTAATATGATAGCTGTTGCCGACAGGTTTAGCCGTTGCTTTTACGCGATAAGCGTGTGGTGCCCATCTATTCTTTGTGTACTGGATATCTCCTCGTGATCGATCTACGGTCACGTCAAATGAGTGTGCGCCTGTTGAAACCATATCTGTAGTGCGTTCTGGAATATAAAAGTCCAATCCAAAAGCGACATCATTTTTATCAACTGCATTGGCCGGTACGATGAAGGTTTTGCTGTAATCCTCAACGGGAGTAGCGACTTCCGTCCGCTGTATTATCCCAAGGGGGTCCTTTGTCGTTGGAGCTGTCACCTGACAACCTGCTAGAATTGATAGGAGCAATAAAGATGGTAGGCGGAAGTGTTTGTTCATTTAGTTTCCCCAAAATGCGAAGCGCGTTTGAAATACTCTAAGTATGCAGCATATATAGAGAAATATACTTGTAAACTCTGAGATTAATCAAATTTGTTGATAGTATTGTCAGTACAATAGTAGGTGGTTTTTGTTCTTTTATGTCTCATCCCAAACAAAAAAAACCTAAAATATGGATATCTACTTATGTGCAAAGCTTTGACTGTGCTTTCCGCAGAGAAAGGATACTATCTTAGGTAGATGTTTTGTCGGAATGTCCCTGATTACCAGAGTCCCACTTCCCCGTTGGGTATCGATAGACAAGCTGGCATTTGCGGGATTGAAATACGGAGAAGCATTTAAGCAGAATGATGCATCGATATGTCTGGCTGTTAGATCAGCCGGAATTCTGATGCCCAAGGCTTGCACTGTCTCAGCTATCTGTTTTCGTTTTTGCTTCAGCTGTTCCATTGCAATAACAGCGCGAATGGAAAGGGGTTTGACAGGCTCCAGCATAGTTTTGTGGATCTCGGTTGCGATCTTGGTGTGTGCTTGCTTAGACTCAAAACGGCTCTTCTTGATCCTTCGATTTATGTTCGGCACCTTCTCACCGTTTTCTGCAAAGCGTGCGAACTCTCCAATCCATGCGGGAGTGTCCTCGTCAGTTGAGAGAACGAGAGAGATACTGATCCATTCCCCCTCCACCGAAGCTTTTAAGGCAATAGGAATACTAGGGTGTTCAAAACTGGCTTCCTCATGCTCCGTCATAATTGCCATATGTGTGATCATCTGATTCAGGTATTCACGCTCTGAAATTTGCCCCTCATGATGGTCGGGTCTGGTCATACGCTGATAGCCCTCAATAATTCGCTGTTGAGAGATGCATATGAGGCTTTGAAAAGCCCAACACGAAGCTACGCGCACTTTTATGTAAAATGATCAGGTATGTTGACTAAAAAATAGGTCTCTTTTGTTGGAGCCCTAAACGCAAACGCGGTTGTGCGCAGTCAGCACATCTGGATGCGAGGCTAGAAAGAGTACATGCTGATGTGGATGTCCCCTTATTCAGAAGAAGAATGGTTTCTTGTTCCTTTTTTTGAAGATAGCTGGCGCGAGTTTCGCTTCATTGTGTTTATGTTGGCTTAGCAGTTAGAGACTGCACAGATGCGGCATGCGCTGGTAGAGGTCTTATCTAACCAGTGGGAAGCACCTCTCAAGTCGTTTGAGAGGTGCTTTTTTGCGTTTGGTTGACGAGCTTTGTTCTGGTTTTACATTTTTGATGTGGAAATCCCAATTAGTGAGCGTAGCTTCGCAGATATAGGAGGCGGAGGAGAGATCTTGTTTCAGTTGAAGTGAATGGAAGGAATCAGGTCTGATCTGATTCTTGAAGCATCAACTTCACTTTGTATGTCTGAGTTGATAACGCAGACTGGTCTTTGTTACCGACAGTTTAATTCAAGGGGCGGAATTAGGCTGAAGAAGAAGAATGAGGCAGAACTATGATATTGAATAATAACGATAAATCATCCAGTTTGGGTCTTATCTTGTCAGCGAATTGCTCAAAAATTTATTGCTTGGACCTAATAGTTAACGAGCGTTAACCAAAAAACCGTTGACCATTTTAATAATCGGGTGCAGCTTCAAATCTAATGTAAAGGCTAAAAATATGCCTACACCTTAGATTTGAATAAAGAGGTTTTAGGGTAATGTCCGATTTATATCAGTTAGACGGCGATGAGGTGCAGCTGTCGGTTGCAGACCAAGTTAATCAGCATGCGCAGCTCCTCTCGGCGCAACTATCTCATTTAAGTGAGATGACATATCCCCCTAAAGCGCAAAAAGTGATGCGGACCTTCACTCCACGAGAAGCTTCTGACATTTTGGGTGTGAACACGCACACGCTGCGTTCAATAGACGATAGTGTCTACAGACTGTTTGAGCGTGACCCGCGCAACAATAGAGCCTATACGCTCGAAAATCTCTGGGAAATTAGAAAATACCTCTCCGAAAATGGCAAGCCCGGTAAGTGGCCGGGGCTGGTGCCTACTAGGTCTGATGCTGAGAAGCTGCAGATTATTTGTGTCGCAAACTTTAAAGGTGGTTCAGCGAAAACTACAACAGCTACACCGTTGGCTCAGTATCTCGCGATGCAAGGTCTTCGCACGCTTGCTATTGATTTGGACCCTCAGGCCTCAATGACTTCAATTTTCGGCCTGCAACCTGAGATTGACATTGGCGATAATACATCATTGTTTGGAGCTATTCGCTATGACGAAGAACGGGTTCCAATCCAACAAGTTATTCGGAAAACCTATTTTCATAATCTGGATCTAATACCAGCCAACTTAGAGCTGATGGAATACGAACACCGCGTACCGACTGCTATTAATGACGGTTTGGCGAGAGGAAAGAACGCATTTTACCGCTCGATTCATAATGCATTGGATCCCGTCAGAGACGATTACGATGTTATTATCATTGATGCCCCACCCAGCTTGGATATCTGACGCTCGGGGCTGTGTTTGCATCTACCGGCGTATTAGTGACCGTTCATCCTTCGATGATTGATGTCTCAAGTATGAGCCAGTTTCTAAACATGCTTTCTGATTTGATGGGCGTGATTGAGGAACATGGCGGGCGCGTTGAACTCGATTTTCTCAAGTATGTCTTTACTCGATACAATCCCAACGATCATCCTCAGTTGAACTGCGGGACACTGATGCGTGGGTTATTCGCTGATAATGTTTTGAAAAGCGCGGTTTTAGATTCAACAGCGATTGCTCATGCTGCTCTTGAAAAAAAAGACCATCTATGAAATTGACAAAGGAATAGTAAGCGGGCCGACGTTAACACGAGCATTAGACAGTGTGAATGCAGTTAATGGAGAGATTTACGAACTGATCCTTTCAGCATGGGGGCGCTCATAATGTCCAAGAATAGCCGGAAAGATCAGGTCAACAAATTGTTCGCTGCGCCGATCGATCCTCAAACACTATTGAAAAAAAACTGCAGAGAAAAGGCAAACGAAGCCAGGAAGCACTGGCCCAATTAGAGCTATGTCTGGCAACTTAATGGAGGTCGAACAAGCTAACGAACAAATGAAAGCATTGATTGCCAAAGGAGAGGCAGTCTATTTGCTCAACCCCTCTGATATTGACCCCTCTCTCGAACCGGATCGAATTCGTTTTACAGATGAAGAAGCGTTCGAGAGCATCAAAAAATCTATCGCTGAAGACGGTGTTCGCACTCCGATAACTGTTCGACCTCATCCAGAGAAGCCAGATCGATACCAGACTGCATTCGGCAACCGGCGCCGGACAGCATGTGAACAGCTTGGTATCTTAGTCCCTGCCCTCGTGAAACATATGTCCGATGAGGAGATGCTTATCGCGCAAGGGCAAGAGAACAATGAACGACAGAACCTCACGTTCTTGGAGGTGATCCTTTGGGTTTGGCGATTATGGGAAAAGAAGAATCTACAGATCCTCGATTGCGCGGGCAATAGGCAATAAGTCAGAAGCAACGGTGTCATCCTATATGTCACTCGCGAGAAAGTTGCCGGATCAAGAGGTTATTGAGTGGATCGGTAATGCTCGTGAAGTTGGCCGACCACGTTGGGAAGAGTTCGTTGATTTGTGGGATGATGACCTCGTCAAGGATGCAATTAAGAAAGAGATTTCGAACGCATCCAAAGACGACTCTAACATGCTTGGGACGGAGGGGCGTTTCACTCATTTGTTGGACATCGCAACAGACATCTCCAAGCAACAAAGCACACAGAAACCGACCAAGCGGCAAGTTGTCCGTTCGAAGATTGGACCTTCATCTGAGGTCTCCCTTAAGGAGACAGCATCGAAAATGACGGTCGAGATCGATTTGAACAAAACACCAAAGCTAGCTGCATTCCTGAAGAATAATCTGGAGAAATACATTCAAGAATTTCATGAGGAGGAAGAGATGGAGAAGCACTAATGTAAAACGGCTTTGAGGTGGAACCTGCAAAGCCGCTTTAAACTGCTCCAAGCAAAACGCTCGAACAGATAGATCTTAGCAAATCCAATCTAGTTCGACACCGACTATATTTCAACCAGAAATTTCTGGGAACGGTATTTGGCGCGTTTTTTTTGGAGTGATTGATAACTTTATTCATTCGAGAGCGCTCTTATGACCATGAGTGTAGCATCATTTCGCAAATTAACCCCGGCAATGGTTGCCAGCCAGCGTTTGGCTATGGCGAATGACATTGCAAAGACAACCAAATCTGAAGTGGCCATGGCTTTAAAAAAAAGCGGCCCCGGCATTGGGTATTGACGGTACGACCTATCATATCCTGGATATTCTAATCGGGCTCACTTTAGCCGATGATTGGAAGCAATCTCGCCGTCCGTTGGTTGCGATCTCAAACGAAAAATTGGCAGAGTATGTTTGCCGCTCTAAACGTACTGTAGTGAGGTCTATTCGCAAGCTCGTAGAAGCTGGTGTCCTGGCCTACAAGGATAGCCCTACTGGTAGGCGCTTTATCTACCGTAGGGGCGATGAGCGGACCATTGAACGTGGTTATGGCTTTGACTTCTCCCCTGCACGCCAACGAGTGCAAGAGCTCAAGAAATTAGGGCATGAGTTTGCTGAGCGCCTGAAGAGAGAACAAGATGCCAAAAGAACTATCAGCCGCCTTAGCCGCGCATTAGAAGACTTAAGGCTCCTTGCAAGACAGGAAGGCGTAGACTTTCAAGACGTTACTTGTGCCCTTAGCCAGATCGATCAGCAAGGCTACGATGCAATAGGAAAGGCAGAGGCCTTAACACTCTTACATGAGCAGGCAATCGAATTGTTTGAGGGAGAAGGTAAGGAGGGAAATGAAGAGTATGACAATGACCCAACCTTGGGTAGCAACTTTGTTCAGAATGAACAATTGACAACCATAGGTGACACCAATGTCACCCTATATAATAATACAACCCATCAAGACTCTTCAAATAGTAATAGAATGCGGCGATCATCTAACGATGATCACTCAAATAGACTTAGTCTCGCTAAACGCTCGCCCAAAATGGCTTTTGAAAAAAAGTTATTTGAGCAAATCCCATGCCGAATATCCCACTCATGCGACAGATGCTAGTTCACCTGAAGGATTCACTACCGCATTATCGGATGTGTCGTTGGGTCTACTCAAGCAAGCGACACTTGAAACGCAGAGCACGCTTGATTTTGAGCTTACAAATTGGGCAATTCTTGACGAATCCAGTACCGATATGCGCCTATTAATAGGCTTGTCTGAAGCGGGTTGGCTGGACGCTTGTTCCAAGTTGGTAGGTATCTGGCTGGTGCTATTCTGATCACAACCGTTGAAAAATCGCTGCGTGATCCCGCTGGAATTACGCGCCTGCAGGCTACTTTAGGGCATGCGTTGATAGGGCAATTGATGGCAAGTTGGCGCTTCACAGGACGTTATTCGGATTGAGCCAGGTTTAAGGGTTTCCTGTGCCAAGTGAACGAAACGAGTTTAGTGAGCAATCCTTTTGCTACGCATTGTGTGTCGTCCTAGTGCCGTACAGCAAAAAGAATTTCATCGTCCAGTGCGAATGAGGCGACATGTTTCAAGCAATGTTGTCCCCTTCCTGGAAACGGCAATTTG
>BAXV01000058.1 GCA_001310715.1 Pseudovibrio sp. JCM 19062
GGCGGTAGGAGTTGGCGTGGGTGCAAACAGGATTTGCATGTCCAGCATTGTCTCCAGCAGTCCGCCGACGGCGCTGCGCAGGGCCGGGTTTGCCTCGTTTGCGTTTCCACTGAAGATGTTGCTGCGCTTTGCATCCAGCAGGCTGGTGTGCACGTGAAAGCCGCTGCCGGTTTGCTCGCCGTAGGGTTTGGCCATGAAAGTGACATCCATGCCGTGTTTGCGGGCGATCTGACGAACGACCCGTTTGAACAGCAGGCAGTGATCAGCAGCCTCAAACGCGCTTGGCACATGCAGCAGGTTGATCTCAAACTGGCCGTGGCGAATTCGGAGATAGTGGTGTCGGCCGGGATGCCTTGTATTTTACAAGTCCGGTTGATCTCCATGAGGATCGGCTCGAACTGGGCCATGACATCCAGATCATAGATCTGCGATGCATCGAGCGTTGGTTGGTGCCGGGGATGCAAGGGGGCAGCGGCTGGCCGGTTGGGCCGGGCTCCATGTCGATGAAGTAGAACTCCAGCTCTGTGGCCACAACCGGTGTCAGGCCTTTGTCGCGGAATTTCTTTTCAACGGTTTCCAGGAGGTATCGGGGGTCCAGCACTGTTGGTTTTTCGTCGTCCACTTCATAGAGCGTGACAAGAACCTGTGCGGTTGGGACTTTGGCCCATGGTACCAGCTTGAGAGTTCCGGGAACGGGCACGCAGATACCGTCTGGGTCGCCGCGTTCGATGGCAAGACCACTTGCGGGGACATCCACGCCCCACACATCCAGAACCACGGTGGAGAGCGGGAGGCGTACGCTGCCCTCGACGAGTTTTTGCAGCATGTGCGCGGGGAGCCATTTGCCTCTTAAGGGACCGCAAAAGCCAGCATAGAGGACCTCGATCTTTTCAAGATCCGGATGCTGTTTCAGGAAGGTTTCTGCTTCCTGCCGAAATTGCTCAAAGTGTGGCTTTACAGCGGTACGTGTTGACATGCGAACTCTTCTGGTCGTGGTCTGAACGATTGTCTTGTCTGGTGCTCTGGTTGACCTGACTGGCATATAGGCTTCGTCAAACCAAGGCTGCAAGTGTTTACATAGCAGGATTTTGCTATGGTTCGGTAAGCAATTGATTGGGTGCAGTTCATATTTGTGTGGGTGCCTTTGTCTGATGCAGGCAGGTTTATCTCTGTGATCAGGTTGGGGGAGGTGTTTTCTCTTAACCCTTTGGGAAAACCAGTGGTTCCTCTTTTTATGCAGAGATTGACTCTTGTTTGCTTGTGACCACAAAGTACCGGATTATTTGCCTCTCCTGCACGGATTGCAGGGCAGGTTTCTTTTGGAAGGAATGCCCCATGGACTATATCGCCAATCTTCCGCCCACTGATGTTTTGCAACAAAAGGATGCCGCTCACCACTTGCATCCGTTTACCGACACCAAGGCTCTCAATGCCAATGGAACGCGGGTGATCACGCGGGCAGAGGGGGTTTATCTTTGGGATTCTGACGGCAACAAAATCCTTGACGGGATGGCGGGGCTGTGGTGCGTGAATGTTGGGTATGGCCGCACCGAGATTATTGATGCGGTTCAAAGGCAGATGCTGCAATTGCCGTACTACAACACGTTTTTCCAGACATCGCATCCGCCAGCCATCGCGCTTGCAGAACGGATTGCAAAGCTGGCGCCGGGTGATCTGGACCATGTGTCTTTGCCGGGTCCGGCTCAGAAGCCAATGATACCATGGTGCGCATGGTGCGCCATTATTGGGCCAGTGAGGGCAAGCCGACCAAGAAGACCATCATCTCCCGTCACAATGCCTATCACGGCTCGACCATGGCTGGTGCCAGTCTGGGCGGTATGAGTGCGATGCATGCGCAGGGTGGTTTGCCGATTCCCGATATCACCCACATCAACCAGCCTTACTGGTATGGCGAGGGCGGGGATATGGACTGCCGAGTTTGGCCTGATGCGGGCGCGGGAGCTGGAGGCGGAGATCGACCGGCTTGGTGAAGACAATGTGGCAGCATTTATCGGGGAGCCTATTCAGGGGGCGGGCGGTGTTGTTATTCCGCCGGAGACCTACTGGCCGGAAATTCAGCGTATCTGCCGTGAACGCAATGTTCTGCTGGTTGCCGATGAAGTTATTTGCGGGTTCGGTCGTACTGGCAACTGGTTCGGGTCGCAGACCTTCAACTTCACGCCGGATCTGATGCCAATCGCCAAGGGGCTGTCATCCGCTTACCTGCCCATTGGGGCGGTTGTGGTGAGTGAGAAAGTTGCTGCGGGCTTTATTGCGCATGGCGGTGAGTTCTATCACGGCTTTACATATTCAGCGCATCCGTCAGCCTGTGCTGCGGCACTGGCGAACCTCGATATTCTTGAGAATGAACAACTTCCTCAAAAAGTTGCGAGTGACATCGGGCCGTATTTTGCAGAGAAATGGAAGGTGCTGGCAGCTCACCCGCTGGTGGGCGAAGCGCGTACCTGTGGCTTGCTCGGGGCGCTGGAACTTTCGCCTGATAAGGCACGCCGTGCTCCGTTTGAAGCGGAAAAAGCTACGGTTGGTGCCATCTGCCGTGATCACTGTTTTGAAAGCGGTTTGGTGATGCGTCATGTGGGTGACACCATGGTCGTCTCGCCTCCCTTGGTGATCTCGCACAGTGAGGTCGATGAGTTGATCGAGAAGGCGTACCGCGCGTTGGACCTGACAGCTGCGGATATTGCGGCCCAGGGCATTAAGTAGGCTTGGCGAAAGCGCGTGTGGAAGGGGCACCGTTGTTGTGCCCTTGTTTTGTATGCAAGATAGACCTCCATCTCCGGTGGAGGTCTTTGACTTGTGCAATTAATCCAGAGTGCGCTTGAACCTCTTGAGTGCGAGTATCAGGAGCACGCCTACGAACAGGGAGAGTGTGTAGATGCTCGAGGATACTTCATTCCATTCAGCGCCTTTGAGCAGGATGGCGCGCACGATCCTGAGGAAGTGCGTGAGCGGGAAGATTTCGCCGAGTGTTTGCGCCCACTGAGGCATGCCTGCGTAGGGGAACATAAACCTGATAGCAGCAGAGACGGCAGGAAGAAGAAGAACGTCATTTGCATGGCTTGCATCTGTGTGCGGGCCACTGTTGAGATGAAGTAGCCCAACAGCACCAGCGTCAGCACAAAAACGAGTATGGCACCGATGAGAAGGGGCAGCCCGCCCAAGAACGGGATGTTGAACAGGATCCTGCCTGCAACAAGCACCACAGCCACCTGTACAGCTCCAACCACCAGATAAGGCAGCACCTTGCCGCACATGATCTCAAAGGGAGAGGCGGGCATGGCCAGCAGGTTTTCCATGGTGCCGCGTTCCGTCTCCCGCGTCAGGGCGATGCTTGTCATCATAACCAATGTGAGCTGAAGGATGACGCCTAGTAGGCCGGGCACAATGTTGTATTGGGTGATGCCTTCCGGATTGTATTTCCGGTGAATGATTGTGCTAGACCTTAAGAGATCCTGCTTCAGGCTCGGGTTCTTTTGCTTCACGGAAGCAACAGCTCTTTCAATAATAACAGGCGCTGAGGCAACTGCTGCACCAGATGCAGCAGGATCTGTTGCGTCGGCTTCGATCAATGCATTCGGGGTTCCAGCTTCTGCCTGCTTGGCAAAGTCGCTGGGGATGGTGACCACGAAGGTAACGTCGCCCTTTCTAAGCAATGTACGTGCCTCTGAAGCTGAGACATTGCTTTGCGTGAATTTGAAGTACTGGGAGTTTTCCAGAGCGGTGACCACTGCGCGGGAGTATGGGTCATTTGCCAGCGACACCAGAGCCGTTGGCAAACCGCGCGGGTCGTTGTTGATTGCGTACCCAAACAGCACAAGCTGGATCAGCGGAATGCCGAGCATCATGGCGAAGGTGATGCGATCGCGGCGCATCTGGATGAATTCTTTGATGAGCATGGCAAAGAGCCGCTGAAGAGAGAAAACGCTGCTCATTGCATATTGTCCGTGCTGTCACTCATGAACTTGATAAAGACATCCTCCAGATTGGTTTCCGATTGCTCGATCTGGATGTCATCGTGTTTCTCAAGTGGCTCGAGCGCACGGTTCAGTGCGGCAAGGTCTGTGCCTGTGACATGTAGAGAGTTGCCAAAGGGCGCAACCTGCTGCACGCCTTTGTGGGTTTGCAGGTTTGGAATGAAACGTTCGAGATTGGGGCCGGTGAGTGTGTAGGTGTATAGACCGGCATCTGCGATCACGTCGCTTAGGGAGCCATCTGCCAGTAATTCGCCATAAGAGATGTAAGTGATGCGATGGCAGCGTTCCGCTTCATCCATGTAATGGGTGGAGACCAGCACTGTCATACCATCAGCAGCTAGGCGGTGGATCTCCTCCCAAAAATCACGGCGGGCTTTGGGGTCCACGCCTGCGGTTGGTTCGTCCAGCAGCAGGAGTTTTGGTTTGTGCATGGTGCAGGCTGCAAGTGCGAGGCGTTGTTTCCAGCCACCAGAAAGCTCGCCTGCCAGCTGTTTGCGGCGGGACAGAAGGCCCAGTTTTTCCAGTGTCTGGGTGGTATGCTTCTTCACGGGCCTGAGGTTATAGAGCCGGGCAACAAAGCTCAGGTTTTCCTCGATTGTCAGGTCTTCATAAAACGAGAACTTTTGCGTCATGTAGCCGACCTGGCTTTTGATGCGCAAGCGGTCTTTGATCAGGTCGTAGCCAAGCACCTGACCGTGGCCCTCATCCGGTCTTAGCAAACCGCACATCATGCGGATGCTGGTTGTTTTGCCGGAGCCATTGGGGCCAAGGAAGCCGACGATTTCGCCTGATTTGACTTTGAGCGAGACGTTGTTGACGACCAACTTGTCGCCAAAGCGTTTTGTCAGGCCCGTGACTTCAATTGCGTTCATTGCAGGCTGTCCAGATCAACGTCAAAAATCTGACCGGGTCTGAGCTGGATTTGACTTGTTAACGGCTTTGCCTCGATCTCATAGACCAGTTTTTCCCGTGCTTCCAGAGAGTAGATAACGGGCGGTGTGAACTCCGGCCCTTCTGCAATATGGGTTATCTGTAGTTTCTGATAGGTGGTGCAGCCTGAACATTTTGCATTGAACGTGGTGCCCAGTTGGAGCTGGGTATATTGCGCTTCCGGCACATAGAAATGTAGCTTGATGGAATTGACAGGCAACAGGCTGGCAACAGGTGCTGTGGGGCCTGCCATCTCGCCTGTGTGAAGGAAGACATCTGTGACCTTGGCCGCTTCCGGCGCGTAGAGCTTGCGTTTTTCAAGCAGCCACTCCGCCAGATCCACCTTTGCCTTCGCCATTTCGTATTGGCTCTCAGCGGCGGCGATTTGGTCTTCGCGCGCTGGCAGTTTTGCGACGGCAAGTTCGGCCTTCAACTGGGTGGTGCGTGCTTGTGCAACCACAAGGTTTGTTTCCACATCATCAAACTGTGCTTGTGAGATGACTTTGCGGCCAAGGAGGCCCTGATATCTGTCGTAGACGTTCTGAGAGTGTCTGGCCTGGGCCTGTGCGGAGAGCAGGGTTGCTTTGAGAACGTCTATCTCCTCAGGCGTTTGCCAAGTTTGAGGTCGTTCAGGGAGGCGAGTGCCTGCTGGAGCTGGGCTTTAGCCTCCGCCAGCTTCATGTTCGCGTCGGAAGACTCCAATTCAGCGATGAGCTGGCCTTTCTTGACCAGCTCACCTTCTTCTACTTTCACATCGGCAATCTCGGAGAGTTCCACGGGCGCAAGCTTGAGGTACTCTCCTTCAACATACCCCGCTGTGAGGTTGGCATCTGGTGCACAAAAGGTGAGCCACCCTGCGACAAGAGGGAGTGTGCAGATATCAAGCATCTCTCTGACCTTTCGACAGGTCATCAAGAAGGGCGTTGATGGAGCGGTGCAGGACCGATTTGATCTGCGCCAACTCATCCGGGCCAACGGATTGCCAGTTCATGCGCTTAAGCACCAGAGGGCGGGCAAGGCGCATATACAGGAGCTGGCCGACCATAGCGAAGATCGCAAGCTTCAGTTCATCCGAGGAGACGGGCTGTCCGGTTGCGCGGCCGAAGAGCACTGTCACACGGTCCATCAGAGGCTCAAAGATCAAGTGGTAGAGCGTTTCGATTTCGTCGGGAGAATGAAGCACCTCTTTTAACACGAAGCCGATAACCAGCTCGGCGCGCTTGTTGGTCTGGGTGAAGGTGATCATACGATCGATCATTTCCATGATCTTGGCACGTGCGTCTTCTGGCGACAGATGCTCAATGTCAGAGAGTTTTCTGTCCATGACAACCGAGAGCACATCACCAAGCGCCATGGCAATGAAGTTGACGCAGGCGCGCTTCAGTCCGGCCTTGCCATCAAAGTGGTAGGCGATGGAGGCGATATTGGTTTTTGCTGTTTGCGCGATGGAGCGTGTTGACGTTCCAGCGTAGCCCTCGTGACCGAAGTGATAGAGGGCGGATTCAATGAGATCGCGTTTGGTCTTGGCGGAAGGGGTATCTGCTGCCAGAGCTTCGCGCAGTTCGTCGGGGGTAGGATGATTTGACATGACGACACCCTTTATTTGATCAATCGATTGATTGAAATTACGCCTGTTAGGCATTCTTGTAAAGAGGGTCGCGCGAATTTCTGCCTGCGGGAAAACGGGGAGGGGCTGGGCCTTCTAATTCCGATGCTCCTGCAAATCACGTTTCGTTCTATGCATGTTCTTGCAAGGACTTACGAATATAGATCGTGGGGAAAAACTGAAAAAAAGACGAAAACGGCCTTGAACTACGGTCAGTTAGTGGGTAGTAACCACCTCAAGGACACGTGGCCGAGTGGTCGAAGGCGCTCCCCTGCTAAGGGAGTAGGCCCGGAAGGTCTCGAGGGTTCGAATCCCTCCGTGTCCGCCATCCTTCCTCCTAAATATTTGATGATAAACAATAAATCCAGCAATGGATTTTATAACCCATCACCCTAAAAGCTCTTAATTGATGTTTGGCCGATGCTGTCAGAAGATCAAGGGCTTCGCGTAATGAAGTTTATCTAGCGTCTTGTTTTATTGAGCTTATGTGCATATGTCGAAAAGTATACGCGTCCGCAGAGGAATACAAAATGCGGCTTCGGCTAATCTTTAAAAGGCGTTCTTCGTATGCTGATAGATACGTTCAAGCTAGGGCTTGACTTCTCTATCAAAAAAGATTTCACATATTTCGCTCTCATTTGGCCATTCATCTCTGCGCTGCATCTTGAATGCAGTTTGTTTATTTAGGTGTTTAGTCTCGGCATTTGGTGGATCGGATTTAGGATGAAACGATCTGGCGCAGATGTCCAGATTTTGCAGACATATTCGTAAGGCGTGAGCCGCTGAGTGCCTTAAAACGGCGTGCAAAGTTGTAGCCATCCAAGAAGTCCGCGAGGTGCCTTCGAAGCTGCTCGTGGTCGTCGTAGTGATACCGTTTGACCGTGGCATCCTTGATCGTGCGGGTCATCCTCTCTACCTGACCGTTGGTCCATGGGTGGTTCGGTTTTGTCAGACGATGTTCGATCCCATTGGCTTCACAGATCAGTTTGAACCGCATCGGCCGAGAATTGACTGTGTTTCGGTTTCGGGACTATTCTGCGAACTGGATGCCATTGTCCGTCAGGATCGTATGAATCTTGTAAGGCACGACCTCAACGAGGTGCTCAAGAAACTCCCAAGCCGTCTTGCGATTGGCTTTCTCCACCAGTTGGGCGACTGCGAACTTGCTAGTCCGGTCGATGGCCACAAAGAGATATAATTTTCCCTCTTCGCTCCTGACCTCCGCGATGTCGATGTGGAAAAAACCGATCGGGTGGCGCTTAAACTTCTGCCGTTTCGGCTTGTCGCCTTCGACATCGGGCAAGCGAGATATTCCATGCCGCTGCAGACATCGATGCAAGGAAGAGCGCGTCAGATGCGGGATCGACGGTTGTAAGGCATAGAGGCAATCATCCAGCGGAAGCAATGTGTGCCGCCGGAACGCGACGGTCATGGCTTCCTCCTCTTCGCTCAAAATTGTTGAGCGCGGCACCCGCGGCCCGGTCTTTTGATCTTCCACGGTCTGTCGCTTGCGCCACTTCGCGACCGTCTTGGGGTTGATCCCCAGTTCCCGGCTCAGATCCTCGATCAAAGCTTGCGATCGCTGTATTGCTGCTCTGACAGCGTGCGTGGTCGTGGCGCTGCCATGACGAACTTGTCCCATAATGCTTCATTCCATCTAACGAAAGGATCGCACCATCAAACCATGGGATCAAACACCTAGTTACTTCGCGTCTACCCACGAATATTGCTGAATTTACGCGAGGTGATTGAGTGCATTAGTTTTTCAGAAGCATAGTGACAGCGTATTGCGGGGGGACGAATGGCAATTCGCATCAATAAAGACATTCCGCGCACAATGACAATGGCAGGGTTGGAGTACTTAGGCCGCTTATCCAAGTGTGTACCTGAAAATGGAACAATAGTGGAAATTGGCCCCTTATTTGGAAGTTCCACTTGGGTTCTAGCCAAGAACGCGCACCCCAGTGTAAAGGTTATATCCGTTGATACTTGGGAACCTCAACCTTGGATTGATAAAATTGAAGCAAAATTTCCCGGATGCAAACCTTTTTCAATCGAAGCATTTAAGTATTACACGCAAGATTGTGAAAACGTCACGGCTGTTCAAGCTGGAGCCCCGACATAGTTAAAGACATGGCGCTGAAAAACATTGATCTATTCTTTGACGATGCTACGCACGGCGATCCGGGCTTCTCCGATAATATGAACTATTTTATTCCACGTGTGAGGCCCGGAGGCATCATCTGTGGCGATGATTTTGCTAGTGGTTGGCCGGATATAATAAGAAACGTCATTAAAATTTCTTCAGGCTTTGGTGTTGAACCTGAGATTTGCGGTAGGGTGTGGGCTATTAGCAAGCCGAGGAATAACAAGGAAAAATCGAACCCGGTAAGCGTTTTACTTGAAGATGACGGAGCGCCAAAACTCACTGTTAAAGTCTTCGGAGAAACCGGAAGCCAGGTTGCCTCGCCCGATTGTTGGGCCGGTATTCCCCATATAGAAAACTCGTTGAAACAGTTTTCGGTGTCTGTTCAACAGGCAACTTCATCAGAACCGCTTTACATATCTTACAAGGCCATATTCCTTGACGGGACTGAAACACATTGGTGCTTCAATGGAGAAATACTCCCCAACCCGCAGCAAAAACGGTTAAAGGGTATCGCATCGATTTTGTCTGGCCCCGGTGCTGCCAACGTGGGAATCGAGTATCAAATCAATTCATTCAATGTCCTGACTGGTGAAACAAAAAAACTCCAAAACGAAGAGTGACGGAAGGTTATTGGTCGCCGAAGAAAACTTCGGAATTTCTTCGTTGCGCTTTTCCCTCAGAACTGCAGCATGAGTGAGTTGTTGCCATGAGTGCATTTTCGCTTACAGATGACTATAAATGCGTTTTCAACAAGCCAGAAGTCCCGCTAGAGCTACGTGATATAATAGCTTTCGTAACGGTACATAACGAAGCTTTGAGACTGCCGTATTTTCTTAATTACTATAGAAGGTTAGGAGTCAATAAATTTTTCATCATTGATAATAATTCTACGGATAGCACCCCAGATATACTCAAAAAGCAGAGTGATGTTATATATTTTTTTTCACCGACCAAAGCTATTCCAAGAGCAAGGCTGGGCGTTACTGGACAACAGAACTAGCAGACCATTACGGCATTGGCCGATGGTGCTTAACACTCGATGTTGACGAACTATTTGTTTATCCAGGTAGCGATCAAATAAGGCTCCCGCAACTTACGAGATACCTAGATACCCATAATTATTGCGGCGTGTTTTGCGTCTTTCTGGATATGTACGCAAAAGGAAATCTCAGTGAAGCCACTATGCGCAGGGACAAAATTTCCTCGACGTTTGTGACCATTTTGAATGCGATACATACAATTTAAAACCTTCTAAGAATTTCCCATGGCTGCAAGTTTTTGGTGGTCCTAGAGCTAGAGTATTTTTTTTGACCCGGCATCACGAAATTCGAGTCCTGCTATGCGCAAATTACCCCTTGTGAAATTGCAAAAGGATACTAGGTATTTGCACTCTACGCATTCAACGAATGAGATGCGACTAGCCGACTTTGTAGGCGCATTGATGCACTTTAAGTTTTTTTTCGACATTTTCAGAGCTTGCTGTTCAGGAAGCAAAGAGAGGTGACCGTCGCCAGAAAACACATTATCAGGCATACGCCAAGCACGTTTCCTCAAAAGAGAATATAACTTTTCACGGCAATCACTCGGTAGAGTATCAAAGTCCAAATAGCCTCATTGAAAAAGGCATAGTGACGGTAAGTGATTGCTTCTTGAGTACTATAAATCGAATTGTAATTATTCTATTGGGGCAGATGAGATAGACGAAATCAAAAGTGCCTCTAGTCGTGCAATCGAAGCAAACTCAATGAGCATAAATAGTTTATGTACTGTCTGGCCGATCATACATAAATTTTTTCCCGACCCACCAGTGCAGCACATAGAAAGTGTTCACGCTTTGCCGAACCCTTGCATTGAGTGTGGTATCTTGGAAATTCGAGATGGTGTAATCTTAGGCTATGTTTACGACGCTAACAGGCCACGCTTTTTTTTATGATGTTGAGGCATGGATTGGCGCATGTAAAGTAGCATCATGCCGAGCAAACTGCGCCCTTGAATTTTCCGATAAGAACAGGCTTAAAAAGTACCACTCGTTCACACTAGACTTATCTGATCAGCTTAAGTCTTCTTATGGTGGAGACTTACAGTTGATATAGTAACGACAGGGGGAGAAGTAGACATAGCTCAAGGAGTCAGGGTTATCCAGAACCCTGAAACTGGCGCATCTTTTGATATCGTGTGCGAAAACCGCAGAGACGGTGCGGTTAGAGGCCACATTAAAGACACGGCATTGCACCCAGGAGCCGAAAAAAAACATTGCTATATATTTAGATGGAACACTAATTGCGATTGAACCAATAAATATAACTCGAAAAGATATGCTCAATAGTACAGGCTTTTACAGGAAACTTCCGAGACTATATAGGGAGAGCGGCTACACGCACAAAGTAAGAGTGTTTTTGGCTTGCTCTAATGTAGAAGCTAGAAACTCCCCATTTTCCTAACAGGGGATATTGTGAGGGTCAAAGGCGACAAATTCTCGGCTAGAAAAGCAGCGAGTCGCGTTACAAAATTGCTTAAAAGTAGGCTATCTAAGCTACAAGTCACCTAGCTGCTATTTGAATTAAGCGCCTACGAGTATATGCCGCTGGTGTAGGGATGTGCGTAGTAGAGGGTAATCCTCCCATTATTGGAGGAGTTTAGCGCTTCAGTATATCCCGATGCCCAATGAATGATGGTGCTCTGTCACAGACCCAAAGCCTGCCTCGTCTTTAAGAGTAACAGTGGCTTAACAACGGGGAATGGTATGACGCGCATCTTGCTTCTTTTAATTGGGGCTTTTTATTTCGTGAACGGGCTGGTCATGTTGGCTGTGCCAGAAAACTGGTATCAGGTGACGCCCGGTGTCAGTATGACGGGCCCCTATAACTGGCACTTCATCATCGATATTGCTCTTATTTACATGATTAGCGGTGCAGCTGCGATGTGGGGTGTGCGGAGTAGCAATCGGACCTGCATATTCCTAGGCTTAGCTGGCCGGTTTTGCATGCTTTATTCCATGTTTACGTTTGGGCTGAGCGTGGGGCACCTGTAGACTTGATTGCCTTTGCAAACCTTGCTGCAATCCAGCTGCCAGCGTGGATAGGCCTCCTTCTCCTTGCAAAAAATCAGCACGCTAAAGCGCCACAATAAAATTTTTAGTTACAGAGAATTCGGGAGAAAGTTGATGCTGAAGTGGATCATCCATAGCGGTTTGAGAAAGTTTTCTAAGCGCTACAATTACGACAATCAGTATATGCATAGGCTTGTAGATACATCCACGTCCGTGGGGCTAGGTATCGCGTTTTTGCCATTATTATCGCAGTATCGTGGTCCAAAGGAAGCGGGCGACATCTGGCAGGTGCAATGCTGGCATCTACTTTGGATGGTGGCTGTAGCCAATGTGCGGACTTAATCGTCAAGCAGGCCGTCGAAGCGGGAGTGAGCGAAGAGAAGCTTGCTGCTTGCAGGCAAGGTAACGCAAAACAGGCGGGTGATGTTGGGCTTGGGTTTCGGTTTGCCCTTGCTGCTATCCAGAATGATGCGGCTCGTGATGAGCTGCGCCATGAGATAGACCAGCGTTACGGTGGTAGCGCGGTGGTTTCAGCAACGCTGGCAGCGGCAACAGGGAGAATGTTTCCCGTGATGAAGCGCGGCTTGGGACGGGCTGTGACATCTCCAGTTTATCTCCATGATCCAGAGGCCTTACCAAGGGACAAGAAGGCGCGTCTATGAAAATAGAGATAGGTGTATTTGAGAAGGAACGGGCTCTGCTGACTTCCCTATGCTACCGTATGCTTGGGGAGCGCGCTGGGGCGGAAGATGCTGTGCAAGATACGTGGCTGCGTTGGTCGCAGGCTGATAAAGCAAAAATCCATAACCCACGTGCATGGCTTCGCCGAACAGCGACCAACATTGCCATCGATACTCTACGCTCCGCAAGGGCGCGACGCGAAACCTATGTGGGGCCGTGGCTACCCGAACCGCTGGTTGGTAGTGATATCACCACGGGTGAAGACCATTTCGTTTTGGCGCAAGAGTGTGAGTTGGCGTTGCTTTGGGCGATGGAGGTGCTTGGCGAGAATGAGCGAGCTGCCTTCATTCTACGCGAAGCTTTTGACATTGATTATAATGAGATCGCTGAGTGTCTTGGTAGTACGCCAGCGGCCTGCCGGCAGATGGTGAGCCGCGCCCATCGAAAGCTGCAGGATTCTGGTCCTCGTTTTAATGCCGCTCCTGAAATGAAGGCGGATCTTCTTTTTCGTTTCTTTAAAGCGGTAGAGGCTCAAAATGCTGCGGAGATACTGAAGTTGCTTTCTCCAAATGCGGTGACTGTTTCGGATGGGGGCGGGAAAGTTAGCGCTGCGCTTCGGCCGCTCTTCGGCCCACAGGATGCTCTAAGGGTGCTCACGAGAGCCTTGCAGAAAGCAAAACAGAGTAGCGGGTTTACTGTTGAAACTATCGTTGCAAATGGTAGTCCAGCCTTGTCAATCAAGAGTGCTAGCGGAGTGATTGAAAGCCTTGTTACCATTGCTCCGGATGAGCAGGGGCGTGTCGGATGGATATATATACTGCGAAATCCTGATAAACTGCAGGGTCTGAACTTAAACAGCGTATAAGGCGGCGTATTTCCCAACCGCTTGGAGATAATCCAATAGTTGGCGGTGCCGTTTAAGCGCAACTGGCACGCAAAGGCTGGTTTGCAATAGCGCTGCAGGGAAGGGTGTATTCTTTACTCATTCGATGCTGCAGCGGTTCCTTTTGAAAGGACAGAGAGATCGCTTTGATCACCCTGTCTCAGTTTTGAGAGCCGCTGCAGGTCTAGGTTGTTTTGCTATCTTGCGGCGATGCAATCTACTTCAACTTTGGCTCCGAGAGCTAAGCCGTTAGCGCCAAAGGCAGCGCGTGCTGGAAAGCGGCCCTCGTCAAAATATGTCTTGTAGACATTGTTGAACTCACCCCATTCCTTGATGTCTGCAAGCATGACGGTGCACTTTATCAGATTGCTCAAGTCCATCCCGTGTGCTTCCAGTGATGTCTTGATATTTTCCATTACCTGAACTGACTCACCGGAGATGCCACCCTCTGCAAGTTTCAGTTGGCCGGGGATATTGCCGATCTGGCCTGACAGGTACACAGTGTCGCCAACAACGACTGCCTCGGAGAATGGGAGGTTGGTAGGAAGCACTTTGCCCGAGTTGAGGTATTCAACGGGTCCTGAAGCCATTGCGGAAGATCCGGATGCAACCGCTAGCATGGCAGCACTCAGCAATAGGGCTATTTTTTTTCATGAATGGTTCCTTGAGAAGGTTTTGTCGTTTTGCTTCATTTCTTAAACCGCAAAATGCAATTTAAAATAGTGAAGTCGTTGGTACCCAATATCTATTATTGATAGTAGATTCGATTAAAGAGAAGAATAAATGGGTAAATATACCTATGTAAAGCAGAGGCTTCACGGATCTTTTATGCTAGTTTTGTGGGAACGTGGTTTAGGCTGATGCGGGCTGCGCTGAAAAGTTGGGTTAGGCCACACATTTCAAGCTTGCATATACATTATATACTTGGCCTGCGTGGAAGCGCACTCCGCGTGCTGGCGTGGTACCCAACAAACTCACTAGGCTAGTTCCGAGAATTGTTGTTTGCTGGCGGGCTGAATAGCATTGGCATCCTGAAACTAGGAACGCCCTATGCTTGCAACAGAACAGAAATCCGGTTTGCTCAATCCTGCAGGTCTTCTTGGCAAACAATTTCTGAAACTCATCAAAATTTTCAAGCTGTGGGTGTTGCGCGATCCGAAGGCCATTGCCATTCAACGGTGGCGCAAACATTACCGCCACACCAATATCCTTCATGACTTTCCGTTGAATGAGGATAGCGTGGTGTTTGATGTTGGTGGTTATCGTGGCGACTACGCGCAAACAATCATCGCTTGTTATGGCAGTCAGGTCTATCTGTTCGAGCCGTCAAAGCTCTTCTATGATCATTGCCAGAGGCGGTTTTCTTCTGAGGCAAGAGTCGCCTGTCTCAACTACGGTTTGTCTGACAGGAATGTGCAGGCGCGGTTAAGTCGTAATGATGATGGATCAAGCGTCTACAGCTCATCTGAAGCAGGGCAAGAGCTCATTCAGCTCCGCAAATTCTCTGAGGTGGTGGAAGGATTGGGTATCCAGACCATTGACCTTATTAAGCTCAATATTGAAGGTGGAGAGTTCCCTGTCCTCAATGATATGATTTCCAGTGGCTGCCTATCTAAGGTGAAGCGGCTCGTCATCCAATTTCACGATTTCTACCCTAATGCTGAAGTTGAGCGGGAAGCGATACGTAATGAGCTCCGCAAAACCCACCGCGAACTGTGGTGTGAGTATTTCCTTTGGGAATGTTGGGAGAGACTGTAGGCGTTTTGGATGGACCGCTGGTTGGTCTGATGCTGAAATTGGTGCTGTGCTCTAAGCGTTGGCTGATGAGAATATCTCCGAGCTACCTGCTTATTGTCGCGGTTAAGTTGATCAACCGATGTTCAGGATGGCTGTTAAGTCAGTTCACTAAGGTTGATGTCCGGCAGTGCCTCTTGGTTATTTAGAGAGGTGGGGCTCTGCGTGAGCGGTTGCTCGGTTGCATCTTGTGGTGGGTGAAGGATTCTTCGCACGAAAACCATCGGGCAATGACTGATTGTCCACATCGCTTGAAGAGTGCCAGCGTGGACGGTCTTTGGCAGTTAAATGCTGCATGTCGGAGGAAATATTGTCTAACATATTGAAATAACGAAGTATTTACGACCTCCTGCAGTGGATTGTAAAATACATCAAATAATTTGATGTGTATTGTGTGTGTCTAACTTGTGATAGTTTGTCGAAGTAAATCATAAGGAAGAGTTCGAATGAAGCTGGTTGATCTAGTGGTTTATTTTCTCGAAAACCCTAACTTGTATGAAAACTATACTTCCCATTGGTGATCGGTATTTAGAAGTGCTTAGTTACGGGTTCATATAGCAAAAAAATGATAATAAATTTCTTCAGATTTACTCTGAAGGTGATGGGTTTTGGCTTCCCTAGCCGATGTAGTGGCCATTTTCTCCCCTAATTCTGCTGTGTTATTTGTGCCACATCCAGCTTTGATGACCTTCGAACACCATTTGAAAGATTGATTAAAATCCAATCATCACAAATATTGATGTTGTGAACAGCGCAGGGCGCACTTGGTGGTGCCCGCCGAAAAGATTGATGTTTCAAACATCGCTTTAGTCGGCATGTGCAAGTGGGGAGCCAGAGCAGAATAAGCATCGACGTGGGGTCGAACTGCTCTGGTTGTAATGAAAGTTAGTATTATGAATATTAAGGCAATCGCCATCGCAGCAGCCGCTGCAGCTACTGCAACTTCCGGTCAGGCTGCTGATCTTCCAGTCGACACTGCACCAGTAGACTACGTTCGTATCGACGATGCATACGGTGCTGGTTTCTTCGTTCTGCCAGGTACTGAAACTGCAATCAAAATTGGTGGCCAGATTCGTGTTGAAGCACAGTTTAACAACCTGACTAAAGACGAAGACTTCTCTACCGCCAAGGACCCTGAGAACAAGAATCAGAACTTCCGTTCACGTGCAAACGTTCGTATTGATACCCGCACACAGTCCGAGCTTGGCCTAATCCGTACGTTCACTGACCTGCAGATCACCTCTGACTCCGAAGGTCGTGACGCTGAAACAGTAGAACTGGATAAAGCTTTCGTTCAGGTTGGTGGTCTGACTGTTGGTCGCGCAACTTCTGCATTTGACCTTTGGACCGGTGAACTGGCTACCAATGTACAGGGCATCTACGTTTCTGACTCCAATGCATGGCAGGCATCTTACACCTACGGTCTGACTAATGGTCTGACAGTTACTGGCTCCCTCGAAGACTATTCCGATCGTCGTAATGGTATCGTAGGCGGCACTGACGCAGGCAACACTGTACCTACCTTCGTTGGTAACGCACGTGTGGACCAAGGTTGGGGTTGGGCTGGCGTTTCCGGCGCTGTGACCAAGGTTGATTCACCTGATGCAGCTTCCTCTACAGCTGGATATGCAATCGCTGCTGGCTTTGGCGTTAACCTCGACATGATTGCTCCTGGTGATGTGATCAACTTCCAGGCAGCATACGCAGATGGTGCGCTTTCTTACGTTGGTTCCGATGCGGCTGATGCTGCTGTCAGCGGTAATGATAAACTGAAAACCACTGAAGCATGGTCTGTTGCTGCTGGGTACATGCATAACTGGACTTCCCAGATTGCAACCGGCATTGAAGCTTCTTATCTCGATGTAGATTATGCTGCTGTAGCTACTGAGAATGACTTCACCAAGACAGTTGTCGCTGGTTCTGTAGAATACACCCCAGTTGCTGGCCTGCTGTTCTCCGCTGGTGCTGGTTGGGAGCAGACAGATGAGGCAACTAAAGCTAAGACCGATGCTGCTTCTGTGAACCTCCGCGTACAGCGTTCTTTCTAAGACCTGCATAGGCCTTAGATCCACATCGGGCTTTCAATAATCCTGATTTTCCGATGTCTCTTATTCCCGGTGGTGTCCAAAACCACCGGGTTCCCTCGTTCATAAAGGGCGGGCAAGATACTGACTTGCCTATTTCTACTCAGAGTTTGCTCTTTAAATTTTGATCTTATTTTTAATCCCCAGAGCGCCATTTTCTTTATGTGCTCCCCGAGAATGTGTTTCATAAGGTCTCGATTTTGCCGGAATACTGATATTTTAATTTGAAATATCTTTTTATTACAATTGGTTATGTTGGTTTAGAATGACTTCCAACTAAGCGTGTTTGGTGTGTTCGAGTAAGTTCCCGCAAAAGCCATTGTGTCAAAAAAAACACACCATTTTGACGTGGTGATGTCTCACCCCTTCCAAACCACTAGGTTGATATTGCGATCCTCCGTCTGCTCGGGCATCTATATGTCCATCGACGCGGTCGAGCCGATTGGATGTTTTGCCAAATTGTGGCGAGCCTTTCAGGTTCTCGTGTCGCTGGGAAAAGAGGAAATGTGAGCTGCTCCAAACAGGTCACGCCAGTTTCTTCTTTCATTGAGAGACATTGGAAGGTCAGGATTATGAACGTTAAGACTCTTGCACTCGCTGCAGCAGCTGCTGCAGCTGCAACTTCTGCACAGGCTGCAGATCTGCCTATGGCTGCTGAGCCAGTAAACTACGTACAGGCATGTGACGCATTCGGCGCTGGTTACTTCCAGCTGCCAGGTTCCGCAACCTGCGTTAAGCTCGGTGGCCGTATCCGCGCACAGTATGTTTCCCACGACTTCAATCAGGATCTGGGTGTAGTTACTGACGCTACTGATGCTGAATACGCTGCTGTAGCGGACGGCTCTGCATTGTCTGCTTCGGACTATGCTGATCTTGTTAAAGATGTTGCTGATAAGAAAAAAGCATTTAATGAAGCCGCTGCTGATGGCAAAGAGGCCGCAATGCTTGCTCTTGTTGCTGCTGAAGGTGAAGTAGCAAAGTACACTGAAGTTAAAGCTGCTGAAGCTGAAGAGCGTAACGACTACTCCGCATATACTCGTGGTTACCTGTACTTCACTTCCATGACCGGTACTGATTTCGGTACCATCAAAACCTTCACCGAGTTGACAGCAACTTGGGACGAAGAAGGTAACGGTACCAACGGTCTTGGCGATGCTTGGGTTCAGATCGGCACCAACTACGGTTCCTTCCTTTTTGGTCGTGAATCTTCCGTATTCGACGCATTCACCGGTTACACTTGGATTGGCCCTGTAGGCAACTCCTTCTCCGACGAATCTACCCTTCAGGCTTCCTTCACTGCTGACCTGGGTAACGGCGTTACTGCTGCTATCTCCGCAGAGCAGGCTTCCTACCGTGACGGTCAGGACAACGGTGTTGACATCGTTGGTGCTCTGAAGCTTTCCCAGGGTTGGGGTTCTTTCCAGCTTTCTGGTGCTGCACACGACAAAGCTGACGAAGATGGTTATGGTTACGCAGCTGGCGCAACTGCAGCAATCAACCTTGACATGCTGAAAGAAGGTACTGAAATCACCTTCCAGGCTCAGTACGCTGACGAAGCTGGCAAGTACATCGCTGCAAAAGACGCTGACGTAACCGGTTACGCTTTGTCTGGTGGTATCGAAACTGCTCTGACCGAGAAAGTATCCGCTCAGCTTGACGTTTCCTACCTTGCTCTCGACAAAGATAGCGCAGACTACTCCAAGACTTCTGTAAACGGCTCTGTTGTTTACTCTCCAGTTGCTGGTCTTGGTCTCGCTCTGGCTGCAGGTTGGGCTCAGCAGGACGACAACACAGCTGAGAAGTACGACGACGAAACCCGCGTTGGTGCTCGTGTACAGTACACCTTCTAATCTGGTGTAAAAATTTGATAGTGTAATCACTATCCAGTTTCGGAAGGCCCCGGTAGCTTCGGCTGCCGGGGTTTTTTTGTTGTTTTCGGGGCACTCATTAGGCGTGTGTGTAATGAGTATTCCGTGCGCTTGCTGCGTATGTAATGTGTGGGCCGTTGTTACTGGTCGATCGGCAGTGGCGTGTGCGTAGGTTTGTTTGGGGCTGGTTTGATGCTGGCTGATTGCTTTAATGTTCTGGGGGCGGATGTTTTAGCGTGTGTTGCGCCCACCTGTATTCTCGCGCCGTTCTCTACCTTCCTTGTTGATGTGTCATGCTTGCCTGATCCTGTTTGGGGTTTAGGGCGGCTTGCTTGGAAATACATCCCGAGATTCTGGATCATCCGATTGTAAGCGATGTGCTTCTCAGTCGGAATTTGCCTAATTGTGCTGATATCTTATTCACATCTGGCCGGAAGCAGGAAAACTCTGGCTGATGGTGCTCGGGTTTTGATGTCGTTGCCTTTAATGATTTAGTTAAGGCGATACGACTTTCAGATAACTAATTGAAAATAAAAGTGTAATTACTATAATTTCAGGTGGATTGCTGAGTTATTCAGATTGTTCGGCTGCAGTCAAAAAAATCACAGCTGAGGCATTTAGTCTGTGGCTTGCCTGATCCTCCTGTTGCAGAAAATACACATGTTAAAAATCACAAGTAGAAATAGGCAAGTACGCCACCTGAATGGGCTTGCCTAAAACTCATAGTATTGTAATTTCTCCTCACGAACCTTCAGGGGGCTTTCTCATCAGGCAAGTGTTTGATTTGAGGCGGAGGGTTCACGGGGACAGTTCAGACCCGTTTGATGACGGTGCATGCACCAGAGTTGCGGTTTGATGATCTGTTTAAAATAAAGTTTAAAATCCTTATTATGGGAAGCTTGTGATGAACTTCAAGAAACTCGCACTCGCAGCAGCTGCTGCTGCAGCCGCAACATCTGCTCAGGCTGCTGACCTGCCGGTTGTTGCAGAGCCAGTAAACTACGTGCAGGCATGTGACGCTTATGGCGCAGGCTACTTCCAGCTGCCAGGTCAGGAAACCTGCATCCGCGTACATGGCCGTATCCGCACCAACTGGAAATCTCACAACCTGACCAAGAGTCTCGGTGTGACTAAAGACTCTGTTGATGCTGTTTGGACCGACGGCGCTTCTGATATGACACAAGCCGAAGCTGAAGCAGCGATTCAAGCTGCCAAAGATACTTTAGTCGGTGCAAATGCGAAGCCTGTTGATGAGTATGATGGCGCAGACGAAGCTGCGAAACAGGCTGCAAAAGACCAGGCTATTGCTGATGCTGTGACCAACCTAGCGTTGGTTGAGAGCCAGACTGTTGAAAAAAACCAAAGCTGTTGAAGAAGAGCGTAACGACTACTCTGCATATGCAAAAGGTTATCTCTACCTCGAGTCTATGACAGCTACTGAACTTATGTCTATCAAGACATACACAGAGCTGACTGCTTCCTGGGATGAGACATCTTCTTCTACCCTCGGAGCTGGTTCTGTTTACCTTCAGCTCGGTTTTGACGACGTTTCCGTTCTGATCGGTCGCTCTGGTTCAATTTACTCCGCGTTCGGTGGTTACTCTGCAATCGGCACAATCGGTGTTTCCGATGGTGGTAACGATGCGCTTCAGATTTCCGCAACAGCTTCTATGGGTAATGGCTTCACCGCTTCCTTCGGTGTTATGGATGCAGAAGCAAATGCGACTGGCGATGGTGTTAAGAACCGCGCAAACTTTGAAGCTGCTCTTGGTGTAACCCAGGGTATGTTCACCGGTACTCTTTCTGGTGCTGCTCATGCCTATTCTGATGACGACTACGGCTACGCTGTTTCCGGTATCGTTGAAGCATCCGTAACAGATAGCGTAACAGTTGGTTTTGGCGCAGCTTACGCCAACAACGCTCTGTCCTACATCGGCGGTGCGCATGAGTCTGAATTCACCGACGGTGGTGACGATGCAGCAAAAGGTTACACTCTTGCAGCTGGTCTTGAGTTCGGTCTGTCAGACAAGTTGACAGCAGCGCTCGACGGATCCTGGTCCAAGCTCGAGAAAGGTACTCTCGATTATGACCGCACCACTGTAAATGCATCCCTCAACTACGCTCCAGTTTCTGGAATGGCAGTTGTTCTCGACGGTGGCTGGTCAAAAGACTCCGACGACAACAAAGATGCACGCGTAACCGGTCGCGTACAGTACTCCTTCTAAGATCTCTTAGAATGACGGCTTCGGCGGCGGTGTCGCCGGAGCCATTTTATAAAGTCTTGATGTGATACCAGCCACAGACTTGCATATGCAGGGCGTATATATGGGTGCCACTTCAAGATTTTATGTGTTTTGGTTTTTCTCAAAACCTTCTAATCTATATCTGGTTGAAGTTCATATATCCTGATCTTTCAATCAGTCTCTCAAGCCCGGCGGTTCCAACCCGCCGGGCTTTCCCATTTGTGGGAGGTACTCAAGTTCTCACTGAGTAATCCCGATTGGGTATTCTCCTAAGCTCCGATATTTTTCTCAGTTGAAACCTCTGCTCCTATCAGTTGGGTGAGAAAATCCTGACCAATCCATAGTAATTGCGGAAATCGATCCTTGGCGTAATTGTCTAGTTGCACAGGGGTAGTCATTGCAGCTGATTTTAATCGCTGCAGTTGTGGGTGTTGGACTACTCCGAGTGACGGATGGAGGTTCAATACTATGATGAAGAAGCTGATATTCCTGCCGGTCTTGCTGTCATTCGGAGTTGCAGCACAGGCTACAGATTTGCCTAAACCTGTTTATCGGGCCAGTTCGGAGCCAGTTAACTTAGTGGAGCCATTGGACTATGTGCAGGTATGTGATGCATATGGCGCGGGCTTTTTCTATATTCCGGGAACGCAGACTTGTCTTCGTTTGAGTGGACGGGTGCGGACTGATGCGCTGTATCGGCGTTTTCCTGATAAGCCGAGTAACTGGGGTGGTGTTGTTGATGATGGGCCGCAGGGGCGCGATCTGAATTCGCTCCGGCTTCGTGCGCGCTCGTATATCCGTATGGATGCGAGGTCGGACACGGAATATGGGTTCGTTCGCGCTTTCACTGAGCTTAGGGCCACTGTGGATTCAGATAGTGAGCGGTATGGAGATTCCCCGGTCATGGACCTGAATAAGGCCTATATTCAGTTTGGTGGCTTTACCATCGGGCGCACTGGTTCTCTGTTTGACTTCTTTACGGGTGCTACGTTTGGCTCAGTGCATCGCGATTGGTCGGATGCTAATTCGTGGTCTGCGGCGTATACGGAAGTGTTTGAGGATGGTGTTTCTGTCACGGTTTCCATTGAGGACCCTGTTTATCGTGCGCATGGTGTGTTCACCGGCGTTGAAAGTGAGAATGGCAGGGCCGGGAATAAGGCGCCGGATGCGGTTGCTGCGTTCCGGATGGATGGTGATTGGGGCAGTGCGAAGCTGTCGGCAGCTGTGACGCATATCAGACCTGAAGCGGCTTATGTACCGGGTGACGTTGGTTGGGCGTTTGGGGCTGGGGCGA
>BAXV01000059.1 GCA_001310715.1 Pseudovibrio sp. JCM 19062
CCAGCAAATTCCCCAATACCAGCTCCTCAATAAAGGTATGACGCTTGATGAGTTTAAGGGCATCTTCTGGTGGGAGTGGGGACATCGCCTGCTTGGCCGGGTGATTGGGCTGTTCTTCTTTATTCCGCTTGTGTGGTTCTGGGCGCGGGGGCAGGTGAGCTCCTGGCTTAAACCGCGACTGGTGGTGGCGTTTTTGCTGGGTGGCCTGCAAGGTGCAATCGGCTGGTGGATGGTTGCCTCCGGCCTCGTGAACCGCGTGGATGTGAGCCAGTACCGCCTTGCTGTGCACCTGAGCGTGGCCTGTATTCTGTTTGCCTATCTTTACTACCTGGCTGGTGTTTTGAAGCGTCGGCCGGACTTGAAGCGCGATGGCTGGGATGTGTTTGGTAATGGTTTGACGGGGGCGTATTTCCTTGTTGCCTTGGTTTTATTCCAGTTGTTCCTTGGAGCGTTGGTGGCTGGTCTTAATGCAGGGCTGACATTTAATACTTGGCCGTTGATGGATGGAAAGATCGTTCCATCAGGATTGTTTGTCGTGTCGCCTTGGTGGGAGAACTTCTTTGAAAATGTGATGATGGTGCAGTTCCAGCATCGCATGGTGGCCTATGCATTGGTGGTTGCAGTGTTCCTGCAGGGATTTTATCTGATGCGCGGGAACCGTGATGGGGCGTTGAAACGCAATGCCAGTTGGTTGATGGTTGCGATTGTCATTCAGGTGTTCCTCGGCATTGTGACGCTGCTTGGTATGGTGCCGCTGGACCGTGCTTTGGCTCATCAGGCAATGGCGCTTATTGTTTTGGCGCTCACGGTTGAACAGATGTGCCTGCTGCGCCGCGAGAGAGAAGCAGCGTTGAGGTAGTGATTCAGTTTTTTTGGATTAAGTAGCTGAAAACATTAAAAAAGGCGCCGCTTGGGCGCCTTTTTCTGTTTGTTTGCCTGATGCTTGCAGATTGAATCATCTGTCAGGCCTAAGATATTGAAGTATAGAGTGATTATACCTTTCCAAGAGCCTGTTTCAGGTCTGCAATGATATCAGCTGCATCTTCAATGCCGATGGACAAGCGCACAACGTCCGGGCCAGCCCCGGCAGCCGTTTTTTTGCACGTCATTCAGCTGCCGATGTGTGGTGGAGGCCGGATGGATGACGAGGGAGCGGGTGTCACCGATGTTTGCAAGATGAGAGAAGAGCTCAAGGCTTTTGACCAGTTCAACACCGGCTTCGTAACCGCCTTTGAGGCCGAATGTGAAGACAGCGCCAGCGCCTTTCGGGCAGTACTTCTGGTGGGCCTGATAGAACGGATCGTTGGCCAGACCTGCGTAGGAAACCCAGCCGACAGCGGGATGGCTCTGGAGGAATTCAGCAACCTGCAGTGCGTTATCAGAGTGCTTTTGCATGCGCAGCGCCAGTGTCTCGATGCCTGTGATGAGCATGAAGGCATTGTGCGGCGAGATTGCGGGGCCGAGATCACGCAGCCCGAGTACACGACAGCAGATGCAAAGGCGATGTTGCCGAAGGTCTCGAATAAACGCATGTCGTTGTATTCCGGGCGCGGCTCGGTCAGCATCGGGTACTTGCCGGATGCGGCCCAGTCAAAAGTGCCTGCGTCCACGATTGCGCCGCCCATGGAGTTGCCGTGACCGCCCATGAACTTGGTCAGGGAGTGCAGGACGATGTCAGCGCCGTGTTTGATCGGCTGGCACAGGTATGGGGTTGCCATGGTGTTGTCGACGACCAGAGGTACGCCAGCTTCTTTGGCCACTGCTGAGATGCCATCGATATCCATGACAATTCCGCCAGGATTAGCGAGGCTTTCAATGAAGACTGCGCGAGTGTTCTCATCGATTTGATCCGCGAAACTTTGTGCGTCCAGATCTTCCGCCCACTTTACATCCCAGCCGAAGCTCTTGAAGGAATGGTTGAGCTGGTTGATGGTGCCGCCATACATGCGCTTGGATGCAACAATGTTGCACCCTGGTTCATCATGGCGTGGAAGGCCACGAGCTGGGCAGCATGGCCCGAGGCGACGGCCAGAGCAGCGGTGCCGCCTTCCAGTGTTGCGACGCGTTCTTCAAGGACGGCTGTGGTCGGGTTTGTGATGCGGGTGTAGATATTTCCGAACGCCTGCAAACCGAATAAGGAGGCTGCGTGGTCCACATCATCAAACACAAAGGATGTTGTCTGATAGATTGGTGTTGCGCGTGCGCCTGTGGTTGGGTCTGGATGTGCGCCCGCGTGAATTGCAAGGGTATCAAAACCGGGTGTGTGATCGCTCATGAGGCAGTCCTTTCAATGCGCTTGCAGGATCGAGCGGTGCTGCGCAAGGTGCATGGCGTGCAAACCCCGCAAACAGGCGCGTCATTCTCTGCTGAAATTCATAAATCTCCCGGGAGAGACTATGAGGGGGCAACCTGAGGTTGGCAAGCACAGATGAACCGATGGGTGCAGTGCATTCTTGCAGAAAGCTCAAGCAAACCAGTGATTTCTAGTGCTTGAAATTTTGTTTAGTTCTATTGTGCGGGGTTGGAAAGTCATCTTAATTTGGCGGGCTCGTGCTCAGCCTGAGGTGAGCAAGAGCGCCCGATACTGCCTGACTAGCTGGCACCCAGAGATGCCAGACGGGGGATTTCAATCTTTGGACAGCGGTCCATGACCACTTTGATTCCTTTTGCTTCCGCCCGTGCTGCCGCGTCCTCGTTTTGCACACCGAGTTGAAGCCAGATGACCTCGGGCAGCTTTGATAGAGTAAGTGTTTCATCAACGACGTCGCCAGCAGCTTCTGAGTTGCGGAAGACATCAACCATATCGACTGGCTCTGGAAGGTCGGCGAGGGAGGCGTAGACTTTTCTACCTGCGATCTCGTTGCCTGCTTGGCCCGGATTGATGGGGTATACACTGTAGCCTTGCTCAAGCAGGAAGTTTAGCACACGGAAGCTGGCGCGCTCCGGCTTGTTGCTGGCCCCTACGAGTGCAATTGTCTTGGTGCTCTGCAAAATCCCGCGGAGGTAGTCATCTGAATAGTGATCGTGGTTCATTTTCTTATCACCCTGTTCCATTTTCCGGTCTGTCTTCTGCGTTGGGCCTACGCGGCTCGCTGCGAGCAACCGTTACGAAGATATGGGCAGTGGTTATCGCGGTTTCCAGTGCAGGCCGGGTGCCTGTGCTCAAGAGCTTTAGATCACCCGGTGGTTCCTGCGCTGCGTTTCATGCTTGCTCAGCTGTCTTTCCAGTCTGGTGTGCGTTTTTGAAGGAAGGCGTTGATTCCCTCTTCTGCATCGTTGGCCAGCATGTTTTCTGCCATGACTTTTGACGTGTAGGCGTAGGCTTCTGCCAGTGGCATGTCGGCTTGCTTGTAGAAAGCTTCCTTGCCGGTTTTGACAGTGAGGGCAGATTTTGAGGCGATTACCTCAGCGTATTTTTGCACTACGACTTCCAGATAGTCTGCCTGTACGACACGGTTGATCAGGCCGTATTCCTTGGCGGTGGAGGCATCGATGTTCTCGCCAGTCAGCAGCATTTCCATGGCTTTCTTGCGACCAATGTTGCGGGTGAGAGCGACCATTGGTGTGGAGCAGAACAGGCCGATGTTGACGCCCGGTGTGCAGAAGGTTGCGGTGTCGAGTGCCAATGCAAGGTCGCAGGAGGCTACCAGCTGGCATCCTGCGGCGGTCGCAACGCCGGTGACAACGGCGATGACCGGTTTTGGCAGGTTCACGATCTTCTGCATGAGTTCTGCGCACTGGTCGAAGGTTTCCTCATAGAAGGCCTTGCCGCCGTCCGCCTCTGCGCGTGCGGCTGTGAGTTCTTTCAGGTCGTGACCTGCACAGAAGACTTTGCCTTCCGCGCCGAGCAAAACGACGCGCACTTTCGGATTGGCGGCAGCTTCGTCGAGGGCGGCGCAGAGTTCTTTCATCATGGCCATAGACAGGGCGTTCATGCGCTCAGGACGCTGCATGACGATACGCTGAACACCGTTGTGCAGCAGTTTGCCAAGCATTGGACGGTCTGCTTCGCTCTGGTCGTTGGTGGTGTCTGCGTCAGACATGATGGTTCTCCGTCGTACTTCAATTAGAATTGCGATGCGTGTAGCAGGCTCTGCTGCCACAATTAAGCGTTAAATCGTAAAGTGAACAAGGCTTACGCCTGAAGCAATGGTTTAGAACTTTTGTTCAGCTGGTAAATCTTAGCCTGATAGACCAGCATGCCGGTTTGCATGAGGAGGAGGAACTTCATGGCAAGTGAAGTGGTAGAGCCCGCTGTTCAGGTTAGTCCGGCAGAATTGACAGAATATCTGGATCAGGTCTTTCCGCAGATGCACGCACAGGGCCGTGCGTATTTCATTGACGAAATTTTGCCGGGAAAGGCTATTGTAAGGCTTAAGGCCAGCGATGCTCATTTGCGTCCTGGTGGCACTGTTTCCGGTCCTTCCCTGATGGGTCTGGCTGATTATGCGGCCTATGTGGCTCTAATGGGCAATATGGGCCTGCATGCCCTTGCTGTGACCACCAACATGAACATCAACTTTCTGCGTAAAGCCGAAGCAGGTGATATGATCGCGACCTGCCGTATCCTGAAAGGGGGCAAGCGTCTTGTGGTTATGGACTGCGAGATCGTGCGCGAAGGCAGCGATGACCTGATTGCCCACGCCACCGCGACCTACTCCATCCCGCCTGTTTCGTTTAAGGGGTAGGACGCCAGCTGTTTGTTCTCCAGTCGTGTCGTTGGGCAGCCGTCCTGAATTTTCCGCCATATTGGGTTGTTCAGAGCCATCTGGCATTGGGCCAGATAGGCTGTGCCGTCCACGTAGAGGCAGGAAAAGTCGCCTAGCTCGATTCTGATGCCGCGATTGGTGCAGTAGCAGTCGGGTTGCTTGAACAGATGGCGCGGGCGTTTTTTGAACTTGCTTTCTTGTGCCTGAGCGCCCCACGCACACAGCAGCGAAATGACAAGAGTGAATAAGAAATAGCGACGCATGCCCCATGATAAGACGTAGGGGGCGCATCGCTATTGTCGTATTTCAGGGGCAGCACCTAACGCTCAAAGATAGATCAGTGTGCCTTGCGCCCGCAGAGTTTCAAACCAATCCGGCTCTCTGGTCAGGCGTGTCCAGCATAAATCGAGCACTGCATCTGTTTAGTTAAGATACTGCTGTTGTAACGCTGAAACGGCTTTCTCAGAAAGCGTAGTTTGCAGGAGGTCGATTGTGGTTGATGACATGACGGGATTATTTGGGGCTGCGGATGTTAGCTGAGGCAGGAATTTATCTAGTGATGTTCCGGCCTTTTCAAGCTCCTGATCAACAGCCTGCCAGAATGCGGCGCCTTTGATATAGACGAGCGGATAGTAGCTGTGGTCGTTCTCGCGCGTGACCTTTTTGTGGGCTTCATAAAGGCCTGTTGCAGCATGAGGGTAGTGTTCTTTGAAGCCTTGCCATTGTTCCATAGGCGTTTGTGTTTGCAGGCCTGCTTTTTCCAGCGATTTGTAGCCGTAGTATTGGGCGAGACTTTCGGAGACCCAAAGCGGGTAGGGCTGGTTTGCTAACAAGTGGAACAGTTCGTGTGCGGAGACCCAGTGCAGTTTGTTGATGTCATCGTCTGTCGTTGCGCCATCGGTTATAGCGAAGTTGGCGAGGAAGGCTGAGTGCCAGCCGCTCCTGCAACTTGACGCAGGTTTTTGTCGATTGCCACCCAGACGAGATCAACTTCTTCTGGTGTTGCCCGTTCAGTGGTAAGTACCTCTTGCAGATACTCAAACTGAGGTTGAAGGGCAGGCAGGTTTTCTTCTTTGAGAGCCCCTGCTGGATCATCCTTGAAGAGCGTGAGTGTGGTTTGCCCGGTTGTTAGTGTCTTTTCAAACTTGCCCCATGTGAGGATAAGGGGCGGCTCGTTCTTCGTCGGTAGAGAGGCACATTTGGCTTCCCCTTCACGGCTCTTTCCGCAGACTTCTATTGCATCAATACCGTGAAACTGTGGGATGTCATCCCATTCCGTCAGGCTCCACCATCCTGTGGGCGAGTAAAGGTTTTGTTGGTTTGCAAGGGCGTAAGGGGTGGTGCGGGTGTTCTGGAAGACAACGGGCCATTGAAGCTGGCGGCATGACATTTCGGTTTCATCCGGTGCCACCGTCTTTTTAACTCCATCGCAGACGACGTGAAATGGGAGGCGCTCGGAATTTTGTTGCAGATGACGGGGGGCGAGCAGCGTTAGGCTCTGCGCTGTGCCGAATGTGAGCGATGCAGTTGCCGTTGTGGGGGTGGTGACATCTGGCTCAATGAGAATCTTGACTGGCTGAGTGTCTGCGAGAGCAGCTGTGGCGTATATGGATGCAAGAAAGGAAATGGAAGTGAGGCGCATTTTATAAATCTGATATCTGTGAGAAAGAATTTTGGAGTACATAATCGATTCGGAGATTGCGGTCTGGAAATGAACTCATCCTAAGTTATCCAATGCATGAAGCATCTGCACCATTAATCTCCACTGTGCTGAAATGCCTAAAACTCCCAGCTTATTGAATTTTTTTTAATTTAAATTTATCTGAAAGTTGAAATGGAGGTTGATCCAAAAGCAGAAAGCCACTTAAAATTCAGGGACTAAAGCCAAAGGCCGTTTCCTAATGGGTGGGAGACCAGCAGAAGCGGCATGTGGGGGAGCAGGCTTGTGTTCTATCGGGCATTTTTCGGGTTTATTTTTGATTTTCTGCTGATGCCACTTCGGTTTGGCACTCTGCTTGCTACAATCGGCTATCTCGGGTTCCTCGTGCTGAATATCGGGTTCATTCTGGCGGTTCCTGCATTCTTTGATCTATATGTTGCCAGTGAACCGCGCGTCTTTGCTGAATTCCGCGATACGATGTTCTATATGGATACGGCGTTCATTGGGGACCCGATCGTTTTCGCCAGTCTGGTGTTTTTCAATCTTCTGCTGGCAAATGCCACGTTGACAACCCGCCTGACGCGTAGCCGCTGGCGCTTTTTCTATCCAACCCATTTTACGCCAATCAATCTTCGTGAATACCGCGTGGCGTTTGCCGGTGTCGGGTATTATGTGAGCTGCTACAGCGCCAATTGGGTTTTCTACGAGCTTCAGGTGGATGACCTTATTCTGACCGCCGCCCGTGCTGCTGGTGTCACCTAAGCTGCTAAAGCAGGGATTGTCCGTCTCGCATGCACTTAGATGATTTGATGGTGCGCATTTTTCCAGAAAATCGGTTTCTGCATCACGCAGATTGGCGGGAAGAGCATGGAATCTCCAGATTCATGCGGAAAAAGTGTGGTATTATAATACCTATTTTGTATCCTATTGATTTTGTTGGGTAATTTGCTCAGGTGTTCATTTTTTTTAACACTTGACGTTCAGCTCAGGCTCGCGTATCTACCCGTTCCTACACGGAGCTATTACGTTTGGCTGCTCTTCGGGCCCTGAGCGAATTTCTCCCAAGAATTTTAACCGTCAAAAACTACGGTAGATCTTATGAAGACTCATTCCACTAAAGTGGCTGAGGTCGAGAAAAAGTGGATCTTGATCGACGCAGAAGGCGTTGTTGTTGGCCGTCTGGCAGCATTCATCGCAAATCGTCTGCGCGGCAAGCACAAGCCGACCTACACTCCACACATCGACGATGGTGACAACATCATCGTTATCAATGCTGACAAGGTTCTCCTGACCGGCAAGAAGTACGAAAGCAAAAAGTACTACTGGCACACAGGTTACCCTGGCGGTATTAAAGAGCGTACCGCTCGTGCCTGATCGAAGGCCGTTTCCCAGAACGCGTTCTGGAAAAAGCTGTTCAGCGCATGATGCCAGGTGGCCCTCTTTCCCGTGCACAGCTGCGCAACCTGCGTGTTTATGCAGCTGCAGAACATCCGCATGACGCTCAGTCCCCAGAAGTTGTGGACGTTAAGAGCATGAATGCTAAGAACGCGAAGCGGGGTTAATTATGTCTGAGCTACAGTCCCTTGAGGAACTGGGCGGCGCAATCGCCCCTACTGAGAACGAAGCTCCTGTACATGTTCAGAAGCTTGACGCACAGGGTCGTGCATATGCAACTGGTAAGCGTAAAGACGCTGTTGCACGTGTATGGATCAAGCCAGGTACCGGCAAGATCGTTGTGAACGGCAAAGAGTACGCTGAGTACTTTGCGCGTCCGGTTCTGCAGCTGGTCCTTCGTCAGCCAATCATGCTGACCGATCGTGCTAGCCAGTACGACATCAACGTAACTGTTGCTGGCGGTGGTCTTTCCGGCCAGGCTGGTGCAGTACGTCACGGTATCTCCAAAGCCCTTACTTACTACGAGCCAGCACTGCGTCCGGTTCTGAAGAAAGAAGGCTTCCTTACTCGTGATAGCCGTGTTGTTGAACGTAAGAAGTACGGTAAGCGTAAAGCTCGTCGTTCCTTCCAGTTCTCCAAGCGCTAATACGCGACTGGAAACAGTTTTACGGAAAGGGCTGCCATTTTTGGCGGCCCTTTTTGTGTTTGGGTGCTCTGCCTTTGCGTTGGTTCGCGTGTAGCTGTGCGCTTGCTGGTCAGATTGACGGGGCGCGTACCTCATCTCAGCTCCAGATTGCATGAGCTGGCCTAAAGTTGTTTGCGTCTGGGTTATTGAGGTCGCAGTGGCGCTCTCCCTGTTTTGCGACGGGAGGGATGCGGTGATGTGCTGCTATCGGGCTTTAGCTAGCTTTGGCTTTCAGGCTGTTGTCATTGCCGGGAATGTGGCGCCAGCTCTTGTAGAGTGGGTGGGCATTCTTCATATGCTCGAAGATCTTCACCATCACAAACAGTGAGGCGAACTTGGCGAGGTAGGCGAGGCTGCCACCTGTGAGCATGAGTGGGAGGTTGTTTGTGCCTGCTGCCCAAATGGCTGTGCCAACAGCGATAAGCCGATGACAAGAAGGGCGAGTGCTTTTTTGTGGTAGGGCGCAGGAACTGGAACGAACATGCGGTTGAGCCACATACGTTCACCCAGCATTGCCTTTTGCAACCAAGTTTGTGCGCCAATAGTTTTCTTGCCAATTGGCGGGATGACCCAAACCCATGCGACAGCTGCAAGGGACAAGGCAATGGCCCAGAACCAGCCGAGTACCGGCTGATACCACAGAGGCACCAGCAGGGCAGGTAGCAGGGTTGCTCTTATCAGGAGGCTCTTGGGTTTGCTCAGGCGCGTCAATGCTGCGCTTTGGGTGTTGAGGTGCCGTACGTGTCTAGGATCCCAGCCGCCAATTTTCCGCGGTTGCATCTGTGATAGCTTAGGATCTCCTGCCACGTGGTCCTCCATTTATTCCATAAGAGCAGCGTGGCGCCGACCTAACACGCTGCTCGTTTCCTCTATATGCGCACCTTAACATAACTGCCCGGTGCGTCCTCCAAAATTTTCGTGCGCCGAGCACCCGGTTGGCGGGCTTTTACAAGATTATCATCCTGGGATGTAATCCATTTTTGCCAGTGAGGCCACCATGAGCCGGGAGTTTCAGATGCGTTTTGCACCCACTCATCCAGAGAACCTTCAGGTTTTCTTCCGGTCAGTACTGGTATTTTTTCTTGGAGGGCGGGTTAACGACGCCTGCAATGTGGCCTGAGCCACTGAGAACGTATTCAACCGGGCCACCAAAGCACCCGCAGCCTTTGAAGACGGATATTGCAGGTGCAATGTGGTCTTCTTTTGTTGCCAGATTGTAGACCGGGATTTTAACGTCGCTCAGATCAAGTTTTTCACCTGCCAGCTCCATTTCCCCCTTTGCTAGTGCGTTCTTCTGATAGCAGTTGCGCAGGTAGTAGGAGTGGTTGGCCGCTGGCATGCGGGTGCTGTCGGCGTTCCAGTAGAGCAGGTCAAACGGGAAGGGGTCTTTGCCGCGGAGGTAGTTGTTGACCACATAGGGCCAGATCAGATCGTTTGAGCGTAGCATGTTGAAGGCTGTCGCCATTTTGGAGCCGTCCAGATAGCCTTTCTGGTCCATGCGGTGCTCAAGAATTTCGATCTGCTCTTCATCGACGAAGACTTTCAGATCGCCTGCATCGGTGAAGTCCACCTGAGTGGTCAGGAAAGTGGCGGAGGCAATGCGGTCTTGCTCGCCCCGTTTTGCCAGATAGGCAAGGGTTGCGGCGAGTAGCGTGCCGCCGACGCAATAGCCAATGGCGTTGACTGTAGATTGCTGGGTTGTTTTGCGGATGATATCCAGTGAATTGAGAATACCGTCTCGCATGTAGTGTTCAAAGCTCATTTGAGCTTGCTTTTCATCCGGGTTGACCCAGGAGATCACAAATACCGTGTGTCCCTGATCAACGGCCCATTTAATGAATGACTTTTCCTGATTGAGATCGAGGATGTAGTACTTGTTGATCCATGGCGGAACAATGAGCAGGGGGCGTTTGAGGACTTTTTCGGTTGTGGGCGTGTATTGGATGAGCTGGCAAACATCGTTTTGCCCAATGATCTTGCCCGGTGTCACTGCCACATTTACGCCGACCTCAAATTTGTCAGGGTCTGTCTGGCGGATGCGCAGGTCACCGTGGCCGGCTTTGATGTCCTCGGCCAGCAGCTTCATGCCCTTTACCAGATTGCCGGCGTTGGACGACATGGTCTCGCGCAGCAGTTCCGGATTGGTGAGGATGAAGTTGGACGGTGACATGGCATTGGAGATTTGGCGCACGTAAAAACCAGCCTTGTGGCGGGTATGGTCATCCAGCTCCTCGGCACCATCCACCAGCTCTTCCGCCCAGAAGCTGGTTTGCAGATACATCTGTTTGATGAAGTCAAAGAAGTTGTTGTCGTCCCACTGGCTGTCCTTAAAGCGCTTGTCGGCATTGGTGGGCATGACGATTGGTTCTTGCTCTTCACCAGCCATGCGCTTGAGCGTGGAGTTCCAGATGTTCATATAGCCAGACCAGAGTTTTGTCTGGGCTTCAATGGCGCGCGAGGGATCTTTCATCCAATAGTTGCCGACTTCGGCAAGAGTCTTGACCACCGTGTTGAGTTCTTCTGTGCCTCCGGTGGATACCTCGCCCTTTTCGCGGGGCTCCAGATAGGCAGCGAGAGCTTTCCCGCCGTTCTCAGCTATTTCAGAGAGGTTCTTGGCAAACTCCTCAGGGTTGCTAAGGATGTACTGCAACATTGGATTGGTGTTGTCTTCACCGGTCATCTACCTGCTCAGTCCTCGTCTCTGGTATTTGGTTGAGTTATGCCTGTCTCAACCACACCTGGTGTGTATGCTCTTCGCTCAAAAATATGCCACATACACTCATACGCAATCGGCTAGCCACGTAGCTACAAAAACGGCATAATGAGTATATCCCTAAGAATTTTGACAGGCACGTGAAAATACACCTTACCCGTGTTAGTCATTAGGAGGATTCTCAGTAAGTATTTAACAAGGAAAGTGACCTTGAGGAATAGTGAGAAATTTTGGGTTATGCTTAAGTGTTATGTATGGTCTTGGCTCTTGGGGAAAGCTGGGAATACTCTTAGTATTGCTAATGTTTCTTGTTAATATTTATAGGCTATCTTCAGGGTGTATCGTGTTCCGCCCTCATTAAACGGTTATTGCCCTAGAGTAATTATCTATGTGTTGTTAACCGGGTAATATATATGGACTACGGATGATGCAACTGCTAAGTGCATTTTGATTAAAGTTATGTGTACTGCTTTTGTGTAGTCGATGGATCAGACGCGAGGTTCCAGATGTTACTTAAGTTTCAACGAGTTTGCAGTGCTGTTGTACTGGCAGGTTTTGTTGGTGGCTGTGCGTTTGGCGAATCCTTGACAGTTTATGAGGCTATCGAGAAGGGCAACGGCACCAAGCAAACCGGTATTGCCGAGTTACCGCCAGAGGGAACGAGTGAGTTGCTCTCACCTGAGCAGCGTGCTGCTTCCGAATCGGACTTGCTTGCGATCTCTTCTGAAAGCAAACGCAGAGCTGGTATTGGCAACAGTTTTGATGACAGCTCCCAGCAGTTGAGATCCATCGCTGGTGAGGAACCGGGGCAACCTGAGGGTGTACAGCAGCAGTAATTTTTGCGACTGCCACCTGCCGCGAGAGTATTTTAGTTGTGTATTTCGTGGGCTAACTCGTTCAAATTCTCAAGTTGAAACCGTAGGTACTGTTCTTAGCCGCAGAGTTCTGCGGCTTTTTCTTTGGGATTAGTGCTTCCTCCCTCCTTTGAAAACTTGAAAAAAAATGTAGGTTTTAAGCCTCAAGCATGATGCGAAAAATGTTCGCACCTGCTAAAAGGCCGTGGAAACTTGGCCTTGATGACTCGGGGCCATGTTTGATCAGAAATCAAATTGTAGCTTGAAACGCCAAATTGAAGAAAGTGAGGCTCGCGTCATGGACGACTTTCACAAGACACGCCGGCTCCCGCCATACGTCTTTGAACAGGTCAATCGTCTGAAAGCCAAAGCGCGAGCGGCAGGTGCCGATATTGTCGATATGGGCATGGGCAACCCTGATTTGCCGACGCCTCAGCATATTGTCGACAAGCTGGTGGAGACGGTCCAGAACCCGCGCACGCATCGCTACTCGGCTTCCAAGGGGATACCGGGATTGCGTAAAGCGCAGGCTGGCTATTACGAGCGCCGCTTTGGTGTGAAGCTGGATCCCGATACGCAGGTTGTTGCGACTTTGGGGTCAAAGGAAGGCTTTGCCAACATGGCTCAGGCGATTACTGCGCCGGGCGATGTGGTGCTGGTGCCTAATCCGTCTTACCCAATCCATGCCTTTGGCTTTCTGATGGCTGGAGGTTCGCTTCGGTCCATTCCTGCAAATCCGGGACCGGAGTTGTTTGATGCGCTAGAGCGGGCTGTTGTCCACTCCATCCCGAAGCCAATCGCGATTATATTGTGCTTCCCTGCTAACCCGACTGCAAGCGTTGCTGATCTGGATTTTTACAGAGATGTGGTGGCGTTTGCGCGCAAGCACGAAATCTATGTGCTCTCCGATCTGGCGTACTCTGAAATCTACTTCGGCGACGTTCCTCCTCCGAGCATCCTGCAGGTGGAAGGGGCGATGGATATCGCCGTTGAGTTTACCTCTTTGTCCAAAACCTTCTCCATGCCGGGGTGGCGTATGGGCTTTGCGGTTGGTAATGAGCGCCTGATCGCGGCGCTTGCGCGCGTGAAGTCCTATCTGGATTATGGGGCGTTCACCCCAATTCAGGTGGCAGCGGCGGCGGCGCTGAACGGACCGGATGACTGTATCCGCGAGACGCGCGCCATTTATAAAAAGCGCCGTGATGTGCTGATTGACTCGTTTGGGCGCGCTGGTTGGGATATACCGGCTCCTGAAGCATCCATGTTCGCCTGGGCGCCAATTCCAGAGCAGTTCAGACATCTTGGGTCTTTGGAATTCTCCAAGCTGCTGATTGAGAAGGCAGATGTGGCAGTGGCTCCGGGTATCGGCTTTGGTGAACACGGTGAAGGTTTTGTGCGCTTGGGTCTGGTTGAAAACGAACAACGTATTCGACAGGCTGCACGTAGCATTCGAAAATTCTTTGAAGACGCGGGTAGCGATTCAAAGGAATTGAGTAAATCGGACGCTTAGGCGTTCGCCCACCTACAGATACTGGGTATTTATGACTGATAGTTTGAAAGTTGGCGTTGCTGGTCTTGGAACCGTCGGTGCTTCGTTGGTGCGTATCCTCGAAGCAAAGGCGAACGTTCTTGCCAATCGATGTGGCCGACCTATCAAAGTAGTGGCTGTGAGTGCTCGCAGCCGCTCTAAAGATCGTGGTGTTAATCTGGATGGATTGACCTGGTTTGAAGATCCCGTTGAACTTGCCAAGTTCGACGGGATTGATGTTTTTGTGGAGCTGATTGGCGGTGACGAGGGTCCGGCTGAGGTGAGTGTTCGCACAGCACTGGAAACCGGAAAGCACGTTGTTACAGCCAACAAAGCGCTGCTTGCAAAGCATGCCGTTGCCTTTTCGCGCCTTGCGGAAGAAAAGGGCGTGAGCCTGAACTATGAGGCTGCTGCTGCTGGCGGTATTCCAATCATCAAGACCATGCGTGAGAGCCTTGCGGGCAATGATGTGTCCCGCGTTTATGGCATCATGAATGGCACATGCAACTACATCCTCACCCGTATGGAGCGTGAAGGGCTGTCGTTTGCCGAGTGCCTTGCTGATGCGCAGCGCCTCGGGTATGCGGAGGCTGATCCGACCTTTGATATTGAAGGGTTTGATACGGCGCATAAGCTGGCGTTGCTGACAAGTCTTGCGTTTGGTTGTGAAGTCAATGCCGATGCAATCTACGTTGAAGGCATTTCCTCCATCACGACTGCTGATATTCGTGCTGCGGATGAACTTGGATACCGTATCAAGCTGCTGGGTGTTGCTCAGCGTACGGACACGGGAATCGAGCAGCGCGTGCACCCGACCATGGTGCCTAAATCCTCTGCGATTGCCCGCATCGACGGCGTATTGAACGCTGTTGCGGTTGATGGTGATGCGGTTGGTGAGGTTGTGCTGGTCGGGCCGGGCGCGGGCGGTGATGCGACAGCGTCCTCCGTGATTTCCGACATTGTTGACATTGCACGCAATGTTTCCTTGCCGGTGTTTAGCCAAACTGCGACAACGCTTGAAGACTATGTTCCGGCACGGATGCGGGCGCATGCAGGTGGCTATTACATTCGGCTTGCTGTTCTGGATATGGCAGGCACTTTTGCCACAATTGCGCGGTGTATGGCGGACAAGGGGATCTCGCTTGAGTCTATTGTCCAACGTGGGCCGCATTCCAGAAATGATAAGGATGGTGTAAGCGATCCTGCAGCACCGCGAAACGTTATTCTGATCACGCACGAGACCACTGAACTGGCTGTGCGTGAGGCATTGGATGCGATCGCTGCTGAAAAAGTGACATCTGGTAAACCCCAGATGTTGCGTATAGAAGACCTAAAATAAAACTTCCTCACGTTTAACGTGAAAATAGGACACCCGAGAGGTTTAAATGGCGGATAGTCATCAGGACGCAACTGACGTTCTTGACCGTATTCTGACACTGGAACTTGCACGCGTTACGGAACGTGCCGCTGTATCTGCAGCACGTCTTCGTGGGCGGGGCGATGAAAAGGCAGCTGACCAGGCTGCTGTGGACGCAATGCGCCGCGAACTGAACCAACTGCCAATCGACGGTACTGTCGTGATTGGCGAAGGGGAACGTGATGAAGCGCCGATGCTCTACATTGGCGAAAAGGTTGGCACCAAAGACGGACCAAAGGTTGATATTGCCCTTGATCCGTTGGAAGGTACCACGATCTGCGCGAAGAACATGCCAAACTCCATTGCTGTTATTGCACTGGCGCCGGAAGGTGGCTTGTTGAACGCACCAGACAGCTACATGGACAAGATTGCGATCGGGCCGGGTTACCCTGAGGGGACCATTGATCTGGATCGTCCTATTCAGGAAAACCTTGCAGCTGTTGCGAAAGCCAAGGGCTGTGAAATTAAAGAACTTACCGTCTGTGTGCTGGACCGTCCGCGTCACGCAAAGCTGATTGATGACATTCGCGGCACCGGCGCTTCCATCTACCTGATTGGTGATGGTGACGTTGCTGGCATCATCTACACCACAGACCCTGAAGAGACCGGTATCGATCTTTATGTGGGTATTGGTGGTGCGCCTGAGGGTGTTCTGGCTGCTGCAGCTCTGCGCTGTATCGGTGGTCAGATGCAGGGCCGTCTGGTGATCACCCGCGAAGAGCAGGTTGAGCGCGCAGGCCGCATGGGCATTGATGACATCAACCGCAAATACACCATGGAAGAAATGGCGGGCGGCGATGTGCTGTTTGCTGCAACCGGCGTGACCACTGGTAACTTCCTGAAGGGTGTGAAGCTGGGCCGTAACAACATCACCACACATACTGTTGTGATGCGCTCTACGACTGGTACAGTTCGCTTCATCGAGGCCAAGCATACCCAGTTGGAAAAATTCCATCTGGATTGATTTAGGGCTTTTTCCGAGCTAATTGATTAAAGCGGGCGGGTGTGGTGAACACTCGGCCGCTTTTGCTTTTTTATAAGAACCCAGGCAGTTTCTCTTTATGGTTATGACATTGGATACATCTGATGCCGAGCGACGTGTGGTCCTTGGTGTCAAAAAGTCTTTAAGCGCACGGGTGTGGCGCGAGCGGCTTGATGATCAGGGGCTTTCACAGGCACTTGCCATTGCTCAAAGAACTGAATTGCCTGAAGTGGTGGGCCGGGTGCTGGCAGGGCGCAATGTGTTGCTTGAAGAGGCTTCCGGCTTCCTGAACCCTTCCATTAAAGATCTGATGCCTGATCCTTCCAAACTGGTGGATATGGATAAGGCCTGCGCCCGTGTTGCCGATGCGGTGCAGGCGGGCGTCAAGATTGCTGTGTTTGGTGACTATGATGTGGACGGCGCAACGTCCTCGGCCTTGTTGAAGCGCTATCTTGTGCAGCTTGGTGCAGAGCCGGATGTTTATATTCCGGACCGGATCATTGATGGCTACGGGCCGAACCCGACTGCGATCAACCAGCTTCATGCGGGAGGCGCGCGGCTGCTGGTCACCGTGGACTGTGCTCAACCTCGTTTGAAGCGTTTGACGAGGCCAAGCGCATCGGGCTTGAGGTGGTGGTTCTGGATCACCATCAGGTGGATGAGAAGTTCCCTGAAGTTCATGCGCTGGTGAATGCCAACCGGCAGGATGATCTGTCCGGCCAAGGCCATCTGGCAGCTGTGGGGATTACCTTCCTGTTCCTTGTGGGGCTGAACCGTGAGCTGCGTCGCCGTGGGGCCTTTGCCCAACGTGCTGAACCGCGGCTTATGGACCTGCTGGACCTTGTTGCGCTTGGAACCATTTGTGATGTGGTGCCGCTGAAAGGGCTCAACCGCGCTTACGTGGTGCAGGGTCTGAAGGTGATGGCGCGGCGTGATAATGTTGGGCTCTCCTGCCTTGCAGACATCTCGCGCTTGAGCGGAAAGCCGACACCTTACCATCTGGGTTACATGCTTGGACCACGCATCAACGCGGGCGGACGTATCGGCGATTCTGCGCTCGGCATGAAGTTGCTTTCCTCTGATGATCGAGATGAAGGGGAGCGGATTGCGGCGACGCTGGAGCGTCTCAATCAGGAACGTCAGGCGATGGAAGCCGTTATGCTGGAAGAAGGTGAGGGCAGGCATTCCAGAAAATGGAAGGAGCTGTTCCCCCTGCTGTGCTTTTGACTGGTGCTGACGGCTGGCATCCGGGTGTGGTTGGTCTCATTGCCTCGCGGTTGAAAGAGCGTTATCGCCGACCTGCGTTTGCCATGGCATTTAACGAGAAAGGCATGGGCACAGGCTCTGGCCGCTCAATTATCGGCGTTGATCTGGGATCTGCTGTGCGGGAGGCTGTTGAGACGGGCTTGCTGGTTAAGGGTGGCGGACATGCCATGGCGGCTGGACTGACCATCGAAAAAGATAAAGTGCCCGAGTTCGAGGCGTTTTTGACCGAGAAGCTGGGTAAGGATGTGGAGCAGGCCTCTGCGGATCACGAACTGACCGTCGATGGTGTTCTCACGCCTGCGGGCGCAAACCTGAGCCTGTTGGATATGTTGGAACAGGCCGGACCCTATGGAGCTTCGCACACTGAGCCAGTCTTTGCTTTGCCGTCGGTGCCGATCAAGTTTTCCAAGGTGGTTGGGCAGGGCCATGTGAGCGTGACGCTGGGTGGCAATGACGGTACCAATTTGAAGGCGATTGCCTTTAAGGCGGAAGACCAGCCACACGGTAAAGCGCTGCTACAATCGCGCGGGAAGCCTTTGCATATTGCCGGAAGTTTGAGCGTTGATACCTGGCAGGGGCAGGCAAAACCCTCCTTGCGCATCATTGATGTTGCTGATCCGGCGAAGGGACAATTCGGGGCTTAGGCGCGTTTTATGAAGTCAAAGTCATTTTTGTTACGGTATGGCGGCTGTCTGTTAGCGCTTGGGTTCGTTATCTCGCTTGTCGGATATAAACTGATCTATGGGTACGCTATCCAAGGAGTACTCATCGTATCGGTGCCTCTAGTGTTTTGCTTGTGTTGGTGTTTTGCTCGGTTCTGGACACTTCTTTTAATTTTTGCTGCCTTGTGGTTGCAGCCGCTTTTTGCACCTGTGACATTTGTTCTTATGAGCAACGCAAGACTGATGCTAGAGGAACCTGAGTTTAGTGCAACCAACATCTATGGTGCGGTCAAAACGAGGCAATGGGGTCTGGTAGGATTTTATTCCAGCCATACTGAACTGCAACTGCTCTTTTCTGAGGATGCGAATAAATCTGAGATTAATTCTGCATATGAGCAGCTTCGGAAGAAAGGCGTTAAAGAACGATATGAGCTAAAAAGGATCAACGCTAACTACTATTTGGTCGCTTATCATTGCTGCTAATACAGGCAATTCTGGCCAGTATTGCCTTGGAGGCGACACAACTGGGGGATCAATAATGTGTCTTCGCAGGTATCAATTTGATGATTTTGACCGATGCCTTGAGATCTTTGATGGGAACGTGCCGAAGTATTTTGCGGAGGCGGAGCGGGATGATTATTGCCGCTATCTGGAAACGCTGAGTGATCCTTACTTCGTCTTTGAAAAGGATGGGCAGGTTGTTGGTGCTGGCGGTTACTGCCTAGGGTCAAAGGACATCGGGCTGGCATGGGGGATGGTGCGCCGTGACCTGCATGGGCAGGGGATTGGATCGGCTCTTGTTCGCTACCGGCTTGAGCGTATCATGCACAACCATCCAGATCAGGCCGTTGTAATCGACACCTCGCAGCATACCTCTCCTTTCTATGAGAGGATGGGATTTGAAACCCAGTCAGTTAAAGAGGACGGCTATGGACCGGGACTGCATATGGTGTTGATGAGGCGTCCGTCCTCATTGGCCTAAGCGTTTGCGGAATATGTTTACGCCGTTCACATCCTCCTCAATGCATTGCCAGCCAAGCTGTTCATAAAAGCTGCGCAGGCTGAGTTTTGCGAAGAGGTAGAGCTGTGTGATTTCGCTGCTGCACGCCAGCTCTTCAAGCTCGTTCACAAGCCGCGCGCCGATACCTTTGCCTCTGTGTGCGGGCGAGATCCATAGGGATGCTAGCCATGGTGTGTATTGCGGGCGTTTACTCATATCTGATTTGACCAGCGTGACTGTGCCAAGGAACTGGTGTTGGTCATGAGCGATTAATGTTGTCGGTATGGTTGTCTTGTCAAAACTGGCCTGAAGTTCCTTATGAACATCTTCAATGGGATGACCTTCCTCTTTCCACCATTCCAGCCAGATGCCCTTTGCGGCTTCTTCCAGATACTGCGGAGTGTCAGCCAGATCTGAAATTGTCAGGGAATCAATCATTGCCATCCTCTTTGCCGTTTGAGGAATTATAGCTTGGGCACGGGGTTTGTCAGTCTTAAAGCATCAAGTTGTTTTGGGGTGAGGTTTGCAATTTTTGTAGGTTCTCCTAAATGCAGTTGATGCATGCTCGTGTTTCGCGCAGTATGTACTTTGGAACAGGGATTTAAGGAGTAGCTATGCTGGAGGATGCAAGTGACGCGGCGCCGGTAGACCAATCACGGATTAAACTTGGTCAGGGGCTTGGTCTTGGCTTGGCGCTTGGCGGGTTTTGCGGTGTTATTGCTATCCTGAGCTCAGCGGCAAGCTCGCATGCAGTAGACAACCAGCTTCTGCAGATTATCTCGCAAATTACGATGATGCATGCAGCTGCGTTTGTGGGGCTTGGTGTGGCTCACGGGATTACCAATTCAAAGGGCATTGCACTTGCGATGTTGCTGCTGTTTGCAGGAGTCGGGTTGTTCTGCGGTGATCTAGCTCAGCGGTTGTTCGTGGGCGATAAGCTCTTCGACTTTGCTGCTCCAACGGGCGGGATGTTGATGATCTTTGGCTGGCTTGTTGTCTTTCTGAGTGGCCTGAACCGGTTGATCAAGAGCTAGAGCGTATTCCCGAAAAGTGGGTCCGGTTTTCGGAGAAGAATACGCGTGAAAATAAACGCTTAGAGCTTGGTGTGTGAATTCATATGAACGTGACATGCTCTAAAGCGTTTCGAATCTTTTAGAAATGACAAAGGGCGAACCGATTGGTCCGCCCTTTTTGTGTTCTGATATCTGGCTTGCAATGCCTTTTGCTTAACTGACCAGTCCGCGGCCTTTGAGAAGTGGTTCTATGGATGGCATTTTGCCCCGGAAATCCATATAGCTTTTGCCGGGTCCTGAGAGCCGCCCGCAGAGTAGATAAACTCTTCCAGCTTGGATGCAGTGTCCGCATGGAAGGCATCGCCGGTTTCCTCAAAGGCTTCGAATGCATCAGCATCCATAACTTCTGACCAGAGGTAGCTGTAGTAGCCCGCAGAATATCCGTCACCTGAAAAGGCATGTAGGAGATGCGGGATGCGGTGGCGCATGATGATCTCTTTTGGCATGCCTATGTCGCCAAGGACCTTTTCTTCAACCTGAGCCGGGTCAAGTGCGGCGAGGGTTTCATGCTTATGGATTGCCATATCAACAATGGCCGTTGCCAGATACTCAACGGTGGCAAAGCCCTGATTGAAGTTTGAGGCCGCCAGCAGACGCTTCAGCAGCTCTTCGGGAATAACTTCGCCGCTCTGGTAATGGCGGGCGAATTTCTTCAAGATTTCCGGCTGTGCCAACCAGTGCTCAAAGAGCTGGGAAGGCAGTTCCACAAAGTCCCGCGCCACGCTGGTACCGGAGACAAGCGGGTGGGTGACGTTGGACATGAGGCCGTGCAGGCCGTGGCCAAACTCGTGGAACAGGGTGCGGGCATCGTCAAAGGTCAGAAGGGTTGGTTCGCCCTCTGGTGCTTTGGAGAAGTTCATCACATTGACGATAATAGGCCGAATGTCGCCTTTCAGCTTCTGCTGGGAGCGGAACGCACTCATCCATGCGCCGGAGCGCTTGGAAGAGCGGGCGAAGTAATCACCGATAAAGATGCCGAGGTGTTTGTTGTTTTTGTCGAAGACCTCAAACACACGAAGGTCCGGATGATAAAGATCCTGTCCCTTCAGCTCTTTGAAGGTGAGGCCAAACAGGCGAGTTGCGGTGTAAAAGGCGGCTTCGATCATCTGGTCGAGCTGGAAGTATGGCTTGATCTCGGCTTCATCCAGATCGTGCTTTGCGCTGCGCACTTTTTCTGAATAGTAGCGCCAGTCCCATGGAGCGATCTTGATGTTGTCGCCTTCGCTTTGTGCCATCTCCTGCAGGTCTGCGGCTTCTTCCAGTGCACGTTCTTTGGCTGGGCCCCACACGTTGGTCAGCAGTTCCTCTACCGCGCCGGTGTTCTTTGCCATGACATCGTCCAGCTTGAATGCAGCGAAGTTTTCAAAGCCGAGCAGTCTGGCTTTTTCATTGCGTAGCTGAACGGTTTCACGAACGATCTCGGAGTTATTGGTTTTGCCCGGATTGTTGCCGCGGTTTGCCCAAGCGGTGAAGGCTTCCTCACGCAAGTCACGGCGTTTGGAGAATTGCAAGAACGGCTCAATGGAGGAGCGGGAGAGGGTGATGGCGTATTTACCCGGCTCTCCGCGTTCCTCGGCAGCTGCACTGGCGGCTTTGACGAGGAAGTCCGGCAGGCCTCCAGATCACTTTCGTTTTCCAGAAGCAGCTTGTAGGAAGCTTCGTCGGCCAGAACGTTCTGTGCGAAGCTGGTGCCAAGGGTGGCAAGGCGCTCGTTGATTTCTGCGATGCGGGTTTTGCCTGCGGCATCTAGGCCAGCGCCGGCACGCTGATAGGTGGAATAGTAACGCTCCAGAACACGGTCCTGCTCAGGTGTGAGGTTCAGCGTGTCCTTTTTGGCAATCAGAGTTTCGATGCGCTTGTAGAGGTCCGGGTTCAGGTGCTTTTTTTGTGCTGTAGGCGGCGAGTTTGGGAGAAATGTTGCGTTCGACCTGCTGCAGGGTTTTGTTGGTATCTGCAGAGGAGAGGTTGAAAAATACGCTTGCAACTTGCTCCAGAGCATCTTCCGCCAACTCCAAAGCAGCAATGGTGTTCTCAAAAGTTGGTTCTTCAGGATTTTGAGCGATGCGCTTGATGTTCGCTTCGCCCGCCTCACAGGCCTCTTCAAAAGCGTCTTCAAAATCTTCCGGTTTGATTTGTGAGAAAGGCGGAAGTCCAAACGGGGTTTTCCAATCTTGCAAAAGAACCTTTGCGATCTCGCTCATTTTCAATCTCCGGTGACAACAAAATACAAGTTGGTCTCTCCGATGCGTGTGGGAGAGACAAGCAGCTTTCAAACAATATGGGACGCGCGCTCCCGCAGGACAGCGGTGCCTCTTTAAGGGAACGCGCGTTGGAGACGTGAATATGGGTGCTAATGGGAGCGGCGTAAAGGAAGCGGGGTGAAAAATCTCCCAATAGATCCAATGGGTGTGCTTTATAGGAAAGGGACGGGCAATGTGCCCGGAGGGGCGTCTGTGGCAGTTGCGGGGGTCTTGGTGATGCTAGGGTTATGACCCAGAAATTATGAT
>BAXV01000060.1 GCA_001310715.1 Pseudovibrio sp. JCM 19062
CGAAACTCTGGATGCGGACGGTAAGTGGCTTCTTTCTCTGAACAAGTTCTCCAAAGACCGCTACATAAACGTTGGTCCTTTGAAGCCAGAAAACGAGCAGCTGATCGACATTTCCGGTGACGAAATGGTGCTCGTTCATGACAGCCCGGCATTCGCTGAGCCACATGACGTCACTCTCGTTCGCCGCGACCTTGTAAATCCGGAGTCTATATGGACCCGCGATGACCCAATGTTTGCTGATGCAGTTATACAGGCAGAAGCAGACGGTGTTGATCTGGAAGATGCTGAAGACGTTATCCGCGACGGTAACAAAGTTCGTGTGTATATGTACTCTTCTGCGCCAATGTTCTCTCTTGAGAAGTTCACTGTGAAGCAGGGCGATGAAGTCACCGTTTATGTCACCAATATTGATGACATCGATGACCTGACACACGGCTTCTGCATGTCCAACTACGGCGTAGCGATGGAAGTTGCTCCTCAGGCAACAGCTTCCGTGACCTTCATTGCGGAGCGTCCAGGCGTTCACTGGTTCTACTGTAATTGGTTCTGTCATGCCCTGCACATGGAAATGCGCGGTCGTATGTTCGTAGAACCACGCGACGCATAAGGAGCAGCGGGCATGACAAGGTTTTTCTGGCAAACAGTGTTGGGAGCGACGGCTTTGGTTGGCGTGAGCATGACAGCGCACGCCGCCGAGCTGCAGGTTCCTGCGCAGCCCGATGCCTTAGCCCGCGCCTTGGAAAAGGCGCAGGACGGAGACGTTTTGCGCCTTTCTGCTGGAACTCATCAGGGACCGATCGTCATCGACCGGTCTTTGGTGCTTAAAGGAGAGCCGGGCGCAGAGCTTAAGGGCAACGGCAAAGGCTCAGTCATTACTGTCGAAGCACCCGATGCGGTCATCGATGGACTGGTGATCACCGGTTCAGGTCTTTCCAATGAAACTATCGATTCTGGCGTAAAGCTGACCAAAGACGCAGACCGTGCCCGAATTACTGGCAATAAATTCCTCAACAATCTGGTAGGCGTGAATGCTCACGGACCCAAGGACGCCTATATTGCCGACAACCTGATTGAAGGACGGCAGGACCTGCGCCCCAACGAGCGCGGTAATGGTATATACGTCTGGAACGCCCCCGGACTTGTCGCGGAGTACAACACCATTCGATATGGTCGGGATGGTATTTTTGTGAACACCAGCCCGAATGACACCCTCAGAAACAACTATATTGAAAACGTGCGCTTTGCTGTCCACTACATGTATGGCAACAGGGGGGTGATCTCCAACAACGTATCGGTAGGTAACCACATTGGTTACGCACTGATGTTCTCTGACAGGCTCACCATCACTGGCAACACGTCTGATGATGATCGCGATCACGGCCTGATGCTGAACTACGCCAACAATGCAGTCATCACCGGAAACTATGTCAAAGCGTCTCCGGAAAAATGTCTTTTTATGTACAACGCCAACAAGAACACTGTTGAAGGAAACAGGTTTGAGCGCTGCGAGATTGGAGTTCATTTCACAGCCGGATCTGCCCAGAACGATTTCTCTAACAACGCCTTCATCGGAAACAAAACACAGGTCAAGTACGTGGGCACACGTTACCTGGAGTGGACCCATGAAGGACGTGGCAATTTTTGGAGTGATCATGCAGCCTTTGACATGAATGGAGATGGAATAGCGGCCACCGCCTATCGGCCAAACGACATGGTCGACCAAATTCTCTGGACACAACCTTCCGCAAAACTGCTCACCGGAAGCCCTGCAGTTCAGCTTCTCAGCTGGACACAGTCGCAATTCCCGGCGCTTTTGCCAGGTGGAATCGTGGACACAAAACCACTGATGCACCCTCCGGAGATAACACTGCCGAAGGTAGGAGCAAGAAGATGAATACAACAGTTCTTCGAGCTGAAAACGTCCGCAAAACCTTCGATGGACGGGATGCTGTGAAAGACCTTTCTTTTGAGCTGGGAAGCGCAGAGAGGGTCGCGCTGCTCGGGCACAACGGGGCAGGCAAAACGACATTCTTCAAGATGTCGCTTGGCTTTTTGACCCCGACAGAAGGACGGATTGAAGTTTTGGGCGCGCAGCCCGGCAGTGATAAAGCACGCGCATCCACCGCGTTCCTGCCTGAGTCTGTCGCCTTTCAAAGAACCCTGACGGGTGTCGAGGTTCTCAAATACTACGCCAGACTTAAAGGCGAGGACGCCAAGAAAGCCGTTGGCTTGCTTGAACGCGTCGGCCTTGCAGAAGCGGGACGCCGCCGCATCGGAACATACTCAAAGGGGATGCGCCAGCGTCTTGGACTGGCTCAGGCGTTGATCGGAACACCCAAACTGGTTCTGCTGGATGAGCCGACCAGCGGTCTTGATCCGATCTCCCGCCAGAACTTTTATGATCTGGTGACCGAGATCTCCGCAAACGGTGCCACCGTGCTGCTGTCCTCCCACGCCTTGACAGAAATGGAAGCACGCACGGATCGCATCCTGATCATGTCCCAAGGTCGATTGGTTGCCAACGACACGCTGGAAAACCTGCGCACGGCGGCACGACTGCCAATCAGACTGAAGGTGAAGTCAAAAGACGAACCGGCAGACCAACTTGCTGATCGACTGGGCGGAACTCCCGTTAATTGCCGCTCCGTTGAGATCATGTGTGCCCACGAAGACAAGATCGCGAGAATTGCAGCCGTCACCAGTCTTGGCGCGATGATCGAGGATATTGATGTCCATCTGCCGACGCTGGATGATGTCTATAAGCACTTCTCTGAAAAAGCGCACCAAGAAGACAGAACAGGGGAGGCTTAAGATATGTTGCAACGTATCCTGACTGTAGCCCATCAAGAGTTCCGCATCGGCCTGCGCAACCGCTGGATCCTGTTGTCGGTCATAATCCTGAGCGCCTTCTCACTGGCGTTGGCCTTGCTCGGCTCAGCCCCTGCCGGCACGCTCGATGTAAGCCGCATGACAATCACAGTGGCCTCCCTCGCGAGCCTGTCCGTCTATCTGGTTCCGCTGATTGCGCTTCTGCTGGCCTTTGATGCGGTTGCCGGGGAAATCGAACGCGGCACCTTGCTGCTGATTTTCTCCTCCCCAATAACCCGCAGTGAGTTCCTCATCGGTAAAGCCGTCGGACACACCTGCGTCCTGCTTCTTGCTTTGACACTGGGCTATGGCTCAACAGCATTGATGCTGACATTCACCGGCGGGGGCGACACCAGCGGTTTTATTGATTTTGCGCGTCTTATCGCAACTTCAACTGTTCTCGGGTTCGCTTTCCTCTCGCTTGGCTACGTTGTCAGCTCACTTGTCCGGCAGGTGACAACAGCGGCAGCTATGGCAATTGGCATCTGGCTTGTGCTTATCGTGCTTTACGATCTTGCCTTGCTGGGTGCATTGGTTGCAGACAGCGAAGGCTTCTTTGCCTCCAGCGTCTTCCCGTTTGCTCTTCTGGCAAACCCAGCCGATGCGTTCCGTCTGTTCAACCTGTCTGCACTGGATGCCAACGCCATGGTTGGCGGGATGGCAGGTGTGGCAGAAAGCCTTCCATTCTCACCAATTGCTGCTCTTGTATCAATCTTTGTGTTTGCAGGCGTCGCCATGTCTGGCGCAATCCTGCTGCTTAAGAGGGTTTCCCCGTGATGAAAAAAACTATTAGCAGTCATTGGCCTCGCATTGCTTGTGGCAGCGTGTCAGGAAAAAGAAGAAGCCGCCAAACCCGCTCCAATGCAGCTCAATGCAGAAGCTGCCGGGTTCTATTGCCAAATGACCGTATTGGATCATGAAGGACCAAAAGCCAGATCCACTTGGCAGGAAGCCCGTTCCCGCTTTGGTTCACGCAGGTGCGCGATGCCGTCGCCTTCACCCGCTTGCCTGAAGAATCCAAAGACTATGTCGCAATCTACGTAAACGACATGGATAAAGCCGAAAGCTGGGAGCAGCCTGGAACCGACAACTGGGTTGACGCTGATGCCGCTTTCTTCGTGATTGAGAGTACGCAAAACGGCGGCATGGGCGCTCCAGAGGCTATCCCGTTCGGAACACTAGCCGGTGCCGAGAAATTCTCCTCCGAGAACGGTGGCAAGGTTGTTCAACTTGCAGACATTCCGGACGACTACGTGCTCCAACCAGTCGAGTTTGAACACAGCATGCATTAGGCGACTAAGAGGTCTATTTGTGAGTGTCACATAAAAGCGCTTCTGTCTATGGTCTGGCAGGTGCTTAGAGCCCGACGACTTGTAACAGGCCCGTATACGTACCTTTAATTGTTCATCATAAAAAAACGTTGTTTTACTTGAGCAATTAATCGGCACGGAAGGAAATGTTGTTGGATACAATGTTAGAACGTTATGATCACATCATTGTAGGCAGTGGCATAAACGCGCTTGTATGTGCCGTAATGCTGGCTGGAAAAAAATGAACAGGTGTTGCTCCTTGAGCGCAACGAGCGCATTGGCGGGTGTATGTCCACCGGTGAAATTACTGTTCCTGGATTTCATCACGATTTGATGTCAACCAATCCAATCCTATTCGTAACCTCTCCAGCCTACAAACTATTGGAAGAGGACTTGCGCCGTCACGGTTTGGAATTTTGCCACTCTAATCGCCCCACGTCGGTATCCCGTCTTGACGGCAGAAGCTTGGTCCTCACAACCGATAGAAACCAGAATGCAGCTGCATTCAATGCGCTTTCCGAAGGGGATGGTGATCAGCATATTCAGGATATGCAGAGTATAGAGAGCCATGCGGCTTTCATCAGCGTGTTACTTTCCAGTCAACTGCGCTCTATGCCATTCCTACAGACAGTTTTAAGGGAAATACGCCAGCGCGGATTACATGGGTTTCTGACGTGGGTGGGTTCCGGTCTCGGCACCTCGAGGGGGTGGCTGGAACAAAACTATGGCTCCGATATTATTCAATCCCTATGGGCACCCTGGATTTTACATACGGGGCAAACGCCGGAATCTGCCTATAGTGAGCTCATGAATAAGCTTCTTGCTTTTACTATGGAGCAGTCCGGCGCATACATGGTAAAGGGCGGCATCTATAATCTGGCAATAGCTTTACAAAGTCTATTTTTGGAACGGGGCGGCACCATTCGAACCTCTGTGGAGGTAGACCGCATTATCCTTAAAAATAATTGCGCTCGCGGCGCTATCACATCCGACGGTCAACAGTTTGATGCAAACAAATCAGTAATATGCTCTGTAACCCCTACGCAGCTTTATGCACGTTTGTTGCGGGATAACCGAACAAACAAGACCACCAAACTGGTGCAAGAGTTTCGTTATGGAAGAGGCAGCTTTCAACTGCATTACGCTCTTGACGCTCCGCCTGACTGGATCGCTCCCGGTTTGGAACAGGCGGCTGTTGTATCCTTAAGCGAGGGGATCGACGCTGTCTCCAAGTCCTGCAATGAAGGCATACGCGGCATGCTTCCGCAGACGCCGACAATCAGCGTTATCCAGCCCCATCTTCTGGATCCCTCGCGCTGCCCGGAGGGGAAGGCAATCTTATGGTTGCAGGTGCAAGATGCTCCGACCCTCATCAAAGGTGATGCTGCCGGAGAAATCCAGACACCACCACATTGGACTGATGAGTTACGCGAAGAATTTGCGGATCGCCTTGAGAGTATTTTGGCGCTTCATATTCGAGATTTTCGCAGCCTCATATTGGGCCGCACCGCTTATTCCCCAGCAGACCTGGAGGCAATAAATATCAATCTGGTCGGGGGAGACCCCTATGCTGGAGATTGTGCGATTGACCAATTCTTTGTCTGGCGTCCAACAGCAGCCTGGTCAATTGGTAAAACAGCTTTTTCAAAGCTCTATCATATCGGAGCCTCAACTCATCCGGGCCAGGACTATCAGGAACCTCCGGATATCTTTTAGCAAAAAAAATGGGGGCGTAGTCCGCACAGCTTGAGTAATGGGAAGGGTGAGGTGCCTCTAAATTGCAACGCACCTAGCTTTCCCTCTACCTAAGGCACTGTGGAACGGGCATTCTTAGGCCCCATGGGCAAACCTTCGATACTGATGCGGTTCCGCCACGTGGTGCTCTCAGGCTGTTGCTGGCTTGGAGGGGCGGGTGGCTATGTAGGTGGCGATGGCGCACATGATGAGGCGACGGTGACGGCGAGTGGGATTGCCGGCTCTGACATTTTCAGGAACATCAGATAACCGAAGGTCAGGCCGGTGAAGGCGAAGAGTTTTGCTTTTCTCGGGATAACCTTATGTTCTTGCCACTGGATGACGTTTGGGCCAATCTTGGGGTGTGTTAATATCCAGTTTTCCAGACGCGGGTTGGACTTGGCAAAGCAGCCCGCTGCAAGGATAAAGAAAATGGTAGTCGGCAGCAGCGGCAAAAAGATACCAACGATCCCTGTGGCCACAAGGCTAAACCAAGCGTTAGGTAGAGTAGCTTCTTCACAGGTTGCTCCATGTCCGGCAAGCATAATATGCCTTATAGGCTGGGTTGCTAAGTGCTGACAATAGTAAGAGTTTGGCTATTGGCACGTTAATCGGCGACCATGGCTAACATATCCACCTGCTTACATGGGAAGCGTGAGTTCTTTTCAAGGGGAACTTGCAAAACCTACAAAATACACTAGTTCGTAAAGATGTAAGGATATACCTGCACCTTGCCGCAGTCTGAATGCGGATGGTTCCCGAGATAAGAAAGTTTGGCCGATGGGATCTGACGGGGATAGAAAACCAAAGCGCGTTGGATTTATGACGCGGTTGCGGAACTACTTTTTTACTGGACTGGTGATTACGGGGCCGGTGGGTATCACCCTTTATCTGAGTTGGTCGCTTATTCAACTGATTGACGGGTGGGTGAAGCCCTTCCTGCCGTCTATCTACAATCCTGACAATTACCTGCCGGTGGAAGTGCCGGGCTTCGGTTTGTTTGCTGCGCTGGTGGCGATCACAATCATCGGCTTCCTGACGGCGAACATTGCGGGCCGGTCGCTCGTTAGTGTTGGCGAGTCCATTCTTGGCCGGATGCCGTTGGTGCGTAACCTTTATGGTGCGCTCAAGCAGATTTTTGAGACTGTTTTGAATGATAGTGGGCGTAATTTTACCAAGGCGGGCTTGATTGAATATCCACGAGAGGGGTTGTGGGCTCTTGTGTTTCTTGCGACGGACACGAAGGGTGAAGTTGCAGCGCGTCTTGCAAATGAGGCGGATACGATTTCTGTCTTTTTGCCGACCACGCCGAACCCGACTTCTGGATTTTTGCTGTTTGTGCCCCGTGAGGACATCATCGAGCTTTCCATGAGTGTTGAAGATGCGGCGAAGCTGGTTATTTCAGCAGGCCTTGTCAGTCCCCAATATCCAGCGCTGCTGGAGGGCGAGGACAAACAGGCTGTTGAGGCGTATCAGCGTAAGAAGGCTGGTAAAAGCGAAGCTAGTCAGGAAACCATGAGGCTGACTAGGTCAGCCTGCCCGTAACAGTTTGATGGCTTCGTCTCTACCAAAGAGATACAGGAGGTGACGCAAGGCGTCGCCTCTTTCTGATTTTAGGTCAGGGTCCGTTGCCAATATTAGCTTGGCGTCGTCACGAGCGATCTCCATCAGATCAGCATGATCCTCGATGGAAGCTAGTCTGAAGCCGGTGAGCCGGATTGACGGGTGCCCAGAAGTTCCCCTTCACCGCGCAGGCGCAAATCCTCTTCTGCAATGAGAAATCCGTCGTTGGTCTGGCGGAGGATATTCAGGCGTGCAGCCGCGGTTTCAGTGAGTGGCGCTTTAAAGAGCAGCAGGCAGGAGGAGGCAAGACTTCCGCGGCCAACGCGCCCACGCAGCTGGTGCAGCTGGGCAAGGCCGAAGCGCTCTGCATGCTCAATAACGATGATTGTGGCGTCGGGCACATCAACACCCACCTCAATAACAGTGGTTGCCACAAGCACGCGGGTGTCGCCGTTCTTGAAGGCGTCCATGGCAGCCTGCTTATCCTCCGGCTTTTGACGGCCATGAACAAGGGAAACGACGGGGCCAAGCGCGTTTTGAAGGTCGTTGAAACGCTCCTCAGCGGCAGCAAGGTCGATCTTTTCAGATTCCTCTACCAGTGGACACACCCAGTAGATCTTCTGGCCCTGAGCGATCATGGCTTTAAGGCGGTCAACAACCTCTCCGATGCGGTCCAGGGAAATGGAGACCGTTTTGATCTCCTGACGCCCTTTGGGTTTATCGGTAAGGCGGGAGACGTCCATGTCGCCGAAGTAGGAGAGCACCAGCGTGCGCGGGATCGGGGTTGCGGTCATCACCAGTACATCCACATTGGCGCCCTTGGAGGAGAGCGCGAGACGTTGGTGGACACCGAAGCGGTGCTGTTCATCCACGATGGTAATGCCGAGATCTTTGAAGTTGACGGTGGACTGGAACAGAGCATGAGTACCGACGATCAGATCAATGTCACCTGCTTCCAGCGCTTCGCCAATCTCGCGTTTGGTTTTGGCTGTGTCTTTGCCGGACAGGACGGCCATACGAATGCCTGCAGCTTCACACAGTGGTTTCATGGAGGCGTAGTGCTGACGGGCGAGAATGTCGGTTGGTGCCATCATGGCGGCTTGTGCGCCCGTTTCAATGACGGCTGCCATTGCCATGAGGCCGACGACCGTCTTGCCGGAGCCTACATCGCCCTGGAGGAGGCGCAGCATGCGGGAGGGCTCTTCAAGATCTGCAAAAATCTCTTTCAGTGCTTCTTCCTGACCACCTGTGAGTTCAAACGGCAGGGCTGCAAGGATCTTGCGACGCAGGGAGCCATCGCCTTTACGGGATTTGCCGCCCATATGGCGCAGTGAGTTGCGTACCAGTGCCAGAGCGAGCTGGTTAGCTAGAAATTCGTCATAGGCCAGTCGTGCGCGGGCTTTGCCCTCTGGTGCCAGATCTCTGGCATCTTCTGGTTTGTGAATGGAACGCAGCGCCACATCAAACGGCGGGAAGCCGCGTTGTTCAATAAAGGGCTCGTCCTGCCATTCCGGCATTTGCGGCAGGAACTCAAGCGCAGTGGACATGGCCCGTTGCAGGGTTTTGGAGGCAAGGCCCGCTGTCATGGGGTAGACGGGCTCTACAAGGGGCAGTGCCTCGGCTTCTTCCTCCGAGACCATGTGGTCGGGGTGAACCATTTGGGCGCGTTCATTGAACCATTCGACTTTACCCGACACGATGCGTTTTTCTCCGACCGGTAGCGTACGCTGAAGGTAGTCGCCATGTGCGTGGAAGAACACCAGCTCAATTGCGCCGGTCTCGTCATGTGCCAGCACCTTGTAGGGCGCGCGGCTGCCACGTGGGGGCGCGCGGTGCTGATCGATATGGAGGACCAGCGTCACGATTTCCCCTTCTGGAGAGCCGGAAACACCGGGCGCAAGCGCCGATCGATGACGTTGACCGGAACATGGAAGAGGAGATCGGCAATGCGGGCTTCGCGGTCCGGGCTGCCGACGAGCAGGCTCGTTATGGTCTTGGCAATCTTGGGTCCGATACCGGGAAGTTTGGTGACGGAGGCGAAAAGAGGATCAAGGCGAGTAGGCGCATACCATATAGACCATAAGGGGAACAGGTAGATTGATCTGTGCCATGTTCCTGTGATTTGTGCAACGCCCTTAAGAAAACACTGACAGATGAAAATAAGGGTTGTATACAGGCGAAACGATTTAGCCTATCTATTTGCAGATAGTGACAGGCATAAGCGACCGTCTAGGGGAATGACGATGGACCATAGTGCGCAGAGTGTAGATCAAAACAAGAACATTGAGCTGGATAACCGGAGAAAGCGCATCATTTTCCGCTGCCACCATCGCGGCATGAAGGAAATGGACATCATGCTGGGTGGCTACGTTGAAAAGCATATAGCCCAGATGTCCGACGGTGAGCTGGATGAGCTGGAGGTGTTCTTACAGCACCACGATCAGGACCTGTTCTCATGGTTTATTGGAACCAAACCGGTCCCTGATGAAGCCAACACAGAGCTCTTCCGTAAGATCCTGAACTACTACAAGGATAAGAGCGGAAGCTAATGATTTAAGGCATCTGGTTGGGCGCAATCAGATGCCTTTGTTTTGTCTGCTGATGATTTGAAGAAATAAGGTTGCCCATCCCGTGTTTGAAAGTTTGCTGAAGAAAAGTGAAAACATAACGCTCGCCTCTGTTCCTGATGGAGCGGAAGCATACGTGCTTTCAAAAATACTTGCAGAAGTTCAGGAGGGTGGCCTTGCGCTGACTTATATTGCCCGCGATGCAACGCGTATGGCGGCGCTGACCGAGGCTCTGGGGTTCTTTGCGCCTGATGTGGAAGTGCTTCAGCTTCCGGCGTGGGATTGTTTGCCGTATGACCGTGTTTCGCCGCATGGAGCGATTGTTGCGCGCAGATTGCTGACTTTGCTGCGACTGGCGAAGGGGCTACCCAAGAAAAAGAAGTTCGTGCTGATCACAACGGTTAATGCGGCTTTGCAGCGGATGCCGGTTCGGGACTGGGCAGCCGACCATATTCTCTCGTTTAAGCCGGGCAATCGCATTAATCCGGACAAGATCATCAAGTGGTTGGAAGTGAACGGGTTTGCCCGAACTCCAACCGTGCGTGAAACCGGAGAATATGCGGTGCGCGGCGGGATCATTGATTTGTTTTCTCCGGCAACCAAAGAGCCGGTCCGTTTGGACTTCTTTGGGGATACGCTGGAGTCCATTCGCTCGTTTGATACGGATAGTCAAATGACGCTCGCTCAGAAGAAGGGGCTTACACTTGTCCCGATGAGTGAGATCATTCTTGAGCCAGAAACCATCTCCCGCTTCCGTCGTAATTACGTGACCACCTTTGGGGCCGCTGGGCCGGATGATGTTCTTTATCAGTCCATCAGTGAAGGGCGCCGGTATGCGGGGATGGAACACTGGCTGCCGTTGTTCCATGAAAACCTTGCTACCCTGTTTGACTACATTGGTGAAACGCCGGTTTTGCTGGATGCCAATACCGAGGACATGATCAAGGAGCGGCTGGAGCAGGTTGAGGAGCACTACGGGGCGCGTCAGGACGGCTTAAACAACAAGGCGCTCTCAACAGGGGTTTCGTATAAGCCAATCCCACCGGTTGCTTTGTACCTTCAGGAGCCGGAGTTCGGGAGCTGCGTTGCTGACAGGGCGTCAGCGCAGTTGTCGCCGTTTGCCATGCCTCCGGGGACTGGCAAGACCGCTATTGATATGGGTGGTCGTCAGGGGCGTAACTTTGCAGCTGAGCGTGCTGCTGGTGATGTGAACATCTTTGATGCGCTTTCCACCCATGTGTCTGCTCTTGCCAAGGACGGGAAGAGGGCGGTGCTTTCCTGTTGGAGTGAGGGGTCCCGCGAGCGTCTGGCGCAGGTTTTGGCTGACCATGGACTGGATCGCACCGGATATGCGGGGAATTCTGCTGAGTTGGACAAGGTTCCCGCTGGGCTGACAGCCTTGGTCCTGCTCGGCCTTGAGCACGGCTTTGAGATTGATGGTCTGGCCTTCATTGGCGAACAGGATATCCTTGGTGACCGTTTGGTGCGTCAGCGGCGGCGTAAGTCCAAGGGCGCGAACATTCTTACAGAAGCCTCGGCGCTTTCTCCGGGTGATCTGGTTGTGCATGTTGAGCATGGTATTGGGCGCTTTATTGGGCTTAAGACCATTGAGGCGGTTGGTGCGCCTCACGACTGTCTTGAGCTGCAATATGCAGGTTCGGACAAGCTTTATCTTCCGGTAGAGAACATTGATCTTTTGACGCGCTATGGCTCGGAAGATCAGGAAGTTCAGTTAGATAAGCTTGGCGGCGGGGCTTGGCAGGCTCGTAAAGCCAAGATGAAAAAGCGTATTCTTGAGATTGCCGATGGCTTGATCAAGATTGCAGCGGAACGCGCTTTACGAACTGCTCCAGCGATTACGGCTCCGGAAGGGGCTTACGATGAGTTCTCTGCAAGGTTTGTTTATGACGAGACCGATGACCAGATGAGCGCTATTGAGTCGGTGTTTGATGATATGGCTTCCGGGCGCCGATGGATCGGCTTATTTGTGGTGATGTGGGCTTTGGTAAGACGGAAGTTGCTCTAAGAGCTGCGTTTTTGGCGGCGATGTCAGGGAGGCAGGTAGCGGTTGTTGTGCCGACTACTTTGTTGGCGCGTCAGCATTACCGGACGTTTGCGGATCGTTTTAATGGGTTGCCGATTGAAGTGCGGCAAGCGTCCCGACTTGTCCCTAGTAAGGAGCTGTCAGAGACCAAGAAGGGCCTGAAAGAGGGTTCCGTTGATGTGGTGATTGGTACGCATGCTTTACTTGGTAAGGCTATTGGTTTCAGGGACTTGGGTCTTCTCATCATTGATGAGGAGCAGCATTTCGGGGTGAAGCATAAAGAACGGTTGAAAGAGCTGAAAAGTGATGTTCACGTTTTGACCCTTTCTGCGACGCCGATTCCGCGTACTTTACAATTGGCGCTGACAGGAGTTCGCGAGCTTTCCCTGATTGCGACGCCGCCGGTGGACCGTTTGGCTGTGCGCTCGTTCATATCCCCGTTCGATCCGATGGTTATCCGCGAGAGCTTGCTGCGTGAGCATTATCGCGGGGGGCAGAGCTTTTATGTGTGTCCGCGTGTGTCTGATCTGGCAGAGGTGAGGGCCTTTCTTGAAGAGAATGTGCCTGAAGTTAAAGTGGTTTCCGCTCACGGACAGATGCCTGCCGGTGAGCTCGATGACATCATGAATGCCTTTTATGAGGGTAAGTTTGATGTGCTTCTGGCGACCACTATTGTGGAATCTGGTTTGGACATACCAAACGCCAACACTTTGATTGTGCACCGCTCGGACATGTTTGGTTTGGCGCAGCTCTATCAGATCCGTGGTCGTGTGGGACGATCCAAGACGCGGGCCTATGCGTTGTTTACAGTGCCTGCCAACAAGACCCTTACGCCTACCGCAGAGCGACGCCTTAAGGTATTGCAAAGTCTTGAGAATTTGGGCGCTGGCTTCCAGCTTGCCTCACATGATCTGGACATTCGCGGGGCGGGTAACTTGCTTGGGGAAGAGCAGTCCGGGCATATTAAAGAGGTGGGTTTTGAGCTTTACCAGCAGATGTTGGAGGAAGCGGTTGCTCAGCTGAAATCGGGCGGGGAGGACTTTCAGGAGGATCAGTGGTCGCCGCAGATTGCGATTGGGACACCTGTTCTTATCCCCGATACGTATGTACCGGACCTGCAGCTGCGGCTTGAGCTTTATCGCCGTCTGGCGGATCTCATGGAGCTTGAAGACATTGATGGATTTGGTGCGGAGATGATTGACCGCTTCGGGCCACTTCCTGAGGAAGTTCAACACCTTCTGAAGATTGTTTACATCAAAGGATTATGCCGCAAAGCGAATGTTGAAAAGATTGACGCTGGGCCGAAGGGCATTGTGATTGCCTTCCGCAACAGCGAATTCAGCAATCCGGCCGGACTGGTCTCCTACATTGCCGAGCAAACTATCCTCGCCAAGATCAGACCTGACCAGAAGGTTGTGTTGACCCGTGACTGGCCAACTGCGGATGATCGGCTGAAGGGGACGGCTGCGGTGCTCACCAAGCTGACCAAACTGGCTGCAAACGCCTAAGTATCTGTTCTATAGCGCTTATTTCCGGGCCTCTCTCAGAGCCCCGGTTTTGCGTTGTTATGTGCGTTGGTTTGCGTTGTTCGCAGGTTTTTTGCGTTTGTTTGCGCTCAAAGTGATGCAGATTTGAAGAAAACGGTCTTTCGAAAATCTGGAGGACAAAATTGTCGGGCGGCGGGTTATCCCCGCACTGTTACTTCAGGACTTGAGCGCGGTACCGTGCAGGGGTGGTGCCGACTTCGGCTTTAAAGGCGCGGGTCAAATGGCTTTGGCAGGAGAAGCCACAGGAGCTTGCGATCTGGGCGATGGTATGCGGGCTCTTTAGCTGTTCCTTGGCCTGCTCAATGCGTTTGCTCAGCACCCACTTGTGCGGGGATATCCCGCGAGAGAGCGTGAACATACGTTGGAAGTGAAATTCGGAGAGACCGGCTTCTTTTGCAAGATCCGCCAGAAGGATTGACTTGCTTATGTTTGCAGAAATCCATTCATCTGTTAGGCGCAGTTGTTTAGGTGAAAGCCCGCTTTTGAGGATGAGCTTTTCTTCTGGCAAATGGGCGACAAGAGTCGAGAGCGCTTCTTCTGCGGCAAGGTGGTCGCCTTGTTGGGCTGCCTGAGCCATCTGAAACATCGGGAGTGCAATTTCAGGCTGGTCGCAAAATGTGCTTTCCCTGACTTCCAGTCGTCTGGCGTCCCTGTCGTGAATGCGCGCGTAGCTTGCGCGCAGCGTTGTGTCAGGGATGTGAAAATGGACAAATTGGAAGTATGATGCAATTTCCCAGTCCGAGCTTTGTCCGGCAGGCATGACACAAACGGCTCCGGGATGACCGGAGCTCCGCCAATATCAAGGCGGCGGGTTCCGGTGCCACCCTTGAGATAAAAGCTGAACGTGTGTCCTTCAGGCCGGTCGTAAAAGATCCGGTCACCTTGGTTTTCCCAAAGGATCACCGTTCGTCCGGAGCCCAGATCTAACCGCGCAGATGCACGGGCACCGGCTGAGGCTTCCAGAAAATCTGTCACAGTCTGTTTCATGTGTTCTGAATATATCAGCTTTGCGATTATGCAAAGATCATGGAAAATTAAACCGCAAGATTATGCAAGAAGCGGCGAGGGGGCTGGGTGTATCTCATCGACAAGGAGATACAAATCATGAATACCGCTGTCCTGTTTATTGCCACTGTTTTTCTTTGGGGTACCAGCTGGTTAGCAATTGCCTGGCAAGTAGGTGATGTGCCGATCCTGACCTCTATTTTCTATCGGTTCGCCATGGCGGCAGTCGTTATGCTTGCTGGTTTGCTTGTGCTCCGGCGTTTATCTCTGCCGAGCCAATGGCGCTATGTGATCTTGCAAGCTCTGTGCCTTTTCAGTTTGAACTTTGTGGCGCTTTATAATGCCACTGCGCTCATTCCTTCAGGACTGGTTTCGGTGATCTTCTCCCTTGCCTCCATATTTAATGCTGTGAATGCTCGGTTCTTTTATGGAGAGCAGATCACAAGGCGTGTTGTTTTTGCGGCTTTCTTTGGAGTGAGTGGCCTCGTTTTCATCTTCTGGCAAAGTCTCGCGCTTTCGTTTGATGCAAATGCGCTTTGGGGTGTGGGCTGGGCCATGCTTGGCACCTTCTTCTTTTCCTTGGGCAACATGGTTTCGCGCAAAACACGAGCCTTGGTATCAGCACGGTGACAGCCAATGCATGGGGTATGGGCATTGGCGCGTTGTTCCTGCTTGCCTCATGAGCGTTACGGGTGATCAGCTGGTCGTGCCAACCTCATTTTCCTATGTGGCCGCGCTTATTTATCTTGCCGTCTTCGCAAGCGTGATTGGCTTCACCGCCTATCTCATGCTGGTAGCCCGTATCGGGTCAGCACAAGCTGGGTATGCAACGGTGGTCTTCCCTGTAGTCGCCTTGCTTCTTTCAACAGTCGCCGAGGCTTCGAGTGGACGATGCCAGCGGTCATTGGCGTTGGGCTCATCCTGATTGGGAATCTGATTATGTTCATGCGGGTAGGGGATGGTGGTGCTCTTAGGTTCCTGAGGGGTGCTCGCTTCCATTCGGCGCCAATTAGGTGTGGGATCAGCAAGGGCTGGCTGCGGTTGTGTCAAAACTGTTTCTGGAAAAGCTTTTCTCACCAGTTGTTTGTATTGAGCTGGTGAGTTCCTGCTCATGCTACAGTGAGAGAAATGATAGCGATGAGTGAAGCATTGGAAGACGCTATCAGTTTCTGGCTAAGAGTCAGGGCCCTCGCGTGACCAAACTGGACCCAAGCGTCTTTCGTAGTTTGAGAAACGGTCAACCTTCTGCTGATAACCCTTTACGATCCTGGTTTTTTCTGGTTACTCCGGCAACAATCTTCTGTGTTGGCCTTGTGAATTTAGAATCTGTTTTTTTGAAATCATCGGTCAGCTTGAGCGATTGGTGTTGAGTAATATGATTGGAGTCTATGAACCGATATCTTCCCTCAGCATCAAGAGCTGATACTATATTGTTGTCCTCAAAAACGGCCTTTGCCGCGTCCCAAACTTCAACATTTTCATTCTGTTCCATTACTTCCATGAAGGCACGCTCTTGACGAGTACGTGTGTGAACAGCTTGATCAATGTCCACTTGACAATTGTTAGTACCGAATATTCTTTGCTGAATAGCGCAAGATTCAATGGATACCTTCTCTGAGTTAAGTAGAGGAACGTCCAAGGCTAGAACTAGATTCGCTTTCCTCTCTTTCAAGTCTTGCGCAAAAATGTTTAGTGCTGAAATCAGGTTCTTCTCCTTCTGATTTGGCTTCACTTCATCATTCAAGGGAATGTTGGACACTAGTTTTTCATTTAGATGCGTGCTCAAGAATGTAAAAAAGACTAAATCATTCTCTTTCACTTTTTCTAAGGTCGCCTGGTAGACCAAAGAGTCTTTGCAGGCGTTATCAGAAAAAAAAGCAATATGGCGGATCTAGCTGGTTGGCCGTATTAATGAACCGAACTTGATAAGGTGTTGCGTGTGAAGCTTCTGAAAGCATATATGTCATTTGTGCTGCATGGCTATCGCCAAGCGTGAACAGGATATTTGGCTTTTCAGCAGATCTATCAGAGGATAAACAAGCTGCTATAGGATCAGAATATTTACTTGTTGCTTCTTGTCCATGGCATAGAACTGGATCATCTTGTTCCTGCTCTGGTGCTCCCAAAAAGTGAACCAGATTGATGGTGTTACGTTTGGCCGCCACATATGCTTGTGTGCCCACAACATGAAAAGTGGTGACCATTAATGCAACGCCAACCAACGCTGTCTTTTTAGGGGAACTAAACCATCTGTACTTCCGCAGGGGCGTTTCTAACGCCTGATAGGCTAACTCAGAGAGGAGTATGGCGACAAACAAGCAAAGCAAGGTCGCTTGTATGCTGCTGCCAACAGTCCATCTTCCAAATACTAAAATAGGCCAATGCCAAAGGTAAAGCGAATAGGACCGCAGCCCAACTTGGATTGCTGTTTTGCTGCCTAGCAAGCGGCCCAAAAACCCATGGTCTGCAAACATAATCAGTCCAGAGGCAGATAAAACCGCAATTATGGTTGGTAATGGTGATGAGCTGGCGCTGAAGTTTATCGTGGTTCCAAGGGCGACAAGAGAAGCCAATGCAATCCATGAATGCCGTAGGCTCTTAAACTGTAAGAGTCTTTCTCTATGAATTGCTAAAAGTGCACCAAGTCCGAGTTCCCAAAATCGAGTTGGTAGCAGGTAAAAAGCGGCTGCATGAAAATTACTAAATAACAATACATAGGCAAACAGGGATAGGACAGACGCAACGGCGATCACCTTTGCCAGATTGCTTCTGAAAATGAAGACAATAAATGGAAAAACAAGATAGAATTGCTCTTCAATCCCTAAAGACCAGGTATGCGTAAATGGATTCAGCTGCGTGCTGGTGGCAAAATAGTCCTGACTAGAAAAGTATAAAAATATATTGGAAGTACCAAGAGAGGCAAATGCCGCTGTTTTAAAGATATCCCTACTTCGCCAATCCAAAGCAAATACAAATAATAATGATATTACTAAAAGCATGAATAATAGAGCGGGTATTATTCGCTTCACTCTGCGAGAGTAAAAGTATGTGATGCTATCAAAAAAAAGATATATTTTTTTAAAGTTTCATTTAATAAAACACTTCTGGTGACAACAAACCCAGAGATGACGAAAAAGATATCTACCCTAAAGACTCCGGGCAAGAGAGTGGGGAACGCGTGGAAAATTAAAACAATTACAATTGATATGGCTCTGAGACCATCAATGTGCGGGTAATAATATTTCATTGGAGTTTTTCTTAGGACCTGACTTGAGTGTAATCATGCTAAATAAAGCTAGATCTCAGAAAGTAGTATCTCTGTTTATTTGGGCATCTGAGCGTTGTTCGTAAGTAAATGTGCTCTTGTTGTGCCGTGTACTGAGTTTGAGTGTAATAAACCAGACGTTGTCTACCCGTCAAGTATTGAATGTGCTCGGTGGTTATCCGCCTATTTGGCTAATAATGCATAAAATTGCTTGGTATTTGAATCGAATTACGATTCAATCTCTCTTTCGGGAGGGTGTTATGTCAGGTTCTCACTTTTAGCTTTCACACGGGTAGTATAATCAGATTATGGCGCGTCTTCCGACTGACGGGCAAGGCAAGTGTAGATGAAGGTTATGGCGACAGCGGAGGGGCGCACGTGTCGTGATCGATAGTTCAACTGGTCTTGTCCGCGCTGTGACAGTGGGGTCATCTGCAATTGGCGATGAGGTGGGGCCGTAAGATATATGAGCACCCGCATAGGATCGGCTGCCGCGTTCTGCAAGTTTGCTGCGAATTCACAACAGTTCGTCGGTTTTCATCTGATTTTCAAAAAATTAGCCGAGAAAGCTAATTTTATGGGCGTGGAAACTGTTGGTTAAGGGCGTTGTGAAATAGTTTTAGCTAGTGGCCATTTTTGTAATGAGTAGGTCAGTCAGTGCTAGCAACTACACGTCAGCGAAAACACTCTTATCTGAAAAATCTTGTGGTTCCAGGAATTGCCATTGGGGCGCTGTGCTATTTTGCATTTCACGCGCTTAACGGTAAGCTGGGCCTTGTGGGGCGCCCGCAGATTGAGCACGAAATTCTCGCGCTTGAACTGGAGCTTCATGAATTGCGGGAAGAACGCCTGCAATTACAACGCCGTGTCATGCTGCTTGATCCGGAAAGCCTTGATCCGGATATGGTGGATGAGCGCGCCCGCGCCTCGCTAAATCTGGCTCATGTGAATGAAGTTGCAATCATGCGTCGCTGAGACATCAGTGCGTGTTAACTTGAAACAGGTTAAGTTATAAAAGTTAACTTAAATCTGGTTAAGTTTGAAAATGCAATAAAATCAACGTCTTATATAAATCCCCAAGTGTTAATCCGAATATTGGCAATCCGTCCCGCGCGGGATAGGGTGCACTCACCAATTCACGTCAAAAGAGACGAGGCTCATGGCTGGAACTCAATCCAAGTCTACAGGCGGACGCGCTAAAGGCGCTTCCAAAGCCCGCGGTGCAATGAAAAACGCATCCGCGATAGCAGAATTTTCCAAAGAAGAAGAACTCGCTGCATACCGCGAAATGCTTTTTATTCGACGTTTCGAAGAAAAGGCGGGGCAGCTTTACGGCATGGGTCTGATCGGTGGCTTCTGTCACCTTTATATCGGTCAGGAAGCTGTTGTTGTTGGTATGGAAATGGCCAAGGAACAGGGTGATCAGATGATCACTTCTTACCGTGACCATGCCATATGCTTGCTTGTGGTATGGACCCGAACGGTGTGATGGCTGAATTGACCGGTCGTCAGGGGGGGCTGTCCAAAGGCAAGGGCGGCTCCATGCATATGTTCTCTAAAGAAAAAGAGTTCTATGGCGGACACGGCATTGTTGGCGCGCAGGTTGCGCTCGGCACCGGTCTGGCATTTGCGAACCGCTATAAAGAGAACGGCAAAGTTTCCATGGCGTTCTTCGGCGATGGTGCTGCCAACCAGGGTCAGGTTTATGAAAGCTTCAACATGGCGAAGCTTTGGGACCTGCCTGTGATCTACGTGATCGAAAACAACAAGTACGGTATGGGTACCTCTATCGAGCGTGCGTCTTCCACGACTGATCTTTCCCAGCGTGGCGCATCCTTCGGTATTCCGGGTATGCAGGTTGATGGTATGGACGTTCGCGCTGTAAAAGCTGCAACTGACTATGCCATGGAATGGTGCCGTGAAGGCAACGGTCCTTACATCCTTGAGATGATCACCTACCGTTACCGTGGTCACTCCATGTCTGACCCTGCCAAATACCGCAGTAAAGACGAAGTCCAGAAGATGCGTTCCGAGCATGACCCGATTGAACAGGTTCGCGCTCGCCTTCTTGAAAAAGAATGGGCTACTGAGGACGATCTCAAGGCACTCGATAAAGAAGTTCGCGCTGTTGTTGCTGCTTCTGCTGAGTTTGCGCAGAACGATCCTGAGCCGGATGCATCTGAGCTTTACACAGATATCGTGCTCTAAGGTCGGGATAATTAATTATGGCTATTGAAATTTTGATGCCTGCGCTTTCTCCGACCATGGAAGAAGGCAAGCTTGCCAAGTGGCTTAAGAAAGAAGGCGATACCGTTTCTGCAGGTGACGTGATCGCGGAAATCGAAACCGATAAAGCGACCATGGAAGTGGAAGCTGTTGACGAGGGCGTGCTTGGCAAAATCCTCGTTGCGGAAGGTACCGAGGAAGTTAAGGTCAACGCTCCGATTGCAGTTCTGCTGGAAGAGGGCGACGACGCTTCTGCTGCGGATAATCTGGGCGCTGCTGCACCTGCTGCGGCAGAGGCACCGGCTGCTGCTGAAGCTCCGGCACCTGCGCTCCGGCAGCACCAGCTGCTCCGGTTGCAAGCGTTGCGCCTGCTGATCCGGAAATTCCTGCGGGCACCAAGATGGTGAGCATGACCGTTCGTGAAGCACTGCGCGACGCGATGGCTGAGGAAATGCGCCGGAACGAGAACGTGTTCCTGATGGGCGAAGAAGTTGCTCAGTATCAGGGTGCCTACAAGATCTCCCAGGGCCTTCTGGATGAGTTCGGCGAAAAGCGCGTGATCGACACTCCAATCACCGAGCATGGCTTTACCGGTCTTGCTGTTGGTGCTGCGATGGCTGGTCTGAACCCAATCGTTGAGTTTATGACCTTCAACTTCGCAATGCAGGCGATTGACCACATCATCAACTCTGCTGCCAAGACGCTTTACATGTCTGGTGGTCAGATGGGTGCACCTATGGTGTTCCGCGGTGCAAACGGTGCGGCAGCTCGTGTGGGTGCGCAGCACTCTCAGGACTTTGCGGCATGGTATGCGTCCATTCCGGGCCTGAAGGTTGTTCAGCCTTACACCGCAGCTGATGCGAAGGGTCTTTTGAAAGCGGCGATCCGCGATCCAAACCCGGTTGTGTTCCTTGAGAACGAGATCCTTTACGGTCACCACTTCGATGTGCCGGATGTGGAAGATCTGGTTCTGCCAATCGGCAAGGCGAAGATTGTTCGCGAAGGTACTGATGCGACCATGGTTTCGTGGGGCATTGGCATGACCTACGCAATTCCGGCTGTAGATGAGCTGGCAAAGCAGGGTGTTTCTGTTGAACTGATTGACCTGCGTACCATTCGTCCGCTGGACATGGATACGGTGCTGGCATCTGTTCGCAAGACAGGCCGTCTGGTTACTGTTGAAGAAGCCTTCCCGATCTGTTCTGTTTCCTCTGAAATTGCTTATCAGGTTCAGAGCGAAGCCTTCGATTGGCTGGATGCGCCAATTCTGCGCGTAACCGGTAAAGACGTTCCAATGCCTTATGCAGCAAACCTTGAGAAGCTGGCTCTGCCAAACTCCAAGGAAGTTATCGATGCTGTCAAGGCTGTGACCTACACCGCCTAATTTCAGGAGATAAGTGGTATGCCGATCAACATTTTGATGCCCGCGCTTTCTCCTACAATGGAAGAAGGCAATCTGGCCAAGTGGCTGGTAAAAGAAGGTGACACGGTTTCTGCAGGTGATGTGCTTGCAGAGATCGAGACCGACAAAGCGACCATGGAAGTGGAAGCTGTCGATGAAGGTACCATCGGTAAGATCGTTGTTGCTGAGGGAACTGAAGGCGTGAAGGTGAATGCACCGATCGCGATCCTTCTGGAAGAGGGCGAAGACGCTTCTGCAGTGGACGCAGCACCAGCTGCTCCTGCGGCGGCGGCTCC